>JAXDTJ010000062.1:0-96392 GCA_034090015.1 Paludibacteraceae bacterium | reverse complement strand
AGTGGCGCGGCTGATGGCAGATTCGGACGTGGAGAACAAGCGAGGGATTTACCGCTATATCTTCACCCGCGATGAGCATTGCCTCGGCATTCGCGCCTTTGATGGCAACACGCGGCGCGAGGTGTATGAGCGGCAGCAGGGCATCTGCCCCGCCTGCGGCAGGCATTTCGAGATAGAGGAGATGGATGCCGACCATATCACACCGTGGTCGAAAGGCGGGCGGACGATAGCAAGCAACTGCCAAATGCTGTGCAAGGAATGCAACCGACGGAAGTCGAACAGATAGGGGGGCGATATACAAAAACGAACAATAATACTTGACAAGAACAAACAAAAATTGTTCAGATATTTTTTTCTCGTTAACATATAATTATCGTGTAATTAATCATTAATTTAGGCAATGATATACATGTTGACCCGTAGATACAAAATTGAGTTATGTCGCCCCTTCGGGGCTTTCATTTGACAAACAATTGGGGTCAACTCGTATATTATTGCCCTAATTTTATTACCTAAAACCAAATTAGTCTTTGAGGGCTTGAAAGTATTTGCTTTTCTTGCATGCACGTTTAGAGGGAAGGTTATTGTTTAGAAAAAGGGCGGTTCGGGTGTGCTTTTTGGCTCTATTCGATGCCGTCCTTTTTTCGTGTCGTTTTCGAGTCGTTTTCGAGTCGTTTTCGAGATTTACAGGAGACAGACTGCTCTTGAAAACGGGGGAAGCAGTTGGCAACCGTACTTTTTTCGGGCGAAAGGTTTGCGTATGTCGGCAAAAAGCAGTAACTTTGCAGGCGATAAACACAACACACGATATGTATCAGATGAGAAATTGGTTATTGGTTGGTGCGCTGGCATTGGGTCTTGGCGGCTGTGGCGAGCAGGCGGCGGAGTTGGTGATTCTGCATACCAACGACACGCACTCGCAAGTGGAGGCAAAGAGCGACGGGCGGGGCGGCTATGCTGCCCGCATGGCGGTGATAGAAGGGATTAGTGGGACTCTCCCCTACCTCCCTGAAACCACCTCACTGCGCGTTGCTTGTGGGGACCTCGGAAAGGGAGGGAGAAGGAAAGGTGGGCAACAAAGAGCCGCAGCAGATAACATCCTGCTGGTGGATGCAGGGGATTTCTGTCAGGGTACGCCTTATTTCAATTTCTTCCACGGTCGCGTGGAGGTGGATGCCTTGAACAGGATGGGCTACGATGCCGTTACGCTGGGTAACCATGAGTTTGACAACGGGATAGACACGCTGGCGGCAGTGCTGCGGGAGGCGCAGTTTGCGGTGGTGTGCGCGAACTACGATGTGTCGGGGACGGCGCTGGAAGGGATAGTGAAGCCCTACACCATCGTGAAGCGAGGCAGGCGAAAGATAGGGATATTCGGGTTGGGCGTGTATCCGAACAACCTGATAGCCGCCAAGAACTTCGCGGGGATAACGTATCAGGCGCCTTACCCCATTGCGCAACAGACGGCAGACGAACTGCGGGCGAAAGGGTGCGACCTTGTGGTGTGTCTCAGCCATATGGGTACCTACCCCGACAAGCCCGAGGACTGCTGCGACACGGAACTGGTGGCGCAGACGCGGAATATCGATATCGTGATAGGCGGACACACCCACAAAGTGTATGACAACCTGCGTATTCGCAACCTTGACGGGAAGGAGGTGCCCGTGTGTCAAATGGGTAAAGCGGGGGCGCAAATCGGGAAAATAGTGGTCCATTTTGAGGGAAAACAACTACAAAGTACTGAAAATTTGGACTAAAATTTGCGTATTTCAAAAAAAAGCAGTACTTTTGCAGGCGATTTGAGAAAAGGGGACCCTCCCCGCCCCCCCCCCTTGAAGGGAGGGAGAAAAATAACGAATTATCATTATTATTAACTAAATTATTATAACAATGTCTGAAGTAGAATCGAAAGTACGCGCCATTATCGTTGATAAATTGGGTGTGGATGAGAGCCAAGTAACTCTTGAGGCTAACTTCCAAACCGACCTGAATGCTGACTCTCTGGACACCGTAGAACTCATCATGGAGTTTGAGAAAGAGTTTGGTATTTCGATTCCCGATGAGGATACTCAAAAGGTAACGACGGTAGGTGACGCTATTAAGTACATTGAGCAAGCACTGGCATAATCGCCAACAGAAATTTTGTTTACGAGCATCCCGATTTTCGGGACGCTCGTGATTTGCGTATTTGTAGATAATTATGAATTAAGAATTAAGAATTAAGAGTGCACGGGAACTGACCAATGGTCATGACCACTCTTAATTTACAATTCACGATATAGTTTTGAAACGCGTAGTAGTAACAGGCATAGGAGCGGTAACGCCGATAGGGAATAATGCGGCGGCGATGTGGCAAGCCATGGTGGCGGGCAAGAGCGGCGTGGCACCTATCACGCAGTTTGACGCCACGCTGTTTCGTACCCGTTTTGCAGGCGAGGTGAAGGACTTTGACCCCTCCGCCATACTGGATAAGAAAGAGGCTCGGCGACTGGACCGTTATGCGCAGTTCACGCTGGTAGCAGCCGATGAGGCGTTGCGCGACGCGGGGCTGCTGGATGAGAACGGGCAATGCACGGAAGCAGGAGCGGGCGTGATATGGGGCAGCGGCATGGGCGGATTACAGTCGTTCGAGAACGAGAGCCTTGACTTCGCCCGCGGCGACGGGACACCACGATTCAACCCCTTCTATATTCCGAAAGTCATTCTGAGTATCGGCGCGGGGCATATCTCGTTGCGCTACGGGGTGAAAGGTATGAGTTTTGCCGTGTCGTCGGCATGCGCTTCGTCCACTCATGCTATGCTACAGGCCTTCGACCAGATACGGCTCGGGCGCGCGGATGTGATTATCACAGGCGGCGCAGACGCGGATGTAACCCGCCTCGGCATAGGAGGCTTCAACGCTATGCACGCGCTATCCACCCGCAACGACTCGCCTGAGACGGCAAGCAGACCTTTCTCCGCTTCGCGAGACGGGTTTGTGTTAGGCGAAGGCGCAGGGTGTTTGATTTTAGAGGAATTGGAACATGCGAAAGCGCGCGGGGCGAAGATTTACGCGGAAGTAGCAGGCGGGGGGATGACCTCCGATGCGTATCACCTGACGGCACCCGACCCGAGCGGAGACGGGGCACAACGCGTGATGAAGATGGCGATAGAGGATGCAGGGATTGAGCCAACGGAGGTGGATTATATCAACACGCACGGCACCTCCACGCCATTGGGCGATATAGCCGAACTGAAAGCCATTCAGGCTGTGTTCGGGGAGCATGCCTACCAACTGAGTATCGACTCCACGAAGTCAATGACCGGGCACCTGCTGGGGGCTACGGGCGCCGTGGAGGCACTGGCATGCGTGCTCGCTCTGCGCGACGGCATCGTGCCGCCGACTATCAACCACGAGGAGGGAGACGAGGACGAGAACATAGACTATCGCCTCAACCTAACATTCAACAAAGCACAATATAGCAGCCTGCGCTATGCGCTGACCAACACCTTCGGGTTTGGCGGACATAACGCAAGTATGCTGTTCAAAAAATGGGAGGAATAGTCCTCTCTATAACCAAATTAAATTAAAGGTATTTGTCGTATGATTACAAGCAAAATCGGTGAGAACGCAGGTTTGATCTGGAATGCACTGCAAGGCGGTGCGCTCACCACGAAAGCGCTGAAGAAAGCCACCAAACTGAAAGAGGCTGACTTGAACATGGCTCTTGGCTGGCTCGCACGCGAGGGTAAAGTAACCTTCGAGGTAGCAGACGAAGTAACTGTTGCATTGGCATAAGTTTATTTTTCGGATAAAGGATGAAGGAGAACCTATCGGATAAAAGATAAAGGATGAAAGATAAAAGACTGATTACTATTGTCTCTGATTTTTCGGAGCCGTAACTATTTAGTCCTTTATCTTGTGTCCTTCATCCTTAATCCTGTGAAGTTCCTTCATCCTTAATCTTTGTTCTACAAGAAAATCTATGAACGTAGCGATAGTAGGCGCTTCGGGCGCCGTAGGGCAAGAGCTGCTGAAAGTGCTGGCAGAAAGGCACTTCCCCGTTACCGAACTTCGGCTATTCGGTTCCTCACGTAGTGCAGGAACCGCGTATTGTTTTTGTGGGAAAGAAGTGAAAGTGGAGTTGCTGGAGCATGGGGACGCATTCAAAGGAATAGACATTGTATTTGCATCGGCGGGGGCTTCCGTCTCGCGTGAGTATGCAGAGGACATCACTCGCCACGGTGCAATCCTGATAGATAACTCATCGGCATTCCGTATGGATACGGATGTGCCACTGGTGGTGCCGGAGGTGAACGCGGCAGATGCGCTTTGCCGTCCGCGAAATATCATTGCCAACCCCAACTGCACGACTATTCAGATGGTGGTAGCGCTGCAAGCCATAGAGCAGTTGAGCCATATCCGCCGCGTGCATGTATCGACCTATCAAGCAGCGAGCGGCGCAGGCGCACAGGCGATGGCGGAACTGGAAGAGCAGTATCGGCAAGTGCTGGCAGGCGAGGAGCCGACGGTGCAGAAGTTCGCTTACCAATTGGCATTCAACCTCATTCCGCAGATAGATGTCTTCACCGACAACGGTTACACCAAAGAGGAGATGAAGATGTACAACGAGACCCGCAAAATCATGCACTCCGACATCGAGGTGTCTGCCACTTGCGTGCGTGTGCCTTCGTTGCGCGCCCACTCGGAAGCCGTGTGGGTGGAGACGGAGCGACCCGTCAGCGTGGAGGAAGCCAAAGAGGCTTTCGCGACCTCGGAAGGCTGTGTGCTGATGGATAATCCCGCAGAGAAGGAATATCCGATGCCGCTTTTCTTGAGCGGAAAAGACGAGGTATTCATCGGGCGCGTTCGCAGCGACCTGAGCAACCCTAACGGACTGAGTTTCTGGTGCGTGAGCGACCAGATACGCAAAGGTGCCGCGCTGAATGCCGTGCAGATAGCGGAGTATCTGATAAAAGCGTGAAGATGGAGCAGGCTATTCACAGCAATATTGAGATTATGGCGCCGGTGGGGTGCTGGGAGTCGTTGGCGGCTGCTATACAGGCAGGTGCCACCAGCGTCTATTTCGGCATTGAGCACCTGAATATGCGGGCGCGCTCGTCTGCCAACTTCACCACGGAGGATATGCACAAGATAGTAGGTATCTGCCGCGAGGCGGGGGTGAAGACCTACTTGACACTCAACACGGTGATGTACCCCGAAGACTTGCCGCTGATGCGCGAGATAGTGGATAATGCGAAAGCCGCGGGGGTGAGTGCCATAATAGCCAGCGACATCGCCGCTATGCAATATGCCAACCAACAGGGCGTGGAGGTGCATCTCTCTACCCAACTGAACATCGCCAACACCGAGGCACTGCGTTTCTACGCACAGTTTGCGGATGTAGTGGTGCTGGCGCGTGAACTGAACATGGAGCAGGTGGCGGCTATTCACCGCGATATTGAGGAGCAACATATATGCGGTCCACATGGGGAGGAGTTGTGCATCGAGATGTTCTGCCACGGCGCGCTGTGCATGGCGGTGTCGGGGAAGTGCTACCTGAGCCTGAATAACCTCAACCACTCCGCCAATCGCGGGGCTTGTATGCAGGTTTGCCGACGCGGCTATATCGTGAAAGACAAAGAGTCTGACCTTGAACTGGAAGTGGATAATCAGTATATCATGTCGCCCAAAGACCTGAAAACCATCCATTTCCTCAATAAGATGCTGGACGCGGGTGTGCGGGTATTGAAGATTGAAGGCAGAGCTCGCGGGGCAGAATATGTATCCACAGTAGTAGGCTGCTACCGCGAGGCAGTGGAGGCATGGCAACGAGGCGAGTATGCCGACGACGCGGTGATTGAGCCGAAGATAGCCGATTGGAACGAGCGGCTGGCGCGGGTGTTCAACCGCGGATTCTGGGACGGGTACTATCAGGGGCAACGCTTAGGCGAGTGGACTCACCACTACGGTAGCCAAGCCATGCGCAAGAAAGTGTATGCCGGCAAATGTACCAACTATTTCAAGAACATCTCCGTGGCGGAGTTCGCGCTGGAAGCCGTGGCGGAACTGAGAGAGGGCGATGAGTTGCTTATCACAGGGGAGACCACCGGTGCATACGAGTTGGTAGCGCACGACCTGCACGATGAAGCGGGGGAACCTGCGCAGTGCGTGCAGAAAGGCACACTTTTTGCTGTGAAAACGGACAGACCCGTTCGGAGGAATGATAAACTGTTTTTGTTGAGGAAAGAATAGGACCCACCCCAACCCTCCCTACAAGGGAGGGAGTCGTTGGAGGTCGCCTCTCATACTTTATCGGAGCGTCCTCAATACGAAATTAACGGAAACAACGTAAAATACGGAAACAACGTAAATAACGTAAACACCACTGACCACTATCAATGCACTATCGCACATATTGTCTCCTTTCTCTTCGCCGTGGGTGGCGTGGGTGATGTTGGGGTTGCCTATCTGCGTAATCTTGGCGGGGGTGTTTCAGCCAGCCGTGATTCGTCAGGGGTTCGTGAGCCTATTCAGCAAGGTGGAACGGTCGTATAACGACTCGCCGATGAACTATATCGGGCAAGCATTGCTCTTTGTGTTCAGAGCAGGTATCGTGGGAATGGCTATCTATCTATTTACCTACAACAGCGACCTCGCTACGCAAGCAAACGGCAGCGAATTCCTATTTAGCCGCTATATGACGATTATGGGTGCTGTGGCTGCTATGGAGGTGGTGAAATACCTTGTCTCGTTGTTGCTCAACTACACTTTTCAACTCTCGCGCCAGTTTGCTACGCTGTTTGCCCACTATACATACGTGAGCACGAGTATCTGCTGCGTGCTCTACCCTCTCCTGCTGCTGATTATCTACTTTGGCAGCCAAGCACTGACCACTATCGGCTTATGCGTTATGATGAGCGTGTGCTGGTTGGTGCTGTTTATCAAGTGGGTACGCGTGTTCTTCACCAGTATTCCTTCTGTCATCTATGTGCTACTATATATACTAACCATTGAGGTACTCCCCCTCCTCACATTAACCTATATATTTTCATGATAAAGAAAATTCTGATTTCCCAACCTCGTCCAGCCACGGAGCGCAATCCATATAGTGCGCTGGAAAAGCAGTTTGGTGTAGCATGCGAGTTTCGTCAGTTGATTCATGTGGAAGGGTTGAGCGCCCGCGAGTTCCGCCAACAGCATATCAATCCGCTGGACTACACGGCAGTGATACTCAACTCGAAGTTGGGAGCAGACCATTATTTCCGTTTGTGTGAAGAGATGCGGCTGAATGTGCCCGACTCTATGCACTACTATTGTATCTCTGAGACCGTGGGTAACTACCTGCAAAAGTTCATCCAGTTTCGCAAGCGCAAGGTCTTCTATTCGGAGAAGAATAAGTTTGAAGACCTGCTGCCGGCAATGTACCGCCGCCCGAATGAGAAATACCTGATGGTACTCTCGGATATTCACACAGAGGAGCAGATAAACATGTTTGCGGAACATAAGATAGAGGTGAAGCCTGCGGTGATGTATCGCACCGTCTCCACCCAATGGGGCGACGAGCCGTTTGACTACGACATGATAGCGCTGTTCACTCCCGCCGGTGTGCGCTCTATCCGCGAGAACTTCCCCGAGTGGCAACAAGGCGATACCGTGATAGCCGCCTTTGGTGCGAGCACAGTGCAGGCATTGGAGGATGCGGGTTTCCGTGTGGATATCAAAGCCATGCCTGCCGCAGAGTTTCAGTCGCTGCCCATCGCGATAGCCGACTATTTAGAGAAGCATAATGCCTGATTGCAGTTTCCATAAGTGTGAGCGTCTATGCGGGCAGATGCGCATACAAGCGTTGTATAAAGAGGGCAAGCGGTTTGTGGCTTGGCCCTTGCGCGTTTCGTATATGCCCACGCCGGAGGCTGCCACTACGCAAGTGCTCATCTGGGCACCTAAGTCGCTCTTCAAGCATGCTGTGGATAGGAATCGTATGCGCAGGCTGATGCGCGAAGCCTATCGCACGCAGAAAGACCTGCTGCCCACGGATAGGCACTATCAGATAGCGTTCAACTATATGGATAAGACCGAGCAACCGTTGCCCGTTATCGAGAAAGCGATGCGGAAAGCGATGAGAACGATAAAAACGCAGACTGAAGTTTCCGAATAATCGGAAGACTCTGAATAATCGGAAAAATCAGGCTAATGCTCCTTACCATGAAGAAACTGATTCGACAGATATTTCTTTTGCCGGTGTATTTCTACCGCTACTGTATCTCGCCTTTGACACCACCGTCGTGTCGCTATACGCCGACTTGCAGTCAGTATATGGTGGAGGCAGTGCTGAAATACGGTATCTTCAAAGGCGGCTGGCTGGGTATCAAGCGTATCCTACGCTGTCATCCATGGGGAGGAAGCGGCTACGACCCTGTGCCATAGAAAGCCCCTATGGGGCTGTACAAAAGCGCTGCGCGCTGTAAAGAACTCCGTGTAGGGAAGCCTCTGCGAGGCTGTAAGAAAGTGTGCGTATGGTTTAGTTATATCGCCCTTACAGGGCTTGCGTAATGGAGGTCGTCCGTTACGTAGGGACAAGTCCCTACGCTATATTATTTCGCCCCTTCGGGGCTATGCACGGAGTAACCAAAACTAAATTTCTTGCACGGAGCGAAGCGGAGTTCCATACACGAAGTTAATTACACGAAGTTTCCTACGCGGAGCAAAGCGGAGTTAAATACACAAAGTTCATTACACGGAGCGAAGCGGAGTTGAATACACGAAGTAACAAACACGAAGTTCATTTTATGCGAATTGATATTATTTCTGCTTGTCCGGAATTGCTGGAATCGCCGCTGAACCACTCTATCGTGCAGCGGGCGAAGGACAAGGGTTTGGCTGAGATATATGTGCATAACCTGCGCGACTACACCTTGGATAAACACCGCAAGGTAGATGATTATGCGTTCGGCTTTGGCGCAGGGATGGTGTTGCAGATAGAGCCTATCGACCGTGTCATCACCAAACTGACCTCTGAGCGACACTACGATGAGATTATCTTCACTGCGCCCGACGGGGAGCGCTTCACGCAGAAGGAAGCCAACCGCTTGTCGCTGGCGGAGAATATCATCATCCTCTGCGGGCACTACAAGGGCGTGGACCAGCGTGTGCGCGACCATCTCATCACCAAAGAATACACCATCGGCGACTTTGTACTCACGGGCGGCGAGATGCCGGCGGCAATCATGACCGACGCCATCGTGCGCCTGCTGCCGGGTGCGATAGGCGATGTGGAGAGTGCGCTGTCGGATAGTTTTCAAGATGGCTTGTTGGAGCCCGGGGTATATACGCGCCCGGCGGAGTATAAGGGCTGGCGAGTGCCGGATATTCTGCTCTCGGGGCATCAGGCGAAGATAGAGGAGTGGCTCTACGAAGAGTCGCTGCGCCACACCCGCGAACGCCGACCGGATTTGTTAGGGGAAGAGTAATAGTCTGTCGGGTATGTCTCCTATATTAGTACTTACTATCATTTTTGCGTATTTCGCTTTGCTGTTTGCGGTGTCGTATGCAGCGGGGCGGAAAGCGGACAGCGCGGGATTCTATACGGGCAACCGCAGCAACCACTGGCTATTGGTGGCGATGTCCACAATAGGAGCAGCGATGTCGGGTGTTACATTCGTAAGTGTGCCGGGCATGGTGGGCACCAGCGGATGGGGGTATATGCAGATGGTGCTGGGCTTCACGGTGGGGCAGTTGGTGTTGGCATACGGACTGGTACCGCTCTACTACAAACACAATCTGACTTCTATCTATCAGTACTTGCAGCAGCGTTTAGGCATGCATTCGTACAGGACGGGGGCATGGTTTTTCTTTATCAGCAAGATGTTGGGAGCGAGTGTGCGGCTGTTTATCGTTACAGAAGTGCTGCAACTGCTGGTGTTTGCGCCGCTTGGTGTACCCTATTGGGCGAATGCGCTGTTTGCAGTGGGGATTGCGTATCTGTGTACATTCCGTGGCGGAGTGAAGTCGCTGGTATGGACCGATTTGCTGAAGACGATATGTATGGTGGGATCCGTGGGGTTGTGTATCTGGTTTATTCTGCGGGCGTTGCCGGAGGGATTTGTTACTGCGACAGACTCTATGGTGCGGCTCCCGACTTGTCGGGATAACACTTCCGACCGCACCTCCTTGTTGCCGCGGATGTTTTACTTTGATGACCCAAAAGACGGCAACTATTTTTGGAAGCAGTTTGTGGCGGGTATCGTGCTGCTGATAGGCACCACGGGTATTGACCAAGACATGATGCAGCGGACGCTGTCTTGCCCCAACTACCGAGATAGTCAGAAGAATATCCTGTTGGGTGCAGGTATGCAGGTGGTTGTGATTGGGTTGTTTCTCTTTTTGGGCTATCTGCTATATGCGTATGCCGTTACGATGCAAATAGCCTTGCCGACGAATCCCGATGATGTATTCCCCTATTTGGCTACGGGCGGGTATTTCCCGATGATAGTGGGAGTACTATTTATCATCGGCTTCATTGCCTCTGCTTATTCGTCTGCGTGCGGCGCACTAACAGCATTGACAACTTCGTTTAGTGTGGACATTGTAGGGAATTTGAAAATTAGCAAATCTTATAACAAGTTAGGCATTGTGCATTTCTGCATGGCGGCGGTGATGGCAGGGTGTATCATGGTGATACATTTGCTAAACAATGACTCAGTGATACAGACGGTGTTCTTGGTGGCGAGCTACACCTACGGTCCGCTGTTAGGTATGTTTGCGTTCGGGATACTGACAAAATGGCAGGTGCGCGATCGGTGGATCCCGCTGATAGCCATCGCAGCTCCGATAATCACCTATATCCTCGATACCCACTCCGCAGTTTGGTTCAACGGCTATGTCTTCTCCCACGAGCGGCTGCTGCTGAATGCTGCACTGACGTTTGCGGGGATGATGGTGATGATTAGAAACAAAAACAAACAATAATACAAACGAAAATAAACAAATATATTCAAATATTATCCAAATATTTTATTGGGAAAACTTGCTTTATGAACGCTGAATAGCATAATTTGTAATACATTTTGTGTATTTGGAATAATTTTTGTACCTTTGCAAGCGAAAATGTATTTAATTATGAAACAATCGTTCGGAGCGAAAGCGAAGATAAGAATTATGAATGATGAATTGTGAGTGCCCATGCTCTGAATAGTTGGCATACAAGGCACTCACAACATATAAAACCTTACAAATATGACAGAGATTAGTACTGAGAAATTGGTGGATACGATTATTGAGGGTATCCAAAATCGCAAGGGAGAACGCATCGTAACCATAGACTTGCGCAAGATTAAAGAGGCACCTGCAGAGTTTATGGTGATAGCAGAAGGCAACAGCAACACGCAGGTGGCTGCCATCGCCGATGAGGTGGACGACCATGTGCGCACCGAGACGCATGTGCATCCGCTGAGCGTGGCAGGCATGGAGAACGCAGAGTGGGTGGCAATGGATTATGGCACAGTTTTTGTCCATATCATGCAGCGTGAACCCCGCGCCTACTACGATATTGAGCACCTCTGGGAAGACGGGGTGGTGAAAGAGATATAATAACGTAATAGGTAATAAGTAATATACACAGCGGGATATTAACTATTACTTATTACCGAGTGAGGCGAGATATTACTTATTACAGCCCAAAGGGCGAATTACCTATTACAAAGCGAAGCGATAACATTATGAGTGAACAAAATCCTAATCCTTCTAACAACAATTTCCCGAACATGAAGCCGAACAACCAGAAGCCCAACCGCTGGCGTTGGGTGAGTTGGTTGTTGTATAGTGTAGCGTTTTTTCTGCTGGCAATGTGGATGTTCGGCGATGAAACAGGCAGTGCTGCCAGTAAAGAGTTGAGTTACACGAAGTTTGTAGCGTACATTGAGAACGACGCCGTGAAAGACATTACGGTGTACGATGATAACCGTGCGAAAGCCTTGGTGAAGCCGCAGAGTTATGTATTGGTGTTTGGCGACCAAGGCAAGGGCGAGCAGGCGAAAGGCGAGGTCGCATCGCAGATTCCGTCGGTGGAGGAGTTCTCGAAATACCTCGACGGCGTGAACAGCGCGCGCAAGGCTGCCGGCAAAGTGGCGATAGACGTGCGTTACGAGAAGTCAAAAGACTATTGGTACCTGATACTGGTGAATGTGCTGCCCTTTGCGCTGATGATTCTCTTCTTCGTGTGGATTAGCCGCGGCATGGGTGCCGCAGCAGGCGGCGCCGGCGGTATCTTCGGCGTCGGCAAGGCGAAAGCACAGGTGTATGACAAAGAGAAGAAAGACAAGGTAACCTTCAAAGACGTGGCGGGCTTGTACGGCGCGAAGCAAGAGGTGCAAGAGATAGTCGCTTTCCTGAAGAATCCGAAGAAATACACCGACTTAGGCGGTAAGATACCCAAGGGTGCGCTGCTGGTAGGTCCTCCGGGAACGGGTAAGACCCTGCTGGCGAAAGCCGTAGCAGGCGAAGCGGATGTGCCTTTCTTCTCCATGTCGGGTAGCGACTTCGTGGAGATGTTCGTGGGCGTCGGCGCAAGCCGAGTGCGCGACCTCTTCCGACAAGCGAAAGAGAAAGCACCGTCTATCATCTTCATCGACGAGATAGACGCGATAGGACGCGCGCGAGGTAAGAACGCGATGATGAGCGGCGGCAACGACGAGCGCGAATCCACGCTCAACCAGTTGCTCACCGAGATGGACGGCTTCGGCACAAACTCCGGCGTGATTATCCTTGCGGCGACCAACCGCGCGGATGTGCTGGACGCAGCACTGCTCCGCGCAGGACGCTTCGACCGACAGATACACGTAGAGTTGCCCGACTTGCAGGAGCGCAAGGAGATATTCGGCGTACACCTGCGGCCGCTGAAGTTGGACGACAGCCTCGATGTGGATTTCTTAGCAAAGCAGACGCCGGGTTTCTCGGGTGCGGACATCGCCAATGTGTGCAACGAGGCAGCGCTCATCGCCGCGCGCAACGAGCATAAGGCGGTAGGCAAGCAGGATTTTATGGACGCAGTAGACCGTATCATCGGCGGCTTGGAGCGCAAGACGAAGATCATGACCGCGGAGGAGAAGAAGTCGATAGCCTACCACGAGGCAGGACACGCGACCATATCTTGGATGTTGCGTTGGGCAAACCCATTAGTGAAAGTAACGATAGTGCCTCGCGGGCAGGCGCTGGGAGCAGCATGGTACTTGCCCGAAGAGCGCCAACTGACCAACAAAGAGCATATCCTCGATGAACTATGCTCACTCTTAGGCGGGCGCGCCGCAGAGCAACTCTTCCTTGACCAGACCTCTACGGGTGCGCTGAACGACCTTGAGCGGGCAACGAAGCAGTCGTATGCGATGGTGGCATACTATGGTATGTCGGAGAAACTGAAAGATGTTAGTTTCTACGATTCCACGGGGCGCTATGATTATGGCTTCACGAAGCCCTATTCGGAGACAACCGCTGAGATTATCGACCAAGAGACGCAGGCGATTATCGCAGAGCAGATGGCGCGTGCAAAACAAATCCTTGAGGAGCACGCCGAAGGGCACCACGCGCTCGCAGACTTGCTGATAGAGCGTGAGGTCATCACCTCAGAAGACGTAGAGCACATCCTCGGCCCCCGCCCGTGGAAAAGCCGAGGGGATGAGATACTTGAAAAGTAATAAGTAATAGGTAATAAGTAATATTTTTCGTAATAGGTAATAAGTAATAGGTAATATGCACAGTGGGATATTAATTATTACAGCCCGAAGGGCGAATTACTTATTACCTCGCGAAGCGAGGAAAGATGGATAAAGACAGCACATTAAATACGAAAGCATACGCCTTTGCTCTGCGTGTAGTGAATGCTTATAAGTATCTGACCACAGAACAAAAGGAGTTTGTTTTATCAAAACAACTACTACGAAGCGGGACTTCCATTGGTGCAAACAGCAGGGAGGCTATCTATGCTCAAAGCATAGACGACTTTATACATAAACTCAGTATATCGTTAAAAGAAGCAAGCGAGACTGCCTATTGGTTAGAACTACTGCATGATGCTAACTTCATTACAAACGAGTCCTTTGAATCCATTTATAAAGATTGTACCGAAATAATAAAATTGCTTACTGCAATTATCGTGAAAAAGAAAAAAGAACTAAATAAGGGTAATAAGTAATAGGTAATAAGTAATAGGTAATAAGTAATAGGTAATAAGCATAGCGAGATATTACTTATTACAGCGCGAAGCGCGAATTACTTATTACCGAACAAAGTGAGATCATGAAACGCATTTCATTGATTTTCTGCCTATTGGCAGTGGCATTGCTTGGATTTGCGCAAGCAAAGTATGTATTCTATTTTATCGGCGACGGCATGGGCACGAATCAGGTGCTGGGCACGGAGATGTTCTTGTCGGAGCGGAAAGGTGAGATAGGCAGGTATCCGCTCTGCATGACGCAGTTCCCCTACTCGGGTCAGGCGGCAACCTTCTCTGCGAGCAACGGCATCACCGATTCGGCGGCGGCAGGCACCTGTCTCGCCAGCGGCGAGAAGACCAATAATGGCGTGCTCGGGCAAGATGCGAATGGCAAGGACGTGAAGACCATCGCCGAGAGGCTGAAAGCAGAGGGATGGGGCATAGGTATCATGACCTCCGTGGCGATTGACCATGCCACGCCCGGCGCGTTCTATGCCCACGTGCCGAGCCGCGAGATGTACTACGAGATAGGAACGCAGTTAGCGCACTCCGATTTCGATTTCTTCGGCGGTGCTGCCTTTCATCAACCGAACCCGAAAGAGGGAAACGGACGCGGCGAGAACCTCTATGACCTTTGTGAAAAACAAGGCTATACCCTTGCACACGGCTATGAGGAGGCAAAGCAACGGATGGATGCAAAGAAGATGATACTCATGCAGACCACAGATGGCATCGACCGCAACAAACCGTCTTATAACATTCCCTATGCCATTGACCGCAGGGCGGACGACCTGACGCTTGAGCAGATAGTGCGTACAGCGATACCTTTCTTAAGCGACAAACACAATCGTTTCTTCATGATGGTGGAAGGTGGTATGATAGACTATGCTAGCCACGGCAACGATGCAGCGACGGCGTTTGGCGAGGTGATAGCGATGGACAAGGCATTACGAGAAGCCTATACGTTCTACCTCGCGCATCCGGATGAGACGCTGATCGTGGTAACAGCAGACCACGAGACGGGCGGGTTGGCATTGGGCAACAGCGACTACACGCTGAACCTGCAACTGCTGCAACATCAGCGCTGCTCGGCTTGGGTACTCTCGGACAAAGTCTCTTCTCTGTTCAAAGGCAAGAAGAAGCCCCGCTGGGAGGATGTGAAGCAGGTGCTCACGGAGAGCCTCGGGCTTTACGAGAAGGTAGAGGTCAGCAAGGAGGAAGACGCGGCTTTGCAGAAAGCCTATAAGAAAGCCGTCTCGCACAAAGGTAGCGACATGAAGACCATGTACAAGGATATCAACGAGATAGGCGCTTTGGCAGTGAAGATGCTCAACGACAAGAGCAAAATCGGCTGGACCACCACCGCCCATAGCGCACATGCAGTGCCTATCTTCGCCGTAGGTGTCGGTGCGGAACGGTTCTCGGGATGGCACGACAACAGCGACATCGCGAAGTTGATTCTGCGCGCAACGAGCACGAGATGATATCGGGATAAAAGATAAAGGACACAAGATAAAAGACTTATTAGTCTCGACTATGAGAGGCTAATAAGTCTTTTTTTTATATAACCACTAACTACTGCCCCCAAAACCACTGTGGGTAAATTTAGTTATGTCGCCCCGTTGGGGCTTGCATTTAGGAGTTGTCCCGCACACACAGGGGCGAGCCCCTGTGCTGATTTATGTCGCCCCTTCGGGGCTTACACGGAGCGGAGTTCCATACACAAAGTTCCACACACGAAGTTTCCAACACGGAGTTTCATACACGGAGCGAAGCGGAGTTCATCATCTCTTGTTCAAGATGATGGCAAAGCCTCCTGCGGACGCCATCGGGATAGTGAGGCGGTCGCCCTGTCGGCAATGGATGGTGTCGATACGATAGGCGTAGGGATTGGTCTTCCAATCGGCATCCGCCGCATCGCGGTAGATGGTGGCGGTGTAGGTGGTGTTCGGCTCCAAGAAAGAGAAGTTGATGGTCAGTTCCCGCGGGTTCTCGTCGGTGATACCGCCCACATACCAATCATCGGAATGGCGGTCTTGGCGAGCAAAGACGCAGTAGTCGCCTATCTTTCCGTCGAGCAGGACAGACTGCTTCCAGTCGCAGGGCACTTGCTCTATGAACGTGAAGGCGTCGGGGTGCTGCATGTAATGCTCCGGCAGGTCGCATGCCATCTGCAGAGGCGAGTAGAAGCAAACGAAGAGTGCGAGTTGATTCATGAGCGTAGCATGTACGCGGGTGTTCGGGTTGTTGGGATTATCGAAGTTGAACACGCCCGGGGTGTAATCCACCGGTCCGCACATAATACGCGTGAAGGGAAGTACCGTAGCATGCTCGGCGGGGCTGCCACCGTCGCCTGCCCACGCGTTCCACTCTTGTCCGCGAACGCCCTCCTGCGTCATCAGGTTCGGATAGGTGCGCTGCAAACCGGTAGGCATAACAGGCTCGTGGTTGTCGATAGAGACTTGGTATTTCGCCGCCGTCTCAATGACGCGGCGGTAATGGCGCACACCCGCCTGACTCTTGTTCCACTGCATGCCGTCCACGGTATGGATGATGGGGGCTACATAGCCTGTCTTGACTGCGTGTATGTTGTGGGCTTGTGCGTAGGCAAACGCCTTGTCTAACTGTGGCTCGTATTCATCGGCTCTTCCGCCTGTCTCATGGTGCCCTATCATCTCCACACCGAGTTGGTAGGAAAGGCGCGTGATGGAGTCGATGTCGAAATCAGGGTATGGTATGTCGTACTCAAAATGCTTGGGGACGGGGTTTACCCACGTCTCCCATCCTTCGTTCCATCCCTCTGCGAGCACGCCTCCGAAGCCATGTTGGGCAGCGAACTGCATGTAGCGCGTCATGTTGGCGGTGGTAGCACCGTGGGTAGGCGATTGGTGCCAAGTCATGGTGCCGAGGTGCATACCCCACCATATCCCTATGTATTTCATCGGTTTAATCCACGAGGTGTCCTCTATGCGGCAAGGCTCGTTGAGGTTGAGCATGATACGCGAGGCGACCAAGTCGGGCAAGGTGCGTGTGAGGATAAGCATGCGCCAAGGAGAAGAGGACCCACCCCGTCCCTCCCTTAAAGGGAGGGAGTTATCTATAATAGCCGAAGGTGCTTTATCTCCCTCCCATGTAAGGAGGGATGAGGAGGGTCGTAATGGGGTGAGGTATGTGTGGATGGTCTGCCCGTTGCAGTAGAAGTTCTGGGCAGGGAAGTCGGTGAGTGCTGCCTCGTGCAAGAAACCGAAGGAGCCATCGGGGAACTCAAGGGTAAGGGGCGAGCAGAGAGTGTCTTGCTTCTGACTGATAGGTGCCTTCTGCCAAAGCGCTTCGTAGTACTCTGTGCGCCATGGGATAGACCACGCTTGGGGCTCGGAAGCGAAAGTGTAGGCGGAATGCTCGTCCATCACAAGGAAGCGTCTGAGTTTCTTCTGCTCGGGGAAGGAGTAGCGGAACGCCATGCCGTCGTTGAAGAGGCGGAAGAGGATGTTCATCCGAATGCCCGTGCGGTGTTGCAGGCAGACGGTGAGTTGGGTATGATGGTCGCGTATGAACTGCTCCTCGCCCCAAACGGTCTCCCACACTGTGTCGCAAGAGGCGGTATCGGCAGCGAGCAGACGCATGTTATTCGACAAATGGATGGTCTGCCCATTGACCGTTGAGTCGGCAATGATGGTCATCCCCAAGGCAGAAGGGAGCAGGACAGCCGTATCACGGCGGCTAAGCGCGTACTGCGGCTCGCCCTTGGCAGTGAGCGAGAAAGTGAGTTGAAGGTTTCCATCGGGCGAAGCAATCCGCTGAACGGGTTTGGCAAACGCGCCCGAAAAGGCGAGGGAGCATAGTGTTGCGAGTATGCCGATACGGCGGAAAGATACAGGATAGTGTTTCATAAAGAAGACAAAAGATTATGGATAAAGGATGAAAGACGAAATAGCAATGAGTTTGAAAACTTACAAACGAAGGTAATTCTAACTCCCCCGCCTCTCCTGCAAGGAGGGGAGGGGGTAAGGGGGCGGGATGGTATGTTCGGCTTTCAGCCGCTAAAGAAATGAATGATAAATAACTCATTATTGTTGGCTTATGAAGGTCATCGTGCGGCTTGAAGCCGAGTCCTCCTCCCGCCCCCTTACCCCCTCCCCCCTCTACGAGGGAGGCGGGGGAGTGGAAACTACCTTTCGACTCTGAGAACTCAAATATAAAGGTAATAAGTCTTTTATCCTTTATCTTTCATGCTAACAGACGAAGGTAATACGTCCTTCATCCTGTGTCCTTTATCCTTTATCCATTGGTTACAGCGGGCGGATGGTGATGGCGTAGCCACCTGAGGGCGCCTCGTAGATTTTCAGTTTGGTCTTGCTATTTACCTTCTTGGTGGAGATGGTGTATGCCTGCGGGTTGGTCAGGTAGTGCGCATCTTTGGCATCTTGGTAAATAGTAGCCACATACTGCTTGCCGGCGGGGAGGAAGTCGAGCGAGATGGTGGATGTACGCGCGTCTTTGCCGCAGGTGCCGCCCACGAAATACTCATCTTTGCCTTTGGTCTTCCGCGCTACGGTGATATACTCCAACGGCTCTGCTTCGAGGTACCACGATTGATCCCAATCGAGCGCCACATCGCAGATGAATTGGAAGGCGTCGGGGAAACGCTCGTAGTTCTCCGGCACATCCGCCGCCATCTGCAGGGGCGAGTACATGGTTACATAGAGCGCGAGTTGGTTGCAGAGGGTTGTGTTGCAATGGTTTGGGTTGTTGGGCGACATCTTACTCATATCCATCTCGAAGATACCCGGCGTGTAGTCCATCGGTCCTCCGTTGAGTCGCGTGAAGGGCAGGATACAGGTATGCCCGGGCTGAATGCCCATGGTGGCTTGGTACTCGGTGCCCATTGCCGACTCGTTGCCGATGAGGTTAGGATAGGTGCGGCAGAGCCCCGTGGGACGCACTGCCTCGTGGGCATTGACCATGATATGGTACTTCGCCGCCTTCTCAATGCAATAGAGGTAGTGGTTGTTGACCCATTGCGAGTAGTGGGTCTCACCCCGCGGCACGATATTGCCCACATAGCCCGATTTCACGGCGGGGTAGTCGTAGCGGTTCATGAACTGATAGGCGGTATCGAGATGGCGCTCGTAGTTGCGGATGGAGGCAGAGGTCTCGTGGTGCATTATCATCTTCACTCCCTTTGCCTTGGCATAGTCGTGTATACGCTCCACATCGAAGTCGGGATAGGGTGTTACGAAGTCATAGACATAGTCTTTCTGATTGCCGAGCCAGTCTTCCCATCCTATATACCATCCCTCTACGAGCACGCCGTCGAAGCCGTACTTGGCAGCGAAATCAATATAGCGGAGAACATTCTCAGTGGTTGCACCGTGGTTGCCGTGGGGCTTTACCTTGCTGTAGTCGGTCTGACCGATCTGCACCGACGGCAGGTCGCTGGTGTATGACCACCATTTGCTCCAGTTGATCATCTCCCACCATACGCCAATGTACTTCATAGGTTTAATCCACGAGGTATCCTCTATGCGGCAGGGCTCGTTGAGGTTGAGCGTCATGCGGTTGGCAAGTATCTGCCTTGCGTCAGTCGCCACCTGTACGGTTCGCCACGGGCTTTCACAGGGAGCCTGCATATAGCCCTTCATCCCTTGTGAATCGGGCGAGAGATGGGAGGTGAAGACGAAGGTGGTGTCGTTGAGGTCGAGGTGCATGCAGGCGTAGTTGACGAGCGCCGCCTCGTGGATAGTGAGCCACACGCCGTTGTCGGTATGCAGCAAGATGGCAGTCTGCACACCGGTCTTGGAGAATCCGCGTTGACTGACATTGCCCACGCGGGTAGCGTCGCTCAGGCTACGGATTTCACTTAGGCGAGAGCGGGTGTATTCGTACTCTTGGGTATCGTAATCGCCTGAAATCCAATAGGCTGTGATGTCGCCCGGCATGGCAAACTCGGTCTGCTCTTCGCGGATGGTGAAATAGTTGAGCCCGAGCAATGGGAACTCGTAACGGAACGCCAAACCCTCGTCGAACAGGCGGAAGCGCAGGCGGATATAGCGATTCTGCGGATTCTGCTTGAGGTGAACAAGGAGTTCGTTGTAGTGGTTGCGGATGTCGCGCTCCTCGCCCCAGACGGGTTGCCATGTCTCATCGAAGGTGCTGCGATCGGCACCCACCTGCTCAAAGCCGTAGAGCAGTTGGTCGTTTACGAGGTCCAAGCCGAGATGAGAGGGACGAACAAGGGTGTCGTTGCCCAGCATGAGCATATAGGTCATGCGGCCCTGCTCTCCGATGGCGAACTGCATAGACAGTTTGCCGTTGGGCGAGGTAAGCACTTCGCTCGCCAACGCAGTTGCCGAGAGAGAGAGTAATGTGATGATAGACAGAATGATACGTTTCATTGTTATTTTTATATTGTTCATTTACAGGTGTTGAACTTCGTGTATTTAATTCCGCTTCGCTCCGTGTAGGAAACTGCGTGTATTTAACTTCGTGTAGGGTACTCCGCTTCGCTCTGTGTACAGCCAACAGGGCTTTCGTACATTTACTTTCTTACAGCCCGCAGGGCTTCCCTACACGAAATTTATTACAGCCTCGAAAAGGCTTCTCTATTTCGTCAGTCGATACACTTTGCATGCATGGGGTGCGAGTTCCACGCTGATGGAGTTCATCGTGCCGAGGTCTTTGTGCTCCCAGAGGTCGCGCACCTGCATGTCGCCTTCCGTCAGGGTGGCGAAGGAGAGGTAGCGCGTTTGCCGGGTGTCTTCGCGGTTGAAGAGGCCTACTATCCAATCGCCGTTCTGCATCTGTCCTACCCAAATCTGGCTCTCCACCTTGCCCAAGTCGCGCGAGAGGGGTCTGCCTACAAAGCCGTCTTTGTTGAGCGCCAGCATCTCCTCGTTTTGGTAGTACTGCACACGGTTCTCTATATCCTTAGAGTCGTATTGGTCGGCGCAGGCGATAGGACCACCGCCTATCAACTGGAGCGAGATAACCGACTCGCACTCGTCCTTGGTGCTAAATTTACCCTCGTGGTTCATCGTTGTCAGGCGCGTGAAGTCGCCGTCCATGATGATCTTGCCGCGTCCCGCAATGTCTGACCAATAGACGAAGCCATCGAAGAGGTTGAACGTAGTGGGCCACCAATTGGGATTCAAGGCTCCCCGTTGGCGATAATACTCATGCCCTTTGTGCTCGTCATACACATTCTCTCCGCTCAAGCCGGAGAAGGAAGCCCAGTGGCCGCAGAACACATCCATCTCGCATCGCATCATGTTCATATAGCGACTCTCGTTGGCTCCATGATTAAGCCCCAGAGGCATGACGATAGAGGTGAATACTCCATATTTAACCGCTGCCTCGTTGATATACTTCAATGCCAGTTCGTATTCATCTGTGCCGTATCCGCGTCCGTGATTATCTCCCATACCCGTTCCGTTCTCAAAGAGGCACATGAAGTCCATACGGATATAGGTTACGCCCAACTCGCTGTAGTACTTGAAGAAGCCGTCGATGAACTCCTTGCACCCGGGATGGGAGGGGATAGCCCATTGGAAAATCTCGTTTGCGGGATCTGCGTTCGGCCTCATCACGTTATCCACGCCCTCTTGGTAGAGCAGGCTGCCCACGTTGTACTTGGTACCCGGGATAATCTGATTCCAATCGCAGTGAATCCACAGCGGGTTGTCGTACACGCCCAAGCGCAAGCCGTGCTCTTTGCAGAGGGCTACCAATTTTTTAAGGGCGAATTTCTCACCGTTCTCCTCGCCGTAGTGCGTCATGTAGAGGCAGGAGTTGTCGCCGTACATGGTCATAAAACCATCGGTGCAAATCATATCGTATCCGTATGGCAGCAGGTTCTTCTCCACCCACTCCACGTTCTTCACCCATCTGTCCCACGGCATGTTGCGGTTGGTGCCATCTGCTTCCGCCTCAAAGCAGTATTCATAGACCGTCCAATAGAGCGGGGCATTGGCTTGCACCTTCGGGGCTTCGATGATAGGGTCGTCCTCCACGTCGTCTATCGTCCAGCCGGTATCGATTTTCTGCTCGCAGGACACTTGCGTCAGCGCGAAGAAGCATGCGCCAAACGCCAAAAAGAGAGATTTGAATTTCATGTTGGTAAATTTCATGTTTAGAACTTCGTGTTTTTAACTCCGCTTCGCTTCGTGTAGGAAACTTCGTGTAAGTAACTCCGCTTTGCTCCGTGTACAGCCCGCAGGGCTTTCATACATTTACTTTCTTACAGCCCGCAGGGCTTTCGTACACGAAGTTGTTTCCCTTACTTCTCGAACGTTACGGTGTTGTTGAAGGCATCGAGCGTGATGGTGTAGTCGCCAGCCTCATTCACTTTCCATTTCTGGTCGGGGGCACCGTTGGAGGTATAGAAGAAGCCCATCGGCTTACCTATCTCTACCGGCGTGTTTTCCGCCAGTGCCATCAGAGTCGGTCCTTCGTAGTCGGAGGTGGTGAGCGGGAACTTGATTTCGCCCGAGGTCAGCGTGCCTTTCCATTGGAACTTGCCGTCTCCTATGAAGGAGAAGCACTGCGTGAAGGGCACGTCCCAGCCGCTCGGTGTAGCGCTACCGCAGAGATAGACATAAGCGTAGTTGCAGCGACGGGTGAACGAGAGGGTGAGGTTGCTCAGGTCGGCATCCACCTGATAAATTCCGTCTGCCGCGCATTGCCATTTGAAGTCATCCGCATCGGTGGTGCCTTGCGGGTGGAAGAGCATATCGGTAGTGCCCTTGGTATTGACATTGGCGGTTGTAGCGGTGTAGAAGGCATCTTCGAACAAGCCGCTGGAGGGGTTGCAAGCCAGTTTCAACTCGCCCTTGGTGAGCGGCCCCGTCCATGTCAGACTGGTCTCGCTCAGTTGCTCCATATAGGAAGCGTTGCCTAAGTTCCATCCGCCCCATGTAGCATCGCCGACAAGCGCGAGGGGCTGGTTGAGCACCAGCGTCATCGCATCGAGGTTCACCTCGGGCACATAGAAGCCCTCCTGCTTCACGGGCACACCCTTCACCGTCTCGGCGGTAGCATGTACCATCTGTCGGGCGGTCGCCCCCATACCGATGAAGTCCGCCGCAGCCGACTGCTCCACCAGGAAGAAGAACTTGCCGGGCTGCATCACGCCGCGGTAGGCGTAGGCATTCACGCCCGCAATCTTCTCCATCACCAACGCATTGGCATAGTCGTTGCCCGCCGAGGTAGCGCTGCCCGCGATATAGAGGTAGTTGGCAAAGCCCAGCGCATCGAAAGTAGCGGTAGAAAGCATAGGCTTGATATAGGTTTCGGAGCCCAGCGGGTTGGCAATCAGTTCCGCCTCTATCTGCATCCACGTGCCCGGGGCAACTTTCCACTGCTCTAACATCGCGTTCAACTCCGCATGGGTGAACGACACCGAGTCCAAGCCTTTCACCGCCAACTTGCTAATGGAGGTCTCAAATCCGTTGCCTGCCACGTCCATCTTGAAATAGTAGTCGTAGCCCGTGGTGCCTTCCAAGGGTTCGGGCGTATCCCATGTGAAAGTGATGGCATCCTCGCCGGCATAGCGTTGCGCCAGCACCACACTGTCCCGCGACGCACGCAGGTGCAACGCGTCCTCAGGCTGAGGTATCTCATAGTGCATGCTCTCCTGCCGGCATCCTGCCAGCAAAAGCAGCGTAGTGAATATATAAAGAATCTTTTTCATAAGGACTCTCCCCTTCCCTCCCTACAAGGGAGGGAGTTAGGGATTAGTTTAGTTATACAAAAGTAATTTTACAATCTCTCCCCCTTTGTAGGGGGAGTTGGAGGGGGTCCTACTTCCAATACGGTAATTGTTTCAACTTCGGGTTGCGGTCTATCTGGCTCTGGTGGATGGGGAACCAGTAGTAAGCCTTCTTATAGACACGCGTCTGATACTGCGTCTTCTGGAAGAACTCGGCATCGGTCTTGCCCGAATAGTTCATGCCGTACTGCGGACCATTGAGCTTCTCCTCTGCCAGTTTCCAGCGGCGCAGGTCGTCGTAGCGCAAACCCTCGCAGCAGAGTTCCACATTACGCTCGTGGCGGATAATCTCTCGGATAGCCTCCTGCGTGTTGTCCACATGGATATACTTGTCTGTGGTCGCTCCCGTAGTGTATCCTCTGACGCCGGCACGCGCACGGATACGGTTCACGTATTCCAATATCTCCGCATTACCCGGGTCGCACTCGTTCAGCGCCTCCGCGTAGTTGAGGTAGGCTTCACCCAAGCGGTAGAGCACGCCCGGACGATACTGGAAGTTACCATCCTTCACATGGGTCTTCGGGTGCACCTTCTTGCGCACAAGGTAGCCGTTCTGCGGCGCATCGTGGGTATGGATATTGTCCTGGATATCGTCGTCCTTCGTTGCGTTGAAGAAGTAGAAGCAACGCTCCTCCTGCGTGAAGTAGGAGTTGTGGAACGACACCGCTACATAGAAGCGCGGCTCGCGGTGGCAATAACTCTTATGCGTATGTTCGTAGGTGATTGCACCGCCGTTGATTTGTTCATCCCAGTTCGTTGCATCGTTGGTGATACGGCTCTCCTCGAAGCCCTCTGCCTCGTAACCCGACGCAGGGTCGGTGATGGGCAGACCGTTCTCCATGAAGAAAGCGTCCACCAACTGCTGCGTAACGCTATAGCCGCCCGAACCGCCCGAGTTGGCAGGCGTTACATGCTTCTCATACTCCGTGTAGTCGCAACCGCCCGGGCGAGCAAATAGTATCTCTTTGTTGCCTTGGTCGAAGGTGGTGAAGAGCACGTTCTGCACGGACATGTAGTGGTCCACCGCGCCGGACTTGTCGGTCTCCTCATAGAGCGCATAGCCCGCTTCCTCCGCCGTCTCTATCAGCAGTTTGCAGGCATCCGCCGCCTTGCGCCAACGCGAGGGGTCGTACTGCTGCGCGAAGATCTCTTCGCCTTTGTCGTTCACATAGCCCGCATAGTCGCTGTTGCCGTTCACTAATGGCGAGGCGGCAAACAGCAGCATACGCGCACGCACCGCCAGCGCCATCACGCTCGTAGCACGACCGTACTTCTGCGCACTCGAATAGACGGCGGGCAACTTCTCCGACACCGCCAGCAACGCCGAGTCGCACCAGTCGATCACCTCGTAGTAAGGCGACTGACCTACCTGCAAGTCCTCTACCGCCATGTCCGTGCTATACAGCACCCCGGGCGTGAAGGGAATAGCCCCGTAGGTATTCACCAATAGGTATTGGTAGTACGCTATCAGGAACTCGCACTCGGCTTTCATATAGTCCACCTCCGTCTGCGACACTCCTTGGTCGGGCAGCGCATGCACGTTCTCAATGAATATATACGCCTCGCGGATACGCTGCGGCAGCGTAGCCCAATAGTTGCCGTCCCAGTCGCTTGAAGGCGTCCACTCGCCCAAGATATAGGGTATCACTTTCCAGTTCCATTGGCGCCAACGCTCGCTCGGACTCATCTCGTCGCCCAAAATGTCCCAGCCGAGGTATCGGCCGTAGCCAAAGTAGGGATCGGGGATGTTCGAATACACACCTGCCAACCAACCCATCATGCGCGTCTTATCCTCGAATACCATCTCCAGCGTCAACTCCGTATCCGGCTCCTTGTCCAAGAAACTGCAACCGCTTATCCCGACCATCGCCGAGAATAAAAACATATAAATATACTTTTTCATAAACATCCGTTTCTAAAAACTTTACTTGAACATAGTAATTGCCATTGTTTTTAACATATAATTATCGTTCTTTTTTTAACATATAATTTTCGTGTAATTAATCGTATAATTTTAATCACAACGTAAATAATTAATGAATAATTACACGATAATTATATGTTAAAATGTACTATTTAATTTCACGATAATTATATGTTAAAGTTTCTCACACAATAATTATATGTTGTACTCTTACCACCCCATTTCTATACTAATCATCCCCGAGCGCATGGTCGGATAGCGAAGACCGTCGTTCGTGCTGAGTTCGGGGTCCCACAACTTGAACTTCGAGAAGCAGAACAGGTTATTCCCCGACAGCGAGATACGGAATTTCTTCGCATGCATCGCCTCCAACGCTTTCTTCGGCAGCGAATACCCTACCTCCAGCGTCTTCAAGCGCAGGAAACTCATGTCTTTCTTCCACCACGTGCTCGCCACGTTGTTGTTGGTGTTCGTTGCTTCGCTCAACCTCGGCCAGAACACATCCTGCGACGGGTTCTCCTCCGTCCAACGGTCGTTGTAGTTGGCATAGACATTTCCCAGCACACCCTGTCCCGAGCCCGGGATGAAGTAGTTGCTGCCGCCTATGATACGCCATGCGTCGCCCGTACCTTGGAAGAACACGTTGATATCTACGCCGTACCACGACAAGTTACCGCCGAAGCCATAGACTATCCGCGGGTCGTTCGTTCCGCCGATATAGCCCTTGTCTTCCTCGTTAATCTTACCATCGTCGTTCATGTCAATATACTTGATATCACCCGGGCGCACCACGGCACCCAACTCAGGCGTAGGCAACGACGGCAACAGTTTACCCGACGCATCGAAATCCTCTGCCGTATAGAGTCCATCCGCCGTATAGCCGTACAGGGTGTTAATACTCTGACCCGTCTGACTACGATAGGTGCCCTTGATGCTCTCCGGCTCATCAATCTCCAGAATGGTGTTCTTTGCGTAGGTAAAGGTCCCGCGCAAGGACAACTGCAGACCATTGCCGAAACGGTGGTTGTAAGTTGCCGACAAGTCCACACCACGGTTATCCACCTTACCGAAGTTCGCATACGGCGTACTCAGGAAGCCCGCCTGCGTCGGGATGGTGTTACGCTGCATGAAGATGTTGCTGCGCAACTCTTGGAAGAAGTCCACTTGCAGGTCAAGGTCGTTATACAATCCTAACTCGAAGCCCACATTCGCCTTGCGGCTCGTCTCCCATGTCAGGTCCGTAACGCCCACTTCGCCTTCCTGCACACCCGTGTAATAGACATCGCCCTTGTAACCCCAGTTATAGCCGCCCGCATCGGCATTGATAGTAGTCAGGTAGGCAAAACGGCGCGAACCGCCGATATTGTCGTTACCCACCAAACCAATGCTCGCGCGCAACTTCAACTTACTCAGCACCTCACGCGCCGGCTCCATCCAGTGCTCCTCCGACATCAGCCAGCCTATCGCTCCCGAAGGGAAGAAACCGAAACGCTGACCCTTGGCGAAATTCTCCGAACCGTTGTAGCCAAAGTTGAACTCGAACACATAGCGGCGGTCGTAAGTGTACGATGCACGACCTGCGATACCCTGGTTGCGGTATGGCTGCGTGCCGCCGTTATCGTACGAACGCAGGTTATAGAGCAGCAAGGCATCCACCGCATGCTTATTCGCAAAAGTCTGATTGTAGGTTACCGTTCCCTCGAAATACAGACTGTTGCTGCCATACTCCGCATCATTGCTATGCCCCAAGAACTCCGAGCCGTATTTCAAGATAGAGTGCACCAAGTTACCCTCATCATCACGACTGCTCGCCGTGCTGTAGTAGTCCGGCGTCTTGCCGCGAGTAACGTAGGTATGCGAATAGTAGTCGTAAGAGAACGTTACCTTCGCGCGCAGCCCCGGGGTGATGAACTTCAAGTCTTGCTCTATGGCGAACAGGCTCTCTATCTTGCCGCTCGTGCCGCGGTAGTAACCGTTCTGCGTACTCATCGCCCACGGGTTGTAGCGGTTGCTCGAAGCCAAAGGTATGGTACCATCGGAATAGATGGCAGGGTGCACAAACGGAGGGGTCTCGAAGGCTTTCTCAAACACCTCATCCGTGCCCGAGTTGCTCTTGCGCAACATCTGCAAGTTACCACCCACATTAAAGCGTAGCACCGTGGTCTTCGTTACATCCAAGTCCACGTTCGCACGCAGGTTGAAGCGGTTCAAACCCGATGCCGTGCTGTACGGCAAGGTCTCGTCCACCGCCATGATACCTTTCTCGCGGTAGTACGAACCCGTCAGCGCGTAGCGCAGACGCTCGCTACCCCCCGCCACATTCAGGTTCACACGCGTGCTGTTCGCCATATCAGTCGTGATGGCATCTATCCAGTCCACATCAGGATACAAGTCAGGGTCGTAGCCGTAGTAGGTCTTGAGAATTTGGTCTTTCGTGAAGGGACGACGGTTGGGGTCGGTGCAGAGGTCGTTCAGCAGGTCCATGTACTCTGCCGCGCCGATAAACTGCGGCAACTGAGTCGGCGTAGAAAACGCCTGCTCCACACGGATATCTACACTCGGCGGAGCCACAGAACCACGCTTCGTGTTAATCAATATCACGCCGTTGGCGCCGCGCACACCGTACATTGCCGAAGCCGACGCGTCTTTCAGCACGGAGAACGCCTCTATCTCTGCGGGGTCAATGTCGTTGAGCGAACGCTCCACACCATCCACCAGCACCAGCGGCGAAGTGTTTCCCGAGAAAGACGCTATACCACGAATCCAGAAGTTTGAGTTGTCGTAGCCCGGCTCACCCGAGGGTTGCACGGCAATCACACCTGCCAACTGACCCGCAAGGTTGTTGCTCATTGAGCGGGTGCTACCTACCTGCAACTGTTGCGGCTCCAGCGTCTGAATACTACCGATTACGGATAGTTTCTTCTGATTACCATAACCTACTACCACTACCTCGTCCAGCAACTCGTTGTCCTCCAACAGCGTTACCACGAAGTTGATGTCGCTGCCGACAGTAATCACCTGCGTCTTGTAGCCGATGTAGGAGATATTCAACTTGGACTTTTTGTCCGGCACCGTCAGATAGAAGTGTCCGTCCAAGTCGGTGATGGTACCCAGCGTCGTGCCATCCACCGAAATAGACACACCTATCAACGGCTCTTTCTGATTGTCCATCACCGTACCGCTAATGCGAATACCTTCCTCTGCCATAGCCGAGAGCGGCAAGGCAGCAAAGAGCAAGAACAGCACCAAGCGGGATAAGGGATGGTATAGTCTATGCAATGCACTCATAATAATTTATTTTACACACTCACATAGATGTGGAACTGCAAGATTTTTTCTAAAAGATTTTTCTTTATATGATTTTATGTAGATTTCTGAGCGAAGCGAAAGGGCTTAGCAACTTCGTTCTTAATTTTCAGACAAGATTTTTGATTTATTCTTGCAATGATTTTTAATGGATAACATAGGAAAATCCCATCCATAATCCTACTAAAAATCTATTCTAAAAAGAGGAAGAGCGATTATCTTTTTATTTCGCTACGCTCAGAAATCAAAAGAAAATTAAGTCTAAAAATCTTATTTCAATATCTGTCCCACATTACATGCTATGCAATTATAGTTTTTCATTATAACATAACGCCCAACAGATTGTAGGCTTTATCCCCGCGCAGGATAAGCACCTGCCCGTTGCGGAGCACTTTGCGGCATGCCTCTTGGGTCTCAGTTTGCTCAATGAGCGACTCGGGATTTTCCACGGGCACCAGCGTCAGCGTGCCTGCTTCGGCATTCAGCGTAACCACAAAATCGCCCACGAGGGTATTGTTCCACTTGTTGTCGCCGTCCTCAATCAGTGCAACCTCATAATCACCGGCTTCCGCCATGGCTACTCCCGTCTCTTTGGGACCAAAGTGCTTGCCCCAGTCGGCTTGGCAGAGGAACTTCAACTCACCCGCTTGCAGGCTGAGCGTATCGGTGTAGATAGCCACGCTGTCTACCACGCGCGCCATGACGGTTGCTTCGCCTATCGTCCAGCCCCATGTGCATGCCGAGCCGATAGGATAAACGACCTCGGGATAAACGACCTCCGGCTCCTCCACTACGGTATCCAGCAACGCCAGTGTGAGGGTGCTATCGATGGAGTTGAGCGTAACCACATAAGTGCCGGACAGCGTGCAGTTCCACTTGTAGTCGCCATCGGCATGGAAGACCACATGGTGCGTGCCTACGGTGTCCAGCGGGGTGTTCGCCGTGTCAGGACCGAAATGGCTGCCGATGCCGAAACTCGGTTGGAGCAAGAATTTCAGTTCGCCTGCTTTCAGCGCAAGGGTGTCGGTGTAGATACCCGTCTCCTCGCCCGTTTGAGGCATGGGTTGCGCGGACTCCATCGTCCAACCCCATGTGCATGCCGTACCGATAGGATACACGCGCTTGGCATACGCCTTCGTATCTTCCAAATCTGTACCATCAGCTACGGTCAATTGCATCGTGTTGAGGTTCAGTGTCAGTTGGTATCTGCCGCTGTCCACAAGAAACTTAGTGTCTGCATCATCGAACGTAGGACGCGCCACAACGGAATACACCTGCGTGGTATCCGCCCAATGCAAGGAGTCGCCATTGTTCGCAGGTCCGTAACTCGGCACCCAGTACTCATCCGCAGAGATGAACTTCATCTCGCCGGCTTTGAGCGTACCCGTCCATGTGTACTCGCCATCGGCTACAGTGTGCATGAACACACCTTTTTCCAATGTCCAACCTGCTTCGGTGGCTTCACCTACCAAAACTACCTGCTCGGGCAAATTGTTTGCCATCAAGCCCATCGATGCGCACAATGCGCAGAGAGAAAAGATTAATTTTTTCATACTACAAGCCCTATAGATGAGATAGACCTCACCTACGAAAATAAAAGGTTAATAAAATTGCGTGAAATAAATGGGGTTTCTTAGGTCAACCACCTATTGCAGGTAGCATGAGGTATCTCCATAACGAATCCGGAATAAACTTTATCCAACAACCATTATGAAAACTATCTATCCCTTTACTAACTAACAGAGACTCGTTATAGAGATACCCAAATGCTATCTTTTGCGGTTTATTGTGCTACAACAAACTTCTTGCCGTTGCGCACATAGATACCCTGCGGCAGATTCTCCAACGAAGTACCCAACGCACGACCCATGATATCGTAAACGATATTGTCGTTAACTACAGAGGTCTGCTCTATCTGTGTGGGTGTTCCATTATATTTCGTAATGTTTAACGTCCATTCTTCACCATAGATGTTCGGGCTAAGCACAAATTTGCAATCATCACCAGTTTTCAACCCTTCCGCTGCAATGACTTTGGGTGTATTCACCACATACGAGGTTACTACTTCATACCCCTCTGCACTACCACTATATGTAGCCTTGGCTATAGTGTAAGTACCATCATTGTTGTCGGTCATCTCCTTTGCGGTTGCTTCGCTCTCTGCTACCCAAACATGCTTCAGGCTGACGGTAGGACGAGATACTTTCAAAGACGGAAATGGATTGCCATTCTCATCCTTATTGTTATCTATCGTTAAACGAACGATACCTGTATTGCCATGGTATTGCCAACTTGCATCATTATTAGTGTATTGTCCTCTCACTGAGCCATCCATTGCAGCATTAGCAATAGTAGCAAAATAGCGGTTTGTACCATTGGATAGTCCCACATACTTGTCTTTCTCCAGATAACAATCTACATACATAGAATCGTTTTCACCTACTTGCGATATGGCAAGACGATAAGGCGCATATCCAACCCATTGATTATCTGCTTTCACGGCATCGCCTATCACATAGAACTTTGTGTCTTCCAACCATACCCACGGATTGCATCCATCTTTCATATTCGGGTTGACACATATACGCACTTTGCCTGTCTCACCGCAGTACTTCCAAGATTTGTCATTATTCTCAAATTTTCCTTGTTGTCCCGTATCCCCTATTCGAATATCCTTATTCTGACCGCCTTCCGTGTGTGCGTATCGTTGGATTCCATCCGAAAGCGCAAAATAACTATATTGTTGCATATCCACCTCCATATAGAGTGCTCCCTCCTCATAATGATTTGTAACAAAAGGCTTTGTTGTGTTGTTTGCTGCCCATTTATCATCACCCTCTGCATATTGACCAATCAGATAAAGATTAAAGGGCTCCAGTATAAAAGTCTCATTTACGACATCCAATACCAAGCGAACAAGCCCCGACTCGCCTACATACTTCCACGAGTTATCCTGTCCATTACCGCAACTGCCGGTATAAGTTTTCGGTTGTCCGTTTTCGTCATTGATGGTAATATCCATAGACGCTTCCGGTGCAAAGCGTACTCCCCCTTGCGCTAAGGCGAAACGATTATTCTTTTGCAAATAGAGATTTACATAATATTTGTTCTCATCACATTTATAAGAAATGGGGAGATTTGTATTCCCTGCATTCCAGAAATCTCCTGTTACCAAATCACCAATAACATAGAACTTCGGACGCTCTAACCACACATAGGGGTACCATTCACGCTCATTGGTACCTTCATAATTGTCTTGATCCACGCAAATACGGAGTTTTCCGGTATAGTTTGCTGTAAACTTCCAACTATTATTGTCATGGTCATAATCTGCATCTCCCCCTATATGACTACCTCCACTCACTTTTACGGCTTCAAACCTCAACAGTTCGGCTACAGATAATTCTTTATTCTCAGTGTCAACCGCCGGCGCATAACGATCACCATTATTTATATTATTTTTATTGTTGAAAGCAAAATGGTAAGTTGTGCCACTCACAACATTCACTTCTACATAATATTTCGAAGTGTTTGATTGATAAGATTTGTTAATCGGTTTAGCAGTAGAGGCGGAACTCCAATCAGAATTCCCTTCAGAATTTTTTGTAAAATCACCAATGAGGTTAAAGTGCGCATCAGTAATAGCCCACACCGATTGGGTGAATGCCATCATTACAATGGCTAACACCATAAAAAAGTTAGATTTTTTCATAATACTTTAGATTTAATAGTTAAACATATTAGTGTTGATTGTTGATTGTCAACGTATTAACCCATTCCAAGGTGGGTAAATTTAAACGGTCTTCTAAACTGACACACTCCTTATATATTACCCCGCACGCTTAATCCATATCTCGACCATGAGCAGTTTGTAACCAAATTATCAAAAACGCTTGCAAAATGCCACTTGCTCATTTCCTTGTTTTTGCCGACACATAGAGAGGACTTTGAAATGACCTAAAAAGGACCTAAACCCTAAAAACATATAAAGCAAAGAATGAACAAAATGCTACTTTCCCCTATTATCTCGCTACCATATTGTCATCCTCTCTCCTACCCGCTTTACCCCGTCTTTTTTGCCCCATTTTGTGTCAATTTAAACGACCGTCTAAACTGACACACCATACCATTTTTCACACGCCTTTGCCTACCCCATCCTCTGCATTTGCGTTGCAAAATTAGCATATTTCATGCACCCATGCAATAGCAGTGGGTATTTTGGGAGTGCTTTTTCTGTGCAATATACTGATTTTCAGTATATTTTATTTCTACATAGGATATATTTTGGGAGTAGTTTAAGGAGCTATTGCCCAAATAAAATTCACCAAAATTTGCATATTTACAAAAATAATTGTACCTTTGCACGCAAATTTACACACACCATAAACCAACACGCTAAAACACGCTTTGTTATGCTTATAGTATTTATCTCCGCTCTCTTGCAATTAGACTCCGTGATTGCCAATCGGCAGGACTATATCGCTGCCCACGAAGACATCATCCTCACCGCCAAAAACTACTACCACATGGCGGAGGGACAAACCAAGTACCAACTCGCGCAACAACTATGGCAGCAGTACAACGGCTTCAACAACGACTCCGCACTTACCTATGCCTACGAGGCATATCGTCTCGCCACCACGCCCGAGCAACAGCAGCATGCCAACATCCACATCGCCAACAGCCTTGCCGTAGGTGGCAACTACACCGCTGCACTCGATATCCTCAACAACATCGACCCCAAACAATATCCCGACCTCGCCAACGAATACTACAAAACACTCAACCTCACCTATATATGGCAAGCCGAGTTCTCCACCATCGCAGAAGACAAAGCCAAAGCACGAGAACATATCCAGCCACTCCGACACCTCACTATCGCTTACGAAACCGACTCCGCATGGCTCAAACAAGAGCAAGCACTCACCTTCCTTCCACACGATCCACAACAAGCATTGGATATCCTCCTGCCCACCTACCGCACACTACCCGCCAACAGCCCCTATATCCGCTATTTCGCCAACACCCTCGGCTCATGCTACCAGCACCTCTATTGGCAAACCAATAACCCCCCACTGCAAGACTCCGCACTGCTCTATTTCGCCACATCCGCCATCGCCGACATGCAGCAAGGTGTCCTTGAGCATGCATCACTCAGAGAAGTGGCACTCATTCTATACCAACGAGGAGACATCGAACGAGCATACCAATACATGAACTGCTGCATACAAGATGCAGAACAAAGCAGCGCCAAACTAAGAACCATTGAAATGGCAAACGATATGCCGCTTATCCTCAACGCCTATCGAACACATATCACACAGCAGCAACACCAACTAAAAGCCCTTATCTACGCCATGATCATCTTCGTCGCTGCCCTCGCAATCTTGTTGGCTGTGCTCGCATACCTCCTGAGACGATACAAACGAGTAAACACCAAACTCTCAACCCTCAACGCGCAACTCTCCTCACTCAATACGCAACTCTCCACACTCAACACACAACTCACCATCTCCAATCGCGTCCGAGATACCTACGTTACACGCTACATGACCGAATGCTCTGACATCATCGAGACCATGGCGCAATACCAAAAAACACTACGACGCACCGCCCTTTCCGATAACCCAAAACAACTGCTCAACATCGTCAAATCCAACGAGCTCATCGATAAAACACTACACGAGTTCTACCAACATTTCGACGAATCCTTCCTCTCACTCTTCCCTACCTTTATCGAAGACCTCAACGCCAACCTACCACCCGAAGAGCAGTTCAGCATCAACACCAACACCCAACACCTCACCACCGAACTGCGCGTCTATGCGCTTATACGACTCGGCATCACACGCTCCGAAGACATCGCACGATTCCTGCGCATCTCTGTCAAAACGGTATATAACTACCGCACACAAACCCGAAACCAAGCCCTGCAATAAATTTACAAATTTACAAATTACCACACTGAATTTACAAATTTACAAATTTACAAATTCTTAATATCTCTCCGCAGCCCTCTACCAAGTCCCTATACGTAGCCTCAAAATCCCCCGTGTACCACGGATCCGCCACATCTCTATCCAGCAAACGCCGTATCTTCGGCTCCGGCAAAGCCGCATCTTGCGCCATCAACCCCTCCCCTAACACCCGCCGCAGGTTGCGTATATTATAGTCCTCCATGCAGAGAATCCAGTCAAAATGCGCGTAGTCATCGGGCGTTATCTGCCGCGCCGCGTGCCGTGTGAAAGGCACGCCGTGCGCCCGCAGACAGCGCTTAGCAGCAGGATAGATATCATTACCTATCTCTTCCCGCGAGGTCGCGCAAGAGTCCACCTCAAACAAATGCGACACACCGGCTTCTGCCGCCATGTGTCGCATCATCATCTCTGCCATCACGCTGCGGCAGATATTCCCGTGGCAAACGAAAAGCACCCGTCTCATACCGCCTGCTGCAAGCGAACCAAGTCCGCTTTCTCTATACGCTCCTGCGCATAGGCTTTCGTTACCTCAAAGGCTCGCTTATCCTTGCACCCGCTCGGCAAATCGTACATCACGTCTATCATCACCGTCTCCATCAGCCCCCGCAAGCCGCGTGCGCCTAACTTATACTCTAATGCCTTATCCACGATATAATCCAGCATATCCTCGGCAAAAGTCAGTTGCACACCATCCATCGCCAGCAGTTTCTCATACTGCTTCGTCAGCGCGTTCTTCGGCTCGGTCAGGATATTGCGCAGTGCCGTCTTATCCAGCGGCTTCAGATAGGTCAGGATAGGCAGACGACCGATAATCTCCGGTATCAACCCAAACGACTTCAAGTCCTGCGGCGCGATATACTGCAGCAGGTCGTTTTTGTCCACTTTCTGCGTCTGCTGCTGTGCGTCAAAGCCCACCACCTGCGTGTTCATCCTCAACGCTATCTTGCGCTCTATGCCATCGAAAGCACCGCCGCAGATGAAGAGGATGTTCTTCGTGTTCACGTGGATAAACTCCTGCTCGGGGTGCTTGCGCCCGCCTTGCGGCGGCACATTCACCATCGCACCCTCCAGCAACTTCAGCAACGCCTGTTGCACACCCTCGCCCGACACATCGCGCGTGATACTCGGGTTCTCGCTCTTGCGGGCAATCTTGTCGATTTCATCGATGAAAACGATGCCCATCTCCGCCTTCGGCAGGTCGTAATCCGCATCTTGCAGCAGCCTTACCAGCAGCGACTCCACGTCCTCGCCCACATACCCCGCTTCCGTCAGCGCCGTGGCATCCACTATCGCAAACGGCACTTTCAGCAACTTGGCTATCGTGCGCGCCAACAACGTCTTGCCCGTACCCGTGCTGCCCACCAGCAGGATGTTGCTCTTCTCTATCTCCACGCCGTTGTCGTCCTTCGGCTGCAACACGCGTTTGTAGTGGTTGTACACCGCCACCGACAGGTATTTCTTCGCCTCATCCTGACCAATCACGTATTGGTCCAAAAAGGCTTTTATCTCGTTCGGACGGGGCAAGGTAGCCATATCCAAGTCAATGGCAGCACCCGCCTTCTGCGTGCCGCCCATCTGCTTCACCAACTGATGCCCCTGCTCGATACACTCAGGGCAAATCAGGCTGCCGTCCATGCCAGAAAACATATTCGGCATCCGCCGCCCGCAGAAACTGCAAACTTCTTCTTTTTTATTCTTCATAACTTCGTGTTTATAACTCCGCTTCGCTACGTGTAATGAACTTCGTGTTGTTTTTAGTTATGCCTCCCTTACAGGGCTTGCATCTTGTTATTAACCTTTTACATAGGGGCAAGCCCCTATGCTGTTTTATATCGCCCCGTTGGGGCTTTCTCTGAATCGGAACGGTCATCGTACAGCCCCGAAGGGGCGGCATAACATAGCGTAGGGACTTGTCCCTACGTAACGGACGACCTCCATTACGCAAGCCGAGATTTATTGAGATTTATCCCGACGTGTCGGGACTTGTCGGGAAGGGGCGACATAACTAATACATACACGCAGTTTCTTACAGCGCGTAGCGCGGTCTGTCAGTCGCAAGACGGTCCTTCAGCGTCAGCGGTCGGACAGCGCGAAGCGCGGTCTAATTTCTCTTATACACCTTATCAATCATCCCATACTCCAACGCCTCCGCAGCGGTCATCCAGTAGTCGCGGTCGGCGTCTTGACGAATCTTATCCATCGCCTGACCCGAGTGGTCCGCAATGATCTGATACAGTTCGTCTTTCAGTTTCAGTATCTCTTTCGCCGTAATCTCTATATCCGACGCCTGACCTTGGATGCCGCCCATCGGCTGGTGAATCATCACCCGCGAGTGGGGCAACGCCGCGCGCATCCCTTTCTCGCCCGCCACGAGCAACACCGCGCCCATCGATGCCGCCATACCCGTACAGATAGTCGCTACACGGCTCTTGACAAACTGCATCGTGTCGTATATACCCAGCCCGGCATACACCGAACCACCGGGCGTATTCAGGTAGATAGAGATATCTTTGTCCGAATCCACCGAGTCCAAATACAACAACTGCGCTTGTATCACATTCGCCGTATAGTCGTTCACCTCCGTACCGAGGAAGATAATCCTATCCATCATCAGACGCGAGAACACGTCCATCTGCGTTACGTTCAGTTGGCGCTCCTCCAATATCGACGGACTGATATAACTGTCGCTCGCCACCATCGGCGCACGCATTCCGTCTTGCATCACTCTCTCTACATGCATCGAGTTCATTCCCCGACCCGTTGCAAACTTCAAAAAATCATTCATATCTATTACTTATTACCTATTACTTATTACTTTGTTGACGTTCTGCTCCGCCACGGGGATAATCTCCACGTTGTGCGACTGCAAGAACGCGGTCAGTTCCTCGTTTTGCCTTACCAATCCTGCCCACCATTCCGCTTCATCAAGCGTAGAGAACCCACCCACGCGCAGGGCACTGCCCGCGCCGAAGACAGGCATCTTCTGCAAGTCGAAGTCGCGAATCATAAACTGCGAGAAGTTGAACAACGCCACCTCGTACTGCAGCAGGTTCAGCAGTGCCTCGTCTGAGGTATGAAGCGCCAACAGCACTACCGATGCCACCTCGCTGTCTTCTATCCACGTCATCTCCTCTTCCCCGCTTGGTTCTTCCTCCTCCTCCGTCTGCGCTATTTCTCCGCGCAAGGTCGCAAGGCTGCCTGTACCCGCTCCCTGCTGCGACTCCATACCCTGACCCATCATCGCCAGCATGTCTTTCGCCATCGCACCCAACTCGCTCTCCGGATACTTGCTCACCATGTCCCGCAACGCATCGGCAAACGCATCCTGACCCTCCGTACGCGCCACAGAGACGGCATTCAGAAAGAGGAAACGAGGCATCAACGGCGACAAAGGATAATGCTCCTCCGCATACTGCTTGTTGTGCTTCACCTGCGCGAAATCACCCGCCGTGAACGCCTTATAGGTACTTTCATACAACGAGTCCTGCTCCGCTGCCATACGCTGTAAGCGTGCGAAATAATCGGGCTGCGAGACGATATACGCCTGCTTCGAGTCGGGATAGTAGGTGATAATCTCTTGCGCCAATCGCTGCGCCTCCGCTTGGTTGCCCGCGCGCAGGGCTTGCAAGTAATACATATAATACAAGTCCAGCAGCGCCGCATGGTGCGGATAGCGGCGGCATAGTTCCTCAAAAGTCTCATCTGCCAACGCTTGGTCTTCCATCTTGTCTTGGTAGATATACAACATATTGACCAGCGCCTGCCGAATCAGACTGTCGGAAAGTGCCAAGTCTGCCTCCGTCTTCGGTATCTGTTGCAGGTAATACTCTGGCTTGTGATTATCGGTCTCGGGTACAAAAGCCGGCTTCAGACTATCGCCCACCACCGTTGAATCCGAAGAAAGATTCATATCCTCGGTACCCTCCTCCGATTCGTTCTCCGCTATCATCGGCGCAGATACCGCCTTTGACAGTCGCCGCCAGTTGTCCTCCAGCGTGCGGCTGCCCCATTTCTTCAGAAACTCCTGCTTGCCGCTGCGCATCAACTGCGGATTATAGAAATACCAGTCTGCACTTGCTCCGTTGCCGCCGAGCATATTCGCCGTGTTCACGCTCTGCAAACCACCATTGGCAGCCTCGCGCTCTGCTATCAGCGCCGCCTCTGCATCAGCGGCTTCCTGCTTTATCAACTCTTCTATCAGGCGCTCCACTATCGCACGCTGCTCTTGCTCCGACAATCGGCTCAGACGTTGCAGCGAGTCTTGCAGCACCACCACTTCATGCTCCACAATCAACTCATCCAACACCTCAGAACGCCGTTGAATACGAGCAAAATCGTCATTCTCCGCTGTCAATATGGTGATCGCCTCGCGGTAGCAGGGCTGCGCCTTCACATACTCTTGGCAACCATAGTAGATATCGCCTGCTTTAATCAAAATAGCGGCTTTCTGCATCCCTGCCTGCGTCGATTTGTCTATCGCCATGTGGTAGTGCTCTAACGCCCGTGCGGTGTCCTTCGACGCAAGGTAGATATTACCCATCGTGCCATATATATAGTCCAACTTGTCCTTGTACTTCGCTTGCTTCGCCATCCGCCGCAACTGTTTGAGCGACGACTTACCTTTCAGTTGAGCAATACGAATCCGCGCGTTAAAATCCATCTCCACAGGCGGCGTCAATTTAATCACTTTCTCATAAGCATTGATTGCCTCCCTCCTATTCCCCTCGTGCTCATAGAGTTGTCCTAACACATACTCAAACCGCGGACGATAGACCTTGCGCTTCTCATGGGGCACTGCCACCTTCACATAAGGCAACGCGCTTTTATACTGCTTGTTTTTCAGCAATATATCCGCACTTGCCGCCGCAAACAACGGAGCATGTTTCTTGCTCAAATCGGTCTCTTTCACTTTGTGCAACATATCCTCCGCCTCATACAACCAGCCCAACTCGCCATAGGCGCGCGCTATCCATAGTTGGCAGCGAGCGACCATGTCGGGGTCGTTCTGATAATGCTTCATCACATACGAGAAAGTACCGATGGCGCCGAGGAAATCCGCCTTGTGAAACTCTGCCTCGCCCAAGCGTATCCACGCATTACCCATCTCCCCATTGAACTCCTCCGATTGCAGCCACAACTTGTATTTCGGATCTTTGCGACGCTTCGGATCGGGCTGAGGCTTCTTCTTGATAGAGTGCAACTTAATGCACTTCCGGCATTTCTCTATCGTTACATCCATCTTCGATGCCGATGAGGCTGCCGCCTGATGGTTGCTCACAGGATACAGGTTCAGCACCTGCGAGTAGTCATCCACATTGGCGCTTTGTATGGCTTTCAAACCCTCCTCATAGGCATGGTTGCCGTTGTACAAAATGTTGTACCGCACCTTCATCTGGTGATACGCACGCGTGGCTGCCGTGTTCTTCTGCGTAGAACAACTCGTAGCGCAACAACACGCCACGAGCAACAAACCACTATATGCGATGTATCGCTTTCCTATCATTGCAATCCCTTCACATGCGACGGCGCCGCAACAAAATCTTTCAGATAAAACGGCTCATAGTAGGCTATCTCCTTGCCTGACAAGGCTTTCCCCCGCTCTGCCAACACGCCCATGTACTTTGCTTCGGGCACTATACCCCCGATGAAACGGGCAGAATCTACACCTTTCAGCACCTCCTGACACTTCGCCGCGCCATCGCCAAAATACAGCACCTCGCCCTCGGGCAACCATCCCCCGTCTTCCACCACCTTCGCCTGCACAGGCTCCACCACCTGCAAATCCGCGTCATACACTGCCGTATAGACCTCCATACGACGCGCGTCTATCATCGGACAAAGATAAACATCTCTACATTCAACGGGCGCCGCACTCGCTGCCGCCACACACAGCACCTGCAAGGTCTGCACAGGTATCAACGGCACATCCAATCCATAGCAAATACCCTTCGCGGTACTCGTGCCGATACGCAATCCGGTGTAACTGCCCGGACCCTCCGACAGCGCCACCGCCTCTATCCGCAGCCCTTTCGCCTTTACCTCCGACAACAACTCCTCTACAAACACAGGCAACAGCCGCGCATGATTCGCACCCTCGCGACATACACGCTCCGCAATAGGCACACCACCTATCGTTACCGACGCACTACATACCTGCGTACTCGTTTCTATACAAAGAATAGTCATGAATGTAATGTAAGAACTCTTGCACCTAAACTTGCGCTAACGAATAATTCAAATTTAGATCTGCGAAATTTTTGCTCGCAAAATTACTGCTTTTTTTCCATATATGCAAATAATCTCATGCTTTTTTTGACAGCAACGGCGCCAGAGCATGTTTGATATAATGCTCGTTCATAAAATGGTTCTGCAAATCGCTGCACATCTCTGCATGGGTAAAAAACTTCGGATACTCGCGCTTCACCTCCTCGCCCAGCACTTGGTCATGTGCCGTGTAGTGGCAAAGCGTCAACGGACTATCCTGCGGCTTCCACTTCTTGAAGGCAAACAAATCCTGCATCGTAAACTTAAACTCCTTCGCCCCGTCCTCGCGCCTGCCGCGGTAAGCATGGGTGCCCACCGACTTCTTCAGCGTGGACATCGGATTCAATACGGGGTTCACCACTATCTTTTCCCCGTTGAAATCGGCGCAAAGTACATAAAAACCGCCTAACGAACTGCCTATCAGATATGCCACATCCGCATGAGCACGCACAAACGCATTTATCTTACCTACTGACGCATCCACATGGTGGTCCACCTCTATCGGACACCACTCCAACCAAGGACAATACTTACGCAGATTCCCCACCACATCCGAGTGTATCGAACCCGCAAAACCATGAATATAAACTGCTTTCATACCTCTAATCCCTCAAAAACAGCACAAAGATACTACATTTTTTTGATATACACAAAAAAAGGACTGCCTACCTTGCAGATAGCCAGTCCTTTTTGTATGCTTGCGGTCTTACTCTATGCTTACCCGTCTGCCGCAGGTGTCATAGTATTGCCCGTCGCGCTGGATATAGAGCACCCCGTTACGCATTACCTTGCGAATATCCGCTTGCTCTTGCTCCGTTACCGGATTGGTACCGGTGGCTTGTTTAGGTAATATCTCTATAGACAAGCGCATTGGTTCAGCAGCAAGATACTTACCTTCTTCGCCTCGTTGGTTCACTTCCAGCGTGATAGTACCTTGCGCCAAAGCGGTGAGAATATTGGTCTTCGGGTCTATGGTTGCATAGTTGCCGATTGGGGCAATAGAATACTCAACAGACAGTCCGCTGGATGCTACAGCTGCAAGCGGGATCTGGTCGCCGACATTGCACATAGAAGGATAATTCTCCCACGAAATCGTCTGACTTGCTTCCTTTATCGTGATGGTAGCCTCTCCGTACACGGTGTTGAAATGCTCGCCATTATTAGGCACGAACTTCACTTGGTAGGTATATACCCCTGCCGTCTTCACGGCATCAAGATGCGCTGTGGTAATCGTGTCGCCCCATCGGAATGTGCCTTCGTAAGCCGGCTCCACAGTCAGCACTACATCTGCCAACGTCTCGCCGTAGGTGAGCGTTGCCATAGGCCATTGACTCACTACGGGGTTTGCCTTGGTTACCGTTACCTCCACCGTGCAATCGGCTGTGCTGTAATGCGTTGCATCAGCGGGTGTGAAACGCACATTGAAAGAGTAAGTGTTCGGTGTCAAGCCGTCTGTTATCTGCTCGTCTGCCCATGCAAACGAACCCTCCACGGCACTCTCGCCATATTTGGCAACACCTCCCTGCAAGAGCGCATCGGTCAATGCCGTGCCATACGCTATCGGCTCTACGGTCGGCAATACGCTGACCACAGGTTGTGCAAGGCTCACCACCACGCTCACCGTATCGCTCACACCCTCGTATATCTCCGATTGCGCAGCCGTTGCCACGACATGCACAGTACCTACCTCGTTGAACGACAGCACATTATCCACGATAGCGGCTTTCGCTTGGTCTTCCTCTGCAATTGAGTAGGTTACCGTCGTAGCGCCCGATGCTGTTGCATCCAAAGCCACAGTGCTAAACACATCCAAATTCGCAAAACTACTGTTCCATTTGATCGTCTGCGGGATGCGGGTAATCGTGCTGGTTACGTTCACCGTTGTCTTCTTCGACTGGTCGTAAATCGTAATGGTCGCAGTCTCCGTCCCCAACGCCGTAGCATCGCCAATAAGGGTAATCTCTTGCGTACCACTACCTTCGGCATTGAACGATGCCGGCGCAACGGTAATCTTCGGATTATCAGAAACCACTTTCACCGTACCACCACAAGAACTATAATCAATACCTACTTTCGCCTTAGCGTTAGTACCAATAGTGCTACTCATAGATACCTCTGCTACACTCGGAGTAAGGTAATTTGCTCGGGTAATACGCAGTTCCTTAAAATATTTATTCAGCGTGCCACCTGAAGTAACCTCAATACGAACAATACTTGCAGGAACTGGACGAGTGATAGGAGACCCATAACTGGTAGGAATCTCACTATTACTCAAATCCAATAGCGTAGTAGCATTCCCATTCTCATCATAGCCTTTAATGGTAAAGCCATAGGTTCCAGCATCTTGTCTGTGTACTAATACGGATAACGTCTCTCCTATTCCCGATAAGTTATAGTTATACGAAGTAGTACCAACTATCGAACTACCAGTAATTTCATGTTCAACATTCTCCTCCAACACATAGCAAATCACCTGTGCAGCGGCAACGTTAATACTCAATGTTTCAGCCAGTTGGTTGTATTTGTAATCCTCGGGTCGGGAAATGAGGAAGCGGGCAGTGCCTGTCTCAGTGTATGTCTGAATAACCCCATCGGCGTATGTGGCGATAGAGGGGTCAAGGGATTCTACCGTGTAGTCGTTAAGGTCGTAGGATATGGCAAAAGGATTATTGATAGTCTCGTCCCAAGTGGCAGCACTTTGTCTAATACTTGCCGAAAGGTCATATTTGGTGATAGTGATAGTCTGTGAAGCAGTGAGTTCCGTCCATTTGTAGGTCTCCGCCTGCGAGAAAGTAACAATAGCAGTACCTGCACCAACGGCTTTCAATTTTCCATCTACCACAGCAATCACATTCGTATTGGAAGACGTTACCTGCACCTCTACCTCGCTATTGCTTGCCGTATAGCAATCCACAATGTTTACTGCATCATCCACATGGTAAGCATTGGTGAGATTGTGCGTAAGTGTACCTGTATTTTTAGCAATCTTAATGGTTTTTGAAGATGTCAATGCGTTATAACCGGTCGTTGCTTGCTGTGCTAATTCAAGGTTGAGTTCACCTGCTTGACTGAGTACTATAGAATTACCGTCTGTAATAACAGGAACCGCCGCTCCTTCTTCATTCTCTTTATCAGCATTAAAAGATGTTATAGTAAATGCTATCGTGCCAGTACTATTACTTGTCCATAATTGGCTCAAATCTAATACCTCACCTACATTATACTTATCATTTCCCTTCCAAGTATGGGTAGGATTGACTACCGCAGATGCAGATGCAGTAGCAGTGATAGAAGCATACTGTTCATTGGCACTAAAAGTTATAGTAGCATTGTCCGATACACTTTCTTCGGTAGGTGCATAAGTGATATGCGCAACCACTTTGCCAACGCCGCCAATAGGACATTCATCGATAACTTCATAATCAACACTATATGGTGCTACGGCATTGCTACTGATAATAGTCCCAATGTTAGAATAGGTAAATTCAACATCCTTTATTACTGACTGCCCTACTGGTACAGAGCCAAAATCAACCTCCTGAGGGTTTACTGATAAACTACTTTGCACATATACATTGAAATTTTGAACATTGTACGTATAGTTAAATGTTGTACTATTACCACTTGTCAACACACGGAAGGCAGTAGCATTTACCATATTCGGATGAGTTGAAAAATCTGTGATTGAAACGGATTGGTAACTACTACTTAACGAATATGTTTCATATTTAGTCCATGTATCATTGTAATAATACTCCAATGCCACATCACTCATGCCATATCTACTGTGATTTTTTTTATACTGGAATTCTATCTTTGAGATACCAGCATTATTCGCAAATGTACCTGTTTCATAAATAACGGTACCTGATTTTTTTGTTGATATTCCATTTGCTCCACCAGATACATAAAAGCATTCTGCCCATACCTCATTTGGTAAAAGGATTGCTACCAATAAACATAATAAAGTGAATAAATAATTTCGTTTCATAATGTTATAGAATTTAGAAAATGTTAGCAGAATAGAGGTGTTCGCTTGCATGGTAGAATTGCCGATTATTAAGATAATACCTAACATTTGCGCACTATACACAGCAAAACACGATGCAAAATTACTACAAATCTTTCAACTGTGCAAATTTTTAACCCATCTACTATCATTTTCATAACAAAGGGATGCTCTTTCATAAATATTGACTAAAAAAATCTCTCCCTCGCCAAAGCAAGGAAGAGATTTTTGGAAACTATGCAGAGCACGTGGCTGCTTACTTCGCCAATGCTTTCTTTGCTTTGCGGTTCTCCATCGCCTTGGTAATGTCGTAGGAGATGGGAGCTGCGATGCAGATGGAGGAGTAAGTACCTACCAGCACACCAAGCAACAATGCGAAGACGAAGCCGCGGATGGTCTCACCACCGAAGCAGAAGATAGCCAGCAACACTACCAATGTACTCATAGAGGTAGAGAACGTACGGCTGAAGGTAGCGTTAATCGCGTTGTTGATGTTCAACGCACGGTCACGCTTCGGATAGAGGTTGTTGTTCTCACGGATACGGTCGAAGATGACCACGGTATCGTTGATAGAATAACCGATAACGGTCAAGATTGCCGCAATGAAGGATTGGTCAATCTCCATGGAGAAAGGCATTACCTTCCACAAGATAGCGTAGAGACCGAGGATAATCACTGTATCGTGGAACAAAGCAGTGATAGCGCCTACGGAGTAAGCGAAGTTGCGGAAACGCAGCAAGATATAGAGGAAGATACCGATGAGCGCGGCGATGATTGCCCAGATAGCGCTCGTGGTGATGTCGTCTGCGATAGCGGGACCTACCTTCTGCGACTGCATGATACCAATCTCGGGGTTAATCTCCGTGGAGACAAACTCCGCCTTAGTAATGTTCTCGCTCAGGTATGGCTTGCAACCCTCGTAGAGCAGTGCTTCTATTTGGTCGTCCACATTCTCGCCGTCCGCCTGAATAAGGTAGTTGGTGGATACACGCACTTGGTTGGCATCACCAATCGTGATAACGTTGAGCGAGTAAGTCTCGTCGCCGGTGAGTTGTGCCTTAAAGACATTGTCCAACGACTCACGTACCTCCTGCGTATTCACAGGTTGCTCAAAGCGAACAATATAGTTGCGACCACCGGAGAAGTCAATACCCAAGTTGAGTTTACCGAAGAGATGCGGCTCCAAGCCGAGGCAACCTACTACTACCAATACCGCAGAGATAATATAGGTAACCTTGCGGGCTTTCACGATATCTGCCTTGGTATTCTGCAAGAAGTTCGCGGTCATCTTGGTGGTGAAGCTCAGTTCCTTAGCCGAATCTTTCTTCGCATAGTCTTCGAGCAACAGACGAGTGATGAACACTGCCGTTACGAACGAAGAGATGATACCTATCATATAGGTAACCGCGAAGCCCTTGATAGGACCTGTACCGAAGATCGCCAAGATGGCACCCGTCAGGAAGGAGGTAACGTTGGCATCAACGATGGCGGAGATTGCACCCTTGTAGCCATCTTCGATGGCGCGGCGCATACCCTTACCACTTTTCATCTCCTCGCGGATACGCTCGTAGATAAGCACGTTGGCATCCACCGCCATACCCATGGTCAGCACGATACCTGCGATACCCGGCAAGGTGAGGACAGCTGAGAAGGAAGCCAAGATACCTACCAACAGGAAGATATTGCAGCACAATGCAGCGTCTGCGATGAGTCCGGGGATCCATCCATAGTAGAAAATCATATAGATAAGGATAAGCAGGAAGCCGAGTGCAAACGACCAGAGACCGTTTTGGATAGCGGCTTTACCGAGGGTAGGACCTACTACATCCTCTTGAATAATACGCGCGGGCGCGGGCATCTTACCGGATTTGAGGGTGTTGGCAAGGTCTTTTGCCTCCTCTACGGTGAAGTTACCGGTGATTTGGCTGTTGCCGCCGGCAATCTCGTTCTGCACGGTGGGGAAACTATATACGAACCCATCGAGCACGATAGCCACAGACTTGCCGATGTTCTCTTTGGTGATACGTTGCCATTGCTTTGCGCCCTCTGCATTCATCGACATGCTTACGTTGGCATACGCCGAGGTCTGTCCGAAGTCAGCGCGTGCGTCGGTGATGACATCGCCTTCGAGCGAGGCACGCCCATCGCGTTGTGCTTTGAGTGCCACGAGTTGGTAGATAGCGTCTGCCTCGTCAATCGCTTTCACCGTCCAGTAGAAACGCAGGTCGCGGGGGAGCACTTGCTTCGCGATGGGGGAGTTGAGCATAGCGGTAACCTTGGCGGTGTCGGTATAGTGTACCATACCTACCACGGGACCGCGGTATGCCTGCCCTTGCTGGTTCACCGACGGGTTGAGCACCGCGAACAAGGGGTTTTGCTTCTTGTACGCCTCGTATTGTGCTTCTTGGTCTGCCTCCGCAGCAGCGGAGTCGCCGAGGTTCTCTACCAGCGCCTCGATGTCGCTGTCGGTTGCGGGAGCAGCCTCTGCCTTCACGTCCTCAGCGGGAGTTGCTTCGGCAGTAGCCTCCTCGGTAGCGGCAGCCACCTTGGCATACTCGGCATTGATTTGCGCGAGATAGGGCAGGATCTCCGATGCCTCGTAAGTCTCCCAGAACTCCAAGTTAGCCGATCCTTGCAGCAACTTACGCACGCGGGCAGGCTCCTTGATACCCGGCAACTCAATCAAGATACGTCCGGGCTGAGACAGACGCTGGATATTCGGTTGCACTACGCCAAAGCGGTCGATACGAGTACGCAACACGTTGAAGCTGTTTGCGATAGCGCCGTCCACCTCTTCACGAATTACCTTCTCTACTTCCTCGTTGGTGGAAGTGAGCGTAACTTTATCGCGTAATTCAAAGGTAGAGAAAACGGAAGCCAACTGCGCATTGGGGTCCACCTCTTTGTAGGATTCAATAAAGAGCGTTACGAAGTCGGTACCAGTACTTTTTTGCTTCTGCTGCGCCATCGCCATTGCTTTGGTGAAGGTCTCGGAAGTGTTGTAGCCGGACAGCGCGCGGAGAATATCGGGAACGCTTACCTCCATGGTAACGTTCATACCGCCTTTAAGGTCCAGACCAAGGTTAATCTCTTTCTCACGGCACTCCTTCAAGGTGTAGCCAAACCATACTTTCTCTGTGGCGATAGAGTCCAGATACACATACTCTTTCACCGCATCGCCTGCTGCATACTCTTTGGCTTTCTTGTCATAGTGAGAAGTAACCACCGAGAACGAGAGGTAGAATGCGGCTACCAGCGCGAGGCACACCGCCAAAATACGAACAAGTCCTTTGTTTTGCATAATTTTATTGTAATTTAATTTATTATCTACCAAAAAAGCGCACAAAGTTACGACTTTTTTTTTATATACGCAAAATTATTCTTTTTTTTTACGTGAAAATGGCGAAAAATGGTAAAAAAGATGCTTTTTTAATGGAAAAACACAAAAAATTGCGGATTTGTTTTGTTATATCAAAAAAAAGTTGTACCTTTGCAGCCGCTTTCGAGAAAAGCATGGCGGGATAGCTCAGCTGGTTAGAGCGCATGATTCATAATCATGAGGTCCCCAGTTCAATCCTGGGTCCCGCTACCAAAAGAGAGATCATGTGTGATGGTCTCTCTTTTTTTTGTTATACTTCAACAAAAATATCATATAAACAAAACCATGCTGCCTTGCGTGATGCTTGACAGCATGGTTTTTATTATTCAGCATGTGGTTGCTATTTAGAGTTGGGGACCTGCGGCTACGAGGGCTTTGCCTGCTTCGTTGCCTTCATATTTCGCGAAGTTCTTGATGAAGCGTGCAGCGAGGTCTTTTGCCTTCTCCTCCCACTGAGCAACATCGGCATAGGTGTCGCGCGGGTCGAGGATAGCGGGGTCAACGCCGGGGAGAGCCGTCGGTACTTCGAAGTTGAAGTAAGGAATGGTCTTGGTAGGCGCGTTGAGGATGTCGCCACCGAGGATAGCGTCGATGATACCACGGGTGTCGCGGATAGAGATGCGCTTGCCGGTACCGTTCCAGCCGGTGTTCACGAGGTATGCCTTCGCGCCGGATTTCTCCATTTTCTTCACGAGTTCCTCAGCATACTTGGTAGGATGCAGTTCGAGGAAAGCCTGTCCGAAGCAAGCGGAGAAGGTAGGTGTAGGCTCGGTGATACCGCGCTCTGTGCCTGCCAACTTAGCGGTGAAGCCGGAGAGGAAGTAGTACTTGGTCTGCTCGGGTGTCAGGATGCTGACAGGAGGCAGTACGCCGAAAGCGTCGGCAGAGAGGAAAATAACGTTCTTAGCAGCGGGACCAGCGGACACGGGGCGAACAATCTTCTCAATGTGGTTGATAGGATAGGAAACACGGGTGTTTTCGGTGGTGCTCTTGTCAGCGAAGTCGATGGTTCCGTCCTCTGCTACAGTTACATTCTCGAGGAGAGCATTACGGCGGATAGCGTTGTAGATATCGGGCTCACTCTCTTTGTCGAGGTTGATAACCTTGGCATAGCAGCCGCCTTCGAAGTTGAAGACGCCGTTGTCGTCCCATCCGTGCTCGTCATCGCCGATGAGCAGACGCTTCGGGTCGGTAGAGAGAGTGGTCTTACCGGTGCCGGAGAGACCGAAGAAGATAGCGGTGTTCTCGCCGTTCATGTCGGTGTTAGCGGAGCAGTGCATGGAAGCGATGCCTTGGAGGGGGAGGTAGTAGTTCATCATGGAGAACATACCTTTCTTCATCTCGCCGCCGTACCATGTGTTGATAATGACTTGCTCGCGGCTGGTGGTGTTGAATGCCACGCAGGTCTCGGAGTTGAGTTCGAGTTCTTTGTAGTTCTCTACTTTTGCCTTCGAAGCGTTGTAGATAACGAAGTTAGGCTCGAAGTTCTCGAGTTCCTCAGCTGTCGGTTGGATAAACATGTTGGTAACGAAGTGTGCCTGCCATGCTACCTCTACGATGAAGCGAACCGCCATGCGGGTGTCTTTGTTAGCGCCGCAGAAAGCGTCCACAACGAAGAGGCGCTTGTTGCTCAACTCCTTCTTCGCGATGTCTTTTACGGTAGCCCAAACGGCTTCTGACATGGGATGGTTGTCGTTTTTGTAAGCGTCGGTGGTCCACCAAACGTTGTCGTGGCTCTGTGCGTCGTCCACGATGTATTTGTCTTTGGGCGAGCGGCCGGTATAAACGCCGGTCATCACGTTTACGGCACCAAGTTCGGTCAGTTGACCTTTGTCAAAACCGGTCAGACCTTCTTTGGTCTCTTCTGCGAAAAGCACTTCGTAGGAGGGGTTGTGCAGAATCTCGGTAGTACCGGTGATTCCGTACTGAGTTAAATCAAGAGTTTTCATAATTATTGAATGTTTAATTTTGAATGTTTAATGTTTTTACGCCACAGGATAATTTTCAAATTTACAAATTTACAAATTTTCAAATTATTCTGTTGCCCTATTTTAGCGGGTACAAAATTAGTGTATTTTTTTGAAACGGGCAAATTTTTGGCGGAAAACCTTATTTTTGACAAGTTTAGTTGCCAAAAAACAAGAAAATATGCTTAAAAACATATTTTTTCGCAAAATTATTTGGTAGTATTAAAAAAAAGCAGTACTTTTGCACCGTGTTTTTCATGGTATTAGATTTAAGGTTAAGTAAAGATTGGGTTGTCGGGATGACAATCCTTCTTTTTTTATGTAGGTTTTTCAAGTTTCAAGTTTCAAGTTTCAAGTGAAGGATAAATGCTTGGTCGTTACGATAAATCAGATTTGGAAGAAGCGGTGCGCGTGCTGCGCATGGGCGGCGTGATTGTGTACCCTACCGACACGGTATGGGGCATTGGTTGTGATGCTACCAACGAGGAGGCGGTGCGCAAAGTGTATGCGCTGAAGCGTCGCGAGGACAGCAAGTCCATGCTGGTGCTGCTGGACGCGCCGGGGAAGTTGCAAGGGTATGTGGAGGAAGTGCCTGAGATGGCATGGGAGTTGCTGGAATGCACCATGGAGGAGCAAACTCTCAACTCTCAACTCTCAACCCTCAACTCACAACGCCCCCTGACGATCATCTACCCGGGTGCAAAGAACCTTGCCAAAAACCTGATAGCCGAAGACGGCAGCGTGGGTATTCGGATTACGCAGGAGCCTTTCTCGAAAGCCCTCTGCGAGCGGCTGCGACGACCTGTCGTCTCCACCTCCGCCAACATCAGCGGCGAGCCTGCTGCCAAGACATTTCGGCAGATTTCCGAAGAGGTGCTGCGGCAAGCCGACTATGTCTGCCAATTTCGTCGAGATGATGAGGAAGAGAAACAGCCGAGCAGCATCATCAAATTAGGATTGCACAACGAGATACAAATCATCCGCCCATGACTGCCCATCGCAAACAACAACTGACGTATATCCTTGCCGACCTCCTCTCGGCGGAGGTGGTATGGCTGTGTTTCTTGTGGTTTAGATGGCTGGTAAACGATGGTAAAGTGTTTGGAATAGATACTATTCTTATCCCTGCCTTCAACTTCTATCCGCCGCTTATTATCTACCCGCTTGTCTGTGTAGTCATCTACTATCTATCGGGTTACTACCTGCGCCCGTTCCGCAAGAATGTCGCCAAGGAGTTTTCCACTACCTTTTGGAGCGCGGTGTTCATCTCGCTACTTTTCTTCTTTATCATTATTATAGACGATGAGGTAATCAACTACGAGCGGTATTTGATTTCGCTGGCGGTGCTGTTTGTTTTGCAGTTCACCATCAGTTACCTTCCGCGGCTTATCATCACGCGTATCTCGCGCAAGACTGCTGTCTATCGCACGCGCACCATCCATAGCATTGCCGAAGCCAATCGCATACAGAAAGGGATGGTGGAGGAGGTGATTATCGACCTGCCGAAAGACTGTTCTGAGCGCACACTCTACACCATCATCAATAGGCTTTATCCGCTTAATGTGGAGATATCGCTTCTTCCGCGAGTGTATGACATACTCACGGGTGCCGCGCGTATCGTGGAGATAGGCGGGCAACCCTTGGTGCGTATCACGGAGCATAAGATGAGCGATGCCGAACTATGTATCAAGCGGGCAGCGGATATCATCCTTTCGTTGTGCGCGATGGTGCTACTCTCGCCATTGTATATCCTGCTGTATGTGTTGGTGTATGCCACCTCCAAAGGCAAGGCTATCTATCGTCAGGAGCGTATCGGGCTGCATGGTATTCCTTTCCATATCTTGAAGTTCCGCACAATGTACGAGGATGCAGAGCGTAAGAAACCCATGCTGAGCCAAGACAACGACCCGCGTATCACCCGCGTGGGGGTTTTCTTGCGCAAGTATCGATTGGACGAGTTGCCGCAGATGTGGAATGTGCTGCGAGGGGATATGTCGCTGGTGGGACCCCGACCCGAGCGGGCGTATTTCATTCGACAGATAGAGCAGAAAGCACCTTACTACTGCCTGCTTTATAAGATACGACCGGGGCTGACCAGTTGGGGACCCGTCAAGGTAGGCTATACCGACACCATAGATAAGATGGTGGAGCGGCTTAATTACGACATCACTTATATGGAGAATATGTCCCTCAGACTGGACTTGAAGATACTGTTTTTCACCATAGGAGTAATCATAGATGGCAAAGGAAAATAACAAAACAGCAACTTCCTCTCTTACTTACGACCAAGCGATGGCGCGGGTGGAAGCAATCGTGCAACAACTGGAACAATCAGAGGCTATCAGTCTCAACGAATACAAGCAGTTAGCAGACGAAGCCCGCCAACTGCTTGCTTTTTGTCGCAATGAAGTAGAAAAAATCAGCAAAGAGTTTACAGATACCCACTAACTCATCTCCAGCATTCGTTGGATGGGTTTCAGGGCTTGGGTGGCGAGTTCGGGATTGATGATTATCTCCGGCTGCTCGGTTTGCAAACAGGCGAGGAGTTTCTCCAGCGTGTTCAGGCGCATGTACTCGCACTCGTTGCAGTGGCACCCCACCGTCTCCGTGGCTTCGGGCGGCACAGGGATGAACTCCTTATCGGGACAAGCCTTCTGCATCTCGTGCAAGATTCCGCTCTCTGTAACCACAATAAATCGCTTCTGCGGGCTTGAAATGGCAAAGTCGAGTAATGCCTTGGTCGAACCGATTTTGTCCGCCTGCGTCAAAATAACCGCCTTACACTCCGGATGTGCCAACACAGGTGCATCCGGATTCTTTTTCTTCAATTCAAGCAGCGCCTCTAACGAGAATCGACTGTGCACATGGCAAGCACCGTCCCATAGCAACATATCCCGCCTCGTAACGCTGTTTATATAGTTCCCTAAGTTTTTGTCCGGACCGAAGATAATCTTTGCATCCTGAGGCAGTTGCTCCACTATCTTACGTGCATTGGAAGATGTAACCACCACATCCGTCAGGGCTTTCACTGCCGCCGAGGTGTTCACATACGACACTACCATGTGTCCGGGGTGCTCCGCTTTGAATTTCGCCAAATCCTCCGCTTTGCACGAGTCCGCAAGGCTACATCCTGCAGCCATATCCGGAATCAGCACTTTCTTATCGGGGCATAGTATCTTCATGGTTTCGCCCATGAAATGTACGCCGCACATCACAATAATATCCGCATCCACCGTGGTGGCTTTCTGTGCCAAAGCCAGCGAATCGCCAATGAAGTCAGCCACATCTTGTATCTCAGGGCGAGTGTAGTAGTGCGCCATGATAATCGCATTCTTCTCACGACAGAGTTGACGGATTTCGTCTTTTATCATATTATTATTTTTTTAATTAAAATTCTTTTGATTATAGTATTGTGTTCAAATAGTTCATAAACCCTACAACACAAAGATTTTCAATGCTTTTTGGTATCTCATCGTTTGTAGATGAAAAGTAGAACAATTTGAAAACTCCTGCTTTCTAAACGTCTTCAACATGTTTTCTACACCGATTGTCGAAAACTTGTTTAAAGCCACTTTTTCCACTTGAAATAGAGCAAGATAGCTACTGTGAATACTACCATCAGCAGGATAGCAAACGGGTAGCCTAAGTACCAGTGAAGTTCGGGCATAAAGTCAAAGTTCATACCATACAGACTCGCTACCAATGTTGGTGGTAGGAACACAACATTCACCACAGTGAATATCTTGATAATCTTGTTCTGCTCAATGTTAACCAAACCGAGGAAAGTATCTTGCAAGTAGTCCAAGCGGTCGAATCCGAATCGCGTGTAGTCGAACAACGAATTTATATCCTTGATAATCATCGTCAATCGCGGTTGCAACTCAGCGGGGAAGAAATCGCACTTTAGGAAATTGCTTATCACGCGCTGTTTATCCATGATATTCTGTCGAATAATAGTAACCTTCTCCTGCAAGTCCTTGATTTGTATCAGCACATCCTCGTCCACACTGCCGTTGTGTCCTGTCAGTTTCTGAGACAGCGTGGTAATCATATCCGTCGCGTCCTCAATCATGTCGGCGTCTTTCTCCACACGCGTCTCCATCAATGCAACTAACACATGGTAGCCCGTGGGGAAATTACGGGTATTCACAAACATCTTCTTCACCGTTTCGTTGAACGATGCCAACTCCACGTCGCGGCTCGTTACTAATATGCTGTTTTTCAGGATGAAGTTAACAGGCTCCATCTCGTAGTTGGCGGTAAGGAAGTTGCTATTGGCAACAATAGAATCGTCGGTTTGTATGTATCGCGAAGACATCTCAATCTCTTCCATCTCTTCATCTTCCTGAATATCAATCTTCAAGAAACCCTCCAGCGTATCCTCCGTCTTGTCGCTTACATCCAACAAATCTATCCAGATAATATCTTTCTTATCCAGTTCTTTGAGCATATTGATGGTCTTTGCCACCTTAATTTTCTCGCTGTCTTTATAGAATATCCTCAGTTCTGCCATGGTAATTACTAATTAAGAATTTTGAATTAAGAATTAAGAGTGCCCCTTCCCACTACTCTCCCCCTTTGTAGGGAGGGTCGGGGAGGGTCTTATCTATCATCTTCGTTACCTCCACAAACTCCTCCACGCTCAGTTGCTCCGGCCGTTTGGTAAAGATAGGGTCTTCCAATATGGGATTCCCTTTGCCCGCCAGCGCTTGCAGCGAGTTGCGCATCTGTTTTCGCCGCTGGTTGAACGCAGTCTTCACCACCTGCTTGAACAGTACCTCATCGCACCCTAATTCCCGCCGCTTGTTGCGCGTCATGCGGATAACCGCGGACTTCACCTTCGGCGGAGGGTTGAACACATGCTCATCCACTGTGAATAGGTACTCTATGTCATAATACGCTTGCAGCAGTACGGATAGGATGCCGTAGGCTTTGTTGCCGGGCTTCGATGCCAATCGCTCCGCCACCTCTTTCTGTATCATCCCCGAGCAGACGGGGATACGGTCTTTATTCTCCAACACCTTGAAGAATATCTGACTGGATATGTTGTAGGGATAATTGCCTATCACGCAGAACTCCCCGTCAGGGTACAGAGTAGTGAGGTCGAGTTTCAGAAAATCACCTTCTATCAGGTGCAGTTCAGGGTACCACTCTTTCAGATAAACCACGCTCTCGCGGTCTATCTCTATGGCAGTCAAGTCTATATCGGGATTTTTCAGTAGAAACTGCGTGAGCACCCCCATACCCGGTCCTATCTCCAGAACTCTTCCGGAGGAGATGGTCTCAGCAATCCGTTGGGCGACACTCAGGTCCTTCAAGAAGTGCTGACCCAAAAATTTCTTGGCGCGTACTTGTTGCATTCTCTTGGTGATAATCGTCCATAACCTAATCGTTCAAATTTTTCTTCATCCGCTTGCATATTTCCGAAAATTATAGTAATTTTGCAAGCGATTTCATTTCGGCGGCAAAATTACTACTTTTTTTTCAAAAATGCAAGCATTAGCGCGATTTATTACAAAAATTATTGATTTTTTCTATCTCCCTTTCCGCAAGTTCATCCCCGAGCAGTTGTTTCGTTATGCCGCTTGCGGCGGGGGGAATATGGTGCTTGACTGGGTGCTGTATTTCTTGATTTACAACTACGGCGTGGGGCACGACTTGCAGTATTTCACCCTTTGCGGCTTCGAAATGTGTATGACCCCGCACATCCTCACGCTCTGCATAGTCTTCCCAATCACTCTGCTGACGGGCTTTTGGCTCAATAAGTACGTTACTTTCACCCAATCTTCGCTCCATGGCTGGAGACAGTTTGGACGGTATATCCTTATCGTGGCGGTGAACCTCCTGGTGAACTATTTCGGTTTGAAACTCTGCGTAGAACTCTTAGGTTGGTATCCAACGCCCAGCAAGATGTTCATCACCTGTATCACGGTGGCAATCAGTTTCATAGGGCAGAAATACTTCTCCTTCCGCTAAACTCTCAACTCTTAACTCTCAACTCTTAACTCTCAACCCTCAACTCTCAACTCTCAACAAAACATGCGCAAAGACATCCTTTATTCATGGCTTACCATCGCGTTGGTAGGAATGGTAGCGGCACTTTGTGGTGCCCTGCATCGGCTCTCTATGCCGCAAGTGCTCTGTAAGGAATACACCTTCGAGAAAGTGGCATACCTCGCAGAAGGGCAGGAGAACAGCCTCACGTTCTCCATCCGCTATGCCTACCCTGTGGCTGTCAATGCCTCCGACGAAGTGCTTGCCAAACTGCAACGTGCCGTCTGCCAGACGGTCTTGGGCGACGCTTTTCTCGACATGCGCCCACAGCAGGCAATAGAGGCGTATGCCGCCATGAAGCACAACGAGTATATCCAAAACAACCTCCCGCTCCTCCAAGAATGGGCTATCGACCACGAGGATGAACCCCTCGGCGAAACCCTCTTCAACGAAGAACTCCTCATCTCCGCCGCACCAATTACTAACCACTTGCCACTAATCACTAACCACTTACTCTGGAGTTACGCCATGGACGTCTATGAGTACAACGGCGGCGCCCACGGAAACCGCTATCTCCTCATTCAGAACTACGACCTCCAAACGGGCGACGCGGTGAGCGAGCAAGACCTCTTCATCGACGATTACTACGAACCGCTGAAAGCCCTCCTGCTCGAAACCCTCATAGCGCAGACCGACGAAGCAGAGACCAAGAAAGACCTGCGCCGACTGGGCTACAGCGTCGCAGACGTAGTGCCCAACGAGAACTTCTACGTAACCCCCGAGGGTATCACCTACGTCTATAACCCCTACGAGATAGCCCCCTACGCCATGGGCTGTATCCAAATCTCCCTCCCGTGGGACTCCCTCCGCCATCTGCTGAGAAACTAAATTGTCAATAAATGAAATAAAAAAAACTGTCTAACAAAAAAGTTAGGCAGTTTTTTATTTGTACATTATCTTGCTTACACCACAATCAGTTGGATGGACTGGTTGCGGAGTTGTGTGGCTATGGGGGAAGGGATGCTGCGGTCGGTGATGATGGTATCTATCTCCGGCACATGCGCGATGTGGCAAAAACTACGTTTGTTGAACTTCGATGCATCGAAGACCGCAATCGTTTGGCTGGCTTGGGCAATCATTGCCTGATTGAGCATGGCTTCTTCCAGATTAGGGGTGGAGATACCGGCTTCGAGGGAGAAAGAATCCACGCCGAGGAAGAGTTTGTAGTTGCTGAAATGGCTGAGGGTGTTCAGCGCCAGCGGTCCGACAGTGGAGTGGCTGTTGATACGCAGGTGCCCGCCAAGGACTATGACGGTGAAGCGGTTGTAGCGGAGACATACCTCTGCGATATTCACGGAGTTGGTGATAATCGTGAGGTCATAGAAGTTATCCAAGTTCTTGGCTATCTCGAGGGTGGTAGTACCCGAGTCGAGCATGATATGATCGCCATTTCGTATGAGTTTGGCGGCGGCTTTGCCTATGCGCTCTTTCTCTTGAGCGTTGAACATACGTTTCTGTGCGATGTTGTTATCTTCATTGAGGTTCTCCACGGGTTTTCGGATGGCACCTCCTCGTGTGCGGTTGAGTAGGTTTCGCTGCTGTAGGATAGTCAGGTCCTTTCGAATGGTAACAGTGGAGGTATGGAATACTTGACTAAGTTCGTTGACCGACACCTCATTGTTACTGTTCATCAGCTTGAGAATCAATGCTCTGCGTTCTTTGGCAGAGTATGTCTTTTCCGTACTAACGGTTTCGAGAAATGTTTCGTTCATGATGCTGTTGGGGTTTAGATTGCAGTGCAAAAGTACTAAAAAAATATGATATGCGAAAACCTTTTTGTCTCACAAACAGTTTCGAAACGTTTCGAAATGTTATTTTTTATATATTATCGATGTCTAATTATCTTTTAATCAGCATTTTATATAAACCTTTCGAAAACTATGTTTTAGAACATATTTATCGGGTGTACGTATATGTTGAAATTGCAGTATCTTTGCGGCAAAGTTCTTTCAAAAAGAACGTAATCAATCACTAATTGACCCTAAAAAACATCCATTATCATGAAAAAGTTTTTCCTTTGTGTAGTGGCAGTATTGGCAGCCGGTGTAATGAGTGCTGCTGTAGTAGATGTAGACCTCTCCACAGGTCAGCAAATCAACAATACGTATCCGGTGGTAGGTACGGTGAACGCAAACGGCGAGTTGACGGTAACCTATAACTTCAATACCGGCGTGGCGTGGCCCAACGGCGGTTTGGAGTTCAGTGTGGACTATCTGTCCGGCGTAACGAACCTGTCTTTTGATTTGATTGGCGATTTGGTGAATACAAATTGGACATCCTTACATATTTACTTGAAGGATGCGAAAGGTACTCGCTGGGCTTCTTCGCCGAGCATTGGCGGTACGCCTACCGAATGGACCACCCAAAGTCTGTTGCCCTCGAGCCCGCTGTGGACAAATGTGGATTATGAGTACGGAGCAGAGGAGATTGTGGCTGTGGGATTTATGGTGAATCCGAGTGGCGACCAACAAGGACAGTTCCAGATACGCAATGTGAAATTGACCTATACGGAAAGTGAATCTCAAGATAAGGAAATGGTAATTGATTTAAGCACGGCGGTGCAAGCAAACACCCCCTGTACATGGACGTTGAATGCCAACAACGAGTTGATGGTCAACTACGATTTGGCTGCATGGGGTAATGGCGGTCCTAAGTTTGCGTTACCCAATATCAAGACCGAGAAAGTGGAGAGCATTCAGTTTGAGTTCATAGGGGATGACACGTTGAGTACATGGACATCGTTTCAAGTTTATTTGGAAGATAATAATGGTATCAAGTGGTATAACAAAGACCTTGATTTACAACTGAACGGTATGGGTACTTGGACTCCGCAAAAGTACCTACCCACCGATGAATTGTGGACCACGGGTAATACCTTAGGCACAGCCTATTCGGCTTTGGTATTCCTTGCCAACCCCGGAGTGGCAACACAAAGCCATTTTGGTATCCGCAACGTGAAAATCAACTTTGTGCAAACAGGTCCCACTGCCTTGGAGCAGATGGAGGTTTGTCCGAAAGCGCTGAAAACCATTGAGAACGGTCAGTTGGTTATTATTCGTGACGGGGTACGTTATAGTACAATCGGTAATCGTCTTTGAGGAATAGCTTTCGAAAGGTTTCGAAATACATAATTGCGCATCCGAAACACAAATAACGAATTGGAAATAAGTGAATTACAAAATATATTTCGATAACTATGTTTTAGAACATATCTTTCGGTTCGTTTGTATGGACGAGATTATGTAATTTTGCGGTCGGAAATAGACCAAAATCAATTAATAGCAATCAACAACATATATTATAGTTATGAAAGATACTTTCACATACGCAGAGATTTTTCAGCAGCCGAGTGTGTGGCTGAAGGCGTATTCACAAATGGTAGCGCGCAAGGAAGAGATTAGCGCGTTCATGCATCATTATCTAACGCCTGAGACCGATGTGGTATTGACCGGCGCGGGCACAAGTGCTTTTATCGGGGATGCTATTGCTCCATTGCTTCGCCCGATATGGGGGAATGTGCGGGCGGTGGCAACCACCGACATTGTTACGAATGGCGCTTTTTATCTTCGCCAAGACCGACCGTTGCTGTTGGTTAGTTTTGCGCGTTCGGGCAATAGCCCCGAGAGTGTGGCAGCCGTGGAGGTAGCAAACGAGTTGTGCAAAGAGGTGGCACATATATATATAACATGTAATGCGCAAGGGCATTTGGCAACATTGGCTAAGGGTGAGCATATTCTGACGCTATTGCTCCCCGAAGAGACGGACGACAAGAGTCTGGCTATGACGAGCAGTTTCTCGACTATGTTGCTGACTTGTCTCATGCTCAGCCAAATAGACCATATCGAGCAGGAACGCAGCAAGATAGAGGCAATTGCGTTGAATGCACAGGCGGTGTTAGGACAGTATGAGGGCAATCTGTCGGCAATAGCAGGGCGAAAGTTTGAGCGTGGTGTCTTCTTGGGTAGCGGTGCTATGAAGGGCATTGCAGAAGAGTGCCATCTGAAGTTGCAGGAACTTACCGATGGAGCTGTAGTTTGCAAGTTCGATAGTTTCTTAGGATTCCGTCATGGTCCGAAGGCGGTGGTGAACGAGAAGAGTATTCTTGTCTATCTATTGAGCGATGATGAGCATGTGCAGCGCTATGAGCGCGATTTAATCAAGCAGGTAGCGGCGAACAACCATGTGGTGGCACAGGTGATAGTAACGACCGGCAAACGCGTGGAGATAGAGGGTGTGAATGCAGACGTGCAGGTGGTGATGCCCCACACGAGCGAAGAGGCAGGTATCTATACTCTGCTCCCATATGTCATCGTAGGGCAACTATTGGGCTTCTATGCCTCTGTGGCGCACGGCTTATGCCCCGACACACCTTCCGTATCAGGCAACATCCACCGTGTTGTAGAAGGCGTGAAGATATATCATTAACATCCATACTGAAACATTAAACATTAAACATTAAACACTAAACTATTATGGCAAAGACAGAAGATATCCTCCGCAGAATGGAGGAGTTGAAAACGCAAACGGGTGTAAGCAGAACCTTATTTGCTGCTTGTCCGAACTCCTTATCGGTTATCAAAGCATCGTTCCGCGCTGCAAAACGTAATAAAGCACCTATCTATTTCGCCACGACGCTGAACCAAGTGGACTGCGACGGCGGCTATACGGGTATGACACAATCGGAGTTTACGAAGATACTTCGTCGCGAGGCAGCCGCTGTACACTACGAGGGGCCGTATATCGTAGCGATAGACCACGGTGGTCCGTGGTTGAAGGACAAACAGTCGATAGAGCGATGGAGCACAGAACAGGCGATGGAAGGCGTGAAGAAGTCTTACGAAGCAGCCTTGTTGGCGGGTTACGACCTGATACATGTGGATCCGACGGTGGATATCTTCTTGCCGAAGGGAGAGATTATTGATATCCATGTAGTCGCAAAGCGCACGGTGGAACTGATAGCCCATGCAGAGGCATTCCGCAAAGCGCACAGCCTGCCGCCTATCTCCTATGAGGTGGGTACCGAGGAGGTGCACGGTGGCTTGGCAGACCCGAAGACCTTTGACACTTTCTTGATAGACCTGAAAGCCGGCTTGGCAGCAGAGGGCTTGTCGGATGTATGGCCATGCTTCATTGTCGGCAAGGTGGGAACGGACCTGCATACTACGACCTTCGACCCCGAGGTGGCAAAGGAACTGACCGCCAAGGTGCGACCATACGGCAGTTATATCAAGGGACACTACACAGACGATGTGAGCAACCCCGAGGCATATCCCCTGTCGGGTATGGGTGCAGCGAATGTAGGACCGGAGTTCACGATGAATGAATACGATGCTTTGGCGGAGTTGGAGCAAGAGGAAATCAAGCATTTTGAAGCAGGAAGTATCCCCCAACTGAGTCATATCACGAGGGTGCTATGGCAGCAAGTTTATGAATCGGGACGATGGAAAAAATGGTTGCATGGAGATGAAGTGGGCAAAGACCTCAGCGAGGTATCTTCCGAAAGGCAGTTATGGTTGGTAAAGACCGGTTGCCGCTATATTTGGCAGAAAGCAGAAACGCTTGTGGCACGGCAATTGCTGTATGATAATTTGAAATATGTTGGTGTGAATGCGGAGGAAGTGGTTCTCATGCGCATAGAGCACAACATGGACAAGTACTACCGTGCGTTCAACCTAATAGATTTGAACGACATGCTCGGGGACCTATAAATATGAAATGATAATCACTTATGGCTGAAAAAGAATTTGATATCATTGCCTTGGGAGAGTTGAATGTAGATTTGATACTCAATCAGATAGACGGCTTTCCGGAGGTAGGTAAAGAGAAGTTTGCGCGTCAGATGACGCTGACGCTTGGCAGTTCGACGGCTATCTTTGCCGCCAATGTGGCGGCGTTGGGGGCGCGTGTGGCGTTCTGCGGTATGATCGGTAAGGATGTGTTTGGCGAGTTGGTGGAGCAGAGCCTGCAAGCCAAGCATGTGGATACGCGCTATCTCATTCGTAGCCCGAAGCATGCTACGGGGGCAACCATCTGCCTCAACTACGTAGAGGACCGCGCGAACATCACCTATCAGGGGGCAATGGATGCACTCAGTTGGGCGGATGTAAACCATGATATCTTGCGCCATACGAAACACCTGCATATCTCGTCTATCTTCATGCAGAGCGGTCTTCTCCGCGATTTGCCCGCTATTCTCCGCGCGTGTGCAGAGAGCGGCATTACCACTTCGCTCGACACCCAATGGGACCCGACGGAGCAGTGGCTTTTCCCCTACCAAGAACTCCTGCCGCTCATCAGCGTGTTTATGCCGAACGAGAAAGAGTTGTGCGCCCTGACGCATACGGAGACGCTGGAAGACGCTATCGCCGCTGTGCAGCCTTATATCAATACCTTGGTCATCAAGCAAGGAAGCAAGGGCTCGCTCATGGTTAGCAAGGATGGGTCTCGTCGTCAGCAACCGGCGTTGCTGAATAAGCATGTGGTGGACGCCATCGGCGCGGGCGACTCGTTCGATGCAGGATTTGTCAGTCAGTTTGTAGCAGGTAGGTCGCTGGCAGACTGTCAGCAGTACGGTAATATGACCGGTGCTGTGAACACCACCGCTGCGGGTGGTACAGCGGCTTTTGTCTCCCGCGAGCACGTAGAAAGAGTAGGAAAACAGTTAAGCATTTCATGTTAGGCATTTCATGTTAGGCATTACATGTTTCTAACTCCGCTTCGCTTCGTGATGGAAAGCCCCGAAGGGGCGAAATAAAACAGCGTAGGGGCTCGCCCCTACGTAGCAAACAACCTCCACAAAAAAAGCCCCAACGGGGCGACATAATTAAATAACACAAAGTGATTAACAGGTACTGATTAACACAAAGTGAAAAACAACAAACATTATGAAAACACGGTATATTTTCTTTAGTCTTTTGGCGGGTATCAGCCTTATGGCATGCACCTCGGGCAACACGACTGTTCAACAAGAAGTCGGCGTGATGGATACCCTTTTGCTGCGGGATTTTCTGCCCGTGAACGTGAATAACATCCCCGCTACGTATGTGGAGAAAGCGAAGTACCCCGTGATAGACATGCACTCGCATGACTATGCCCAATCGCAAGAAGAGGTAGATGCGTGGGTGCGGAACATGGACGCTTGCAACATCCGCGAGACACACGTGATGCACTGCTCGTGGATAGGCGCTCCCTTCGAGGACATCATCGCGCGCTATAGCCGATACCCCGACCGCTTCCGTTTCTGGTGCTGCTTCGACTATACGCAGCTATTGCAAGACGGTCAGCCGGAGCAAGCCATTGCTTATCTGGAGCATTGTCGCGCACTGGGCGCAGTGGGCGTAGGTGAGATGGGCGACAAGGGCGAAGGCGACCTGTATGCGCGCCCCGCAGAGGGAAGAGGTATCCACTTGGACGACCCGCGTATGGACCCCGTACTGGAGAAATGTGCGGAACTGCATATGCCTATCTCCATCCATATCGCCGAACCCTATTGGATGTACCTGCCGCAGGACGGCAGCAACGATGGTCTGCCCAACGGCGCGGTATGGCACGTGGACACCACTGCCGCTACGTGCTTGGGCTACAATGAGTTGATGATTTCGTTCGAGAACGCTGTGCGCAAACACCCGAACACCATCTTCATTGCTTGCCACTATCTGAATATGAACCACGACCTGCCTCGCTTGGGTGCGTTGCTGGATAAGTATCCGAACCTCTATATTGACATCGCCGCCCGTGTGGCTGAGGCTGCACAGACGCCGCGCGCCACCCGCGAGTTCCTCATCAAGTATCAAGACCGTATCCTCTTTGGTACGGACAATGGTACCGAGGCAGACATGTATCGGAATATCTTCCGCGTGTATGAGACGGAAGACGAGCATTTCTATATCCACGACTTCAACTACCATTGGGCACTCAGCGGCATGTACCTGCCCGACACGGTGCTTCGGAAATTGTACTACGAGAACGCAGAGAAAATCTTAAAGAGATACACGACCGTTCGCTACGCTCACTGAAAGACCGCCTAACGGCTGAAAGACCGCGCTCCGCGCTGTCCGACTGATATAGTTTCGAAAGGTAAATCAGTCGTTCAGCGAAGCGGTCGGACAACAAAGTGGTCGGACAGTGAAACGGTCGGACAACCCATCATCCTTAATCCCATAAAGATATGAAAACGCAACTTAGTTGGTTGGTAATGATTGTTTTGATAGCACTCATGCAAGGTTGCTCAAAGCCTGAGAAGGTGGCGAGCGACCTGCTCGAGTGTGATGTGGCAACTATCAGCACCTTCCCTTACCATGATAACGGACTCTTTATCGAGAAACACCAGACCCTCACGCCCGTGCAGGGCTATGATGGACTCACCCGTGTGGAGACCTACTATGTCAACCGCGGCAAGCCCGTGTCCGTGCGAGCCTACGAGATGTGCCGCACCGCCGTACAGGCAGACGACAGCGTGGTGTGGACGTTCCAGCCTACATCCACTTCCTCTCGTTTAGACTGGGCGTTGCCCATCCGAGAGGGATTCTATAAGCGTAACTACCTTGGCATGAACAACTCCGACTACGGCGGCGGTATCCCGTTGGTTGACCTGTGGCAACGCGAGGGCGGCGTAGCTATCGGACTGTTGGAGCCCGTGCTGCATACTATCTCCATGCCTGTGGAGTGGAAACGCTACGGCAACACCGTTACGATGTCGTTGCGGCAGGATTTCGAGGAGCCCGTCCTGCTCCATACGGGCGATACTCTCCATACGCTTACCGCCTTCCGCTATGAGCACACGGGCGACTTCTTCACCTCCCTGCGTGCTTTCTCCGAAGTGATGCAACGCGACCTCGGTATGCCTGCTGCTCCCTCGGAGGACGAAGCCTTTGAGCCCGTATGGTGCGCATGGGGGTACGAGCGACAGTTCACCATGGACGAGGTCATCGGCACGCTGGATAAAGTGCAAGAATTAGGCTTCCGATGGGTGGACATAGACGACGGTTACCAGATAGCCGAAGGCGACTGGGAGACCAACAGCCGTTTTCCGGGCGGCGACAGCGACATGCGCCGTATGACCGATGCTGTCCATCAGCGTGGCATGCTTGCCAAACTATGGTGGGCGCCGCTGGCTGCCGACCCTACGTCTCATCTGTTGCAACAGCACCCCGACATGATGCTCCGTACCGAGGAGTGGACACCCGAGTATATCACATGGTGGGACAGTTACTATCTCTCGCCCGTGAACCCGCTGACGAAGCAACATACGCAGAAACTGTTGAACCGCTTCCTGCATACATGGAACTTTGACGGACTGAAGATAGACGGACAGCACCTCAACTGCTGCATGCCCGACCATAACGATGCTTCATGCCTCGACTATCCCGAGCAGGCGGTGGAACTCCTGCCGTCCTATTTCCACGACATCTACACGCAGGCGCGCTCGCTCAAAGACAACGCCGTGGTGCAAATCTGTCCGTGCGGCTGTGCTATCAACTACTATCTCTTGCCTTGTTTCAACCAAGCCGTTGCCTCCGACCCCACCTCCTCGCGGCAGGTGCGTATGAAGCGCAAAGCCTATGCCGCATTGGCTCCCCAACTCGCCTACTACGGCGACCATGTGGAACTGACCGACGGCGGCTGCGACTTCGCCTCGCAGATAGGTACGGGCTGCGTCATCGGCACTAAGTTCACCTACCCAAAAGACAATCCCCATGCCTCCGACTCGTTTCTGCTCACGCAGGAGAAAGAGCAACTCATTCGCCATTGGATGGATATCTACAAGCGCCACGACCTCGCCCGCGGAGAATACCTCAACCTCTACACATGGGGCTACGACTATCCCGAGGCGCATGTCATTCGCCAACACGACAAATTCTATTATGCTTTCTATGCCGACCAATACGACGGCACTATCACGCTCCGAGGACTTGACAAAGACAAGACCTATCGCGCGACCACCTATGCGGACGCACAGCCTGCCACCTACGTGATAACGGGTGCCGACCCCGTGGTGGAAGTAGCGTTCACGGGCAGTTATCTGATAATGGTGGAAGAAAATGGAGGTGCGGTCTCCAGGCCGCACAATTGATTTATAGTATCATTACATAATTCTTAATTCATAATCAACATGAAGACATTCTATGCTATTTGTATGAGTCTGTTGCTGGCAATCACCTCTGCTACGGCACAGGTGACGGTAACGGGCACAGTAACCACATCGGAGGACGGCAGTCCGTTGCCCGGTGTAAGTATAGTGGTGGAAGGTTCCACCATGGGTACCATCAGCGATATAGATGGTAAGTATCAGATTGATGTGCCGGAGGGCGCTACCTTGCAGTTCTCCTTCGTGGGCTACAAGACACAGCAAAAGAAGGCAGTGGCGCGCTTGAATATCGTGATGGAGACCGATGCTATCATGATGGACGAGGTGGTGTCGTTGGGTTATTCATCGGTGAAGAAAGCGGAACTATCATCGGCTGTGGTAACGGTGTCCGGCGAGGCCTTGACGGATGTAACATCCGCCGATGTAGGCAATATGTTGCAAGGTAAGATAGCCGGTGTGCAAGTAACCAATGCCGGTGGTCAGCCGGGTGAGGCAGCGGAGATACGTATCCGCGGTACAGGGTCTATCACCGCTTCCAGTGCACCGGTCTATGTGGTGGATGGTGTGATGGGTGCGCCTTTCAACCCGCAGGATGTGGAGACCATCTCCGTCCTCAAGGACGCGGGTGCTACCGGTATCTATGGTGCAGCCGCAGCTGGGGGTGTCATCGTAGTAACTACCAAGTCTGGTAAGAAAAATGAGAAGATAAGCGTGGATATCAAGGCTACTGCAGGTGCCAAACAGGCATTGTATGGCAACTACAAAATGATGAACTCCAAAGAGTTATACAACTTCCACAAGTCGCTCTATTCCAAGGCGGTGTTCAACTCGCAGTATCCGAAGTCCTTGCTGGAGCAGGATTACAACTGGCAGGATGAGTTCTTCCGCACAGGTGTGATACAAGACTATTATATCTCCGTGAAAGGCGGTTCTCAGAAAGTGGGCTACTACGCGGGCTTGAACTACTATGGTGAGGAAGGCACCCTTGTCGGTACGGGCATGCAGCGCGTGAACGGTAATTTCAACATGAATGCGGAGATAGCCAAATGGTTGGATATGAATGTGAAGTTCAATTTCACCAAGTCGTATCGTAGTTATGCGGCATCATGGACGATGTTGGACGACGCGTTCATGAAGATGCCATGGGATAACCCCTATGAGTTGGATGCCGAGGGCAACTCCACAGGCAACTACCTGTATGTCAACAGCGACACGCGTTCGGACAACGGAAAGAAATGGTGGTCGCAGAGCAAGTGGAATGCCCTGCATACGGCGCAATACAACTATAGCAAGGACGAGAACTTCGACTTCAACGGTCAACTGCAACTGAATGTGCATTTCACCGATTGGCTGCATTTCACCACCACCAACACCTTCTCCGCGGGGGCATACAAGTCGATGGAATATCGCGACCCTCGGGCGTTCGACTCGGAGTTTGCGAGCGGTTATCTCGGGAATAATATCGGATTGAGCAAGAGTTTCGGTACCATCAACATCCTAAAAGCCGGTTACCAATGGGGTAACCACAGCCTGAACGGTATGGTGGGCTTTGAATACAGCACATGGAAGTCGCAGTACACCTCCGCGGCGGGTACGGGTATGCCTAACGGCGTGGACGCGTTGAACTCCACTACTCCGTATTCCGTAGGGGGCTACGAGGTGCCGGGTGCAGGATGGGCAGCGTTCATCCAAGCGCAGTACGACTATGCGAAGCGCTATTTCATCACCGCTACTTTCCGAGCAGAGGCAAGCAGTATCTTTGCCCCGAACAACCGCGTGGGTTATTTCCCCTCCGTGGCAGCATCGTGGTTGATTTCGAACGAAGGCTTTATGAAAGACCAAGATGTGGTTAGTTTCTTGAAGTTACGCGCATCGTATGGTGTAACGGGTAACAACAACATCCCCTCGTATAAGTATCTCTCCACCTACGCGCTGAACCTGCTCTATCAGAACGAGGTAGGTGCTTCTCCTTCGCGACTGGCTAACCCCGAGTTGCATTGGGAGACGGCGAACATGGCGACCGTGGGTATCGACCTTGCGTTTGTGAACAGGGTGGATATGTCTATCGACCTCTACAACACCGACAACACAGGCCTGCTACTCAATGTGCCCGTAGCGCCCTCTACAGGTTTCTTTGAAATCACGAAGAACGCTGGTTCTGTGCGCAACCAAGGTATTGAGTACCGCATCGACGCGCAGGCTATCCGTATCGGCAAATGGGCATGGGATATCGGCTTCAACATCGGTTTCAACCGCAACCGCGTAACATCTACACCGAATGGTCCCTTCTTGCAGACAGCCAGTTCGGTGAGCCAGCAGGTGAAGGAAGGACAAGATATCTTCTCTTGGTACATGAAAGAGTGGGCAGGCGTGGATTCGGAGAACGGCGACCCGCTGTGGTATATGGTGGATACGGATGGGGACTATGTGCTTGACGCCGATGGTAACCGCACCACGACCAACGACTACAACGCCACCAACGCCCGCGTCTGCGGAAAGGCTACGCCGCTCTTCTCCGGCGGTCTGAACACGCAGTTGAGTTGGAACGGTATCTTCCTGAGCGTGAACACCAACTTCACCTACGGCAATAAGATATTCAACTACACCCGCCTCTCAACCGATGCCGATGGTGCCTATGTAGGCTACAACCAATTGTCCATCGACAACTCCGTGCAAGGCTGGACAAGATGGGAGAAAAAAGGTGATATCGCTACTCACCCGAAAGCAGTCTTGAACGGCAACAAAAACTCTAACGCCATCAGTTCGCGCTACTTAGAGGACGGCTCCTACTTCCGTATCAAGAACCTGACCGTAGGTTACGACTTCCCGAAGCAACTGATACAAAAAGCACACATGACCCGCTGCCGTATCTATTTCTCGGCGGACAACCTCTGGACGGCGACCAAGTTCTCCGGTATGGACCCCGAAATCACAATGAGCACATCGGTGTATAACTTGGCAGGCATGTATTCTACCAACTACCCCGTCGGAAGAACCTTCCAAGGCGGAATAGAGATTTGTTTCTAAGAACCACGAACCTCTCAACACTAAAAATCGTATGAAAAAGATATTTCAAATAGTTGCAATAGCCGTAGTATCGGCATTGTGCTTCACCGGATGCGACCTGAACTATTTCCCATCCGACGAGTTAAACTCTGATGTTTTGCTCCAAGACCCCACCGGAGCGGAGTATATCATGGACGGTTGCTATGCGCTGCTGAAAGACGAGGTGGAGTATTTAGGCTACGCCAGCGGCAACACTTATGTGCGCCACTACACGCAGATGGCGGAGTTTCCTGCCGACAACTGCTGTTTAGCAGGGAAAACCACCGACCCGCTGTACGAGGCGCTGGCATACATGATGACCGACAACCTGAAGAATGTGGGCACATTGTGGATGTTGGCATACAAGGTTATCTACATGTCAAACACGGTTATCCATGCCAACCCCGAGGGTGAGTCGAAGGAGTCTGACCAGTTGATAGGTGAGGCATACTTCATGCGTGCCCTCATGCACCTCCACATGGTTACCCTCTATGCGAAACCCTACGCGCAAGGACGCGACAACATGGGGGTGCCTTTGCAGATCGAAGCAGGCAACAGCAACATCACCCGCGAAACGGTAGGAAAAGTGTACGACCAAATCGTGATGGACTTGCAGAAGGCAGCCGCCCTGATGGGCGCTTCGCGCGGTAACAAAGGATATCCAAGCCACGATGCCGCGTTGGGATTGCTCTCTCGTGTATATCTCTACATGGGCATGTACAACGAGTGTATCACCACGGTGAACGAGATGTTGGGCAGTGCAACACCCGAAAGCAAACTCGAACCCGACTTCGCCAACTATTTCGCCAATGCAAAGACTTCGCAGGAGACGCTTTTCTGCATCGCACACGAGACCATTGACGACAAGGGACAGTCCTCTGCCGGCTCAATGTACAACGGCGATGGCGGCGGATGGGGCGAAATCTATCCTTCCGACCCGCTGCTCTATCTCTACGAGCGCTATCCATCCGATGTGCGCTACACCGCCTTCATCAAACCGCAGTTCCCCGACCCCGTGCCTGCAGGCTTTAATGTCTATTTCCCTGACCCCGAGACGCCCGACGATGCATCCGGCAGACAAAATCTCATATTCCAAGTTACCCCATCGGGCGACAACTACACCTTCAACGAGGGCGGAAAGACCTACACCGTGGAGAAACGCACCGTGCAGGGAGAGTACTCCGAGTACCATGTCGTGTACAAAGGCGTAGATTGCCTTGCACGCGTCAGTGCACCCATGCAAAACCGATACAATTATCCCAAGTATTATGTAACCAAGTTCGGCTACCAAGACGGTATTCCCACACTCTCATCGCCTGTGTTCTGCCGCTGGGGTGAGGTGCTCCTCAACCGCGCTGAGGCATATGCACACCTCAACCAAGGGGATAACGCACTCAAAGATGTGAACACCATCCGCCGCCGCGCCGGCATTCCCGAGGAGGGGCTGTTTGCTTCAGACAAGATGCACGGATACAGCGATGTGCTCTCCGTGGTGATGGACGAGAGGAGGCTCGAACTGGCGTTCGAGGGACACCGTATGTTCGATGTCTATCGCAATGGATTTACCATGGATAGACAATTCCCGGGTGCACAACCGTGGGCGCTGGTGGAACCTAATTATCCCAAGATACAATATCCTATTCCCAATGCAGAATGGACGGTGAGCGGTATTCCGCAAAACCCGGGCTATTAAATAAATCAACATCTCAACACACACAACTAATTTATTAACCTTCAAAAAAAATCAATTATGAAAAAGTTTCAATTAGCACTCATGTGCTTTGCAACATTGGTATTTGTTGCATGCAAACCGACCAACCAACCCGACGAACCGGGCAACGGTGGCAACGACGAAGAAGAACCCGCTTTCGTTTCTAAGATTGATGTAACCGACAACTCCCTTGCCGACTGGGACGCACTGCCTGCAGAGTATGTATTCACCACCACTTGCGCTGCAAAGTCCTCCATGAACGGCTTGAAGAGTTGCAAGGTGTATGCTGACCAGCAGTACATCAATGTATTGGTAGAGTGGAATCCGGATGTAGTGGTTGACCTTGAATGGCCTGCTTTCCACATCTATCTGAACGCCGACAACGACCCCAAGACCGGTGGTTACACCGATGAGTTTGCTGACGGAGATGCTGAGGTATTGCTGGAAACCGCTTTCTTTGCTGAAGGAGCGTCGCATCCATACAATCCCGCTGTATTCAAATGGTGGGGAGAGCCCGGCGGTTCCGGCTGGGAGTGGACAGAACCGGGTATTGAACACACCGATGCAGACTTCTGGGGCGCTATGGTTGGCGAAGGACAACTCCCCATCGGAAACAGCGAGGTAGTAGGAGGCAAGTGCGAGATTCAGATCTTGCGCGAACTCATACCGATGCCTTTCCATCCCTCTGAGTTCACCATCGGATTCGATATCCAGCAGAACTGGACATCTTGTGGGGTACTGCCTAATGCGGATGACGACGAGACCGGCACGGTGGTTACTGCACCGAAGATGCGCGTGAAAATCGACCTTGGCGAATAAGAACCTATTCCTTAATTATCGTTGAATGTGTTGATTGAAAGTATAGGGTATGGCGGCACATACCGCCGTACCCTATACCTCTTCAAAAAATAGCCCGAAGAGCACCGAACAGACCAAGTAAGCACGACGAGACCAAAGTTAACGATTAGTTAACGATTAGTTAGTGATTAGTTAGTGATTGTAGAACCTCTGTCCTGACTTCTTCCATACCCGAGCATGGGCACTCAAAACGCTTATCTTCGCTTCGTTGCGAACTATTTGTTCATCATTTATCATTCATTATCATCATGCAAAGAACAAACCGACAAGTTTGGATGGCATTAGCCGTATGCGCAGCCGTCTTGGCAGGTTGTCGCACGCCGGAGCCTGCTCCCGTACCCGACCCCGAAGGTACAATCTACTATACCGAATCGAACGAGATTTTTCCTAATCCAGAACGGGGATTCTTGGCTCAGATTTACTATAAGTCCGATAACACCCAGACCTCCGCGCAGGTCGCTGTCATTCAGGGAAATCGCAAGGCAGACAACCTGACGCTCTACCTCGATTCCTACTATCTGACCGACTATATAGAGAGCGACATCGCACAAGATTTTCTCGACCGGCTTGCACGCAATATGGAAGCCTTGCGCGAGGGAGGAGCAAAAGCGGTGGTGCGCTTCTCATACAAACCTTCTTTCGCAAATGCCGACAAGCCATGGGACGCTACCCCGGAGTGGATCTCGCGACATGTGGACCAATTGGCTCCCTATCTGGAGAAATACAAAGATGTTATCCTTTGTATGCAAGCAGGATTCATCGGCTCGTGGGGGGAATGGTACTACACTTCCACTTTCCCCTTCAATCCAAGCAAGGATGAAGATTTTGTACTCCGTTGGGAACTCGTTGACCATTTGCTAGAAGTGCTACCCGCCGAGCGACAACTGGCTCTCCGTACACCGGGATACAAAATGCGATACCTGCGCCAAAGAGGATACGAACCCACGCCACTCACCGAAGCCGAAGCGTACCAAAACACGCCGAAGGCTCGTCTTTGCGGACACAACGACTGCTTCGTCGCTTCCTCCAACGATGTCGGCACTTACTTCTCGCCGGACGAAAAAACCTTCTGGGCTGAGGACACCAAATATACCTTCATGGGCGGGGAGACTTGCGGCGAATGCTCCTACTCCAACGGAGAGAACGCTATCGCACAGATGGAGCGCTTCCACTGGACTTACCTCAACCGCAGTTACCACACAGGAGTCCTCAACTCCTGGATTCAATCCGGACACATGGACGAAGTGAAGCGACGTCTCGGATACCGATTGGTGCTCGACAAAGCCTTTCCGACGCAAGACCCGAAAGCCGGAGAACGATTCTCCGTGGTCCTCACGCTACGCAATGTGGGATTCGCAGCACCTATCAACCCACGAGATGTGGAGATGATTCTCATTTCCGAGACCGACCCAGAGCAGCAGTTTGTCTTTAAGCAAGACATAGACCCCCGATATTGGATGGCGGGAGACACTATCGTTACGACGCTCCACGGCAAACTTGATGCCGCTATGGCGGGCAACTACAAGGTCTATCTCAACCTGCCGGACCCCATGCCCAACCTCCACGACCGACCCGAATTTGCTATCCGACTCGCGAACAAAGATATATGGGACGAACAACGAGGCTACAACTATCTCCTAACCATCACCCTATAAGATATGCGCAAACCGCTCTTTTTCATCCTACTGACACTTGCAGCCCTCACCTACGCGGCAGAGCCCGTCTATTGGTGGGGGGCTGCTGTCGGGCTGGGCATGCACCAACCATATACCAATCTGCCGGAGTTCGACCTGCGGACGGAAGATGCCAACAACCAACTCACGCCCCTTTTCCTCTCTTCCGATGGGCAATACGCGTGGGCAGACACCACCTTCCGCTTCTCGGCTAACGACGGCAAGATACAGACCTCTATCCCGCTCTCATTCAAGCAGGCGGGTAATACCCTGCGAGATGCATATTTGGAGGCACAGGCTCGCTATTTCCCTGCCAACGGACAACTGCCTGACAGCCTCTTCTTCACCATGCCGCAGTACAACACATGGATTGAACTCATGTACAACCAAACGCAAACCGACATCTTGCGTTATGCGCATGCCATCATCGACAACGGCTTCCCGCCCGGGGTGCTGATGATAGACGACAACTGGCAACGCTACTACGGCAACTTCGACTTCAAAGCAGAGTGCTTCCCCGACCCGCAAGCCATGGTCGATGAACTCCATGCCTTGGGATTCCGCGTCATGCTTTGGGTATGCCCTTTCGTATCGCCCGACTCACCCGAGTTTCGACTCCTGCAAGCCAAAGGATACCTACTCAACAACAGCAACGGAGAGACCGCCGTACTGCCGTGGTGGAACGGCTTTTCCGCATGCTACGACCTCACTAACCCCGAGGCGGCAGACTATTTCATCGGACTCCTGCGCAACATGCAGACCACATACGGCATCGACGGATTCAAGTTCGATGCAGGCGACAACAACTGTTATGCTGCTTTGGATGGGAACACCGCCATCCATACGCAGGCATGGAACCGCATAGGCTTGTCGTTCCCCTTCAACGAATACCGAGCAGCGTGGAACATGGGAGGACAGCCACTCGTGCAACGACTCGGAGACAAAGACTATAGTTGGCAGGCGGTGCAGTCGCTCATTCCCTGTATGACCGTTGCGGGACTCTTGGGATATGCCTATACTTGCCCCGACATGATTGGCGGAGGACAGTGGACGGCTTTCTTGGGTATCGACAGCAGCATGTTCTGCCAGCCGCTTATCGTCCGTTCTGCGCAGGTGCATGCACTCATGCCCATGATGCAGTTCTCAGTAGCCCCATGGCGTATCCTCTCCGAAGAGAACCTTGCCATCGTTCGAGACGCCGCATGGCTACATACCCGCATGGCAGACTATATCATGCAGTGCGCACACCACGCCGCACAAACGGGGGAACCCATCGTGCAATCGATGGAGTATGCTTTCCCTCACCAAGGTTTCGCCACCTGCAACGACCAGTTTATGCTCGGCACGCGCTACCTCGTGGCACCCGTATTGACCGATAGTATCCAACGTACCGTCCGCTTGCCCAAAGGGCTTTGGAGGGACGAACAGGGTAAAAAGTACCGCGGAGGAAAGACCTACACACTATCCGTTCCCCTCTCCCGATTGCCCTACTTCGAGCGATTGAAATAATGGAAACACACTATTCCCTACACGGAGCGAAGCGGAGTTTCCAACATGGAATGATAAACATGCAATGACTAACATAAAATGACTAACATGCAATGAAAAACAAACTTTGGTTAATCTACATCCTCATCACCGTCCTCACATGGGGTGTCTGGGGAGCATTCTCGGGCTATCAGATTCAGCATGGTATCCCCGACACGGTAGTGTATATCGCATGGGCAATCAGCATGATTCCTTGTGCTTTGGTGGCACTTGTTATCAACAAAGGCAAACTCCTCTACGATTGGAAGTCCGTAGGTTTAGGATGCGCCGTAGGCTTTTTGGGCGCCGGTGGGCAGTTGATACTCTTCAAGGCGCTCACCTTAGGACCATCATACATCATATATCCTTTCATCTCCATGTCGCCGGTTATCGTCATCGCCTTGGCAGCAATCTTCCTGCGAGAGAAAGCAACGCGCTGGCAGATTGCCGGTATCGTCGTGGCACTCGTTGCCATTCTCTTGCTCTCGCTTGAGACGGGAGCAGAGGGCAGCCCTGTCAGCGGATGGTTGTGGATAGTGCTGGCGCTATTGGTGCTCCTTGCGTGGGGCGTACAGGGATTCTTTATGAAGTTTGCCAACAACAGCATGGACGCTGAGTCTATCTTCGTCTGGATGGCTATCACCGCCGTGCTGCTTATCCCCGTGGCATATTGGATGTCGCCTGACGCTGCGCAGTTCTTTGCGCAAGATGCCGTTGCTGTACCTTTCTGGTCATCCTTTGGCATACAGATACTCAACTCCGTAGGTGCACTCACCTTGGTCTATGCTTATCGTTACGGAAAGGCAGTGGTAGTCTCGCCCATGGAAGGGCTCTCGCCGATGGTTACCGTACTGCTCTCGCTTATCATCCTGCATGTCGTTCCCAATCCCATACAGATAGCAGGCCTCCTCTGCGCCGCCTTCGCTATGTACGCCCTCTCCAAGAACTAAGGAACGTATTTACGTATTTTACGAAATACTACGAAGTCCCGAGAAAGCGGGACTTCGTGTTGTGTTTAGCATACACCTCGCATTTTTTCGCCCTAATTCTTGCACAATACAAGAAAAAGGAGTACCTTTGTATCGTCCATCTTACGGAAAAGTGTATTTTCCGACAATCAAAAACAATGGAAAAGTGTAAAAATACATGGAACTCACCACCCCTATCGGCACACTGATTTTCCCGCTCTCATCGGACTTCTCTGCCCAACTGCAAGACGAACTGCATGCGCGATTTTTAGATGCCATATCCCCAACCGGCTTCGTAGGGTTTCACCCTACTATGATTTATACCGCACCATTGGTGCTTTCTTTCTATATAAAATCCCAAAAAGTCGCGACTTTTTAGGATTCTATTCCAAAAAAGTCAAGAAAAATTTGGATTTCTCGTAAAATAGTTGTACCTTTGCGCCGCAATTGGTAGTCATCATAGCGATGTCAAAAGTGTCAAGGAAAGCAAAAAATTAGTCAATTGTCTTATGATTAACAGAGCAATAGCGCAACAGATAATCGGTTGCATGGGAAACGGAAAAGCCATCACCATCATAGGGGCACGTCAAGTGGGGAAATCTACTTTGCTCAAGATGCTGTTTGGGCAGCGTGCCGATGTCCTATGGTTGAGCGGGGATGATTTGGATGTGCAGACCCTGTTCAGTCAAATCAGTGCCACCCGTTTGAGAGCCATTATCGGGGATAAAAAAATAGTAGTGATGGATGAGGCGCAACGTATCACTGATGTTGGTATTCGCTTAAAACTCATTACAGACCAAATACCCGATGTGCAACTCATTGCTACCGGTAGCAGTAGTTTTGAATTAGCCGGCAAGGTCAACGAACCGCTTACCGGCAGGAAACGCGAGTTTCGTATGTTCCCCCTCATGTTTCGCGAAATGGTCAGCCACACCTCCCTGTTAGAGGAGTTGCGCATGATACCGCATCGGATGCTGTTTGGTTATTATCCGGAAGTTGTGAGCAATCCAGGTCAAGAGCGAGCCATACTCAAAGAACTGACCGACTCTTACCTGTATCGGGATATACTCTCGCTGGATAAGGTGGCGAAATCCGATAAACTAATCCGTTTGCTCAAAGCCTTGGCATTTCAGATAGGTAGCCAAGTCAGTTATAATGAAGTCGGTCAGTTGGTAGGGCTTGACCCGAAGACGGTGGAGCGCTATGTGGATATCTTAGAAAAGTCGTATATCCTTTTCCGTTTGAATAGTTTTTCCCGTAACCTGCGCAACGAACTGAAAACCACTCGAAAAATCTATTTCTGGGATTTAGGGGTACGCAATGCTTTGATAGGTAATTTTGCTCCGCTGGAAAACAGAACAGATGTCGGTGAGTTATGGGAGAACTATGCCATCGCTGAGCGCATGAAGCAAAATAGTTATCGGGGTAGTTTTGCATCTTCGTATTTTTGGCGCACCAAGAGCCAACAAGAGATAGATTACATAGAGGAGGAAGACGGAATGCTTCGTGCGTATGAATTTAAGTGGAATGCGCGAAAAGCAGGCGTGAAATGTCCCGATTCTTTTCGTTTTGCCTATCCGAACGCCACCTACCAAGTCATCACACCCGAGAACATTGAGGAGTGGCTTCCGCCACCTACACGCTGGTGTACAACGCTACGTCCGTCAACGCACCCGACCTGAGCCTCTTCAATGGCGACTACTGCGAGGGCGGTTCTACCACAGACGGCTCCACCAAGACTTTCACTCCCAAGACCAAGTAACCTTACTTACTCTCACCTACCCGACTACATTTGGCGTAAAGTTCACAATAAAGTAGGGAATAAGGGATATGTTATTAGGAAAAGCCCCTCTATAGTTTGCTTACCATTTTCAGCACGATGGGCAGGTGGTCGGAGCAGCCGCCGTGGTAGCGCATACCGATGTAGGTGCGCTTGGGTTGGCTGCCGAGGAAACGCTCATCGTCCTCCAAGAGGTAGTCGGGGGCATAGACAAAGAGTTCTGTCGGTCTGTTTTGGAGGCTTTCGGAGAGGTAACACTGGTCAAGATATGACCAGATGCCACGGTATTTGTAGGTGCCTTGAGCATGTTTATTGCTCATTGGTTGAGGTGTGGTGCGGCATGGAGACCGCACCTCCTTGATAGGTTCACTGCTCTTTGCCTGCATGTCGCACATCCGATTGTGCATGTTGCGGAGGTCGTCATGGGGGTCGTCGTTCATGTCGCCCATGAGGATGATTTGGCGCGTGGGGTCGTTCAGCAACAGCGAGTCTATGGTGTGCTGTATCGTGGTTTGTGCTTCCTTGCGATGGCGTGCGGCGGCACTATAGCCGCCGCGCATGGAGGGCAGATGGCAGAGCAGGATATCGATGGTATCGCGCTGCGGCATGACCAATCGGGCATAGAGCAGGTCTCGCGTCGGTTTGCCGTCGGAGAAGCGGACGGGGATGGGTTGGCTGCAGAGCAGGGTGCAGGTGGAGCGATAGAGGAGCGCCACATCAATGCCTCGAGGGTCGGGACTGTCGTAGTGCACCGCACGATAGCCGTTGCCTAACGCGCGGCATATATCCGCCACGCACGCGCTGTCTTCCACCTCGCAGAGCCCCACGATGTCTATCCCCTGCCAGCCGCCTGCGTTGGCGACCACTTGGGCTATCTGCGCCACTTTGGTCCGGTAGCGGCTGTATGTCCAGCGGCGCATGCCCTCGGGGGTGAACTCGCGGTCGGGGTTCAGGCTGTCGATGTCGGGATGGAAGAGGTTCTCCACGTTCCACCACATGGCCTGCCAACCCTCATGCTCGCTGCGCTCGGTAATAGGTAATCCGCGCTCCGCGCTGTAATAAGTAATCTCTTTTCTCTTTCCGAATAGGGGCACATCCACGATGGTGGTGTCGGCTTCTGTGCTCCTCACCGATGGTGCCTGCGGGCTTTGCGCCGCCGTGCTGATACAGCATAGGGCAAACATAAACCATACGATGACTATCCTGCTACGCATACGCCGCGTTAATTATTCCTTCTCTATCTCGTCTATCAGGTCGTCCATCTCGCGGATGAGACGTTTGTTCATACGGTGTCCCACGATGCCGCCGATGGTGCCTCCGACGAGGGCGCCGACCAGCGTGCTGATGAGCATAGTAACATCGCGGTCGAAAGCGAAGTACAACTCCACACCGAGCCACATCAGCCACAGTACCACCAGCGGAATCCCCACGTAGTACCAGTCTTTGTACCACTTACGCAGCCTCCTCACCTGCTTCGCTACGGTCAGCAGGTCGCCCGTGTTGATATCCTCCTCGCTCACCCAGCGATGGGGCAGCAACGTGGCAAGGAAAGAGACCAACATCAGCAGGCATGTGCCCGCCACGAAGTACCACGAGCAGTGCAGGGAGGCGCGGAACACATAGTTGCCGAACGTTACCACGAACAGGCAGCAGAAGCCTTGTTGCCACACATTGCGGTTGATACGCCGCAGGCGCTGCTGGGTAACATGCCGCAGCAGTTGGTCGTTTACAATCTCTTGTTCATCCAGTTTGGCTTTGAGCACTTGCAGTTGCTCTTTCATTTCTAATAAAGTATCCATAGTCTCAGGCTTTTTTTAATTGTTCACGAATACGCACCAGTCTGACTGATATGTTCTTGGCAGTCAGTCCCACTATCTGCCCTATCTCTTCATAAGGCAGGTTCTCCAGCCACAGCAGCACGATGGCTCTGTCGAGCAGGTTGAGCCGATGAATACGGTCGTACAGCATCTTCACCTGCCTGCTCTCGGTGTCCTGCCGGTCGAAGAGACGGCTGTCGATGGACAACTCCATCCCGACATGTCGGGACCGCTTCTTCTTGCGGTCGGCAGAGATGCAGGTGTTCATACTCACGCGGTAAATCCATGTCTCAGGCTGACACTCGTTACGAAACTTAGGAAATCCTTTCCACAGGTTAATCAGTATCTCTTGGAATAGGTCTGCCACCTCATCGGGGTTGTTCGAGAAGAGGTAACACACGCTGTAGATACTGCTCTTATGCTTTCGCACAAACTGCTCGAAAGCCGATTCTAAACTATTATTTCTGTCTTGCGACTGCATTTGTAAATTGTTTTTCCCTAATTAGACGCACAAGGGACAGAAAAACTACATTCTGCCTGCAAAGATACGCAAAATAGTTGAAATACCAAAATCTATTATCCACTCTATGTCCGAAAATAGCAAGGTAATGCCCTCTTATGGTTCGGGTTTACGAGTTGCAAAGCGGGGTGAATCTTTCTGCATTACAAATCCCTCAATGGAGGAATAACTTGAGAATAATTATCCCTCAATGAGGGAAAAAACACCATAAAACACGCAAAATAATGGCGTTTTTTAGATTTTATCCTCATAAAAGTGCATAGATATTTGGATTTTTCCCAAAAAAGCAGTACCTTTGCGCAGAAAAATCCCTCAATGAGGGAAAATAAAACTCTCAACATTCAACTCTAAACCCTCTACCCCAAAATGTTAGACAATAGTTTATTTGAAAATCAAGCGCAGTTGCTTCGCTTAGTGCCTGATAGTATGCAACGGTATTTGTACCATCAGATAGCATGGGAGGCACGATTAGTAGGTCTTACCGGTCCTCGCGGTGTGGGCAAGACCACCATGATTTTACAACATATCGCCGCCCGTCGAAACGAGCAGTCCTATCTGTATGTTAGTGCAGACACCCAATGGTTTAGCACCCACTCGCTCCAATACCTTGCCGACGAAGCCGTGAAAGAAGGGATAACCCATCTCTATATTGATGAGATACACAAGTATCCGAAGTGGTCGCAAGCACTCAAAGAGATTTACGACCGTTATCCTGAGTTGCATATTGTCTTCACCGGCTCCTCGGTGCTGGACATACAGCGTGGTGAGGCGGACTTGAGCCGAAGGGCGGTGATGTACCATTTGCAGGGGCTTTCTTTCCGCGAATATGTAGCATTGGTACACGGGGTGCAGTTGCCTTGCCTTTCGTTGGAGCAGGTGCTGCGCAACGAGTTACCGCTCAACCTAATGCCGCACCCTCTGCCGGCCTTCCGCCGCTATTTGGCATGCGGCTATTATCCTTTTGCGCAAGAACCGCTTTTCCAAATGCGTATGGAGCAGGTGGTTTCACAAACGATGGAAGTGGATATACCGCAATATGCGGATATGAAGGTTTCCACGGCGCGCAAACTGAAGCAGATGTTGGGTATTCTCTCGACCTTAGCCCCTTATAAACCGAACATGGAAAGTCTTGCGCAAGAAGTGGGAGTGAGCAAGAACAACTTGCCGGATTATTTGGTGTATATGGAGCGTGCAGGATTGATAGGAATGCTCCGCGATGACACAAAAGGGCTTCGAGGGCTCGGAAAGATAGAGAAAGTATATATAGACAACCCCAACCTAATGACCATTTTGTCGAATGGCACCCCCGATTTGGGTAATCTGCGAGAGACTTTCTTCTACAACCAGACGCGGGCGTTGTTGCCCGTGCGCGCGAGCCGCGAGGCGGATTTTATCATCGGCGATTATACCTTCGAGGTAGGCGGCAAGAAGAAAGGGCAACGCCAACTGGAGGGAGCAAATCATGGTATTGTTGTGCGCGATGATATTGAGATAGGGCACGCTAATATCGTGCCGCTATGGGCATTTGGGCTGCTCTATTAACCACGGATAATCATTTACATGCTCCTAATTCCCAATCCTCAGAGCATGCGCCCTCATAATTCTTAATTCATAATTCATAATTTCACAAGCACCGCCACGCCGTGTGCATACTCCGGCAGTCTGACAACACCGTTCTGCACCGTTGCCTGCTGTCCTGTGTAGCACTCGGTCAGCGTGTCGCCATCGCGGAAGAAGGGTGCCACGGGGATGGCGCGGTCGGGGATAGATGCCACGCTGATAACCACCGTGTCGCCGTGCAGCATGCGTGCGCAGGTATGCGGGTCGAGGGTGGTCTGCCTGCCGCCGCCTATGGCAGGGTGCGCCTGCCGAATCGTGCCGAGGCGTTGGTAGTGGGCGAGCAAAGCGGAGTCTATCGTCTGCCAGTTCATGTCGGAGCGGAAGGCTTGGTCGCTATCCACGTTGTAGCGTGCGTCGCTCAGCCCGCGCGCCGTCTCGTCGCCGTAGAACAGTTGTATGGTGCCCGGGGCGAGCAGCAGGCTCGTGGCGCAGTCGTAGCGCCGGAGCGTGTCTAACTCGCGGTGGTAGGAGTTGTTCAGGTAGGAGAACGGTCCCCAGTCGGCATGCGCGTGCAGACTGTCGGCATAGGCTTGCCACACGTAGGTTATCTGGTCCATGTCGCCGTGCTTGGGGAAGTAGAAATTGACCATGCTGCCGAAGCCCGCCTCGGCGTAACGTGGCAGGTAGCGTATGTCGGCGAAGTCCATGTCGCCCGTGAGGTAGATGGGGTCTGTCCACTGCGCCGCGGGGTCGTCGGGATGCGCCTGCCGCCAGCGGTTGAGGGCGGCGTTGCAGGCATCGGTCAGTTGTTTCCAGCGGTAGGTATGCACGTAGTCCACGATGTCGCAGCGGAAGCCGTCGATGCCGAACTCCTCCACCCACGCGGCTATCCATGCTATCACGTAGTCCGCCGGTGCCCATGCATGGTTTTTGCGCAGCGGCACCGAGCAGGGGTTCACCCACGGGTCGTTGTGGTGCTTCTCTGCTTTCCATTTCTTCTTGAGGAAGGCGGGTATCTTCACGGGGTCTGTCTTCTCTGTCTTGAAGTCGGGCAGCCCGAAGAGGGTGCAGGTGAGCGGGTCGGTCTCGTCCCACCCCTCGTCGCTCATGCGCAGCCAGTCGCGCGTCCACCACTGGCTCCAGTTCGCCATGCCCGCCGCCCACTCGCTGTAACGCCACTGCGGGTCGTGGTCGGCGGTCGCCCGCCCCTCGGCGAATCCGTACTGCTGCGCATCGAGCAGCGTGGGGTAGCCCGGGTCGTTGAGGTTAGCGCCGAGCATGACGCGGATGCCCTGCGCGTGCAGACAGTCGATGAGCGCATGCAGTTCGGCGATGGTGCCGTAGTTCTTGTCCATCTGGGTGTAGTCCAACGGGTAATAACCGTGGTAGCCGTAGTGCGGGAAGTCGTTGATATCGCCGCTGCCCGACATCCAGCCGTGTATCTGTTCATACACATCGGTCATCCACAGCACGTCCACGCCCAGCGCTTGGAAATAGCCTTCTCGCGCTTTCTGCAGCAGCCCCGCTATGTCCCCGCCGTGGAACGTGGCGGCATTCAACCGCTCCGAGCCGTAGTCGTTCTGCCGACCGTACTGTTGGTCGTTGGTCGGATCGCCGTTGCAGAAACGGTCGGTGATGACGAAATAGACATTCGCCCGCCGCCAATCGAAGGTGTCGGTTGTTTGGGCAGTTACCCTCATGGTTGCGGAAGCCAAATACAATAAAAAGAGAAGAAAAATTCGTGTTTTCATAGGTACGTGCAAAACTTACAAATAGAGCAAAATCACGATAATTATTACAATTCAATTGCAAAATTACGCTTTTTTTTGGAGATACGCAAATTTTTTCGTAACTTTGCCGCCGAAAGTGCATCCATTGCGCTCATAATTCTTATCTCCGCTACGCTTCGAACGATTTTTTCATAATTCATAATTCATAATTATCAAATGATTCTTGACAAATTGGAGAACGCCGATTGGTATTTTGACAGCGTTCCGGGCTTTGCCCAGTTTATGAAGTTCTTTAATGAAAACGACTTGGAGGAGATGCCTGCCTGCAAGATTCACTTGGACGGCAACGACCTCTATGTGAACATCCTTGATTTCAAGGGTAAAGAGGAGGAGAACTGCCGCATGGAGGCGCATCGCGACTACCTTGATATTCAGATTCCGCTGACCGAGGACGAGACTATGGGCTGGAAGGCGCAAGTGGACTGCCAAGAGGTTACGCAGGAGTATGATGAGGGCAAGGATGTGGAGTTCTATGCCGATAAGGCTGCGGCGAAGTTTGTAGTGCCGGCAGGGCATTTCGCGGTATTCTTCCCCACGGATGCGCACCAACCCGGCATCGCCCCGGGCAAGCAGTATCGCAAGATCATTGTAAAAGCAAAAGCAAATTGCTGAGGAAGACCGCCTTACGGCTCTCAGACCGCGCTGCGCGCTATTTGACCGCTGACGCTGTACGACCGCGCTATGCGCTGAAAGACTGATACGCAATCGTTACTAAATCAGTCGGACAGCAAAGCGGTCGGACAGGGGAACGGTCGTTAATTCTTTATCTCTCATGAAAGTCAATTGGAAGTTATGGTTGCCCTATGTGGTGGCTGTGGTGTTGTTTTTGGGTTTTGCCCTCGCCTACTGCTCCCCCATATTAGAGGGTAAGGTGCTGCAAGCGGGCGATGTGAACAACTGGAAAGGTGCTGCACACGAGGTGCAGACCTATACCAAAGAAACCGGCGAGACATCGTGGTGGACCAATTCCATGTTTGGCGGTATGCCGACTTATCAGATTACCGGTACGCTTAAGTCTTACAATGTTGTATCGGTATTGACGAATATTGCACATGGTTTTATGTCGGGCGATAGGTCTGCTATCGGACTTTTATTTGCATATTTCTTTGGTTTCTTTTTGCTGCTCAGGTGTTTTGGAATCAATCCGTGGATTAGTATAGCAGGAGGCTTTGCCATTGGACTAAGCAGTTATTTCATGCTTATTATCCCGGCGGGACATATTACCAAGGCCATGGCTATCGGCTTTTGGGCACCTATGATGGGTGGGTTTTATGCTATCTTCCGGAAAAGATATTGGTTAGGTGTTCCGTTATTTTTATTGTACGGAATAATGGGAGTGGTATGTCATCCGCAAATGACATACTATTATTGCATGCTGTTAGGCGTAATGGGCTGTGCTGAGTTGTATATCCATATCCGCGAGAAGCGTTGGAAAGATTTGGGTATCTCACTGGCTGTTTTGATAGGATGTGCATTGTTGATTTTTGGTACCAAGGCAAGTTGGTGGCAAATGAATAACAGTTATCTAAAAGAAACAATGCGTGGAGGGCATAGCGAACTAACCCAAACAAGCAGTGCTTCCACTAACGAAAAGGGCGGTCTTGATATCGACTATGCAACGGCATGGTCGTATGGCAAGGCAGAAACGTTGACCCTGCTTATCCCCAACTATATGGGTGGGTGTAGCGGCTACGATTTGGGGGAAGACAGTCAGTTGGAGAAGGACCTCAGAAAGATGGGCGTGCCTGCTCGTCAAGCCAAGGGATTCTGTCAGAGTGCACCTACCTATTGGGGAGAAAAAGCGTTCACCTCCGGTCCTGTGTATGTAGGTGCCATTGTCTGTATGCTTTTTGTGTTAGGGATATTGCTTGTTCCCGGTCCGTATAAATGGGCATTACTCATCGCCACTCTTTTCTCAATTACTTTGGCTTGGGGGCGTAACTTTATGGGGTGGACGGAGTTGTTCTTTAACCATTTTCCGATGTACAACAAGTTCCGTGCGGTAGAGAGTATATTGGTTGTTGCAGAAATAACTATCCCGTTACTCGGATTCTTGGGACTGAAAGAATTAGCAGCATTAGAGGACAAAAAGCGTGCTCGGTTGATGATACTCATTGCAGGTGGAGTTACCGCAGCCATTTGCTTGTTTGTCGCCGTCTTTGGCGGTTCGTTTGATGTTACCTCGTCATATGATGCGCAATGGAAAGGACAGGTGGGGCAACAAATATACAATGCCATTCTTGACCAGCGCCATCAGATGATGACCTCATCCGCTTGGCGTAGTTTGCTCTTTGTGTTATCGGGTATGGCTGCATTATTGATTTATGTTTGGAAGAAAGAATTGAAGAACAGTACCTATATATCGGCGGCGGTATTAGGATGCTTGATTGTGATGGATATGGTGCCTGTAAATCGCCATTTCTTTAATAAGAGCAATTTCGTGACAAAAAAGGATGAGGCTCGGTATTTTGCTATTCAGCCATGGGAGGAACAGATACTGCAAGACCAATCGCTTGACTATCGTGTTTTCAATATGGCAGCAAATACGTTCAACGATGCTCGTACGTCTTATCGTCTTAAGTCTATCGGTGGCTATTCCGCAGCCAAGTTGCGTCGATACCAAGACTTGATAGATGCGCATATTACGCAGAACAATTGGGCTGTTATTGATATGCTCAATACCAAGTATATCATCACCCGCGACGGGCAGGTACATCTCAATCCCAACGCAATGGGGAATGCTTGGTTTGTGAACGAAGTGAGGTTTGTTGATACCCCTGATGAGGAAAGCGAGGCACTCCGTACCCTTGATTTGCGTACTACGGCGGTAGCTGACAAGCAGTTTGCAGAGGTGTTGGACATAACGAAACCTGCGGTCTCACCTTTAATGGCGTATGGTGAGGAATATATCCGAATGACGAGTTATGCTCCCAATCGCTTGGAATATGATTTCCAAGCTGAACAAAACAAACTCGTAGTGTTCTCCGAGATTTATTATCCAGAGGGCTGGCACCTGTATGTTGATGATGAGGAATACCCTATCGGGCGTGCCAACTACGTGTTGCGGGCAGCCGTTATTCCCGCGGGGCACCATGCAGTGCGTATGGAGTTTGTTCCTGCCGCGTTAGCATTGGATAAGGTGTGTTTAGTGATAAGCATTCTTGCTATCCTGCTTTCTCTAGTAGGATTGTGTTGGCCTTTGCTGCGTTGTAGGAAATAACAAAAAAGAGTTTTGTTTACCATTTTGAAGGCTTAGTATCAGAGGAAACCTCGCTACCTCTGATACTAAGCCTTCAAATACATAATTTTTCTTACAAACCTAATAGACCTTTCGATACATTCCAACGGAAGCGCACCAATTTCCATCCTTTGCAGGGCTGAGCCTGCAAGGTATAGCCGCAGAGTAACACTATGGTGCCGCCCCACTTAACCGCCTCTTGGAAGAGGCGGTTAAGATATTTTTTTGTACTTATTGCCAATGTCCTTGCTCTCTCGCTACGACCTATCTGCAAGGTTATACGATTAAAATAGTCATCTTCCAACTTTGCTTGGGGGATGGAGTGGTGTAAAACAGGTCCGGGGATATACATCACCTTCATACCAAGGGCGTGCATTTTGTCGAAGATATCTTTCTCTTCGGAGGCAAGGAGCAGATTGCCTTTTCGTCCTAATGCCGTGTTGAAGAGTCCCACTTTCTCAAATACGCTTTTTCGGTAGGCAGCATTTCCGCCCCCGGGATAGCGTCCCTTCGGGTACTCGCGCGGTTTGTCTCCGTAGTTCATCCAAGCGGTCAGCAGGGCTTTTGTGTAGGGTGTCATCCACGCAGGTTCTTCTGTCTCATACAGCGGCTCAATGGGACCCCCTAAAGCCATAACTTCGTGATGTGTTGCGAAGAACTGTACGTAATCGTTTAGGTAGTTGGAATCTACCAAAGCGTCATCGTCCACATAAACTATCAAATCTCCCCCGGATTCTTGAATCCCTTTGTTTCTTGCGGCGGACAATCCTTGTTCTTTCTCTACCACATATCGGAAGGTGATATCCCGATGTGCAGCAGCAAACTGCTCACATACTTCCCGAGTATTATCTGTGCAATTATTATCCACCAACAGTATCTCATACTCGCTCTTTGGGAGCGTGTTAGCAGCAATACTCTCCAAGAGCGGGCGGATATACCTTTGGCGGTTGTATGTGCAAATGATGACCGTTAGCATAGTTATGATTGCGCTAAAATAGTATCAAGATATTGTTTGACCAGATTTTTTTTCTCATTTTCTCTCTCAATCTTTTTCCAACAACTTCCGTTGATGGTGATTAGTTAGTGATTAGTTAGTGATTAGTTAGTGATTAGTTAGTGATTAGTTAGTGATTAGTTGGTGATTAGTTAGTGATTAGTTAGTGATTAGTTAGCGATTAGTTAGTGATTAGTTAGTGATTACCGAGACTATCCGCTAACAATCTTATATCGAACTCACGTTATCGTATTTGTTTTGTGGACATAAAAAGCGGAGCACGAATATTCAAAAATTTTGTATTATGCAAACGGGTTACCCCACTTTCAAAAAACAGCCTTAACAATCCAATATATTTCTGTCGGCACTACTACTAAAAGTGTGCAGAAATTAAATCTGCTCCCTATAGAGTATTTTGTTTATTTGAGTATTAGTGTTGGTTACTTTATTGCAGAACTATCCATTCTTTCGGAATCATTACATCTAAATAATTTTTCTTATTCCTCTCGGAGTTATTGTAGTAGTGGTATGGTGCTATCACCACTTTTGTAGGATTCTCATTCAACCATGCAGCCCACCAAGAAAAAGTGCTATTGGCAATGATTTGATGTTTACAGCACGTCATAAGGCGCATATCGTTGTAGGAAAAACGACCATGATTGATATCAACAAATGTAGCATTAAGAGTGTGAGCGAATTGCTCTTTTGTCCAAGTTATATCGTCCGAAAAGAAGAAATAGTGTGGATTACTGACTTTTTCTCCTATTTTAATCATGGCGCGTTGATACCATTCCACACCATTCTTTGCAAAACCGCTATTTATTGCCTTGAGGTAGTCCCCTCTGCGAATGTGCACAGCCACCGAATTGCATGTCTGCATTTGTTCCATTAGAACATAATTTTCTTTGTCCGGCATATTCTTGAAAGTAAAGGCTTTTCGTATTGCCGCTACATGTCTGCTGAAAACGTGGACATTCGTAAAATAGCCAAACAACACTATGGATTTCCTATGCTCAATGTCTTCCAACCTATCTAATTCGAAATAGTATTTACCTAAGTGTTGCATGCCGTACTTCCGACACCAGTTATTCACTTTCGGCAATAATCGAACCATGTTTGAATACTTTCGGCTATGGTACGCGGCTTCATCCAATCGAAAAATATCTAATCCATACGGGCGGCACCACTCACGTCTGCCAAACACCTCAAAGAAAGAACAATCTATGCAAATAGGAAGTCCGTATTCTTCTGCAATAGCCAATGCCGTAGCGTACTCGAACATTTGGTTACCTTGCCCGCCTTGTAGAATAAGATTTATCATTTGGAACCAAAAAGCGAATATACAAATCGATAGAATGTCAAGAATGAAGAAAGCAAATAAGCATGGTTAGAACGGAATAAATCGTAAATGATTTTGTCTACCGGTTTTAGTCCATTCCCACATTGAGCCAATTCTTGGTGATAAATTTCGCGAATTATAGGCCATGTCTTACGGTTGGAATGTTTGAGCAGAGAGGATATAGAACGTTGCGATAAAAGAACTATTGTATCAGTCCATATGGCTTTGTCTTCCACTTGTGAAAAATAATCAATCAACACCCTTTCTGCTGTGTGATGACTTTCAATGGCTGCCCTATTTAGGTTGTGTACATAGGAACTTTGATTGCGTGTTTCGTAACAATAAAGTCCCTCATGCAGGACACTGATTTTTTTTGCCTGATGCACCAAACGAGGGGTAACTGCATAATCCTCGCCCAAACGCACGTTTTCTACACTTTGTATACCGGTATGCTTATAGAAATCTGTTCGATAGAACTTATTCCAATGTGCACAGCGGTTGGTATGTTGCAACAAGCCTTTAATATAGGTTTCTCGGTTCTTATATTCTGCTTGGAATAACACCTCTCCATCTTTCCGCAATTCGATGGTATCAAATATGACGATATCTGCTTTGCTTGTCTGCGCTGCGTATACTAACTTTTCAATGGCTTCTTTGGCGATATAGTCGTCTGAGTCAACGTGTAGCATATACATACCGACAGCCGCAGCCACAGCCGTATTGCGAGCAGCAGAAAGTCCTTTATTATTCTTATGCTGCAATATACGAACCTGAGAGCGTCTCTTAGGGTAACGTGCAACAACGTCTTCTAGTATTTCAATGGAGCGGTCAGGGGTAGCATCGTCCACAAAGATATATTCTATATCCTCGTATGTTTGCTCCATTAGGCTCTCTGTACAGCGCTCGATATAGCGCTCCACTCCGTACACTGGTACCAATATGCTTACTTTAGGTTGTTCGATCATCCTATTTATAGATTTCAATCTTTCCTGCATGTTGCTGTCTTTTTTCCTCCGGTGGTATCTGCATATAATCACCGAATACTATTGTGAGCACCTCATGGGGCTTATTTGGACATCTGACTTTGATACCCTCAAACTCAGTATCACAAAGTGGAAAGATTAATGAGCGGTCATAAATATTCGTACTATAACTACCATATGCATGAGCAATTTGATTAGATGGAATAAAATGATTGACAAACCTTGTTCCCCATAATACCATGAGTGCAAGCGGATACACCATTGAAGACAAAAGCTTATCCATCGGAGTTGTGAAATTATGCAATGCTCTAAAACAATGACCATATACGTAATCCACCCAATGTTTCCATCGTTTAGAAGGTACTTTCTCCATTAAAAATATGTCAATGTAGATACCTTGTTCTTTCATTTTATGCATGCCTTTTTCTTCAAAATACGAGTTTCTATCCCTTATTTTTGGAAAAGTCAATGGATAATTGGGTTCATTTATACTATCTTGTAATATTAAATCCTTTGGTAGTTCTTCGGTTAAGTATTCTTTAAGGCGTGGATAGTCGCTACGCATAATGGCAATATCAACATCGTCATCCCAAGGAATAAATCCTCCATGCCGTACTGCCCCCAGCAGCGTACCACTATCCAACCAATAAGGTATATCATGCTTCCGACAGATTCTATCTATCTCTATCAAGATATTTAGCATACATAATTGCGCCTTACGCAAAGGCGTACCTTCTCCATTATATTTTGCAAAATCTTCCATATTACCTTTGTATTTGTTGCATTCCCCAAGAATATACCGCATCAATATGTGGACATGGTATATTGTTCTCGTGTGCTAAATCATGAATAAAACGTAGCCCAAAAGGGAAGTCCTCTGTAAAATAGCGACTGGTAAAATCTGGTATCCATCCTCCATCAACAGGTTTCATAGGAGACAAAATACCAGCAAAAGAAGGGATACTTTTTATCTTTTTCGTCAAGGACGAGATGTCCGCAGAATCATAATGGTCCAACAATGTATCAATATGCTTGGAAGATACATGCAAAGAATGGAGGAGCATAAAAAACTCTTTATCCATTTCTATCTCAAGTGCAGAAGTCTCATCTGTCCAATCTGAGTAGAACAGTGGATTGGTGTGAAAAATATCTTTCCCATTCCAATCTTTCCACATGGTATATAAGCGACCGGTGTGCAATATGGGATTACTATTGCTTAACGTAACCTCATAAAAAGAATCTACCAACTGTGTAGGAGTATGGAACCAAGCACTCACGCTATCGCAGAATTCATTTGGGAAAGATATGTTTTCAACAGCCATCAGCAACCGATCTTTATATCCCAACAATGCTGCCTCTTTTCCATAATCAATCACCCTTGAAATATACGGGACACGTTGGAAAGCGAAAAGCGGAGTGGAAGAGGGAAGAATCTTATGAGCAAAAAGGAAGAATCCGGAATTGCCCACCACAGTTCCCACAATGGTACTATGTGATAAATAAGAACGGATATTTCGTAAGTTCTCTTCCACCAAAAAAGCAGGTAAGCACAATAAAACCACATCCGCGTATGGAATTAACTCTTCGGGGGAGTGACTGATATGATTCACATTTCCCATAAGCGTTTCACCAGACGGGGTGTGTACACGAAATTGGTGTTGCCATTTTTCAGGGTGATTAGTCAGCATATCAACCACTAAACCATCTTGATTTGAAAGTACAGCAGCACATGTGTGTCCCAAAGCACCACCTCCACAGATACAGATATTTTTAATTTCTCTCATACTGTTTTAAGTGCATGGATTAGTTGGTTGTTGTCTTTTGTATCACGTATAGCCAAACGGATATAAGGCGCATGGCACTTGACGGAACAATCTTTTATCAAGATATTATGGTCTTTTAGCAACCTAATTGCCAATTCTCGGGGTGTATGAGGTGCTAATACCTCACATAGCACGTAGTTGGCTTCCGAGGGAATAATACGCAGATAAGATATGTCGGCAAGTGCACTGACAAAACGGTTACGCTCTGCACGGAACGTATTCATCGCCTCTTGGTAGGATTTCTCGTATTTGCCCAATATCTGCAAGAAAAATTCTGCAAATGAGTTGATGTTCCATATAGATACTGCTCGACGCAGGTTGGTCATCAACGGTGCATTGGACGTAGCCAATATACCTAACCGAAGCCCTGGTACTCCGAAAGATTTGGAGATACTTTTTATCACTACCAGATGGTCATATTTTTCCAAAATCAAGTTGTTGAGGAATGTAGGATGCTCCGTAGAGAAGTCGATAAAACTTTCGTCCAATATAAGCATGATGTCCCTTGCTTGGCACCAATCCGCCAACCGCAAGCAATCTGTATAAGAGATATAATTGCCGGAAGGATTATCGGGATTTATCAGCACTAACGACCATATATTTTTATCTGCGAAATATGTCATCAAGTCGTCTGCCGAATATGAGAAATCGGGGGTTCTTGTCTCATAGACCACGACTTGGTCCGGCATCAAGCGGTTAGGATATTCCTCGAAGGTAGGACGTACAACACCGACTTTGCCCAACATTTGTTCCGAAAGTACTTTTATCAATTCTGCTGCCCCGTTACCCACCAAGATGTAGTCCTGATTTACTCCAAAATCTTTGGCTGCCAATAGGTTGTTTACCCGTAAGCTCGACGGATATTCGGTAAGCAAGCGGGAGAAACTATGGGACATCTCGTCTAACAAACGCCGATTAGGGAAGTACGGATTGACCAAATAGCAGAAATCCAAGATGTGCGGATAGCGCCAATAGCCACCAAAACGACTACAAAGTAAGTCATATTGATGTTCTGTAAATATGGACTCCGCAATATCCAAGTCTTGAATATCATCTATTTCGTACCACTGCTCCCCCGTCAGTGGTAATGCTCGAATGCCGGAATTATCCAACATAGTAATCACCCGCAACACCTGCTCATAGTACTCGTTTCTGCCTAGTGCTTTGCAATAGGCTTCTAAAAACGGCACATACATCGTGGAAGAAAAGTGCTGTGAGAACTTATAAACATTTACTGTTTTGTAGTAATCGGGAATCTCATCGTATTGGAACAGACTGTTCGGAATAAATCGCAAAATACGATTTTCATCATCAATCGTAACCACCGTGCCATCCATCCAACTCTCATACTTATCCACCAATGCCAAATCGGGATATGGATTATTGACTAATTTTTGGATGACCGCATCCTCCATGATAATATCCGACTCAAATAGAAGCGTGTCGTCTGCTGTAAGATAATCTTTGGCAAGATAGAGAGAATAGATATTGTTCGTCTTGTCGTAGATAGTATTCTCCACGAACTCGATAGTTGTTTGAATAGGTATAGTTTGTAAATAATCTTGCAGTTCTTTTGCCTTGTAGCCGACCACTAAAATGATACGTTGCAGATTCAGTTGGTCCAACTGGTGCAATAAGCGCGAGATAAGGGTTTCACCTCCCACCTCAATCATACATTTGGTATTTCCCTTGGTCAGTTCGCCGAGGCGTTTTCCCATACCTGCGGCTAAAATAACGGCTTGCATAAGATATAAATAGTTATTGGGTTGCTATGATAAATTCAACCTAAAATGTTATTTTGGATAAGTTTCTTCGCCTTCGGTTATTCTTTCTCGCTCGCGGATAAGTTCATTTTGGAGAGTTTCTACCGATGGAAGTTCCAGTAGATATTTAGAAACAAAAATCTGTTTGTGCTCTGCTAATACTGAGTATTTAACAACTGCTTCATTCTTTTCGGAACACAAGATTAGTCCCAAAGTCGGATTATCATCCGTATGCTTGTACAAATCGTCAAACATACGAATATAACTATCCATCTGCCCGACATCCTAGTGCGTCAATTTACCTAACTTCAAATCTATTAACACATGGCATTTCAATATAGAATGATAAAAAACTAAATCCACATAGAAGTTTTCATCTTCATATTGCATTCTTTTTTGTCGAGCAACAAAACAAAAACCTTTGCCCAACTCTAACAAAAAATTTTGTAAGTTGTCTATCAATGCTTGTTCTATCGTGGACTCGTGTAGGGCAGGATAATCTTTTAACTGCAAGAAATCTAACACATAAGGATCGTGTATAAAAGTTTGGGGGCTTACTAATGCCAATTTCTGTTGTGCTTCTGCTTGTACGGCGGTCTTATCTTGACTACACAGCAGGCGTTCATAGTATAGGACGGATATTTGCCGATCCAATTGTCTGGAAGACCATGCTTGGTCTGCCGCCTCGTTCATGTACCATAGGCGTGCATTGTCGTCTTTTACTTTGATTAGCAGGCGATAATGCGACCATGTCAATTCGCCACGCAGTGTGTGACTTTTTGGGAATGTCAGATAGAATTGTCGCATGCTTTTCAGGTTGGTTAAGGTAAATCCTTTTCCAAACTCTGCTGTCAGTTTTTCAGACAACTCGGACAAAACCGCCTTACCATATTCGGCGCGTGTCTTTCCGTGTTGTTCGTCCTCTACGATTAGTCTCCCGACATTCCAATAAGCACTAACCATCGCAAAATTGACGGCTTTATAAGCAGTCTTTCTTGCAGATAATAGCACTTCTCGAATATCTGCTAATAGGTGTCCTTTCTCAATGAGTTCGGTCATAAATCTTCCTTGAAGGTTATCTTTTTGTTGGCTTCTTCGCCGATTGTGATATGGATGGGTTCGGCGGGGAGGTAGCGGTGGAGAATGCCGCAGTCGTCGGTGGCTTGCAGGGCAGGGTCTTGCAGGGCGAGGGTGTAGGCGCGGGCTATCAAAGGCAGACGGAAGGCTTGCGGAGTCTGGGCACGCATCAGCGTATCACGCGGCGGGATGGATTGGAGGATGAGGGTTGAGAGTTGAGGGTTGAGAGTTGAGGGTTGAGAGTTGAGGGTTGAGTGTTGAGAGTTTTGAGTCGGCGTTACTATGTACATCGTGTCGGTGGCGGGGACGGCTACGGTAACGGCTTCGTGGGACCCTAAAGCCTGGCAGACGTTGGCGATGATGGCTTGACTTACAAAAGGGCGCGCGGCATCGTGCAGCAGGATATTGGCATGGGCGAACTCCTCCGCTGAGAGTTCCGACTCATACAGCCGAATCGCATTCACACTTGATTCCCAGCGTTCCTTGCCGCCGGCGATGATATGCTTCACCTTTTGCCAACCGTTGCGGAGCAGCGCCTGTTCGGCAAACGCGATGTAGTCGGGGTGCATCACGATGCAGACCTCGTCAATACACTCGGTTTGCTCGAAAGCCTCCGTGGCATGCTCCAGCACACTCCTGCCGTCTGCCAACGGCAGCAACTGCTTGGGCACCTTGCCTCCAACTCGTGCGCCTATGCCTCCTGCTAATATGACGGCGATGTTCTTCACTTTGTTTATTTGACAATTTGACAATTTACAATTTTACAATTAACGAATTAACCCCGCCAGCAGTTGGTATAGCAAACTGCCTTTCTTAGTTAATAAATACTTCTGTTTAGGGTGATTCGGCGACTTTGGATAACGCATTTTTACTATCTTGGCATTAAGGGCTGGAGCGAGGTAATAGTCCTCGAAATTAGCCCTATCCTTTAAGTCCACCGCAGCCATCATCTCTTTTTTGGACATCTGAGTATTCGCCAAAGCGAGTATCAACTTCTTTACCG
>JAXDTJ010000061.1:0-15645 GCA_034090015.1 Paludibacteraceae bacterium | reverse complement strand
TTTTATCCATGTTTGGCAATTTACCGAACCTACACAAAAATCAAGGGCTAAAAGAACACTATTTCAAAGATCTCTTGCTTTACGGACTCAAAGCCTCCGCTTAGCAACATATATAAAGTCAAATTTTTAACGGACTATTGTCATAATTAACATGCGCCGAAAGCCCCGAAGGGGCGACATAATACAGCGTAGGGGCTTGCCCCTACGATACACGCCAACACCACACCGAAAAGCCCCAACGGGGCGACATAACTACACATGATTTAGTTATTTCGCCCCGTTGGGGCTTGTGTTTTGGGTGCATCCGTATCCGTAGGGTTTCACCCTACGCTGTTTTATGCCGCCCCTTCGGGGCTAACGAAAACCATTGTAACATTAATTATCGTGTAATTATACGTTAAAACACTCCGCCTTTTGCTAACTCCACTTGACAAAATACAACTTTTCGTATTTTTATAGTACGAAAATTTGTATATATCAAAAAAAAGCAGTATCTTTGTATCGGTTTTAGAAAAGGAGGTGTAAAGATGTGAAACTAACCGAGAAAGAAAAGGATTTAATCGAGGCAATCCGAAACTACAAAAACTCAAAGTCAAGAATGACTAACCCGGATGAATTCGAGTGGTACATTAAAAGACTGATTGCAGAACTAACGGAAACGTAACACAGCGGGGCTCTCCAAAGAGCTGGAGCCCCTGCAAAAAACCAACAATAACAAATGGAAACACCCAAGGAAAAATTATCGGACGTGATTTACGACCTGAACATATCCCGCCTATCACGCACCTACTTCCAGAAATCCCCCTCGTGGCTCTACCATAAGTTCGACGGACGGGACGGCAACGGTGCCACCGTCGATTTCACGGAGCAAGAACTGGACACCCTGCGCAACGCGCTGCTTGACTTGTCGGACAGAATCCGCACGGCAGCCGAGAAACTATAATCATTCACATTTTAACTCCTTTTCTAAAACCACCTAATCGGCTCAACGATTCGTAGTATCGTTCCTTTTTATTACACCCCGTCCCCCGCCCGAGCCGAGCGGGGGACTTTTTGTGCTTTTGCTAACTCCACTTGGCAAAATACGATTATATAATAAAAAAGTAGTATATTATTTGCGTATATAATAAAAATGTAGTATCTTTGCAGCGTAATTCAAAAACAACGATAGCGCAATGAAATGGAGCGAACTTAAACGAATTGCCATCAAGCGCGGATGGACGCTTCGGCGACATGGAGGCAGGCACGACATCTACGGGCATCCCGATAAAGACTATTACATCGAAATCGGTCGCCACGAGAGCGAGGAAGTGAAGAACGGTACAGCCAACAAACTACTGAAACAGATAGGGGCAAAATAAAGCCCCTATCACAACAAAAACATAGATTATGAAAAAAGTAATAGTAACCATAGAGCGCGGTGAAGACGGAGGTTACAGCCTGTACGCGCCCGATTTGCAGAACGTAATCATCGGAATGGGTGATACCGTGGAGCAAGCCAAAGTGGACTTCTCGGAGGGCTATCGCGAGATGGTGGAGACCTATCAAGAGGACGGTGTGCCGGTGCCGGAGGAACTGCAAGACGTGGAGTTTGAATATCGCTACGATGCGGCGAGCATGCTTGCCGAGGCGGGCAAGTATATCAACCTTGCCGCGCTGGCGCGCGAGACAGGCATCAACGCCACGCTCATCCGACAGTACAAAAAAGGGCAGTATATATCCGCCAAGCAGGCACAGCGACTGCAAGAAGGGCTGCAAAGCATGAGCCGCAAGATAGCAGCGTGCACATTGGTATAACCCTTCTAAAACCACCTAATCGGCTCAACGATTCGTAGTATCGTTCCTTTTGAATTACACCCCGTCCCCCGCCCGAGCCGAGCGGGGGACTTTGTGTGTCCGGGTGCGCAGCCAACTCCCCGCCTCTCCCGCGGGGAGGGGAGGGGGCAGGGGGCGGGAAGGTGTCCGGCGTGCGCAGGTGCTCGCATGCCGTTTTACGGTGCGTCTCGCCCGCGGTTGTTTGCGTATTCACACAAAAAAAGTCCCCCGCTCGGCTCTGGCGGGGGACGGGTGTCATTCAAAAACAAGTATTACGTGAGCCGATTTCTATTGTTTACCGCACCAACTCGGTGTTGGCAAGTTCGCGCCCGATGGAGCGGATGCCTTCCTGTATGCGTTTCAGTTGCGCCTCGGAGATATACTGCCCGCGGCGGTACTGCCGCATGAGCGTGTCGTTGATGCCGATGTACCGCGCCACCTGCGTAACGTTCAGATACGGATGAGCCTCGTAGAACGCCGACAGGTCGTAGCGATATTCAAACTCCAAGTCTTGCAGTTCCTCCGGCACGGGGGCATTCATCTCACGAAACACGTCCAGCGCCTCGTGATAGGCTTCCTCAAAGTCTTTCTGTGCCGCTTCCAGCGTGGCACCGTTGCCGCTTATCGTACTTTCCAAATCGGGGGTGTAGATGCCGTAACTGCCATCTTTCCCGCGCTCAATGATTGCTGTGGTCTTCATATTCGTTTTAGTGTTAGTGGCGGGGCTTATTTCAGCCCCACCTGTTTGAGTAGTTTGTTGAGTAGTCCCGGCTTGATTTCTTCCGACGGATGCCGCGGGATAATCAGCACTTGGTTCTTTGCCTTGTAGTAGTAGTGGTCATGCTCTCCGCCGTGCTTCACGAACACGATGTCTATCCCGTTCTTTTTCAGTAGGCGTAAAAATTCACTGGTTCTCATTGTTTAATAGGTGTTTTTGAATGACACTGCAAAGATACTACTTTTCCGTGATATACACAAATAGTATATCCGTTTTTCGTGATATATCTGCATTTTGCAAAGTTGACTTTGCAATTTTGAATTACACCCGTCCCCCCGCACGAGCCGAGCGGGGGACTTTGTGTAACCTGAAACATGAAACTTGAAACTTGTAACATTAATTATCGTGTAATTATTCATATAATTATTGCCATTAGGTGAGAAATTAATGAATAATTATATGATAATTATACGTTAAAAAGACCACACGATAATTATACGTTACCTCCACCGCCCACCGTATCTATCACCCTCCGGTTTGCCCTCGCGGTGCGCCCCCAGTCGTAACGCTCGTAGTAGCGGTTCTTCACCGTGCTGTCCACGTGCCCCATGCTCTTATCTATCACGCGGTCGGGTATCTCCAGCTCACCCGCGATGGTCGCCCATGTGCGGCGCACTTTCGCCATGTTCACCTCGAAACCAAGCAGCCGACTTATATCGCGCAGACGGTGCCCAATCTTATGCCGAAACTCCTCGTACCGCCGGAACTGCTGTTTGAAGCACAGCATCTGCCCGTCCCCCTTATAGCGCTCCACCAACTCCGCCAACTCCGGCTCCACGCGGATATGCAGCGGGCGCTGCTCTTTACGCGCCACCTTATGCCGCACGAACACCACCTCACCCGCGCGTATCTCGCCCATCTCGTACAGGTCAAGCAGGTTGGCACCGCACAAGTAGAACGACATCATCGCAAGGTCGCGCGCACGCCTGAGGCTGTTGTTCGGCAACTCCGCCGTCTGCAACGCACGCATCTGCGCCGCGGTCAGCACCTCTATCTCTTTCGGCGGTACGGGCGCGATGCTGTAGTCAAGATACGGGTCTTCATCGCGGCTGATGAGTTTGTGCCGCTGTGCCTCTTTGTACGCCGCACGCACATAACTCTCCAGCATGTGCCGCGTGGCATCGCTCTTACCTTTCTTGCGAAGCCACGTCGCAAAGTCCGATAGCAGCGTGTAGTCTATCTCCTCAAACACGATGGTGTCCATCCCGCGCTCCGCACAGTACAAACGCAGCACTTTCAGACCGTAGTTATAACTGTCTTGCGTCTTCTCCGATGGGCGCGAGTCGGCATATTCCTCGTACCACCGCAGGAAATCGCGGTTGTACAGCCGCTTGCTGCGTGCCTGCAAGTCATCCTCGCTGCTCAAGCGCATCAAGCCCGCACGCCGGCGTATATCCGTGGCGGTGCAGCGCCGCAACTCGTCAAAGGTCATGCTCGCGATACACTCCTCGGCGCGCACCACCACATTCACTATGTTCTGCCGTTTCTGCGATGCGTACTTCGCTTTTCGACTAACGGGGTCGTACAGCGTGCCGCTGATGAAGCATTCCGGCTCAATGTAAACGCCGGTACCGATGTAGCAACTGGTGCAACGGTGGTTGATACGAAGCCGCACCTGCGCCATGCCGTTTATCATACTACGATTGTCAATGCTCAATGAAAGTTTTGCCATAATTCTATTGATTTTTTTGTTACTGTTTTGTTACAATTTTGGAACACGAATGCACAAAAGTGGCATTTTTGTAGGGTAATAATAGTGAAATAACAATGTTATAGTCCGTTGCACACCAAAAAAGTGCAAGTTACATTTTCTGTAACTTACACAAAACCAATAGAATAAACCGTGTGGTCTCAGTAGGGCTTGAACCTACGACCCCCTGATTATGAGTCAGGTGCTACTAACCAACTGAGCTATGAGACCAATATGATGAACAAAAAAGTGTTATTCTACTTCCAAAGCATCATTCCATTACAAGTCCAAGAGGGCTACTTTGGAAAAATCGCGCAAAGGTAATACTTTTTTTTGACACTCGCAAATTTTTAGGATAAAATCGTAATATTTCTTGCTTTTGAGCGATTTATTCGGTTTAGCCCATCCTATAGCTTTTCGGCGTAACGCCGACGTGGGCTTTGAAGAAACGGTTGAAGAAACCTATGTTGTCGAAGCCGAGGGAGAGTGCTATCTCTTTGATTTGCAGGTTGGTAATTTTGAGTTGCGCCTTCGCATCGGTGAGGATGGCTTCGGTGATAATATCGCCTGCTGTGCGGCTGCTGACCGCCTTGATGGTGGCACAGAGGTGTGGAAGGGTGATATGCATGGCTTCGGCATACCGATTCACATGGTGCCAGTGCTGGTAATTTTTAAGCACCAACTGGCAGTAGTCTTGGTATATCTGGGTCTTGCGGTCTTGGGGGCGGAGCAGGAAATCTTTTTCTTGGCGGCGTGCATAGGCGATGTAACTGCCCTGCACCAGATTGAAGATATGCACCATGTTGTCGGAACTTAACATGGAAGGGCGGGTGTTCATGGCTTTGATAAGCAGTTCGGCGGTCTCACGCAGCACCTCGCCTTGCTCATCGCCAAGGTGTATGATGGGCGATTGTATGCGTAGTGCGGTCAGCGACATTTGGCTCTTGAAGGCATTTTTCTCCATGAAGGAAGAAGAGAAGAGCATATAATAGACCAGCGCATCTTCGGAGAACTCATGGATGAGCAGGAAACTGCCGGGCTCCAAGAGCAAGACATCATTTTTGCGGAAGTCATACTGCGTGATATTGATGGTAGCGCGCGCCGAGCCGCGCACTATAATGGCATACACACCGCATTTGATCTTACACGGGAAACGACCGTACTCGTTCATCACTTTGCCGCTCGCGTCGCCTATCAGATAGTCCACAGGGCAGTCCAACAAGGGGATATTTTTTTGTTCTTCCATAATGTGTACCAACGATTAAAAATGGTTGATTTCAGATTTTCGCTTGCAAAGGTACAAAAATTATTCCATATATTAAGCATAGTCATAAGAAAAATACTTTTTTTCATACAAAATAGTGCATTTTATTAAGCAAGAAATATAGACGTATCCTCTGAAGGCACAAAGTTACTTTACTACCGATGCGTTTACTTTTCGGACTATTATTCACATGCATTCGACATAAGATTTATACACAAAAACGAACAAAAACTCTTTTATTCAACAAACATTTTTATTTGACAATTTGACAATTTACTATTTTACAATTACCAAAAACAAAATTACTACTAGACTGCTGAAAGCATACATTTATAGCAAAATTGAAATCAAATAAGAAAATCATGGAATCCCCCATAATTTATTGTGTACTAATACTTTATAAGACTTCCAATAAAAGTTAACACATTACTAATAATTTTTGATTTATTTTTCTTGATTTTCGTAGCATCTTGATTTTCTCTTGTTTGTTGTTAGGTTTCGGTTAGGTCTCGGCAAAGTCGGCTGTAGCTCGGCTCAAAAGGTCGGTGACGGAATGATAGTTATTCCAGCGATTTTAATAGCAATATGTCAAAATTAAAAAGCGTGGCAATTAGTGCATAATTTTGCGCCTGTTGCACTTTTTTGTTAGAAAAATTTGGAAATTGCAAAAAAATGTTGTATCTTTGCACTCGTAAAAGTCACTGTACTGATTGCTTCAAAGAGTTAATATCATGAAAAAACAAATTTTAGCATTGAGTTTAGTTTGTACCTTAGCGGGTTGCAGCGTGAAGGCGCCCGTGTATGAGTCGGTGGATGATTATCCTGTGCGCAAGGGCGCATTGGACGAGATGGTGTATTCGCCGTCAAAAACAACTTTCTCGGTATGGAGCCCTGCGGCAGACAGCGTGCGGCTGCGGCTGTACGCTGAAGGCTTGGGCGGCGAGGCGATAGAGGAAGTGGCTATGCGTCGGGGCAAGGACGGGACATGGACTTGCAGCGTGCGCGGCGACCTGCAAGGGAAGTTCTACACGTTTCAAGTGAAACAATCCGTTCAATCTACCCCGCCCCCTACCCCCTCCCCGCAAGCGGGGCGGGGGAGCGATGTTAGGCAAAGCGTTTGGTTAGAGGAGACGCCGGGTATCTTCGCCAAGGCTGTGGGCGTGAACGGTCGGCGCGGCGCGGTGGTGGACCTCCGCAGCACCGACCCCGAGGGCTGGGCTGAGGATGTACGACCTGCGTTGGCAGGGGCGAAAGACGCGATTGTGTATGAGATGCACTACCGCGACTATACGATTCATCCGAGTTCGGGCGTGGTGCACAAAGGGAAGTTCCTTGGGCTGACGGAGGAAGGGACGAAGCAATTAACAATTAACCAATTAACAATTAACATGCCACTACTCTCAGGGGAAGAGAGTACGCCTGCGTCCACGACTTCACAAACAGTTCGTGCCGAACTGCCCGCAGGCGAGACGCCTGCGTCCCCAGTGGGAATGGCGACGGGGATTGAGCATTTGAAGGAGTTGGGGGTTACGCATGTGCAGATACTGCCTTCGTATGATTATGGCTCGATAGATGAGACACGGTTGGCGGACAACAAGTACAACTGGGGTTACGACCCTGTGAACTACAACGTGCCCGAGGGCGGGTACAGCACCAATCCGTATGAGCCTGCATGCCGTATTCGCGAGATGAAGCAGATGATTCAGGCGCTGCACAAGGCGGGTATTCGCGTGGTGATGGACGTGGTGTACAACCACACTTTCGATGTGGCGCATTCGAACTTCCACAACACCTGCCCGGGTTATTTCTACCGCTACAACGCGGACGGGAGCCTCGGCAATGCGTCGGGCTGCGGCAACGAGACGGCGAGCGAGCGCGGGATGATGAGGAAGTTCATCGTGGAGTCGTGCCGCTACTGGCTGACGGAGTACCATATCGACGGTTTCCGCTTCGACCTGATGGGTATTCACGACATCGAAACCATGCGCGAGGTACGCGCGATGATGGACGGGATAGACCCGACGCTGCTGCTCTACGGCGAGGGCTGGGCGGCAGGTGCTCCGCTGCTTCCGCAAGAGGAGTTGGCGATGAAAGCGAACATCTTGGAGATAGAAGGCGTGGGTGCGTTCTGCGACGACATGCGCGACGCGCTGCGCGGTCCGTTCTCGGACGACCATCAGGGTGCTTTCCTCGCCGGCGAGAAAGGGCATGAGGAGAGTATCAAGTTCGGCATCGCCGGCTGTATCGACCACCCCGATGTGGACATGAGCCGCGTGAACTACTCGAAGGCGGCGTGGGCAGCAGAGCCGACGCAGTGTATCAGTTATGTGTCCTGCCACGACGACATGATGTTGACCGACCGTTTGAAGGCGAGCGTGCGGCTGCAGAAAGGCGAGTTGGAGCGCTTGGACAAACTGGCGCAGACGGCAGTGCTGACCTCGCAGGGTATCCCCTTCCTCTGGAACGGCGAGGAGATTCTGCGCGACAAGAAAGGGGTGCACAACTCGTATTGCAGCCCCGACTCCATCAACGCTATTGATTGGTCGCTCAAGGCGCAGCACGAGGATGTGTTCCGCTACTATCAGGGGCTGATAGCGCTCAGGAAGGCGCACCCCGCTTTCCGCATGGGGGACGCTGAGTTGGTACGCCAACACCTGCATTTCTTGGACGCGCCGGAGGGTGTGGTGGCATACATGCTGGACGGCGAGGCAGTAGGCGACGAGTGGAAGACCATCGTCGTGGTGCTGAACGCCAACCGCAAGGCAGTGGAGGTTGCTTTGCCTGCGGGGACTTATCGATTGGCATGCGGAGATGGTAAGTGCCCGTACTCGGGTATGCGTGTGGATGAAAAAACAACTACCGTGAGTGCACAATCGGCACAGATTTTGCATACAATAGAGTAGTTTTATTAGGAAAAATGCTTGTTTTTTATAGAAATATGCAAAAAGGTTTGCGTATATCGAAAAAAAACACTAACTTTGTCCCCGAAAATTATGCCCACGCATAAGAAACTACTAAAATTAATATACTGATTATGAAAAAAGGTTTATTTCTCTCCCTCATTGCTGCAGTAGCAATGTTGGCATCGTGCAGCAAGACGCTGCCTCAACCCGAAGAGGTTACCGTGAACCCGAGCCCGCTGGCAGTGGTAGGCAACAAGGTGAACGCTGACATCACGGGTACGTTCCCCGTAAAGAAATTCGCGAAGAAAGGTGTACTGACCGTTACCCCCGTGCTGAAATACGAGGGCGGCGAGGCAGTAGGAACGCCTGTAACATACGTGGGCGAGAAAGTCAAAGAGAACGGCACCATGGTCAGCTACAAAGAGGGCGGCAAGTACAGCCAATCCTGCTCGTTCGACTATGTTCCCGCGATGGACAAGAGCGAACTCTACCTGCGTTTCACCGCGAAAGTGGGCAACAAAGAGGTGGAGGTGCCTGAGTTGAAGGTAGCAGACGGCTTGGTAGCGACTGCCAAGTTGGCAAAAGCCTGCGACAACAAGTCGGTGGTAACCCCTGACAAGTTCCAACGCGTGATTCAACAAATGCAAGAGGCAGACATCAAGTTCCTGATTCAACAGTCGAACTTGCGTTCGTCTGAGACAAGAAGCCAGCAGATGAAAGACCTGCAAGCCGCTATCAAAGAGGCAGACCAGAACGAGCGTAAGGCTATCAACAAACTGGAAGTGAGCGGTTACGCTTCGCCCGACGGCGGTATGGACCTGAACGAGAAACTGGCAGGTCAGCGCCAAAAGAACGCTCAGAAGTTCCTGCAACAGCAACTGAAACGCGACAAAGTGAAGACCGACATCGCTTCGGACATCACCGCAGAGGACTGGGCAGGCTTCCAAGAGTTGCTGGAGAACAGTAACATGCAAGACAAGGAGTTGGTGCTGCGCGTGCTGAGCATGTACACCGACCCCGAGGAGCGCGAGGCACAAATCAAGAACCTGAGCAGCGTGTATAAGACCATTGCCGAGGAGATTCTGCCTGCACTGCGCCGCAGCCGTCTGATTCTGACCACCGACTTGATTGGTAAGTCGGACGACGAAATCAAGGAGTTCCTTGCCAATGACCCGAGCCAACTGAACGTGGAGGAGATGCTCTACGCCGCAACGCTGACGAGCGACAATGTTGAGAAGATGGCTATCTATCAGAAGGTTGCAGCCCAATTCAACGACTATCGCGCATACAACAACATGGGTATGATTTACTTCGGTCAAGGCAACGTAGCCGAGGCACGCCGCGCATACAACAAGGCGTTGGCTATCGATGCACAGAACCCCGATGTGAACTTCAACGCCGGTGTGGCAGCCATGGCAGAGGGCGACTTGGCAAAAGCAGAGGAGCACCTGGGCAAGGCTGCGGGCACACAAGGTAACCTCGCTGCCGCTATGGGTACGCTCTACACGATGAAGGGCGACTACAAGGCTGCGAAGGCTGCTTACGGTCAGACCGCAACGAACAACGCTGCCGTACAGCAGATTCTCAACGAGGACTATGCCGGTGCACGCCAGACCTTGGCAAACGTGAAAGAGCCGAACGGCGTAACCGCTTATCTGCAAGCCGTAGTGGGCGCTCGCACGAACGACCGCAACGCTGTTTACAGCAACATGAAGGTGGCTGTGGCTAAGGACGCAAGCCTGAAAGCACGCGCACTGAACGACATCGAGTTCGCTAAGTTTGCAGAGGATAGCGAGTTCCAAGCCATCGTGAAGTAAAGATATTTACAATTAGACGATTTACGATTTACGATTTACCATGCGGCTTACGGGCAGTGGAAAATCGTAAATCGTAATTCGTAAATAACGTGAACTTGAAATAATGTCCTTATACACGAAGGCGACCACGATTTTTTTCAACAAAAATTTCCAAAAATTATTCAAATATCTTTTTATTTAACATATAATTTTCGTATAATTCTTCATTAATTCATTACCAAAAACCAAATTAGTCATTGAGTGCTGAAAGTATTTGCATATATTGAATTCACTTTAAATAATTAAATAATTAAACCATAACCTAAGTTATGTCTATCTTATTTCCCAAAGTGCCGAAGCCTCGCGGGTGGGATTACCGCCCTATCTACTATGATAAGGAGAAGGAGGAACGTCGCGAGCGCAGAGAGCAGAAGCACAGCCAACTGCACCGCGGCAGTTTCCGCGAGGAGCACGAGAAGAATATGACCGAACTGCGGCGCAAGAAGCAGTCGAAGTTGGTTTTTTGGATTGCGCTACTGGTGCTGCTGCTCTTTGCTTTCTATTTCCTGCTGTAATCGCCGGTTGCATTATTCACGTGGACTTGGAATCTTAATAATCGTATAGTTTTTGGGGATAAGTTTGTTGTACACAAAACGACTCTCTAAATCTCCAACGATATTGACAACGATTATACATGTTAGCCCATCGGTTTAAGATTGAGTTATGTCGTCCCGTTGGGGCTTGCATTTAGGTGTTTCCCCGCATACGTAGGGGCAAGCCCCCACGCTGTTTTATGTCGCCCCGTTGGGGCTTGCAATTGGGTCAACTCGTATATCATTAACTAAAAGAAGAAGCCTTACATTTGCCACAGACATGGATATCATTCACTTGCTGCCCGATAGTGTTGCCAATCAGATAGCCGCCGGCGAGGTTATCCAGCGTCCTGCGTCGTGTTTGAAGGAGTTGGTGGAGAACAGTCTGGATGCGGGAGCGAGCCGCATACAGGTGGTGGTGCGCGATGCGGGGCGGACGTTGTTGCAAGTGGTGGACAACGGGAAGGGCATGAGCGAGACGGACGCTCGGATGGCGTTTGAGCGGCATGCGACCTCCAAGATACGCGAGGCGGCAGATTTGTTTGCTCTTCGCACGATGGGATTTCGCGGAGAGGCATTGGCGAGTATATGTGCCGTGGCGCAAGTGGAGGTAACCACGCGCCGCGAGGAGGACGAGATGGGTACGAGGCTGGAGATAGCGGGGTCGGAAGTGCTGTACCAAGAGCCCTGCCAATGCCCCGTAGGTACGAACATACGGGTGAAGAACCTCTTTTACAACGTGCCGGTGCGGCGGAAGTTCCTCAAGACCGACCAAACGGAGTTGCGCAACCTGCTGACGGATTTCTATCGGATAGTGCTGGTCTATCCGCAGGTGCAGTTCACCTTTGTGCACAACGATGAGATACTCAGCGAGTTGCCTGCCGGCACAGAGAAGCAACGCATCGAGAGCGTGTTCGGCAAAGGCACAGGACGGCAATACACCTCCAATCTGATGGAAATGCATACAGACACAGACCTCGTTTCCATACATGGTTTTGTTGCCAAGCCCGAAGCCACGGGAAAGAACGCGCAGCAGTACTTCTTTGTGAACGGGCGATACATGCGGCACCCGTATTTTCAAAAAGCCGTGATGACGGCATACTCGGGCATGCTCCCGGGCGATTATCAGCCCTCTTTCTTTATCTATTTCGACATCAATCCACAATCGATTGATGTCAATATCCACCCGACCAAAACGGAGATAAAGTTTGCCGATGAGCAGGCTATTTTTCAGATACTGCTTGCATCGGTGCGCGAGGCGCTGGGTAAGTTCTCGCTCGCGCCGACTATTGATTTCAACCGCGAGGGCGAGATAGACATGCCCCTGCCCGATGGCAGTCGCCCGAGCAGTGCTCCCCAACGAGTTATTGACCCCAACTACAACCCATTCCGTGTGGATAAAGGATTAAGGATAAAGGATGAAAGGCTGGTAAGTTCTGACTATGAGCATTCTCCTTTTGGCGGAACGGACAAGTCGCACAGCCACAAAACGCCGACGGGATGGGAGCAGTTGTACCCGATGGACAAAGGATTAAGGATGAAGGATGAAGGACTGAATAGTCTTGCATCTGAGGCTGCAGAGACGGGTGTTGATAGCGCATGCTCCTTGTTCCTTGATGCATGTTCTGAGTCGGCACCGCTTTGGCAGTACGGCGGAAAGTATATCTTCTTGGCGACAGAGCAGGGAGTGGCGATTATCAACCAACACCGCGCGCACGCTTGCGTACTCTATGAATTGTATATGTCGCAACTATCGGAGGCTAAAGGGGCAACGCAGAAACTGCTCTTCCCCGATGTACTGGAACTGACGGCAGAAGATATGTTGCTGATAGAGCCGATGGTGGAAGAGCTGCGGCACATCGGTTTCGACTTGGAGCAGTTTGGCAAAACCGCATACAGTATCTACGGGTTGCCCGCGCAGTTAGGACAGCAGAACGGCGTTACAGCACTACGACATATCTTAGACGCGGTACGCGATACAGGAGCCAATGTGCAGGAAGAATGGCGCAAACAGATTGCCATGGCATTAGCGAACGACACAGCGATACCCTATGGAAAGACCTTAACCGAAGAAGAGATGCGTGACTTGCTGAAAAACTTGTTTGTACTTCCCTCCTATCGCTACACACCGGATGGGAAACGGGTATTGACACTGCTGACCAACGAGGAGATACAGAAAAGGGTGTGAGTCGGTTTCACAAAAACATTCAATACTACTTGACAAAAACAAACTAAATAACTATTTATTCAACAAATATTGGCAAATATTGTTCAAATATTTTTTAACATATAATTTTCGTATAATTAATCATTAATTCATTTCCTAAAACCAAATCCCGACACATCGGGACAAATTTAGCTTTTGATTGCTGAAAGTTTTTGCTTATATCGAACTCATATTATCATCCCATTATGAAACGTACATTTCTTTTGCTGCTTGCGGTGCTGACGGGTATCGGATTGTCAGCCTCGACTTACTCCGGCACGCTGCCGGTGCTGTTTATCAATACCGATAATGGCGCAGACGTGGTGGATAAAGAGACCTACCTCACTGCCACTTATTATCTTGACCCGATGGGAGACAGTACGGTTACTGCCTTCGGTTCGGCAGAGAGCCCGCTCCCGTTGCAGATAAAAGGTCGGGGCAACTGGACTTGGTCGGGCTTCGAGAAGAAGCCCTATCGCCTGAAACTCAGTAGCAAAGCGGCATTGCTCGGGCTGAAAGCCAACAAGCATTTCGCCCTGCTGGCGCACGCGGATGACCCGCACGGGTTCATGCGCAATGCTGTGGGATTCTTCCTCTCCGAGCGCTTCGGACTGCCGTGGACACCCAAGCAGCGCCCTGTGGAACTGGTGCTCAACGGCGACTACCGCGGACTATATTTCTTGACGGAACTCATCCGCGTAGATAAAGACCGCGTGAACATCACCGAGCAGCCCGACCTCTGCACCCATGCGGACTCCGTTACAGGCGGCTGGCTGGTGGAGATAGACAACTACGACTCCGACCCGCATGTCTCCATCACAGAGGGCGATGGCTGGCCTATCATCTTCACCTACAAGACACCGGAGGTGTTGTCGCAGGCGCAAACGGATTTCCTTACCACCGAGATGACGCGCATCAACCGCCTTGTCTATGGCGACAAGCAGAGCGATTCCTTGTGGCAATACCTTGATATAGACGACCTTGCGCGGTTCTTCCTCGTGCAGGAACTGACGGATAACTACGAATCGTTCCACGGCAGTTGTTACCTCCATCGCGAGATGGGGGCAACGGAGAAATGGCATTTCGGACCCGTTTGGGACTTCGGCAGTGCGCTCAACAAATCGAAGACACAACCATTCTACGAGGGGCGTGAGCACCACAACACGTGGGCACCGCAGTTGTGGCAATTCCCTGCTTTTCAAGCCAAACTGAAAGCGCTGTGGGAGCAGTATTCGGTGGGTTTCACAACCGACCTTGATGCCTACCTGCAAGACTTCATCGGGTCTATCGAGGGGGCAGTGGCGAACGATGCGGAACGGTGGAAGAACAAGGGATATGGAAACAGCGATTTGCGACAAGACTTGGCACATGTGCGGCAGTTCATGCGTAACGCTGCCGTATGGGAAAGCAACCGTTTAGGTATTTCCTCCTCTGAACCTACTATCACTATCCGTTGGCGCGTGTTGCCGGAGTGGACGGATACGCAGACAGCCTATGTTTGGGATGACGGAGGTGAATCAAGGTTTGTAATGCCCTCTAAGGTAGGAGATTACTATCAGTACGCTACCACAGCCACATACCTCAATATCCTGTTTGTGAACGGTACCAAATGGACAACACATGAAAATCAGACAGTGGATATCAAGGATATTACAGCCGATGCCTGCTACGAGGTGGTAGCTGAAATGGTTACAGAGGGGTCTGATAAAGGCAAACGTCTGGTGCAAGTCGTTGAGTGCCCGCAAACGCCGCTTACGAATCCTACTATGCCCAACAAGCAGCCCACAGCGGCAACAAAAGTACTGCGCAACGGGCAAATAGTGATTATCCACCAAGACAACGAATATACTATCTTGGGCACACGTTTGTAATTCTTCAACATATCATTAACGTGATTTTATTTCAACAAAAATTTTCAAAAATTATTCAAATATAGAAGTGATGCGTTAACTTTTCGAACTCTCATTCACGTAAACTCGAAAAAAGGATTATATACAAAAACGCTCAATAATACTTGACAAAAACAAACAAAAACCTATTTATTGAACAAATATGCACAAATATTGTCCAAATATTCTATTTGGCAATTTGACAATTTACTATTTTACAATTACCAAAAACCAAAATAGTTTTTGAATAATTAAAGTATTCGCATATATCGAACTTACGTAAAAACATATAGGATAACATACATATTGATAAAGCATTAACTATTATTTCGCGTTTACCGAAAACCCGCCAAGTTTTAAGGAGATAAAACACTGAAATAATTAGTTAGGTTCCGCATATTGGAGCCTATCCCCCTTTAAGTTAAATGCTTGCACCTTTGGGTGTGAGTTTCTTAGGGGGAAAAGGTCTCCTTGGCGGGTTGCCTTGGTACGCGATAAGAGGCTCACGCCTTTTTATTGCCGTGAAAGATAGTGATGCACAAACACACACTATTTATGGCACGACAAGATTTGGCGAAGGCAAAGGATGCCAAGAAAGACGAGTTCTACACGCAGTTGCCCGACATTGAGAAAGAGTTGATGCACTACAAGTCGTACTTCCGCGACAAGGTCGTATTCTGCAACTGCGATGACCCCTACGAGAGTAATTTC
>JAXDTJ010000060.1:0-30346 GCA_034090015.1 Paludibacteraceae bacterium | reverse complement strand
TTTTATCCATGTTTGGCAATTTACCGAACCTACACAAAAATCAAGGGCTAAAAGAACACTATTTCAAAGATCTCTTGCTTTACGGACTCAAAGCCTCCGCTTAGCAACATATATAAAGTCAAATTTTTAACGGACTATTGTTAAAGTATATGTGTGGTAGATAGTAGAGAAACTGCGGTATATCATACCTCTCCACAGATAGTAATGGTACCCCGTTTTGTTTTCTTCCAAAGTACGTTCCAAACACCTATCGAACTCTGTCCGATACTTTTCGGATTTGCTTTTCATTTGGCAGATGGTCTTTTCATATCTGCTAAACGCTTCCTGCACCGCCTCCCAAGACACAGGAAAAGCAGTCATACCGGCAGCCGAAGCGCACTCCCCGCTCCTGTTTATTTCTTGCAGGCAGATGTGTTCCGTCTGCGTAACTGCGTAGTCGTTGGTGTCGTCTCGCCGTTCATACATCTCCACCAAGAAACCATCCTTGCCTGTCCCATTATGTCGGGATTCCGCCCTGCCGTAGATAAAATGCTTTGGAAGAAAAGCCTTACGGTTCAGCAACAATTTTGCATCGCTCAGTGCGATATTAATAATAATAATCCCTTGCCCTTTGGGTGCCATCTCGTTCTGTGGCAGCCATGCATGGCAGCCTTGTTGCAGATAATCGGGCAATGTGCTTACCGAGTAACCGCTTTTTTTTACCACATTTTCGGTGATAATCACGAAGGTACGACGCAAATTTCCTTTGCCTGCCGCCACCTTCGTTTCCTGACTTTGGCACGATGTGCCATACTTGTTTTCTTTCGTTTCCATTGTAAATCAATATGTTAATTATGTTAATATGCCCATGAGGTAACGCTCCATTCTCTTTTTTGCTGCCCGTATATATATATATAAACCAATCGCGCAATTTTGAAAATAGCAACGCGTAACCGGATTCCAGATTGTATAAAAAAAAAGTTGTATCTTTGCGCCCGAAATCCCAAAAATCATGCCTTTGTCAGAAAAAAAACGACCCAAATAGCATGAAAAAAATGGGAACATAAAATGGCAATTCTGAGAGACTGTGCAAATAGATTGCACAAAGAGTCTGTACTTTTGCCAACGAAACCAATAATCAACGAGAAGTTCGTGCGTAGTCGAACATGTCAATGAAAGACATTAAAGCAATCGTGGAGGAGAATGTAAGTTTGGTATGCCATTTGGCGAAAAAATTCAAAGTGCAGTATAATTATCCGAATGAAGATGATCTGGTGAGTGCCGGCGAAGAGGCATTGGTAATGGCAGCACAAAGATACGATAAAACCAAAGGCAAATTCGCTTCGTATGCCTACACATGTATATGGGGAGCCATGTTAAATGAGTTAAAATACCTTTGTTCCGCCCAAAAAGAAGGATTTGATATCGAGAGTCTGGAAGACCGCATTGATGACAACGGAGACGCGTATTGGGATATGTCGTTTGATACAACTCCGCCGGCATGGCTGATAGTAGATTACTTGCTCAGGAAAACACAACTGACGTCCCGCGAGAACTATGTTATCCGCAAGAAGTATGGTATCAATTTGGAAAAGATGAGTACAAACGAGTTGGCAGAAGAGTTGGGCGTTACCGTGCAGATGGTAAACCATATCAAACGCCAAGCCTTCAACAAGATACGTTGCACGGCATAAATTATGTTATGCAACATATTCACTGGAAATAATCGTACGAAAATTTGCAAATCCGTTTGATTTTCTGTATCTTTGCATGCAAATTGATCAACCTATATAAACTGACGATTATGGCAGGAATCCTTTACCAAGAAAATAACTTGTACGTCTTAAACCCCGATGTAGATAGTAACACCCTCTCCCGTCAAGCGTGCATAGGCATTGAACATTGTATCCCCGTTGCATTGAGCGATGGGAATGTCTGCGGCGCTATGATTGCCGTGGACAACAATAAATACAGTTTCTTCTTACACTACCACGGCAATGGGTATGGCTCCAACCTTTATGCTTCAAGAATGCGCCCCTGTATCTTTGGAGAGATGAAGGTGCTTGCTTCCTTCTATTCTGTGGATTTCGTGGGCTATATCGCCGGACGGCATGCCAACGGCTGGAGCGTCTATCGTATCGCTGAGAGCGGAGGTGCCGTTGGGTACGACCACTTGTGCGAGAAACTGAACAAGACCCCATGCGCTGACTTCGAGGAGGCGAAACAGGTGGCTGCCAAAGACCGCTTTTACAGCCGATTGGTCAATCAATTTGGTGGCACCTGGGTAGATGTGAAGGAATATATCCATAGCGACACCCCCATCGGATTGCCTCCTCAAACCTATTCCGATGGGTTGGTAGAATCCGACGACGAAGCCCCCGCATCACGCCGCTACATACGCCGTTGGTACACGCCCGAACGCATCACTCGCCTCAAGCAGAATCAGATCTTTGTCTTCGGCAGTAATCTAACAGGAGCGCACTATGGAGGTGCAGCCCGCGCAGCATGGCAACATTTCGGAGCCGTGATGGGAGAAGGTGTTGGCAGGACGGGGCAGAGCTATGCCATCCCGACCATGCACGGTGGCATAGAGGAGATTCGCCCGTATGTGGATGCTTTTATTGCGTACGCGGCTGACCATCCGGAGTTAGAGTTCTTGGTAACGCCTATCGGATGTGGCATAGCAGGTTTCACCCCCGCCACCATCGCCCCACTCTTCCGAGATGCCCTGCTTCACGGCAATATCATATTGCCGAAAGACTTTGTAGAAGTTCTGACCGCAGACTAACCTCGCGGGGCAGCCTCCCCCAATAGTTATTGCCCATATTTCGAAAAAAACAACGACCGACGCCATTTATAATATGATTCCCTATTCCCCTCTCGAACAGATAGAGCAAGAACTGCTTGCGACCAACAGACCGAACATCGACCACCTATTGCGCTATATGCGCGATTATGGTTTCTACACCCAATCCTGCCATCGCCATCATCGCTATCAAGGCGGCTTGGCAGACCATGCCTTGCAGACTATGCGTTTTGCCCTCCGCCAATGGATGCAGGACAAAGCATCGGGCAAGCAGGATGCCATAAAAACGTCTCGGGAAAGCATAGTGTTTGCGGCATTGTTGCACGACCTATGCAATGTGCACGGACCGTTTCATACAGATGGTCATGGACGCAAATCGGCATGGGTCATCAAGCAACTGGAAGTTCCTCTGTCTCTGCAAGAGTTCCTCGCCATACGTTTCCACATGTCGTTGCGAGGGAAAGAGACCCATCCTTTGTACCCTGATGCGCGTTGCAGTTATCTGCGTACCCTGATTCATGTAGCGGACGGCAGGTCGGCAGCAAAGCACATCGGCGCAGACATTGAATAGTTCCAAAGAAAAAGAGCAGAGAAGAAGCGACAACCAAAGGAGGTGCGGTCTATAGGCCGCACAACAAACTACCGCTAACCATCCCCCCCCAAAAAAAAATTGTTTTTGGCAAATGAATTAATGAGTAATTTACGGCAATTATATGTTAAAAGGAAAATACATTTTCAAAATATGGATTTTTGGTTATTTATATATAGACCAGCAGAGCAGTAGGAAAGATTAATCACTAAAATACATTATACAAATGAAAACACGTGTAGCAGGTTGTAAATTATTTACCGAAGGGTATGATGCAGTAGCCGAACTTGAAGCCCAGAGCGACCCAAATGGGTTTGCCAAATGGATTCGCAAGAAGAAAGAGGAGTACGCGCAGCAGGCGCACACCTACCTTACGAATCATCCCAAAAGCAATTATTACACTATGTACGGTTATTCTGCCATCGTAGAGACCGATGACGATGTGTTTACCCGCCTTGTACCCTATACCGATGCAGAGGTGCAGCGCATCAAAGAACTGTTCGTGGAATTGTGGAATCAAGGTCCCACCGACCCCGATATCTATGCGCACACCTACGAAGACATCCCGCAATACGAACTGACTTATAGCGAGTATGGAGAGATGAATGCCGAATTGGATGCGCTGGTATGGGCGCGAGGTGTTGGTATGGATTTCCATCCCAATAGGCTGGATTTGCAATCTCCCGTACACGCCTACCAATTCAGTACATGGGAGTATGAGCCCGAAAAGAAGGCGATGGGATTCTGGTCGCGCTATTTGGTGATTTTGACCGATGAGGAGTATCTGTATCTGTTGACAGAGCAGTTGTTTGATGATGATTTCTCTTTCAACCGATTAGTCCTCACCAATCCCTCTTTGGCGCAGCGGATTTGTGCTGCCACCGATGGCGATGGCACCATAATGCGAGACAAACCCTATCTGATTCTGCTGGACGAGGTGCAAACCGACGCCGCCCAAATCCGCAAAATCATGGAATCAACCGACAAAGAAATGAACAAATGACGCAAAAATAACGTTTTTTATATCATTTTTACCCTCCCCATGCAAAATAAAAATAAATTTGCACATATAAAACTTTTTTACTACCTTTGCAGCGTTGAAATCATATAATTAACAAACCAACAAGATTTATATTATGGAAAATTTCTTTTATTGTGAAACTATACAACAGTTCAAGTCTGATGTCCAAAACAATCAATTCATGCCTAAAATGCGCAGATCAGCTCGACAAATGATGGGTAATTTTAGCAGAGAGGAAAACTCTTGGAATACCAATTCGGCAGCCTTAATTAGACTTGTTGGCGAAGCCAAATTACCAGATGATACGGTGATAGGCTTTGAATATCTTATTCCTGTGGGTGGTCGCATTGATTGTGTGCTCTTTGGGCACGGAAGTGATGGCACAAAAAACATGGTACATGTCGAACTTAAGCAATGGAGTAATGAGCATGTATGTAAACATTATGACCACCAAACTTTCCGTGAAGAGGTGAATATGGATGGAAAAGTTCTTGCTCATCCGAGCGCACAAGCATTGGAATATCATAGACATTTGCTTCACTATATGCCAGTCTTTGAAAAGGAGGATATCCATCTTCATGGCATGGCATATTGCTACAACTATGATACAAAGTGCGACAATGTGGACCTGCTAGACTCGTTCTATCAACAAACAATGAAAGAATGTCCTCTATACGGGAAAAATCAGGAGTCAGAATTGGCAGAACAATTATCTACATATCTAGGTAGAGGCAATGGGGCACCTATCAAAAAAGCCATCGTACAGAGTGAGGTTAGACCTACACAAAGGCTTCGTGATGTAGCAGCAAAAATGTTTGATGGAGAGAGGGCGCAAGAAGTATTCCACCTCGTTGACGAACAACTTCCAATATTCAATGCCATTTTAGGAGCAGTGCAAAATACACCCAAAGATGAGAAAACCGTTGTTATTGTCAAAGGAGGTCCAGGAACAGGTAAAACGGTTGTTGCTATGCGCCTGTTGGCAGAACTATACAAATCAAAATACAATTGCCATAGAGTGCATTATGCAACTCGACCGGCAAGTCTACGCAATGATTTAACAAGAGAGGTAACGAGCATAGTTCAGCAAGATAAGAACGAACCTGCAACCAAATTAATATATTCCACTTTTGATTGTCGCCCGTATAATTTTAATTGGGAGGAGAATGGCTGTGATGTATTGTTGGTAGATGAGGCACAGCGTCTTTCTGAAAAAGCAAACGATTTCAACGAAAGGAATCGTCCCGAGGATTGTGGTTCTAATCTTTCTCAACTTTTGGCAATGTTGTATGTTTCACGCGTATGTGTGCTGTTTATTGATGATAAACAATGCATCCGTTCAACAGAGGTTGGAAGTTCTACGGAAATAAGGCGTATAGTAAAATCATATTTTGAATTGGTAAACGCAGCTAATGAGAGGTATGACAAAAAGGATAGAACAAAATATGAGAAAGAGTTACATAATCACCAAGAAAAATTACACGAAGCAGAACGTAATGGCAATAACAAGAAAATAGAGGCTGAAACAACGCAAGTTACTATGTATTATAGAAAGAGCCACTATCACATAGTAAAACCGGAAATTCAAAAAGTGAATATTTTGGAGTTTGAGTTATCTTCTCAATTCCGTTGCAATGGTTCTAACAATTACTTGGATTGGATAGATGATGTGCTCTATAAGTCTATCGATAAGACACGGACCTTAAATCGCGATAGTTACGATTTCCAAGTATTGGATAATCCAAATGAACTTTATGCTAAGATTCGTTCATTAGACGAATATGCAAGATATGTAGATAAATTGAAAGAGGAGACGCAATCTATTACAAATCAAGAAATTAGCGATAGAACAATAGCAAAACATTTCCCTCAGCGTGCACGATTGGTGGCAGGATGGTGTTGGAAATGGTCAAAGAAAAAGGAACAATTACTTAAGAATGGCGATTTAAAACCCGAAGTTACTATTCCTGAGTGGAATTTTGCTATGCCATGGGAAACACATGATGAGACATTTTTTGGTCGTACAAATGACTATAAGTATAAATACGCAAAAGATTCAGACTCATGGTGCAATACCAAAGAAGGGGTAAATCAAATAGGTAGTGTCCATTCTATCCAAGGTTGGGAAACAGACTATATTGGTGTTATCATTGGACCGGATTTGAAATACGATAAAAAACACGATTGCCTATGCGCAAATCCAAATGGTAACCAGCAAGATAAGAAGTTATGTTCCACTCATCCTAATTATGATCAACTCACAAGGAATATATATCGTATTCTTCTAACTCGTGGGCAGAAAGGATGCTATGTGTATGCCTGCGACCCGGAGGTCAATGACTATCTAAAACGTTGTCTGAACAAAACTGCCGAAGAGTAATCTATGACTTTTGACGAATATAAGCAATCATTACTGACTTATCTTAGTCAAACGCAATCCTACGAAGAGCGTGATATTCAAGAACATCAGTTGCTGACGGATGCGGAAAAGATAGAACAAGGTTACATGATTGCAGATGCTACCCTATTACAGAGAGAGGGGAATGATAAATTTCGTTTTGCTACACCTGTCAACAACACAAAGTGGCGCATTGGTGACAAATTGCAATTTGTCGTTTCCTCTCCTATGGGGGAGACAAAAGGAGAGTGCCAAGTAACAGACAATTTCATGGATACTCTGTGTGTAGCAGGGAACATGAATATCCCGAAAAATGCTAGCATTAGTTTTACGCAAACAGAAACGAATTTAACACAGCTATTTTACAATGTTGTAAACCAATATGAAGAATATGGCTATGGTGCAGGCTATTTGAAATCTCTAGGAGGGATGCAAATACCGCTCGCTCCTTCAGATGACTTCATTAAGCCCAATACTACTCGATTGTCGCAACTGAATGAGCCGCAACGCAAAGCCGTAGAAGATGCTGTACGAATGCCCTCATTATATGCCATCCAAGGTCCTCCTGGAACAGGAAAAACCAAAGTGTTGGCTGAAATAGCGCGGGAGTATAGCGAACATGGTGAGACGGTTCTTATTATCAGTCATACCCATCAGGCAGTTAACAACGCGCTCAATGCTATCTCAGAATCCGGCTTGCCCATTATCAAAATAGGAGATGAACTGCGTGCCGTTGATCTACATTCGACGGTTGTTAAGTACAGCAGTTTCAATGAATATTATAGAAGCAGTCATCGTCGCCAACGCAGAGGAGAACCGGGAAAGATATTGGGTGTCACTTTATGTAGTGCTACAATAGCATTGGCGTTGCGTCAAAACGTGGTTGCACCTACTGTTATATTAGTGGATGAGGCATCTCAGATTCCATTGGCTTATGCGGCAGCAATCGGTAAGATGCTATCACCATCCGTTATTTTCTTCGGAGATGACCAACAGATGCCGCCAATTTTTCATGAACAAATGAAAGATGATCTTTTGTCAGTCAGTATATTCGCTTATTTGCAGAATATCTTACCGGCAACGAACAAAACTGTATTGAACACGACCTACCGTATGAATGCTGCAATATGCCATGCCGTTTCTAGTAAATTCTATGAACCGAAAGGTATTACATTGCATAGTGATTCTTCTGTCGCTAGGAATTGTATATATGGTGAGGAACTCTATACCTCTATGGAATATATTGATGTGGCAACAAAAGGGTGTACAGAGAGCAATGAGAAGGAAGCGGTTTTGGCTGTGCAACGGGCGATAAACTATGTTGATAAAGGTTATTCAGTGGCAATAGTAACCCCCTATCGCAAGCAGGTAAATTCGGTACGAGAACAATGGATAAGGGCGGGAAGATTATACGATGAGATACAGATAGACACGGTGGAGCGTCTTCAAGGTCAGGACGTGGATGTCATTATTTTGTCGTTCGCCACCTCCGACATCAACTACTATCATGAGAAAGAGGTATTCTTACTCAATGCTAATCGACTGAACGTAATGATTAGTCGTGCCAAAAGAAAAGTCGTTGTCATCAAAAGTCCCATTATTTCCTTAAATAAAAAAATGCCGTTGTTAAATAACACTACACCTACTATTCTAAATCCTATATCCGATGGTATATACACAATAGATGGAGAGCCACAGATTGTACGCGAGACTAGGAAACGAATATTGAGTGCATTTGCAGATTTGCAGTTCTTGGATGAAGGTCATATTTATTTGCTTAATGGAAAAGAACTTCAATCTGTTTCCACAATAGCGCATCGGTTTGAGAGTCGTCCGTTCGATGTAGACAAACAAGCATTCTCGTTTGCAAAGAAGCACGGACATTCTGCTGACTATTGGAAAATGCAATGGAACTGCCATAGTTTTTGCTCAACATCGATTGGAACAAAGACGCATGAGTTTGGTGAGAGCCTTGCGTATTTGTTTAACGGGCATCCCGAAATGATTTTGGATAAAATCAAACCGCAATTTTATGCTACCTATAACTACTTGGCTCCATTGCATCCAAAAGAGGAAGCAATAATTCATTTTTTAGAAGAGTTACCGCCTTCTTTCCATTTGGTCTTAAATGAAACAAAAGTCTATAGCGGAAAAAATCCGGATATGACGAAGAATTTAAAAGAGCAAATCTGCGGAACATTTGATATGCTCTATTATTATGATGGGGATGGCGATGAAACTAGTGCCGGATATGTGGTAATGGATTACAAAACGAACGCAGACCTATATAACGCGTATAGTAGAGAAAAACACATAATGCTGTTACCACCGTTTGAGGATTTGTATCAAGAAAGTTTGGGAATATACACCATTCAGTTAAGTTTATATGCGCTTATGCTCGAAGATATAGGATTACACATCATAGATAGAATTTTAATATGGTTGAAAGATGATGGTACATACGAACGAATTTCCACAAAAGATCTCACAAATCAATTAAGAGTAGTACTTTGATTTTCAAAACATGAAAATTTTGTTATTATTGAATAGAAGTACAACTAGCAAAGTCTTATGTTTAATCCCTTTATCTAATTTTTCCCATGAAGATAATTTATAGTCCGTTTTTTACGAGTCATCAGTTTGTAGCCATGCCTGACGGGCAGGTGATGATGGATTGCTCTATTGTGGATACCGAGGGGCTGCTATCGCTCTTGGAGCTCCACTTGGGCATTCATAGCGAAGTAAGAGACAACTTAGCGCGAGTGGTGGACTACTATCGTCTGCTTCGCGACTATGTCCTCTCTCACCCCACCTGCGTGCTGGCAGAGTCGTTCGTGATAGCTGGACTGAGCGTGGCGCGCACCTGCTTGCAGTGGCGCGACGAACTGACCCTCTACGGCTGGTCGGCAGAGGCACCGGCACCCACCGAACGATTGCAGGTTCTGCAAAGCATAGAACCCGATTTCGCCGCCAACGATGTCTGTTTAGGCTCACGCATCGCGTCCGTAACGAGTGCCATAAACGAACAGCCCCGCGTATTGGCAGGCAGCACTATCCAACTGATGGTGCCCCTCGCCAAGATTGCCCCGCGCATCCGAGAGATTATCCGCTCGCTGCAAGGGGTAACTATTGAAGATGCACAAGAATGGGCCATGCCCTCCCCCACTCCCGACCGGCTCCATGTATGGCATTTCGACAACGAGCAAGCCGCATTCCGCTATATGGCGTCCATTGCACGCGACGCGTTTGATGTGTGGATTAATGCCGACAACAAACTCATGGACAACTGGCTCCACATGGCGGGCAGACCTACCGCCGGCTCTATGCTGGAGGCAGATAACAACCTCGTGCTCCAAACACTCCCGCTCGGCATACGCCTCTTCCAAAACCCGCTCAACATCAAGTCGCTGATAGATTATCTGACATTGCCGGTCAGTCCTCTTGAAGGCGTATTCCGTTTCGGACTTGCCAATGCCGTAGGCAGTAAATGCGGATTATACAACGAGGAGTGCAATAAATATATCAAAGACTATCAAACCGGAAAAATCAAGTCTTACATAGAGACAAAGGAAGAACGCGAACAAAAAGTCCGCACGTTCCTCCCCTGTCTCGAAAAACAAGAGGAGGCAGGAAAAGTAAAGCGGACTCCTCTGCTGCAGTATCTCGCCGCACTACAGACATGGGCAAACCAAAGGGCAATGATGCTGCAAACCAAAGAGGAGGACAAGAAGTTGATGCTGCAACTATTCCAACTGGCTTATCTGATTGACATACTCAGGATGTTGCTGCAAGAGCGTACCGAAGACACTATCCCTTACGAAGAAATAGAGCAGTTGGTGGCAGGACTATACGAAGTTTCTTCTTCCGTACAATACTATGCAGAGACGGGCTGCCAAGAAGTGGTACAAACGCCTGCCGACCTTGTTACCGATGCGCAGCGAATCCTATGGTTCAACCCCTCCGCAGCAGATGCACACCAATTATCTCTGAACTGGTTGACATCCGTAGAACGCAATGCCTTGGAGCAAAAAATCGCTCTTTGGAACCAAGAAGATGAACGCCAAGCGTACTACCAAACGCTCTTGTGTGCCTTGAGTAGGGCGAGAGAAGAGATTACGCTCATCACGGTGGATAAGCTCAAGGGGGAAGACAACCCCATATCCTCCCTCTTGCTCCGTATGCAGTCTATGACGGAGGATTTTGAGAAACGCTTTTTCTCTACGCCGGAGATAGCAGAAACCTTCATGGAAGAAGTTTGCCCCGTGAATAATGCGATTAGCCAACCCTATGTGGAGGTTACCCACCGTGAACTGATAGCGGAGCGTATGCGCAAGAAGGAAAGTGCCTCCTCGCTCTCCAACATGATAGAATACCCGTTGGACTATGCTTTCCAATACTTGGCAAAAATCTCGCCTTTGGGCTCAGCTGTATTGCCTCAGTTATTCACTATGGAGGGTACCACGGCGCATGCCGTTATCGAGAAACTCTTTTCCCCGCGTGATGGGGAAAGCCTGCAAGATATGGCACAGAGAGTGAACCAAGAGTATGAGAAGGCCTTTGAGGAACAAGTGCAAGCCTATGGAGCATTGTTCCTACTGCCGGAAAACATCATAGAGCAAAGACGCTTCCATGATAAGTTGAAGACTTGTATCAGCAATCTGGCAGAGATTCTCGTGGAGAACCAACTGCGGGTTACGCATTGTGAGCGCAGTATGGATGACCACTTGCATTTCTTGGAAGGCGAAGAGGATATCTTGATAGATGGTTTTATTGACTTCACCCTCGAAGATGCTCAGGGCAATCCCGTAATCTTCGATTTCAAGTGGACGCACCGCAAGTCCTACTACCAAGACCTTCTCCGCGACAACCAGTCGCTTCAGTTGGCACTCTATGCCGCCTTGCTTGGGGAGGAAACGAAGAAGACTGTGCATAGGACAGCCTATTTCCTAATGCCGCAAGGCAGGTTGTTTTCTACCTCTCAATTTGTAGGCAAACATTGCGTGGTGATTCAAGCAACAGACACCGCTGACCTGATGCCCAGAATCATCAATTCCTATCGCTTCCGTCGAGAAGAACTATTGCGCGGGCATATAGAAACCGCCGAGGGAGTGGATGGACTCAATTTTGATTATGCTACTCAACAGGAAGCAAAGAACTTGTTCCCGCTTACCATCAATAATGACAGAAAAGAAGCAAACAAGGTTTCGGATTTTAGTTTCTTATTTAACGCAACTGAATCATGAAAAATATAACCTATTACAACGCAGGTGCAGGTGCAGGCAAGACCTACACTCTGACCAACATCTTGGCAGATAAGATTCAATCCGGCGAGGTCAAAGCGGAACAAGTTATCCTAACCACCTTCACGGAAGCCGCAGCGGCAGAGTTTCGCGAGCGGGCGAAGCAGGAATTGTACAAACGAGGGTGCTTTGACCAAGCCTTGGCATTGGACCAAGCGATGATTGGCACCGTACATAGTGTTTCCTATAGTTTCATCCAGAAGTTCTGGTACTATCTCGGTATATCTACCGACCTCTCGGTGATGACCGATGAAGATGCGGAGTTCTATCTCAATCAGTCGCTCTCCACGATTCCTACTCCGGAAGAATTGCAGTTTCTGCACCAACTGCGAGACGACTACAATATCCTCCCCACCACTCCTCCATATACGCCGGACTATGATTTCTGGAAAAGAGACCTAAAAAAAATAGTGGAGAAGGCAGAGAACTATTCTGTCTCCGCGTTTGAGGCTTCGCGTGCCTACTCGACGGAATATGCGCAAACCATTTTCAATGGTGAAGCACTGACATTGGATAAGCAAAGGCTTCAGCGTACCGTGGAAACGATGTGGCAGAGGGTACAGGCAGAATTGGAACAAAATCCAAATGTAGGAGCTGTTCAAAAAAGGTACAATACGCTGCGCTCATACCGCATGGAAGTGCAAAATCCGTCCTTAGGGACTTACTTGAGATTCCCGGACGATTTTACGAAAAGTTACCATGATGAGGACTATTTGGCGATGGCTGAAATCAAACGCCAGATTTGGACATCGCAGGACACATTGCAGCGTGTGCAGAAAGCGATAGATATCCTCTTCGATTTAGCAGAACGGTGGATGGAACAATATGCGCAGTACAAAAAGGAGCACCACCTGATTGACTACAACGATATGGAGAGTCTCTTTGTAAAACTGCTTGACAAGAAGGAGGTGAAAGAAGAAATCCGAACTTCCTATAAGTATTTGTTTGTTGATGAGTTTCAAGATTCTTCTCCCATACAGGTTCGTATCTTTGATGCGCTCTCCGAGTTGGTGGAGGGATCCTATTGGGTAGGCGACCCCAAGCAGGCTATCTTTGGTTTCCGCGGTGCGGATACCGACTTGACCAAGTCTGTTGTAGATATGTTAGCCGCCAAGCCCTCATGCGAAATACGCACATTGGATACCTGCCGACGCTCTGTGCCGGAGATTATCGGTTTGGTCAACGATATTTTCGTACCCGCGTTTCAATGGGTGCTGACGGAGGAACAAATCCGTTTGAATGCGCACCGCGAAACAATATCGAATGCCACTCCGCTACGCTACTGGGCGTTGGAAGGCAGGAATCAGGACCAACGGGCAGTATCTTTGGCGAATAAAATCCGTGCGCTATTGGCGAAGCATACCGAATGGCAGTACAGAGACATTGCGGTCTTGGCTCGGCAAAATAGTCAACTAGATAAGGTGGTTGAAGTATTACGAGCGGCGAAGATACCATTCTGTCGAGATAGCAAATCGCAATCGGATACGAAGATAATCGACCTCTTGAAGGCATGCTTGCAACTTGTTGTCAATGAGAAGGATAACTATGCGCGTATGCGCATTGCGTATTATACTGTTCCGGGTAATGGGGCTGCCTATTTGATGGATGAGAAATTGCTTGCCGACCATAATCAAGAAACCTATTTGCAAAAAGTTCCGCTGATTGAGCAGGTTATCCGCCTGCGCCCCACTTTGACTCGGCAGTCTGTAACTTCATTGCTCGAGACACTCATCGTAGAGTGCGAGTTCGCCCGCTATGCCAAAGCCATCTCGCCATCCATCGAGGATATGGATGCTAACCTGATGACTATATGCCAACTGGCGCGGACTTATGATGACCATTGTGTGCGTATGGCGATACCGGCTACTATTCAAGGATTTATCGACTATATGGATACCCATCCTGTGTCCGTAAGCCCGGATGCAAATGGCATCCAACTATACTCCATTCACGGCTCAAAAGGACTGGAATGGAAATGCGTCATCCTGATAGGAGCAGAAGAAGACCTGACGGATGAGGGAAAGATGATATTGCACTCCGTCTTTGGAGTGCATCACCTCAAAACGACGGAACCTACCTCGGATAATATGTTCCCTGCTGTTACTATCCATTATCTGCCGGCTATCCTCGGAAGAAACAAACCAGACGACTTGCTGAATAACATCAAAGAAACCTCAGTCTTTGGCGTGCGCAAGGTGCAAACGACAGAGGAGTACAAACGGTTGCTGTATGTTGCCTTAACGCGTCCCCGCGATGTCTTAATCGTCGCCTCTGCTACCGGCAACACCGCGCTGAGACTGTTTCTGCCCACCGGCATATCGGCAGATGAACTCAGAAGCAAGTTAGTTGATGACCATGGTGGCGAGAATGCAGAGTTGAATCCACAGACCGAAGAAGCATCCGAGGATGCAGTGCCTATCCTTATGCCGCGGTTGATGCAAACACCCAATGAGGCATGTAGCATTCGGGACGTTGCTCCCTCCAAGGTGTCGCCCGTTCCGTGCACCGTATCCGTCTTGGAACATGAAGACAAAGAGGGACGAATCTCTGTGCGAGGAATAGCGAACATCGCTACCGAGGATGACCGATACCGAATCATTGGAGATTGTATTCATCAGGTATTCTGTGGCATAGAGCAGCTGACGGATGCGCAGATAACATCGCTTATTCGGTCGTATGGACTGCAGGAGATTCTATCCGCAGAGCAAATGCGTTCAGCATGGAGCAGACTAATTTCTATCCTTCAAGAGCACTACGGATCGTCTGTCGCAACCCGACACGAGTGTGCATTCCGTTTGCATAAAGACGGGCAAATCATGACAGGCAGTATCGATTTCTTGTACCAGCTGTCTGAGAACGAGGTGGTGCTGATTGATTATAAGACCTGCCCCGCGGGCGAGCGACTAATCACTGCCGAAGACAGCAAACTCTATGCGGGTAAATACTCGGGACAGTTCGCCGCCTATCGCTCCGCCCTCCATGCCGCAGGAATACAAGTTAAGTCCTCCTTAATCTACTATCCCATCTCCGGCATGCTTGTAGAGATAAAGTAGCATTGATATTCTCTTTTCCCATGCTAACGCTTTTTCATGGTTCTTCGGAACGATTTGATCGTTTTGATTTATCCCGCGCCGGAGAGGCTACCGGTGTGAAGTTTGGATTCGGGATATATCTCACCGAATCGGAGGCTTCTGCCGTCCATTATTCCGTGCCACGCCACCGCGAGGACACATCGGACCACTACCTCTATACCGTGGAAATCCCTGACCTGACGGATGATAACCACCTGACCAGTGCCTTGCCTGTGCCTGCGTCTATTGTCGAGAAAGTAGAAGCAGCACTTGAGCGGAAAGCACCTGCGCAAGTCTGTTCTACCGGCAAGGATTTCCGCAAATGGGTCGGATGCACACTGACGGGAGCAAACAAAAGCGGTTTCCGCGAGGAAAAGGCGGCAGCAGAGTTCCTAAACAAGCAAGGCGTGTTTTGCAATGTTTGGCGGCAAGCCCAATCAAAACCGAACGGATTAAAGAATATCGCCGTATTCAGCACGGAACATATCCGTATCATCCGTTGCGAGCATATTGATATAGTAACCAATAAGCAAGGGAAACATGTCCTTGTGGAAGGCAGCAGAAAGGAAGTGAAGTAATGAGATTGCACGAAGCCATTGCAAAATACTACCCTGAGTATTCCGATATCAGGCATTATCCAGCTCCCCAATGCGCCCCTATCCGTTCTACGAGAGAGGAATGGGGTATCTTTGGCAATTTTTACAAAACAGACCTCCTGATTGATGGGGTAACCATTGATTGCTCGGAGCGCTTGTTCCACCTGATGAAGTTCCGCCCCGATGCGGCAGAGGGTATTCGTCGTGAGTTTGCACAGCCTTGTGGTATGGGCATCAAGATGCACATGAAGTCGCTCATGAAGCAACATCCCGAGTGGTTGCGCAGCGAAGAGGAGTGGGGCGCAATGGTGGTGGATGCCATGCGTTTCTGTCTGCAAACCAAGTTCGACCAATGCAAGGCTTTTCGTGAGGCATTGGCACAATCGGAAGGGCTTTTCATTGTTGAGGATGAGACCGCACGAAGAAAGGATGCCGACTCATGGGGCACTACGCTAAGGGAAGCCGAATATGTGGGTCCCAATCTGTTGGGGCGTTTGTTGATGGAACTCCGCGACAATAATGGCAAACTCGATTATTCCTTGCCCGCAGATGCCCTTGACTTCATCCGAGTAGTGAAAAGTTAATGGTTTAGAGTTGAGTGTTGAGAGTTTAATGTTTTGAGTCTATCAGAAAAAAAATGACATACCTATTTTCAAAATGGGTATGTTTGCTTTATATATATGTAGTACTAACCAAAAACTTAAACGATATGAAAAAGAAAATGCAAGGCAATGTAGAGAACAACAGTCATTCTTTCGCAAATGGTTCTTCCAACTCGTATAGTCACTTCTTCGACCCTTCTTACAAGGATAATTCGGTAGAGTATATAACCGAAAATGGGAAAGTGGGTATGCGCAACTCGCAAGGAATAGTCATCATCCCTCCTATTAACGATGAGATTATTGCACGCCACATGACCGGTTACATTGTTCGGCAGGGCAAACAAATGGGGATTATGCTGCAAGACGGGCAGGGGACTCTCTTAGCACCGTGTATCTACGATAACATACGGTTTGATATTTCCACATTGGGCTTCCGTGCTGTCAAAGATAGTAAAGCGGGTATCCTTAATATGCTGGGAGAAGTGGTCATACCTTGTGAGTACGATGATGTGGGTAAGATTTGTGTAGGGGCGGGACCTGTGTCTGTACTCCGTGGAGAAGAGTGGGGGTATGTTGAGCATGAAACGCTTCGATTTGTAACGCAGGAGGAGTATGAAAACGGAGAAGTAAACGTTATTTGTTCTTGGGATTTTTGATATATGGAAAAACAGGAAACATCCCCATCATCGGATATCCACTCCGAGCGCCGCTTTGACGATGAGGGGCGAATCATCTACGAACGCTACGAAGGTACCGACCATCAGGTAACAACTCGTTACGAATATGACCACGAATGGATTATCCGTTTCGAGGACTATCAGTCCAAAGATGGTACTATCCATTTCCAGACGGTTAGCCGCTACCCGCCCAATGGAGCCGAGGAGATTACGTGGCATTTCGATTTGGTGCATAACAGGGTCTCCCATTCCCAGCAGTTTGTTTCAGATACGTGGGATGTGTGGCGCAATATTGAGATAGAAACGGACGGCAATGTTACCACCTCTGTCATTACCAATCGCGAGGTGGACGGAGGATGCTTGGAGCAGGAAACAGTAAACGGGCATATACGGAGTTATAATTTTTATCCGAAAGAACAGGAAGAATAGTATGCAATACAATATCATCGGCGATATCCACGGTCGCAACGTTTGGAAACAACTCGTGCGTGAAGACGAAATCAACATCTTTGTGGGGGACTACTTAGACCCCTATCCGCAAGAAGATATTACGGATGAGGCAGCGTGGGAGAACTTCATGGAGATTCTCCACTATCGAAACCAACATCCGGACACTACCATCCTGCTTTGGGGAAATCATGATCTGCACTATATCTTTCCCAAGGAACGCTATTCGCGCTATTGTCGGCGGAACGGGGAGAAGATGCAAGGTCTGTACCACAAAGGATTGCTAAGCAACTTGCAACTGTCCTATACAATAGGCGACCATACACTCGTTACCCATGCCGGTGTTACCAAAGAGTGGTGGAACATGGTATGCCGGCTACTTCACCGCGCTTTGCCTGCTACTCCTGCCTTCGTCGGCAAACTCTTGAATACGTTTGCGCAAGCCGCGCCCGAACAGATGGAGCTACTGTTGGGAACCGAGAATACCTTCCTTGCCAACGATATCTATGGCAATAGTCCCACTGCATCACCTATCTGGGTACGCCCGAAGACATTGGTTACGCACAATCTCTTCGCGGGCACACACTACCGGCAGATTGTCGGGCACACACAGGTAGTAGAACAAACGCAGATAGCAGGAATCACTTTCACAGACCACCTCGGGCAATATGCAAAATCACAAATAATACACTAAACAAACTCCCCCGCCCCGCTTGCGGGGAGGGGGTAGGGGGCGGGGACCCCTCTCAACACTTAACACTAAACTCTCATCACTATGGCAACAAAAAAAACTACGCAACCAAGCACTACCTTGTACACACCTCGCGAGATTCACGCCTATTTGGACCAATATGTCATTGGGCAGGATACCGCCAAACGCATCTTGTCCGTAGCTATCTACAACCATTTTAAGCGTATCTTACACGCGCAGAAAGCCTGTTCCGACATTACCATTGAGAAGTCGAACATCCTCCTAATGGGACCTACCGGCAGCGGAAAGACCTTTCTTGTGCAGACCATCGCTCGACTGCTCAACATCCCCTGTTATATACAGGACTGCACCAAAATCACCGAGTCCGGCTTTGTCGGGTCGGATATTGAGGACTGCCTTGTCGGTTTGCTCCGCAATTGTAATTATGATGTCAAGCGCGCCGAAATGGGGATAGTGGTGTTGGATGAGATTGATAAGTGCGCCTGCCACCACATGGGCTCCAACCTCACCGCGCGCGACCCGGGAGGAGAGGGAGTGCAGCAAGGCTTGCTCAAGATTGTGGAGGGAGACACGGTCGGAGTGCCGCCGATGGGCGGCAGGAAACATCCGGAGGCACCGCTTATGTATATCAACACCAAGAACATTCTCTTCATTGCCAGCGGGGCATTCGTTGGTTTGGAAGACAGCGTGAAACGACGCATGGGTAAGCACCAAGTGGGCTTCAGCAATGTGGAGACGAACACATCCGCCGATATACAGCATCCGCTTGACTTTGTTACTACAGATGATGTCTGTCAGTTTGGTATGATTCCCGAGTTTGTAGGTCGATTCCCCGTGATGACACACACGGAACCCCTCACGGAGCAAGACCTCGTGCGTATCCTCACCGAGCCCAAGAATGCCCTTACCAAACAGTATCAAGAGCTCTTGCGCCTCGATAATACCATCCTTCGCTTCTCCCCCGAGGTGCTGTCGAGCATTGCGCGCCGCGCCTTAAAGATGAAGACCGGTGCACGTGCTTTGCGAGGCATCATGGACCAACTCATGATGGATATCATGTATTCTGCCCCCGACAATCGTACTGCCAAGAAACCCGTTGTCGTACAAGTAGATACCAATAATCCCCTAATCAACAAAATAGCCGTATGAAAAAATACTTATTCTTTTTCCTTCCTTTGCTGGTCTTCCTTTGTGCATTGCCCAACTACCGTGGCGCGCAATATGCTATTGAGTATGACACATGGTGGGAGCAGGCGCATGACCTGCAACAATCCTATCTCGCCTTGGTGGATCCCATCGCTGAACCCGAACCGCTCCTCGGTTGCACCGATTGTTTCGGCAGAACCTACTGCCTGAGTGAGTGGCATTATTATGACCGAAATGGCAACCTGCATTTCAACTTCTCACGCCTTATCGTGCTTATCTTTTGGTACACCTATGTCTTCCTCGGACCGTGGCTGCTGATATGGTTACTCTACAAACAAGTAAAATCCAAGGGTTCCCTCAACAAATCTCACTTAAAACCTGAAACTTGAAACCCGCAACTATTATCATGTCCTTAGACTATTATCATAGAAGAAAAGTGCATCTCCGCGGATGGGAGTATCTGTTGGATGACGAGGAGCGTACCGCTTGGATTGCCAAGGGTAAGATAAAACGCGTGCGCCGTTATCGTATCCCCACTTCGGTCGTTATCGAAGGGAAGGAGTACCGTATCGAATCGGTTGAGATGGGTGCTTTCCGCCATACCAATACCCTCCGACATCTGGTGATACCGGACGGCATCCAATATGTCGATGAGTACAACTTCAGTTTCTCGAAGTCTCTCCGAAGCATATATATCGGCAAAGATGTGGACTATATAAGCAGTTGGCTGTTTCATAACAATCCCAAACTGCGTACCTTCGTTATCTCTCCCGACAACCCGCACCTCTTTATGGAGGACGGTATCGTCTATAGCAAGGATGGCACCGTGGCACTATGCGCCATCTTTCAGCCGCGCCACCTGCACATAAGAGAGGGCGTTACGCTTATTGAAAACGTGGCTTTCTGGTGGAATCCGCGCTTGGAGCAGGTGGATTTCCCTGCCTCGCTGCGCAAGATTGGCGACAATAGTTTTGCCGGCTGCCCGAGGCTCAAGAGCATTGTGTTGCCCGAAGGATTCGAAGAGTGTGTGGTGCAGAGCTTTGAGGAGAACAAAGGCTTGGAGTCGGTGGACCTGCCTTCCACGATGTCGATGCTCCAATGGGACACATTCCTTGACTGCCCGAATCTGCACACGATGCGTATCCGCACCAAGGATGTCCTGCCCATAGACTTGTATTCCAAATATGAAAAGGGCGAATTTGAAAAGATGGCTTCTCAATACGATATCTTTGTTCCCTCCCTTCTGATAGACGCATATCGCCACCACCCCTACTGGGGCAAATGCCGAAGCATCAACAGTTTGTGATTTATTTCAACAGAAATTATTCATTTTTTTCTTTGACATATAATTGCCATCTAATTTATCATTAATTCATTACCAAATAACATTTACATAAATTATGGAAAAGAAAATTATTACATTGACAGAGGGTGAGTTGAAGACTCAAATAATCGTGCTTAAAGAAAATTCTAAAGAGGAATTTCGTCTTAAATGTAAAAAGGCAACAAACGAAAATGAAGATGTGATGAAGAAATATTGGAATATCAATCGTAAAGGTAATTATGCACCGATATTGTTGGAAAAAATTACGATTGATCGTTTGATGAAAAAACATGGAGATAATGGGTTTATTATCATTTCTGCAAATAGAAGTGATGAAAGTGAAGAATATAATGTACAAAAGACACAAGAATTAATAACCGACTTGAAATTAAGTAAATACTCATATCTTCCTGTTTATGGTGGGCGTAAGGGAAAAGATGGGGTTGATAATTATGAACCTTCGTTTATTGTGTTTAATTATGACAAAAACGGGAATCCTAAAAATTGGGAGCAATTAAGGAGTCTGGCTATAAAACTATGTAGTACATATGCACAAGATTCTGTATTTGTTCAAGGTCCTAATGAATCACCTATTTATTTAGATGCAGATGGCAAGAAAACAGATAGCAGTGCAAATCATATAAGTTTTACAAGTGATATTGTTTCCTCTGAAATATATATTAATCCTATGCCGGGTACAATCACTGAACGGATGCGTAGAGAAGGAGAAATCCTACTATACTAATGAAGTGCCTTTGCTTATGAATACTATCTTCGAAATCCTGTTTTACGAAGCGCAGTACCGCCATCGCTATCCCTCCTACCGGTTGCGTGTGCATAGCCAATCTTTTTCCCCCACCTTGCAGGAGGCGGAACACTTTATCCAAGCCATGCTTCGCCACCCCCAGGACGACCAGCATCCCATCCCTCAGCATATCCATCATATCCGTGTGCGGCAACTGCCCATCGGCAGTCTCCTCTATGCAGACGAGTATCTCGCGGAGTATATCTACGACGACCACGGTCAGCGTATCGACGAAACAGAGGTGTCAACCATACGGAATGCAGACGGAGATTTTGACCCTTTTTGGGGCAGGGAACCCGCCCGCATACGCTTCCGCGAGGGAGATATCGTGGAGGTCTTCTATGGCGACCACGTGGAGTTGGCGTTTGTGGCAGAACTGCCTATTAGCAAAGACCGCGCAACGCAAATCAACACCAAGGCCCACCCGTTCCATCTGGATAGTTCGGATGATTCGTATGTCGTGATGACGACCTCAGACTATATGCGAAGCCACGACCACATAGCCAGCACCAACCTCTTCCCGCCACACTACAAAGTACCGGCACCTATCATCAACCGCCTTCGCAAAGCCTACGAGAAGGCGCAACGCGCTTCTGTCGTATAGTTCCAAAGCCATTAATCTCGAACAAAGGACGAAAAAAGGACGAAGAAAAGACGAAGAAAAGAGCAAGGAAAGCAGAGAATACATTGGAGATGCCATAATTCCACCTCCCATTTTCATTTTTCCGTTTCTTTTTTATATATAAATAGACACAATCATTAAGGTATGAACACAACAGACAAACATCACAGTGCGCTCCACACCATTCGTAGTGTGCGCGACAGGTTGAAGACCTGTACAATTTTCTATGTAAGTAGTCCCGCTGCTTCGTTGCAGAACGCCCCAAGCCGGAAAACGGTTAATGACCGAATAGAGGACTATCTCACACACGGCAATTTTGCGTGGTTCGCGGAAACCATTTGCCCCGAAGAGACCGCATATATCGTTTACAATATCGCGCTGCACGATGCCTGCCACATCGCCCAGCAATACTCGCCGAGAGGCTTTATCCATGTGGATAACCGCGCCGCAAACCCCTATTATCAATATTGGGAGCAGGACGAAACCGGCAAGTATGCGATGACGCACGAGTTAGCGGCGTATATCGACACGCACGATGCCGCCGAATTCTTCACCCGCCTCAGCCAACGCTGCCGCTTACCCTTCCTTAACACGGACGGAGAGCAACTGCTGTCGGCGCATTACAACCTGATAGATGCCACTATCCGCCGCAAAATCAATCAGGGATGCTTTGATGAACAATATGTCAGCAACGCCATCGAACGGAGTTTGCTTCCTAAAATGTACTCCGGCAGAAGATTATGGGAACTCAGAGGCATCATCTATGGAGGCTATAGAAATCTACTTCTAAACACTCAACACTAAATACTAAACTACCCTATGCAACAGCAATTAGTTCAAAAAATGCTCCCTGTCATTCTGATGAAGGCGTGGGAGAAGCGCAACGCCATCCTCGAGAACGAGCGGATGGCATTAGTATGTATCCCCTACTACAGATGTCAGTGGCATTTTTCCCCTATCGGGGCGCTACTCCGCTGCTGGGAGGAGCAAGATAATGCCTTGAATATCGTGCTCAAGGCGCATGCCCTCCTGCCGGATTGTATCTGTAAGGATAACCGCCTCCACCTGTCTGTCTATTCTTTCGCGGGCAGTCCTTATAGCGGAGCATGTACATGGAGCGCCATAGACATCACCACAGGCAAACTGTATCACGATGGAATACGCTTCCCATTAAAAGGCTATGCGTATATTTCCGACAAGCCATCCTTCGGCAAACTGAGTAACGCCCTTAAACCATGGTCAGAACATTACAAAAACCGCCTGTCCGAAGGCATCACCCCAGCCACCTTCGAAGAACTCTGCGCTTTCTTAGAAGTCAAACAGGCATAAAGCGATAGAATCTAAAATACACCTATGTACTTTATTGAACTCAAGTGAGTAGTTTATCATAGTGCACTTTCTGCCGAAACCAGAATGGCAAGCCTAATAATCCTAATATGGCGTATTATACGGCTTAGGGTAAGGGCTATTTGTCTCACCATCCAAATGCGTGCGTATAGTATCCGCTGCACTCCAATTATACGCCCGCAATAGCCCACCACCGCCCATCCCGCCTGCGGGTGGGCGTTTTTCTGCTCCTGCCCCTCGGTGGTAGGTAGAGAGACACCCTCGCCCTGCCTGCAACCAAAAAACTCCATCCCCCTCGGTGGTAGGTAGAGAGACACCCTCGCCCCTCCCGCAACCAAAAAACTCCATCCCCCTCGGTGGTAGGTAGAGAGACACCCTTGCCCCTCCCGCAACCAAAAAACTCCCATCCCCTCGGTGGTAGGTAGAGAGACTCCCTCGCCCCTCCCGCAACCAAAAAACTCCATCCCCCTCGGTGGTAGGTAGAAGGACACCTTTGCCACGCCTGCAACCAAAAAACTCCATCCCCCTCGGTGGTAGGTAGAGAGACACCCTCGCCCTCCCTGCAACCAAAAAACTCCATCCCCCTCGGTGGTAGGTAGAGAGACACCTTTGCCCCACGCGCAACCAAAAAACTCCATCCCTTTTTGCGCAAATTGCCCTGCATATTCCGCTATAAGAACCCGCTCCGAAAGGTCAGCCAAAGCAGGGCGGTCGGGGGGTCTTTCGACGAATACGCAAAGGGAATTTCCCTTTGCAAACCCTTAAACAACACATTTTCAAGCATTTAGTATTTTTATTTGTGGAAAATCGGCAAAGAAAGGAAGAAAACCACCCCCATTTTGATACTTAACTTATTGATATAGCACTTTTTCCGCATTGTCAAAAATAGCGTTTTTTGCGTCTTTTCTGCTTTTGGACGCTGTGCGTATCTTTGCCTCAAAAATTACAGTTTTATGTCAGACTATACGAGTAACACCACCGTCAATTTACAGGTGAACGGACAACAGGCAGCGGAGACCCTTGCGAACCTCCGCAAGCGAGCAGGCGACTTGCAAAACGAGATAGCCAAGGTAGCCGCCGCAGGTGATAAGGTGCAGTTGAAGAAATTGCGCCGCGAGTTCAACGATGTAAACCGCCAAATAAAGCAGATAGAGAGCAGCACTATGCAAGCGGAAAATGTGTTGCGCCGATTAGACCGCGCCACGCCAAGCGAGTTGAACAAGGCATTGCAGACACTGACCAAGCAACTCAATTATATTGAGCGCGGTTCAGCGGCTTGGGACGAGCAGACACGGAAAATCCGGCTGCTCAAAGATGAGATAGGTCGTGTGAACGATGAGATGAAGAAAAGCACCACTTGGCTTGAGCGTTTCAATAATAAGTTCCAAGAGTGGCAGACCATCGGCGCGGGTGCAATCGCTGCTCTCACCGGTGCCGTGATGGCGGGCAAGAATGCCGTGCAGATGTACGCCGAGATACAGCAGGAGGAAGCCAATGTGCGCAAGTACACGGGGCTGACCGAGGAGCAAGTGAACCACCTTAACGAAGCCTTCAAGAAGATAGACACGAGGACAAGCCGCGAGCAGTTGAACAAACTGGCGCAGGAAGCCGGACGCTTGGGCAAGACCTCGGAGGAAGATGTGTTGGGCTTTGTGAAAGCCGCAGACCAAATAAATGTGGCATTGGATGATTTGGGGGATGGTGCCACGCTTACGCTCTCCAAACTGACCACTATTTTCGGCGATGAGGAGCGTCTTGGCACGGAGCGTTCTCTGCTCGCGGTAGGTTCGGTTATCAATGAGTTGTCGCAGAACTGCACGGCAAGCGCGTCCTACCTTGCGCAGTTCGCGCAGCGTCTTGCCGGTGTAGGAGCGCAAGCGGATATGACCATCCCGCAGATTATGGGCTTTGCTGCCGTCTTGGATAGCCAAGGGCAGAAAGTGGAGATGTCCGCCACGGCACTCTCCAAGATTATTATGAACTTGTTCAAGGAAACGGACAAGATAGCCGCCGCCACTGGGCTTGACCTTGACAAGTTCAACGAAGCCTTGAGCCGCTCCACCAATGAGGGTCTGCTTATGCTTATTCAGCGTTTGCACGAGTTGGGCGGCATAGATGTCCTTGCACCTGTTTTCAAGGATATGGGGGAAAACGGTGCACGCGCGTCCGCCGTCATCTCTGCCTTGGCGGGAAACATCGATATGCTTATTTGGGAGCAGGAGGAAGCACAGAAAGCCTTTGACGAAGCCACGTCTGTTACCAAGGAGTTCAATGTGCAGAACAACACAGTACAGGCGGGCTTGGATAAGGCTCGCAAAGGCTTTCAGGAGATGGCGGTTGCCCTTGGCAAGGAACTTATGCCGGTGATGGGCTACTTCATGAGCAGCACCTCCGCCACTATGCGCTTGATGTTGCAGTTGGTAACCTATATCAAGGAACACAAGGACGCTATTCTATCCCTCGCCGCCGCTGTGGTTACCTATACGGTCGCCGCCAATGCCGCCCTTATCAAGGATAAGGCGCACGCGGCATTGTTGGCTATCAAGACGGCGGCGCAGCATGTTCACCGTGTGGCAGTCCTTGCGTCCTCCGTAGCATACAACCGCCTCACGGGGAACATCACGCGCTCCAATGCCGCGATGAAACTGCTGCACGTCACGATGAAGACCAACCCTTGGGGCTTGCTCGCCGCCGCCATCGTAGCGGCTGGCGTGGCGTTGTATAACTTTATCAAACGGCAGCGGGAGGTATCGGCGGTGGAGAAAGAGTTAAAGTCCATCCAGTCGGACATCGTCAAGCAGTATGCCGCCGAGAAAGGGAAGATAGACCAACTCACCGCGGCGGTGCGCGATGAGAACCGCTCGCTGGTGGAGCGTCGCCAAGCCTTGGAGGAGTTGCGGCGTATCGTCCCCGGCTACCATGCCGAACTCACCGCCGAGGGCAGGCTGATAAAAGACAACAAGGAAGCCATCGAGGACTACCTTGTTGCCCTCAACAAAGAGATTGCGCTGAAAGCCTACCAATCGAAGTTGGAGGAAGCCTATCGCAAGCGTGCAGAACTGGAAATGCAGTTGGATGAGCAGACTGCTGACCGCGATAGTAAGCACGCCGACTATCGCCAACAGCAGAAGACAGCAAGCAACCAATACGACAGCGCGGGTAACAAGAAAATAACCACTGCCACCTTCAAGGCAGATGTGGCATGGGACAAGTATCTCGCCGCCGACAAAGAGGTCAAGAAGACCACCGCCGCCTTGCAGGAGGTGGACGGTGTTATCGCCGCCATCAACAAGAAAGTGGGGGAATACGCGGAGGGTATGGAGCAGGTGAAGCGTGAGACGGTGGCGGTGGAAGAGGGTATGCCTCTCGCGCCCGCAGCCGGCACTGCCGGAGCGGAGAGCAAGAACAAGTTCCAAGCGGAGGACGACTGGAAAGAGCAGGCGGAAGCCTTGGCGCGTATAGACTATGCCAAGGGTATCACCGACTATGAAGCGTTCACGCAAAAGATGTTGCAGATAGAGGTAGACTATCACCAAAAGAAACTCGCGCATACCGACCTTGTCGGCAATGAGGAAGTGGTTATCCAAACCGCCTATTACGAAGCCTTGAAGAAGCAGAGTGCCCACCACCTCAACGGTACGGCGGAGCAGGAGAATGAAGCCTACCAACAGCAGTTGCTGATTTTGCAGCAGCGGTATGTGGACGGCGAGATGACAGCCCGCCAGTACCAAAACGCCACGGAACTCGCCGAGTTGCAGCACCTGCAAAACCTTGTGAATATCTACGCCGAGGGCAGCAAAGAGCGGCTCAAAGCGCAGCAGACCTACCAGCGCACTGCCCTCAAATACCAACAGCAACATGTGCAAGAGGACAAACGCTTGCAGGAGCAACTGCAAGCGCAGTTCTTCACCAAGTCTTTCCATATTGCCGACCCCGACAGTTACCAACGCGACCTTCGCAATGTGCAGATAGTGTATAACCAAATGCTGCAAGCGGCAGGCAACAACGCCAAGGAGCGGCAGAAAGTGGAACGCGCCTACCACGAAGCCAAGTACCAACTCGCCCGTAAGTACAACATGAAGGAAGCCGCCGAACAGGAAAACGCTTTCCGTTCGGCTATTGACAGCAGCGTGGAGTGGCTGCAATCGGACGGAGGGCAGGCGATGGTGCAGACGTTCGATATGCTCGTCAATCAGATGTCGCAAATCTTCTCGTCCTTGTCGGATATAATACAGGCGGAGTTGGATATTCAGACGGCGAAGATAGAACAGAAATACAACGCCGAAATATCCTACGCGGAGGGAAACAAAGCGCGTGAGGTGTCTATCGAGAGACGCAAGCAGGCGGAGTTGGGCAAAGCCAAGCAGGAAGCCAACCGCAAGATGTTCGCCATGCAGGTTATCCAAGCCATTGCGCAGACCGCCACCTCGGCTATTGCTGCCTATTCATCTGCTGCCGCTATCCCCGTTGTGGGCTTCATCATGGCACCTATTGCTGCCGCCATGGCGGTCGCTGCCGGTGCGATACAGATAGCGTCCATCAAGAAACAACAGCAAGCCTCGGAGGCGCAGGGGTATATGCAAGGTGGTTTCACCAAGCGCGGTCGCCGAGACGAGGTGGCAGGTGTCGTCCACGCAGGGGAGTGGGTTGCCTCGCAGGCATTGGTCAACGACCCCGCCGCGCGTCCGCTCATCAACGCCTTGGACTATGCCCAGCGTACCAACAGCATGGCTTCGCTCCGCGCCGAGGATGTCAGCCGTACCATCACCGCCCCGACACTCATTGCTGAACGGCTATCCTCGCAAGGCTCGCTCGGTGCAACACTCCGACAAGCACTGCCTACAAGCACACCAACAGCGCAGGACAACACCCTCGGCGACACACTCGCAAGGCTCGCAAGGAGGCTCGATGAACCTTTCGTAACCGTGAACACCGTTACAGGCGATGTCGGTATCAAGAAAGCGCAAGACGAATACGAGCAACTTATGAAGAACAAAACCCCTAAATCACAACGCTAATGCAAATCTTTATCAACCACCAACTCGCCGCCATCAAGCGCGACAGCACCTTTGACTTCGTAGCGGAGAACCGCTATTTCTCCGGCGCAGACAGTTACACCCTCGCCATCACTTTTCCCCTCAAAGACTGCCCGCAGAACTTGGCTATCTTCGGGCATATCAACCGCAAAGACATAGTCGCGCAGCACCTGCTGTTCGACTGTGAGATACGCGATAAAGCCTTCGTGCAGTACGGCTCTATCACTATCACCGAAATCAACGACACGGAGGTCAAGTGCCAGTTCCTTGAAGGTCGCTCCGTGCAGAACTACGCCGTTACCTTCGATGAAATATACATCAACGAGATGACCTTGGGCTACCCGAGCACCAACCCCGTCGGCTTGACCTCCGCCGTCTTCAGCAAGGACATAGACGATGGACGCTACTACCTGCCGTTTCAGTGGGTGAATAACTACTCGGGCAATATGCAAAACCGCTGGGAGGACAACGGCACAAGCGGCACGCAGGTCTTGAACAGCAAGGTGACGGGCGTAACATACATGCCCTATCTCATTTATATCGTCAAACGTATCTGCAACCTATTGGGCTACACCTGCAACTTCCAAACATGGGAGCAGACCAAGTTCAAATACTTAATCTGCTGTAATGTGCTGCCATATACATGGGACTTGCTGGACTTCGCCTACGCCCTCCCGCACTGGACGGTTACGGAACTGTTCGAGCAGTTGGAGATGTTGATGAACTGTGAATTTGACATAGACCACCACACCAAGACCATCACCAGCCATTTCCCCACCGACATCATCGCCGAGGGCGGTACGGTGGAGATAGAAAAGGTCGTGGACGCTTTCTCCGTCTCCGTGGAAAGCGAGACGACCAACTACCGCCTCATGCAAAACTATCGCTACGCCGACTGCTCACATAGGTTATGGAAATACTATTCCTGCTCCCAAGCCGTCAAGACACTTATTGATAAGGTCTTGCCGTCAGGAAACAAAAGGTACTACAAAGAGTTCAACACGGTAAACGAGATGTTGGAGTATTGGAAAAAGTACGCCTCCACGCACAATGAGATTACCAGTTCCACATTTCAGCGGCTCGTCTACTGCAAAGATGTGAAGATGTACTTTATCTTGCGCAACTATAATTTGGTCTTGGTAGAGCATAACGGTGCCAACTATCCCTATTATGACAGCATTATCCAGCCGGTCAATACATTCTGTGAATATATTGCCGACCCTGCGAACGAGACGAAAGAGATAAAGATTGTGCCCGCTTGGATAGACGGCGCGGACAAGGAAGACCCGAATGTTATCTTTATGGATTTGCCGGAGTATGGTTCGGAGAAAAACTATTCTTCCGATGAAGAAGCGTGGGCTGATTTTCAAGGTATGCCCGCGTATATCATTGAGGAGGGAGAAAACTACAACACGCAAGGCAAGGAGTACCTTGATAAGATTTATGTGGGCTTTTGGAAAAAGGGCTACGCGGACAGGTTCTTCAATTACCATCCCATCATAGACTATGTGGAGATACGCAAGTCCGCAGGCTTAATCTACAATCCGCCGACACCTTACTTTTGGGTACAGCAGTTCGACCTCTCCTTGCGATTGGACGATGGAGACTTCAGCCAACACGCGGTAGGGTACAAGATAGACCCCTCGCGCAAATATACATTCAAGTGGATAGCAGACACTATTCCCAACCCGCGGGCTCTATTCTATATCCGCGGTAGGCACTATGTCTGCGAGAAGGTAACCGCCACCTTCACCCCCGACGGCATGTCCCAACTGCTCAAAGGCGACTTCTACCTCGTGAACGAATAAGCACGCAGAAGTTTCTGACACGACAAGCCGGTTAGAAACTCGGTGCTTTTTCGTTCAGTT
>JAXDTJ010000059.1:0-105788 GCA_034090015.1 Paludibacteraceae bacterium | reverse complement strand
AGTGGCGCGGCTGATGGCAGATTCGGACGTGGAGAACAAGCGAGGGATTTACCGCTATATCTTCACCCGCGATGAGCATTGCCTCGGCATTCGCGCCTTTGATGGCAACACGCGGCGCGAGGTGTATGAGCGGCAGCAGGGGATTTGCCCCGCCTGCGGACGGCACTTCGAGATAGAGGAGATGGACGCCGACCATATCACGCCGTGGTCGAAAGGCGGGCGGACGATAGCAAGCAACTGCCAGATGCTGTGCAAGGAATGCAATCGCCGAAAGTCGAACAAATAACTTACCAAAAAAACGCTTTTCTCTTGCATATATGGAAAAAAAGTTGTAACTTTGCGCCCTCAAAGTGATTTTTTCAATTCTACAATAAAAACATGGGACTTTTTTCGTTTACGCAAGAGATTGCAATTGATTTAGGCACGGCGAACACGCTGATTATGTGCAATGACAAAGTGGTGGTGAACGAGCCTTCGGTGGTGGCTATCAGCATGGCTGACAACAAATGCCTCGCCGTAGGCAGAAAAGCACAGCAGATGATAGGTCGCGGCGGTATGATGGTGAAAACCATTCGCCCACTCAAAGAAGGCGTGATAGCCGACTTCCAAGCCTGCGAGATGATGATACGCGGTATGATAAAGATGATACCCAAACAAAACTTGCTCTTCACCCCAAGCATCCGGATGGTGGTAGGCATCCCCTCGGGCTGCACCGAGGTAGAGATACGTGCTGTTCGCGATAGCTCCGAACATGCAGGAGGACGAGACGTCTATATGCTCTACGAGCCTATGGCTGCCGCTATCGGCATCGGTATCGACGTGGAAAGCCCCGAGGGCTGTATGATAGTAGATATAGGCGGAGGAACCACAGAAATCGCAGTGATCTCTCTCGGGGGTATCGTAGCCAATAAGTCTATCAAAGTGGCAGGAGACGACTTCAACCAAGACATCATTGAATACATGAGCCGTATGCACAACCTCAAGATAGACGAGCCGACGGCAGAACGTATCAAGATAAACGTAGGAGCTGCGCTGCCGGAACTCGAAGACGCGCCCGAAGACTATATCGTGGTAGGACCAAACAAAGTAACGGCACTACCTATGTCCGTACCCGTGGGTTATCAAGAAGTGGCACACTGCTTGGAAAAGAGTATCTCAAAGATAGAAAGCGCCGTGCTACAAGCCTTAGAAGCAACCCCACCTGAACTATACGCCGATATCGTGAACAGAGGTATCTACCTCGCCGGAGGAGGCGCACTGCTACGGGGACTCGCTAAACGACTCACAGACAAAATCACGATTCCCTTCCATGTGGCAGACGAGCCACTGCTCTCCGTAGCACGAGGCACCGGCATCGCCCTGAAGAACGTGAATAACTTCGGGTTCTTGATTCGATAAAAAGACCCATAGGACCCACCCCGTCCCCATGACCCACCCCAACCCTCCCTACAAAGGGAGGGAGATAATAAAATTACTTTTGTCTAATAACACTAATTTTCCTTACTCTCCCCCTTGTAGGGGGAGTTGGAGGGGGTCCCAACCTTATGCAAAGTTTGCTGAAATTCATACTGCGCTATGGCAACTTCCTGCTGTTTATCCTGCTGGAAGTTGCCGCGTTTTTGCTGGTGGTGTGGAGCAATGCCTACCCTCGCAGCAGCGCTCTGAGCACCGCCAACAGGCTGGTGGCGTGGCAGTATGAGACGGTGTCGGAGGTAACGGGCTATTTCGGACTGAAAGGCGTGAACGAGCGTTTGGCAGCCGAGAACGCGGCGCTGAGGAGCCGGTTGGAGAATAGCGGGCAGTTGCCCGGGTGCGCAGGTGCTTGCATGCCGATTAATAGGTGCGTCCCCGCCTGCTATTTGGCTCAAGACAGTGCGGTCTCCATGATGCGCGGGCAGGTGGTGTATCGTGAAGGGAAGGTGGTGCAGATGACGATGAATGGTATGCGTAACTACTTGACTATCAACCGCGGCGAGGAAGACGGCGTGTATGAAGGCATGGGCGTGCGCAACGAGGAAGGGGCTGTGGGTATCGTGGCGACCGTGGGTAAGCACTACTCGGTGGTGCTGCCGCTCATCAACATAGAGACCCGCCTGAGTTGCCGCTTCCTCAAAAACGACTATATCGGTACCCTGCAATGGGACGGGCGAGACACGCGCTTTGCCGACTTGGCAGACGTGGCGACACACCTTGAGGTGAACATCGGCGACACGATAGTTACGAGCGGCTTGAGCACCAGTTTCCCCGCAGGCGTGCCTGTGGGCGTGGTGGAAGAGTGCCGATTGGAAGAAGGCGCATCGTACTACACCGTGCGCGTGCGGCTGGCGACCGACTTCCGCCGACTGCGACATATCGAAGTGATAGATAATGAAGATGTGGAAGAAATACAGAATTTGACAATTTGACAATTTACTATTTTACAATTATGCACCGCATGGTTATTTGTCAAATTGTAAATTGTAAAATTCCGTAAATTATCAGCTTGTCAGATAAAAAAGATTGTCAAACAGTAAATTGTAAAATTGTCAAATAAAAGCGTGCTTTGGTTACGACAAATAGGACAATGGTTGGTGGCGATGGTGCTACAAGTGCTGCTGATTAACCAGTTGCAGTTGGGCGGCGTATGCCATCCTTTCATCTATATCCTGCCCTTGCTGATGATGCCCATCACGCTGCCCCGCTGGGCAGATATGCTGATAGGGTTGGTGGCGGGACTGCTGATGGATGTGTTCTGCAACTCGCTGGGCGTGCATGCCGCGGCATGTATCATGCTGATGTATATGCGGCGCCATCTCATTCCGCTGTGGGTGAACGACACCGAGCGACTGACCGATATCATCAGCATGCAGACGATAGGTATTGCGCCGTTCCTCAAATATGCCTCGTTGCTGGTGGTGGCGCACCATCTGATGGTCTTCTTCCTGACGGCATGGACGATGCAACTATGGTGGTACACCCTCCTCACCACCCTCGTCAGTAGCATAGTCAGTTTGGCACTCATACTCGGCTATGCTTGGGTAAAAGATAAAGGATGAAAGACGAAATAGTTTCGATTCTGAAACTCACAGACAAAGTTAATAAGTCTTTCAGCGAAGCGGTCCAACAGCAAAGCGGTCTAACAGCGTAGCGGTCCAACAGCAAAGCGGTCTTTCAGCATGATTAACGACAACAACTATAAGCGGCGGTATGTTATCAGCGGGATAGCCGTTGGTATAGTATTGGTGTATATCATACGCTTGTTTTTCCTACAAATCATCGATTCTACCAGTGGCGACAAGGCAGACAGCAACGCCTTGGTGCGGCAGACCATCTACCCCTCTCGCGGCTTAATCTACGACCGCAACGGCGAGTTGTTGGTCTTCAACCAGCCTATCTATGAGGTAACGATGATTATGCGCGAGATGGGCAAGCAGTTCGACACCACCGCTTTCTGCCGCACCTTGGCGATAGACCGCGAGGTGTTCGACAGCCGCATTGCCGACATCAAGAACCGCAAGAAGAACCGCGGATATTCGAGTTACACGCCGCAGGTGTTCCTGAGCCAACTGAAGAAGGAAGATGTCGCCACGCTGCAAGAGTCGCTCTTCCGCTTCCCGGGTGTGCAGATTCGCAAACGCACCCTGCGCGACTACACTTACAACGCTGCGGCGCATGTGCTCGGCAGCGTGGGCGAGGTGAGCCAGAGCGATTTGGACAAAGACCCTTATTACAGCCGCGGCGACTATTCGGGACGCGACGGGCTGGAGCAGACCTACGAGTTGGCATTGCGCGGCGAGAAAGGCGTGGAGGTGCTGATGCGCGACTCGAAAGGACGCCTGCAAGGCTCTTACCACGACGGTGAGTTAGACCGACCCGCGCAGGCAGGAAAAGACCTGACGATAACCCTCGACATACAATTGCAACTCTTGGCAGAAGAACTGCTGGCGAACAAGGTAGGCAGCGCGGTGGCGATAGAGCCGCAGACGGGCGAGATACTGGCGCTCGTGTCGTCTCCCGCATGGGACCCCCAGGTGCTGGTCGGCAGAGCACGCAACGCCAACTACAACGCCCTGCTCAAGGACGCCGCCAAGCCCCTGCTCAACCGCGCCACACAAGCCACCTACCCCCCGGGCTCCACCTTCAAGACCGTGCAAGCACTCGTCTGCCTGCAAGAGAAAGGTATCACCCTGCGGACGCAATATCCCTGCAGCGGTCCCGGCTCCACGCCTATCAAATGTACGCACCACCACGGCAGCCCTGTCTCGCTTGAGGAAGCCATCGAGCAGAGTTGCAACCCCTATTTCTGGTGCGCCTTCCGCGACATGCTCCAGCGCGGTGGCTATGGAGAGGAGAACGAGAACTTCCGCCACAACTACGAAGTGTGGCGCGACGACATACTCTCGTTCGGCTTTGGGCAACGCTTCGAGGATTCCGATGTAGGGTACCAATCCGCAGGTAGCATCCCGAGCACGCGTTTCTACGATAAGTACTACGGCAAGACCGGCTGGAAAGCCATCACCATCCGCTCGCTCAGTATCGGACAGGGAGAGGTGCTGGTAACGCCCCTGCAACTGGCGAACCAAGCCGCGATGATTGCTAACAAGGGCTATTTCATCACGCCCCACCTCAACAAAACCGATTCCATGCGCCTGCACCGCCACCAAACGCACATCGATAGTAGTTATTTCAGTGTGGTGCAAGAGGGTATGCACCGCGTGATGACCAATGGCACGGGGCGTTGGTACCAAGTGCCGGGCGTGGAGAGCGCAGGCAAGACGGGTACCGCGCAGAACCCGCACGGCAAAGACCATGCTATCTTCATCGGCTTTGCACCGCTGGAAAACCCGCAGATAGCCGTGGCGGTGGTGGTGGAGAACGCTGGCTTCGGATCCACATGGGCGGCACCCGTGGCAAGCATGATGATGGAGCAATACCTCAACGGCAGCGTCACGCGCACAGACTTGCGCAAACGATATACTAATTCTGAATTCTGAATTCTGAATTATGAGTGCCCATGCTCTGAAACTTAGTTCCAACGCGCTCATAATTCATAATTCATAATTCAAAATTGATGTAGTCTTTCCAAATGACAAACCATCAGCGAGCCGTCTTCACGGCGGAGGTGCATACCGTTGCCCTCGCAGAAAGAGAACGCTTTGCAGTCCTTGCAAGGCGTTTTTTCTTTCATCCATGTGCGGTCGCGATAGGGCTGGAAACCGTGCTCCCACACCTCCCAGAACGCATCGCGGTAGATATTGCCTTGGTAGTACTTGCCGCGGATGCTGGTGCAAGCGGATATGCTGCCGTCAATAAGTATAGAGGCGATGGAGACACCCGCAGCGCAGTGGTACAGATGGTCGCGCACCCGCCCCTCGTAGTCGCCTAAGAAACCCTCGCAGGAATAAGAAACATGCCTGCCCTGCTCGCGCTCGGCGGCGATGAAATCCATCAATCCTCTAAACTGCTCATCGGTCAGCAGCAGTTCGGGATTGGTGGCAGCGCGCCCCATGGGGTCTATGCCGAACACGCGCCAGTGGCGCACGCCCATGCCCCATAGCATCTCGCGTATCTCTTTGAGGTGCGGATAGTTGCGCTGATTGGCGCAGGTTACCACATCCCACGTCAACCCTTTGTCTGCCGCCGCCAAGCGGATGGCGCGCGTAGCTCCCTCAAACGCCAAGGGGTGTTGGCGGAGCCAGATATGGTCCTCCTGCAAGCCGTCGCAACTGATGGTGAGCGAGCGAAGTCCCGCTTTGCGCAACGCCGCAAAACGCTCCTTGGTGAGTGCCAAACCGTTGGTTACCATCCCCCACGGATAGCCGCGGTCATACAACGCGCGCCCAACCTCCTCCAAGTCTTTGCGCATCAGCGGCTCCCCGCCGGAGATGATAATCATCACCTCATGCGGGTTCACATGAGGTGTGATCTGCTCATCTATCACTTTCAGGAAATCTTCAGCCGGCATATCGGGCTGGGTAACGGAAGAGACGCAGTCGCTACCGCAATGCAAGCAATGCACATTGCAGCGCAGCGTGCTCTCCCAGAAAAGTTGCTGCAAGGGATGCAACACCTTCATATTTCTGCGGCGCAACTGCTCCAGCCGCAGCGCAAGACGAAGACGAAAACGCATAGTCAGTGGTTAGTGATCAGTGATTAGTGATTAGTGGTCAGTGGTCAGTCCCTTTTGTCGGGCGAGGGTGAGCAGATAGTCTTTGGCGGCGTTGTAATCGTTGGGGATGATGCCATCGAGGATGGCATCTTTGATAGCTGTCTTGAGTTCACCCACAATGGCGCAGGGAGGCAAGTTAAGCAGTTGCATGATTTCCTCACCGCGTACGGGCGGCTGGAAGTTGCGGATACGGTCTCGCTCCTCTAACTCCACCATCTTCTGCCGCACGAGTTGGTAGTTTTGATGGAAACGCGCCACCTTGTCGGCATTGCGCGAGGTGATGTCGGCATCGCAGAGTAGCATGAGGTCCTCTATGTCGTTGCCCGCCTCGAAGAGCAGTCGGCGCACCGCGGAGTCGGTCACGGTGTCTTCGATGAGGTTGATGGGGCGCATGTGCAGGTCCACCATCTTGATGACATAGTCCATCTTCTCGTTCTGCGGCAGTTTCATCTGCTTGAAGATACGGGGGACCATGCGCGCGCCGAGGTAGTTATGGTTGCGGAAAGTCCATCCTGCCTGCGGGTCGTAGGCTTTGGAGCGTGGTTTGCCGATGTCGTGGAGCAGTGCCGCCCAACGAAGCCATAGTTTGTCGGAGGTCTCGGCAAGGTTGTCGAGCACCTGCAAGGTGTGGTAGAAGACATCTTTGTGCCCCCTGCCGTTCTTCACCTCCACGCCTTTCAGTGCAGCCAGTTCAGGGAAGATAAGAGGCAGCAGTCCCGTCTTATCCAGCAGCAGCCAACCTACGGAGGGCTTGCGCGAGAGCATGATTTTGTTGAGTTCATCGGCAATACGCTCGCGGGTGATGATACGAATGCGCTCGCGGTTGCGCACGATGGCGTCGAAGGTGTCGGAATGGAGCGTGAAGCCGAGTTGGGTGGCGAAGCGGATTGCCCGCATCATACGCAGGGGGTCGTCGGAGAACGTGATGTCGGGGTCGAGCGGCGTGCGGATAATCATGTCCTGCATATCCTGTATGCCGTTGAAGGGGTCAAGCAGGGTGCCGTAGCGGTCGCTGTTGAGGCAGATAGCAAGGGCGTTGATGGTGAAGTCGCGGCGGTTCTGGTCTTCTTCGAGGGTGCCGTCCTCCACGATGGGGTTGCGGGAGTCGTGGCGGTAACTCTCCTTGCGCGCGCCCACGAACTCCAACTCCATCTCGCCGCGCTTCACCTGCGCTGTGCCATAGGTGCGGAACACGGAGAGGTGCGCACCTTTGCCAAGACGCTTGGCAACGGCCTGCGCCAGTTCGATACCGATGGAAGGAAAAGCGTTCATGGAGGTGCTGTCTCCTGGCCGCACTATGGTCTCATTGCTATCTTCTTGGTGCGGCATGGAGACCGCACCGCCTTGAGTGCTTGCCTTACAAGCCTCTGCCGTCTTTACCACGACGATATCGATATCGGTGGAGGGACGATGCAGCAGCAGGTCGCGCACCCAGCCGCCAATGACATAGCAGTCCAACTGCAAACGGTCTGCCTCCTCGCCGACCAAATGAAGAATGGGATTATCTAATGATTGCATAGGTTTGATTTTGGAACAAAGAACAAGGAACAAAGAACAAAGACTCAATAATCATGTATCATCGTAGGTAATGAGTCTTGGCTCATGGTTCTTGGCTCTTTGTTCCCTTTGCGGCTGCAAAAGTAGTGAAAAAAAACGAAAAAACCAAATTTTATTTGCGTATTCAAAAAAAAAGCAGTACCTTTGTACGCTTTTTCGGGTAAAAAGCACTAACGATTTATTAACTCGGGCACGCAACTCGTGCAGTTGTAGCCCATAAAAACAAAGTCTAAATGGCAACAAAGATTCGTTTGGCTCGTCATGGTCACAAAGACTACGCTTTCTACCACATCGTAGTAGCAGACAGCCGCTCGCCGCGTGACGGCAAAATTATCGAGCGTCTCGGTTCGTACAACCCCAACACCAACCCCAGTGCAGTCATCCTTAACTTCGACCGCGCGTTGTATTGGTTGGGCGTAGGTGCACAGCCTACCGACACCGTTCGCAACATCCTCTCCGGAGAGGGCGTATTGCTGATGAAGCACCTGAATGGCGGTGTGGCAAAGGGCGCATTCTCGCAGGAGGAGGCTCAGAAGCGTTTCGACGCTTGGAAAGCACAGAAAGATGCTAAGAATGGCAAGATTTCGCAGGCTGAGGCTGACAAGAAGGTCGCTGCTGCAAAGGCTCTGCTCGCACAAGAGGTAGAGACCAATGCGAAGAAAGCCGCTGCTGTGGCTGAGAAGCGTGCTGCTGCCGCTGCTGCTCTCGCAGCCGCTGCACAAGAAGCCGCTCAAGAGGCTGCTGCCGCTGAGGCAGAGGCACAGGAGGCTTAAAAGACCGCTTGCGCTGTCCGACCACCTAACGGTTGTCCGATGCTTGCAACCCGATTTATCGGGAACGCGGACGACTAAAAGACCGCTACGCTGAAAGACTGATATACTAAATCAGTCGGACAGCGTAGCGGTCTTTCAGTGTAACGGTCGGTCAGCGCAAGCGGTCAGACAGCGCAAGCGGTCTTTTATCCTTTTTTAGAAAAAATAGCCATTTTGTTTGTGTATGTGGGAAAAATGTTGTACCTTTGCCCGCGATTTGCGAGAAAAACAACGCAAACTACGAAAATTACGAAAACAACGCAAACTACATAAACTACGCAACGCAACCTATGAGCAAGAACTTGGTTATAGTGGAGTCTCCGGCGAAAGCAAAGACAATAGAGAAATTTTTAGGCAAGGACTATCACGTGCTGTCCTCGCAGGGGCATATACGCGATATAGAGCCGCTTGGGAAGAACAGCATGGGTATTGATTTTGCACACGGATACGCACCCAACTATGTGGTTGACCCCAAGAAGCACCATCTTGTGGAGACGCTCAAAGCCGAAGTGAAGAAAGCGGACACAGTGTGGCTGGCGAGCGATGAAGACCGCGAGGGAGAGGCTATCGCATGGCACCTGAAAGAGGTGCTCGGGCTGGATAAGAAAGACACGAAACGCATTGTCTTTCACGAGATTACAAAGTCTGCTATTCAGCGCGCCATTGAGCAGCCGCGGGATATAGATTATAACCTTGTGAACGCGCAGCAGGCACGCCGTGTGCTGGATAGAATAGTCGGTTTCGAGTTGTCGCCCGTGCTATGGAAGAAAGTTACTGCGGGCTTGTCGGCAGGGCGCGTGCAGTCGGTGGCAGTGCGGTTGATAGTGGAGCGTGAACGCGAGATAGCGCAGTTCAAGAGCACAGCACAGTACCGCGTAACGGCGGAGTTTGTGTTGGAGCAAGGAGCCAAGAGCAAGGAGCAAGGACGGGTTAGAACCGACTCTGAGCAGGCGGGGACGCACTCAGTGCTGCGGGCGGAATTAAATCATCGTTTCGGCACCTTGGAGGAGGCGCGCGCGTTCTTAGAGACTTGTGCGCAGGCGGAGTACCGCGTACGTGATGTGCAGAAGAAGCAGGGCAAACGCAGCCCGGCACCGCCCTTCACCACCTCTACGTTGCAGCAGGAGGCGGCGCGGAAGTTGAAGTTCCCCGTGTCGAAGACCATGCGCTTGGCGCAGTCGCTCTACGAGGCAGGACATATCACGTATATGCGTACCGACTCGGTGAACCTCAGCAGTCTGGCGCTCGCGACGAGCAAGCAGGAGGTGCTGGCGGAGTACGGCGAGGCATATCAGAAGACGCGCCAATACCACACTTCCAGCAAGGGCGCGCAGGAGGCGCACGAAGCGATTCGTCCGAGCTATATGGACAAGCGCAAGGCAGGCGAGACGGCGGACGAGCAGCGGCTCTATGAACTGATATGGAAGCGTACCATCGCCTCGCAGATGGCAGACGCTGAGGTGGAGACCACCCGCGTGGAGGTCGCTATTCTCTCACCCGCCAAGGGCGAGCAGGAGCGTATCTTTGTCGCTACCGGCGAGGTCATCACTTTTGACGGTTTCATGCGTGCCTACATACAGGGCAACGATGAGCAGGAGGAGACGACGCAGACCCTGCCGCGCGTGGCTGTAGGGGAGTTCATGTCCTCGCAGGAGATGACCGCACAACAGACCTTCACCAAGCCGCCGTATCGCTACACCGAGGCAACGCTCGTAAAGAAGATGGAGGAGCTGGGTATCGGTCGCCCCTCTACCTACGCGACCATCATCGAGACCATTCAGTCGCGCAAGTACGTGGAGAAAGGCAATGTTACGGGACACAAGCGAGACTTAAAGATTCTGACGCTGCACGGCGCGACCATCTCCGAGACGACGAAGCAGGAGATGGCAGGTGCGGACAACCAGAAACTGCTGCCGACCGACTTAGGCTGTATCACCAACGACTTCCTCGTCGCACAGTTCCCCGAGATATTGAGTTACGACTTTACCGCGAACGAAGAAGCCAACTTCGACAAGATAGCAGAGGGCGAAGCCGATTGGGTGAAGACCGTGGACACGTTCTATAAAGCCTTCCATCCGATGTTGTCTTCCGTCCCCGCGGGTAAGATTGCAGGGCGGGAGTTGGGCACCGACCCCGAGACGGGCGAGCCCGTAGTGGCGAAGATAAGCAAGATGGGTCCCTGCATACAGATAGGCGGTGCGGACTCGGAGAAGGTGCGCTTTGCCTCGCTCAAGAAAGGGCAGTCTATCTTCACCATCACGTTGGACGAGGCGCTTGACCTCTTCCATAACGCCCTCCCCTACACCTTGGGCGAGTTAGACGGCGAGGAGGTGGTGGTCGGCGAAGGCAAGTTCGGTCCCTATATCCGCCACAAAGGGGCGTTCGTCAGCATTCCCAAAGGTACTGACCCGCTTACCATCACGCTGGACGAGGCACAGGCGCTGATAGAGAAGAAAGCGCAGGCGCAGGAGCCCATCCATGTGTACGGCGAGATAGAGGTGCTGAACGGTCGCTTCGGACCCTATATCAAAGCCAACGGCAACAACTACAAGATTCCCAAGGGTCAGGACGCACAGGCACTGACCGAGGAGGATTGCCGCGAGATAATCGCCTCTTCCGCCCCCACAAGCGGCGGAAAACGCGCTTTTTCAAGAAAAAAAGCAAAATAATTTGCATATATCAAAAAAAAGCCGTACCTTTGCAGCCGCTTTTCAAATGAACTGAGAAGCATCGAGAAGTAGCGCAGTTGGTAGCGCACCACGTTCGGGACGTGGGGGTCGGGCGTTCGAGTCGCCTCTTCTCGACAAAAGAGAGTTTCAGCGATGAAGCTCTCTTTGCTATTTTATAGATTTTCAGTAGAATACAACCATTTTCTCTGTTCGATAAAATAGCATAGTCCATAGCTACAGCGTACCGATTTTCACAGCGGGTCAAAATCGGGACAAAATCGCGCCAAAGATTAGTTTGAGTCGTCAAGCATCATTTCCCACCGAAAAATCAAACACCTTTACTATAGGGATAGCTCTACAAGGATATACCAAGAGGGTGTATAATGAGAAGAAAATGTTTGTTTAACTATCGAGTTTTTGGGAGCATATAGAGATAGGCCACACGGAATCAGTATACTATCAGAAATCGCATGTTTATGTTTTTTTCTACTTAGAGGTTATGACGAGTGTAGCTATCTGAATTTCAATGCTCCGGCATTCGATTCGTCTGTTCTATACCGAAGAGCGATTTTAGGTTTTCCCTAAAATCGCTCTTCGGTATAGAACACTGCACATCTTAAGCAATATCGTCATTATGCAGCATACTTATCTGCCTTGCGATGGCGAGTTCCATGCCTCTTATCTCCGCGAGTTCGCGCATGCGTCCGAGCAGGGTGTAGCCCGGGTTGGTCTTCTTGCCGTTCAGGTCGTCGCAAATCTGGTGCCCGTGGTCGGGGCGCAGGGGGATAGAGCAACCTCTTTGTTGCTCCACCTCGAGCATCGCACGCAGGAACTCGTAGGTATCCAAGTCGCCTTCAAAGGTCCATTTCTCGTAAAAATCACCCTCCTCCGTTTGGGTTACGGCGCGCAGGTGCACAAAGTTTATACGCTCCCCGAAACGGCGCATCATATCTACTAAATCGTGCTTCCCAGCCCCTCCGAAGGAGCCTGTGCAGAGACACAACCCATTGGAGCGGCAGGGCACAGCATCTACAATCGCTTGAAAATCCTCTGCCGAAGAGAGCACCCGCGGCAGCCCCATGATGGATACCGGCGGGTCGTCGGGATGGATGACCATGCTGATACCCGCCTCATCCGCCACAGGGCAAACCTCCGAAAGGAAGTAGATGAGGTTCTGTTGCAAGCGTTCGCGCGTGATACCCTTGTAGCGACTGAGTTGTTCCTTAAACTGCTGCAAGGTGAACGACTCCTCCGCACCCGGCAGCCCCATTATCATCACGCGGGTGAGTTGCTGCCTCTCCTCCACGCTCATTTCCTCAAAACGCGCTTTCGCACGGGCTATCTCTTCGGGGGTATAGTCTGCCTCCGCCCCCTCGCGTTGCAGGATAAACAGGTCGAAAGCGATATAAGCGGCTTTCTCGAACATCAAGCCGTGGCTACCGTCCTCAAACACATAGTTGAGGTTGGTGCGTGTCCAGTCGAGTACGGGCATGAAGTTGTAGGTTACCATGCGGATACCGCAATCACCCAAGTTGCGCAAAGTCTGCTTGTAGTTGTCGATATAAGTCAGGTAGTCGCCCTCTTGGGTCTTGATATGCTCATGCACGGGCACTGACTCCACGCCTGTCCATTCCAATCCTGCCGCCTCTATCTCGGCTTTGCGTTTCAGTATTTCTTTCTTCTGCCATACCTGCCCGTTGGGGATATGGTGGAGCGCGGTGATGACGCCCGTAGCCCCTGCCATGCGGATGTCCGCCAGCGTAACAGGGTCGTTGGGTCCATACCAACGCATGGTTTGTTTACATAGGTGCATAAATGTTGGTTATTTTATGTTAGACATTTTATGTTAGACATTTCATGTTGGGCATTGCATGTTTGTTATTTCATGTTGGCATTTCATGTTGGGCATTGATAACCGCGGGCGAGACGCCCGCCTCCCCGGTGGGCATTGCATGTTAACACGGAGTTCCCCACATGGAGTAACCAACACGGAGTTTTCAACACGGAGTGATTAACACGGAGCGCAGCGGAGTAACTAACACGGAGTGATTAACTCGTAGTGATTAACACGGAGCGCAGCGGAGTTAGATGCTGAATACATCGAAGCCGCCGTCCACCACGCTGAGGGCACCGGTTACGAAGGAGGATGCCTCGGAGATGAGGTAGTGGATAGTGCCGCATAGTTCTTCGGGTTCTGCGAAGCGCCCTGCCGGCGTGTGGCGGATGACATCCTCTCCGCGTGCGGTGAGCGACCCGTCGGGATTGGTCAGGAGGGCACGGTTCTGGTTGGTGATGAGGAAGCCCGGAACGATAGCGTTCACCCTAATCTTCGGGCTGAACTTCGTTGCCATCTCGGTAGCCATGTACTTGGTGTAACTTGCGATAGCAGACTTGGCGCAACCGTATCCGAAGACGCGGGTGAGCGGGCGCAGAGCCGACTCGGAGCAGAAATTGACGATAGCCCCTTCTTTCTTCTCGCAGAGCACAGCGCCAAAGGCCTTGGTGGGCAGCATGGTGCCGAAGAGGTTCAGTTCTACCACCTTTCGGATAGCCTCGTCGGAGGCATCGAGGAAGGTTTTGTCGGGCGCGATATTCGCTGCCGCCATGTTCCCGCCTGCCGCGTTGAGCAGCACGTCTATTGTGCCGAAACGGGCGAGGATGTCGCGCTTGTTCTGCTCCAGCACCTCGCTGTCCAGTACATTCGTCTTGAGGAACAAGGCGGGCGAGATAGCATTCAGTTCGGTCTCTAATTGGTGTCCTGCCTCCTCGTTCATATCGAGGATGACCATGTGTGCACCTTGCTCTGCGAGGTAGCGGGCAATGCATTGCCCCAGCACGCCGCAGCCGCCCGTCAGGACGACTACTTTGCCGCTAATGTCAAATAGGTTTTTCATTGTAGTTCTTCTATTTTAGTAAGTTTTATTGCATTGAGTATTGTTTCGCCTTGCGTAGCTTGGAAGGAAACGACAATGCCTTCACCGTTCGTTGCAACGACACTCACCGTCTTTTCTTCCGCCTTATTCCATTCGGGTTGCCAGTCTCGGCAAACCTCTTGCCCATTGACGGAAACGGTCATTTCCCTTCCCGCAAAGCCGGTATCAAGCACCTTGCTACCCAAGTTATAAACAGACATAGCAACCTCTCCTTGCTGCTCTAATTCAGCGAAATAGAGCGTCAGTTCATAGGCTCCGTCCGGCACATCAAACCGATACTCGCTGATGCCGAGCCGCGCCGTTTGGTAGATGGGGTCGTTATGCGTATTCATGATGTCCGCATCCGCTGCCGGCAACCTGCCGTGGTTGGTTTGTACGCTGAAGCGATGTCCGCCTGTGTAGCCGTGAGCGCCCGTCTGATAGGCTTGCTCAGGCTGCCAAACCTGCCCCGTTGTGTCGTCCGTGAACCAGCGGTCGGTGCCCAGCAGTACGCAGATGGGGTATTCTTTCGCAACAGGCATTTGCAAGAGGGAGTCCATCTGCTCCTTGGCACGCCATCGTATCGAGGCATCGGGATGGAGCATACTCTGGTAGTAGTAGTAAGTTGCCTTGGGTTCGCGGTGGGTGGTGGTGAGCCCTTTGAGGTTGTAGTGCGGGATGGCGCCTGCCCGACCTTCCGACTGAAAATCGTTCAGATTCCATACTGCGCCCCCGGCTATATAGGGCGTAGATTGGATGACATGAAGGTAATGTTGATGGAAGCGCAGCGAGTGGTCTATGGAGTAGTCAAACCGCACGGGTTTGGCGCTCCGAATACGAGTGTCGCAATCCGCTCCATACTCCGAGATAAACAGTACCTTGTCCTGTGTGGCGGCGTGCTGCAATCCCAAGGAGTTCTCCAAACCCGCGAAGTTCCCCGAATACCAACCCTGATAGATATTCATGCCTATGATATCCGGCACCGCGGTCATTGCGCAACCGTTGTAGAGTTTCATGTTGTCATGGAAAGCAATCATGGTATATCGTTCGGGATCAAGCGCTTTGCAGCGGTCATTCAAGCGCTTAGCCAACTCCGTGGCATGCTGCCGATAGACACTGTCTCGCGCAGGGTCGTTCTTGAAGGGCGGTCGCAGCAGAATCTCGTTCATATACGCCCACACGATGACGGAGGGGTGGTTGCGGTTCTGCTGAATCATCTCATCCAACATCTGCATGCTGTTGTCCGCAAAGGCTTGGCTCTCGGTGATGGCATTCACCAAGGGAATCTCTACCGAACAGAGTATGCCCAGACTGTCGCACAAGTCCATCACGCGTTGCGCTTGCGGATAGTGGCTCACGCGCAGGAAGTTGCCGCCCATCTGTTTGAGCAGGCGAATGTCGCGCTCGTGTTGCCAATCCTGCAAGGCGTTTCCATACCCGCCCTCATCTTGATGGCGGTTGGTGCCTATGAGTTTGAGGGGTTTGCCGTTGAGGTAGAAACCCGTCTGCGCATCAAAATGGTAGTATCGCAGTCCGAAGCGGGTGGTTGCTTCATCTATCACCCTTCCGCGGCGGTCGCATAGTTGCGTTACCAGCGTGTACAGGTGTGGAGTCTCCGGACTCCAGAGTATAGGTTGCCGAATGGTGAAGCGGCTTTTCTTCACGCGCAGGGTATCTCCCGCAGGGCTGACCACCCGATAGCGCAACCGACCTTTGCTCTCTTCGGGTAGCGTAGTCAGCGCGTTGACCTCCACAACGGCACTCTCTTCGCTCACCTCCGATGTGCGTATCGTGATACCGTCCGGCAGGATATGCTGCTTCGGTAGGATACGCAAATACGCAGGGCGATAGATGCCTCCGAAGAAAGTGAAGTCGGCGCTCAACGGCGGTATGTCGGGATTGTAGGCATTGCTCACGCGTACCAACAGACGGTTATTGCCGGTGCAGACCCGGTTCGTTGCATCGAAATAGAAGCGCGTGTAGCCCCCTGCATGGTAACCCAAAGGGGAACCGTTCAAGGACACCCATGCTTCTTGGTTCACACCATCGAAACAGATGAGGTAAGCCGAGTCGGGGGATACCTGTAGCGGGAAACTCACTTCGTAGGTCTGTTCCCCGCGCAGGTAACCCGGCGTGTCATCTATCGCGTCTTCTGCATTCCACGTATGCGGCGCGAACAGAGGCAGGATGGTAAAGATGAATGAAAGGATATTCATTGGGGAGTGGTTAGTGGTCAGTAGTTAGTGGTCAGTCTGCTATCTCTTGTCCGCAGAGGTTGTATGCCTTGCCTTCGCGGAGGATGAGCACTTGTCCGTTGCGCAACACTTTCTTGGAATCGGCACTCTCAGTGGTTTGCTCAATGGCTGTCTCAACGGTTTTCTTCGGATAGATGGTAATGCTCTTTACATAGAAACGTTGATTGTTAGCCGTAGTTTGGTTTATCCGAATAGTCTTCACCTCACCGGCGGGTTTCCATACACATTTCTCAAACGTCTTGTTGCCGGCAGAGAGAGTGAAAGAGGTGGTATCTTCTAAGGTAACATTGATAACTTTGAAGCCATCTACGCCTTCTTTATCACCATATTGCGCTGCAGAGATAACAATTGAATCCACCTCTGTCGGATTAGCAAGCGTGAATGCGATAAAACCAGCTTTCGTTTGGCCACCAAACTTGGCTCCGCAACCTACACGTGCGGGAAATACATTCTCTCGATTATCAATCGTAGCCACATAAACAAGAGCCTCAGCGCCAAAAATAGCTTCAACTCCTTTTGCATAAATGTTAGCACTATCTTTGTCTGTTTTGGAATACTCCACGAAGTTAAGGGTGTAAGACTCGGCAAAAGCGCCAACACAAAGCAGCAGGGCTGCTACAAAAGTAATTGTCTTTTTCATGATTGTAAAGTTTTTGAAGATTAATAATAGGCTTACATTCTTATTCCTAATAGGTTGTATTTTCTCGCTCCTCGTATGATGACGACGGTACCATTTTCCAAATACTTCTCTACCTTTTTAGATTCCTTATCTTTTTCGCTATTATTCGCTATTCCGGCGGGTAGGGAATGGTCTCCCCATAGTGTGATGCAGAGCCGTGGAGAAACTGTATGCGCTTCGCGACTATGAAAACACACGGGGGTGTCGGTCTTTTCCGTGGCATGCACCTTGAAGGATGGAGTATAACCCATGAGCAACCATTGACTCACATCAAAACGATAGACCTCTCCCTCATGAAACGGTTCTTTGTATGTATCCAACCGATTGAAAGTGGTCTTCAACGCCTCGCTCTCATACGCTATCGCTCCACACAAGGTGTGCTCCTGCCAATCCGTATTTTCTATTCCCGACACAAACAGGTTATGCGCCAACAGGTCGGTCTCTGCACATGTGAGTTGCAACTCCGCATGTTTGAGATAAGGCAGGAGTGAGTCAATAGAAGAGAGGTCGAAACGGATAAACGCCTCTTTGCGGTTTTTCTGGTAGAGGTTGTTCATCACCTGCAACACCGGCTCTGCTCCATAGTTGTCCGTTTGGGTGCTTCCGAGATGGGTGTATGTATCCGCCGCGGGAGCGAACACGCCCTTCGAAACGGAGGTCTGTGGCGCATACTGCGTGTGGTCGAAATACTCAATCAGGCGATATACATGCAGGTTCAGTTGGCGCATGTACTTCGTCATCTCGGTATATTCCTCACGATTGGCGTTCACCATGCCCTTGTTGCTGGTGCCGTCGTCCATAAAGCGGAAATAATGCCACCCTATGAAGCACTTGCTTTGCAATAGTTGGAGGCAGGTATTCTGATACCATCTGCCGCGGTCTTCCTGCCCGTTCACATACCATCCTGCTCCTGCCTGCGTGCCTTGGTGGAAATTGGCGTCCTTGATATAGAACTCCCCCACCAGACAGGGGTGGTCTTGTGTCCATGCGGGGTCGGCTATCTGGTCGTCGGGGCAAAACTTGTCGTAGAAATTCACGCTCGTAACATCGGTATGCGCATGCGACGCCGCCACTACCCCCGCTATCGCCCGCGGACGACCGTGCAGACGGCTGCCCAGAATCATGTGTACGGAATCCACGGCGCGTATCTGCCGCTCGACAATGGTGTAGTAGGTCTGCGCCAGATAGGTGGCAAAGGCTTCTTTGTCTGCATTGGAGGTCGCACCGTTCATACAGTCGCTTTCGTTAAGCCCTCTCTCTGCTGCCCATTCCAATGCTGCTTCGCGACTTGGATCGCCCGCCGGCAGGTCGCGTGTCAGAAGTTGAAGTTGGTCTTGGTTGAACGGAATCTCGTTGTCCGTGAACCATCCAAGCAAGTCGCGCTCGCCGACACATGGGCTTATCTTGGTTTGCACCAATTGCGCCACATACGACTCAAACTCAGCGTCCAATACAAAGACATAGTTCTCCTTCTTGGTGATAGAAACGGGAACCTCGCGCGTCTTAATATACTCGGCATGCATAGGTACACGGCGGCTGTAGGAGAATTGGAACATATTCTGGCTGTTGTAGGCATTCTTTGTTTGCGACTCCGTGGTGATGAAGTTGCCGATACCGTTGTACCCGTTCTTACGAATGAGGTCATAGTCGTCCTGCACGCGAGTGTTCTCTATACTCGTAACAGCCATGTTGATGCCGGCATACCCATCAGGGTCAATCAACCACCATCGGTCTCCGATCTTCTCTACATGGTAAAATCCCGTACTATCTACGCGCAGATAGCGGTACATGCCCGTACGCGTGAAGTCATCCGCTGCTTCATCTGCCATACTGAATCCGGACAACTCATCCAACAGCACAATGGTGTATGAGGTGTAACTACCACTTGCAGCAGCGCGAGCACCAAGAGTGGCTGCCCGCCCTTGTGCGACAAGCAACAAGAGCAGACACAACCATACATATCGGAATGTTGAATTCATTGATTTTCCTACAATTCAGTGCCAAGGACGGAATAGGTTTTCTCACCACGGGTGATGATTATCTGACCATTACGAATGGTCTTGATTGCCTTCACATGGGTCTCCTCAATGCTTGATAGACCTTCTTGAATGGGTAATACTTCTTCCCATGTATTGGCAGCACGGATACCATCAATTGTATATTGAGGCATACTTCCTGCGTCTCCGGAACGGAGATAGATGGTGCGTGCAGAGCCCATCTCTGTCCCTTTGCTGGTCAAGCGCCAGAAATCCTTGCAGTTGGGGTCGGCATTATACAGCGCCGGCTTGTTTTCTGCCTCTGTACCAATAGTCGGGTTGATATACAACCACATCTCATCGTCATAATGCCCTGCTTCCTCATCAGCGGTGGTGCCATTGAGCACACCTACATGATACTTCACCACAAACAGATAAGTCTTGTCAAACGTCAGGAACGGACCATCGTTGGTTACCCATGTAGTAGAACCACCACTGTTTTTCACGATACCCATGCTAATCTCTTCACCTTTCGTGGATTGACCATTGATTTCATGCTCCACTTTAGCAAAGATACGCGCACCGAAATTGGTATCTTTTGCCTCGTTCTCCAACTTCATTCCCCAAAAGTAATCGCTACCGGTACAATCTAACCCGTTGTCTTCAAAGCGAATCAAAAAGGCGATGTAAATAGTGGAGTCGTTTTTCGTACCATGTGCATAGGGTTTAAATACGGCTTGCCCCGCTTTCTCCTCCGGACGATACTGCAAGGCGTTCCCAATACCTGAGCCCACATAACCCTCGTACTCTAACGGATCCTCTGCAATGTAGAAACGTGTTGCTCCGGCGGCATTGTTGGCCTGAGTGGACCAGCTCGTTACACCGTCAAAGTTATCTGACTTAGCCACGGTATCCGTGATAAGCGGAGTGCCCACGCGGTCAGCATAGTCAAAATACTCTTCCATCTGCATCGACTGAGCGTATGCTCCGATGCCCATCATGGCAGCCAGTGCCATACAGTATACTCTTTTCATGATAAATAATGGTATTATGTTGTTTATATTTAGAACAAATGTTTTGTAAACTATGTGACAACGAATAGAATCAGTATCCCTCATTTTGCGGGAAAGTCTTCATGATGTCAATTTGTGTTTGCGGGATAGGCCAACGTACATGGAATGCTTGGATATTCGAACGGATACGCACATCATCGTTCATGACTACTCCTTTGTCATTCTTGACTTGCTCTCCGCCAAACTGACGCACATAGTCTATCAGCAGTCCTTCGCGTTTGAGGAAGTTCCATCGGTCGCCTTCCATGGCTAACTCACGTGCTTGCTCATCTGCCAACATAGCGATGGTGATGGTTCCGGTCTCCTCCGCATTGCCGGCACGAGTCCATGTCTTGTTGTAATAATAGCGTGCGGAGTCTTGATTGTTGAGGTGGATATAGGCTTCGCAGCCCAAGATATAGGCTTCCGGCAGGCGATAGATGATGATGTCTTTGAACGATTGGTTATCCGAGACAGAGGCTTTCGTATAGGAGTCGTTGTACTTGGTGGTCATGGGGTGCACATTCAGGTATTGTGCCTGATTGGTCGGTACCAAGGTGTCGCCCAACTGTCTGCCGCGCGGCAAGGATGCCGCATTGTTGTATTGGAAAGTGGTGCGATAGAATGCTTCGTAACGTTTATCATGCTCCTTGTCGTATAAATCCAATAGGTGTTGGTTGGGGAACATACGTCCCCACGGGTAACCGCCGTATTCCAATGACATCATCATGCCTTGCTCGTCGTTGTACTTGGGTGTGCAGTGCACACACATACGGTGTCCGGAGTTGGTGCCTGTGGTGGCATTGACAAACCATCCGCCGGTGCCCTTGCTCCACTGGCTGACCAATATAGCCTCCTGATGATTCAGGTCAGCCGCATTGAAGATACTGCTCAAGTCGGACAGCAGACTATACACCCCGCTTTGCTCAATCGCATTCACCTGTGCGGCGCACTCGCTCCATTTGCCCTGCCAAGCCGCTGACTTGGCTTTGAGCAGACGGGCAATACCTTGTGTGAACCTGCCGGGTTGGTCGGTTTGGAGGGGAAGGTGGTCTATGGCATATTGCAAATCGGCATCTATCACGGCATACACACTGTCCGCCGCCGCAGCCACATAGCGGATACTGTCGTTGACATTCTCGGGCGTGGTAACACGGGTTGTGAGGTAGATATTGTCGAAACGCTGAATTAGGCGCAAATAACTATGCGCACGAAACACTTTGGCTTCCGCAACCGCCTGTATCGCCGTTTCGTTGGTCATATCCACCTTGTCAGCCGCCGCAATCACCATGTTAGCATAGCCTATCATGGCATACATCTGCTTCCAATACCTGCCTACGATAGGGGTATTGGGAAAGAGGTTCTCATATCTGCCAAACTGCGGCACGCCTTCTCCTGCGCGGCAATAGGTGATATCATCGCCTATCAACGTAGCCATCCATGTGGTGGTCTCTACATCTTCGTTGTTGCGGAAGAGTTCGCGGTCCTTGTAGTACATTGCCAAAACGGCACTTGCCATTCCGTCCGGCGTGGATTGTATGTAATCGCCGGTAGGTTGCGTATAGACCGTTTCTTCAAGCCAACTGCAAGACATACAGCAGGCCGTTGCCAGTATCACTGCACAAAATAACTTTTTCATAATTGCTTAAAAATTAAGTTGAATACCACCTATGAATGTACGCGCCTCGGGATAACTCCCTGCTGCCGCCTCCGGACTATAACTGAGATAGCGGGTCAAAGTAAAGACATTGGACGCCGTGAAATACAAGCGCAGTTTAGACATTTTTGCTGCCGAAATCCATTTCTTCGGGAAACTATATCCCACCGACAAGTTGCGCAGTCGCAGGTAAGACGCATCTTGATAGGATAAAGAAGACATATAACTGATAGTACCGTCGCGCGGGCGGGGAGCAGTGTTAGAAGGATTCTCTATCGTCCAATAGTCCACCTTGATACCGTTGCGCGTGCCTCGCAAATCGCCGCCTTGATTGGAGGCATAGAGGTAATTATTCTGACGAATAGCCCCATAGACCCCGTAGAAATCCGCCGATATATCCACTCCGTAAAAGGCGAACGACATTGCCAGCGATGCAGTCCATTTGGGGTCGCGGTCTATCACCACGCGGTCTTCGGCAGTAATCTTGCCGTCGTTGTTCACATCCTTGACGCGGATATCTCCCGGCTGCGCCGTATAGGTGCCTTCATAGTCGGGGATATCGTCCCCCAACTGGAATATACCGTCGAACTGATAATCGTAGTAAGCATTGATATTGTGTCCGATAAACCAGCCGTTGGCTTCATCGTCCGCCTCGTTGCCGTTCTCATCCTTGGAACCGTTGAGCGAAAGAATCTTATTGCGGTTCATAGACCATATCGCATTGATATTCCATGTGAAGTTCTTCTTTCGGATGGGTACAAAGTGGGCACTGATTTCCACTCCTTGATTTTCCACGGCACCCATGTTGACCAGCTGTGTGGCGTAGCCGCTCGTTTGGTTGATACTCTTCTCTACCAATAGGTCGGTGGTGCGAGTATAGTAGTACTCAATGGTCGCATTGATACGGTCTTGCAAGAAGCCGAGGTCTATGCCGACATTGGTGCTCGTGGTGGTCTCCCATTTCAAGTTCGGATTCTGGAGTTGGCTGCCGGGCAGATAGCCCACCAGCGGGGCACCATCGCCAAACTGCATATAGTAACTATCCACCAATCCTTGCGTCTGGTAGGGGCTGATGGCTTGGTTACCCACCGAACCGACAGAGGCACGGAGTTTCAGGTTGGTCAGCCAATTGACCTCTTTCAGCCATTCTTCCTCATTGATTCTCCATGCGAAAGAACCTGCGGGGAACACGCCCCACTTGTTGTTTTTACCGAACACACTGGAGCCATCCACACGACAAGAAACGGAGAAGAGGTAGCGGTCCATCAGATTGTAGTTGACACGTCCCATGAAACTAATCAGATGGCGCGGCGTGATGACACGCTGAGTGGGGTTGGTGACCGAAGCGGCAGAGATATTGTTGTAGCCCAAGTCATCGGTGGCAAACCCGCTGCCGGAAGTGGTGGTCTTTGTGGTCTTGATGGCCTCGATGGATTGCATGAGCGTAACATCCAACTTGTGTTGGTCTTGCCAATTGTGGTTATACATGAAGATGTTTTCCAGCAGGTAATCGGTGTAGTGGGTATTGGTCAGCGTTGCCACTCCGTTCAGCGCACTACCCTTCTCGTGCTTGGAGTCTTGGTAGGTGCCCGCCTCTTGGTTGCGATAGTTGACCGAAGTATTCAAACGATACTTGATACCGCCCCATATATCCCAATCGAGGTTCAGGTTGAGGAGAATGCGGTCGGTGGCTTTCTGCGAGGTATAGTGTGCGTTGTTCCAAAGAGGCGACCACTTGCTGTCGGCGAGCAACGAGAGCATATTCCCTTCGTCATCATATGCACTGAGCAAAGGGGACTCGGTGAGTACCTTAGCGAAATCGGCATCCTCGCTGGTCTGCTCGCTATGGATATAGTTCATACGTGCTCCCAGACTGACACGCTTGCCCAGTTTCTGCGAGAAATCCACCCGTGCATTATAGCGCTGATAGCCGGAAGGGTCAATCATGCCTTCTTGACCATAATAGCCGATTGCAGCCGCCAACTTCGTCTTGTCGTTGCCATAGCGAAGACTCAGGTCATATTTGTGCTGCAATGCAGGGTGCACCATCAGTTCTTCCCAATCGGTATATTGCTTGTTCACCATATTGGTGTACATGTTGCCAAAGAGCGACTCATCATCCAGATACGTGCCCGTGGCGGTATGGGTGGCAGGGTCGTACACGAAAGAGCGGTTTGCCTCGCGCTTGAGTTGCGCCCATTCATCCCCATTGTACAAGTCAAAATTGCGCTTGATGGTCTGTGCTCCGGCATACGCACTCAGGTCCACTTGCACCTTGCCGTCCGCGCCACGCTTGGTCGTAACCAGTATCACACCGTTGCTTGCGCGGGCACCATAGATAGCCTGCGCAGAAGCATCTTTCAGCACCTCGACCGACTCTATATCCTGCGCATTGAAATCATCAATGTTGTCCACCGGCGTGCCATCCACGATATAAAGTGGCGCATTCCCTCCCGTCAGCGATTTCTTTCCGCGGATGACGATATCGGAGCCGCCACCCGGGCGCGAGGAGTTTTGCGTTACCATCACACCCGCCGCTTGCCCGCGGAGCATCTCTGCAACGGAAGAGGTAGGCATAGAGGTCATATCCTCTGCCTTGACGGACACCACAGAGCCTGTCAGGTCGCTGCGTTTTTGCGTGCCATAGCCCACCACTACCACTTCATCCAGCACCTTTGTGTCTTCCTGCATAGTAACACTCATGGATGCCGCTGCGGGCATGGTAACAGTGCGATAGCCTACATAACTGAACTCCAGCGGGTCGCCCTCCGCCACATCCAGACGGAACAATCCGTCCAAGTCGGTAATCGTACCCTTTTCAGAGTTAGTCACGCGCACGGACACGCCTATTAGGGGTTCACCATTTGCATGGCGAACCAAGCCGGAGACCTCTGCCTTAGAAACAACAGAGAAGAAAACAGTAAAAAGCAGAAAAATGTATTTTTTCATGGCTATTTGTGATTTGACGATGCAAAGGTACGGAAGATATTCCAATTCTCTATAACAAAATCAGATAAAAAAAATAAGAAAATCGTCCAAAACGTATTTTTGCACACAAATACAATACTATTTGGATGATTTTTTTATTTTTATTTGGTTTTATCAGATAAATATTGTAATTTTGTCCGCAGAAACAATCAAGTTACGAGGTATGAATAGAAGTTTTATCCGATGGTTGGTTTCCGCCATAAGTATCTGCGGGCTGAGTTGCCAATGTTTATTTGCCGTATCCTATATTGACCATTTGGGAGTATCGGACGGGCTGTCTCACTATAGCATCAATGAGTTCTATCAAGATGAGTTTGAACGCATGTGGGTAGCCACGCGACACGGATTGAACTGCGTAGCAGGGTCGGATTGCCGAGTCATCAAATCGGACTCCGCGAGCACCTATTTGCCAAACGACTATGTTCGTCATGTTTGCGGCGACCGTAAAGGTAGCATCTTGTTGCAGTGCGCGTCTGCCGTTTTGCTCATGGACTTACGCACAGAAAAGACGCATGTGATAGAGCGCCAAGGGGTGCAAAACATATCGTACGGTTGTGGGCATTATTTGTATGCTGCACGCGACAGTGTGTTCGCCCTCTCTGCTACCGGTGAGAAGCGCTGTTTGTTTGTGGCTAAAAGCCGCATCCTTTCGCTTATGGAAAACGAAAAAGGGCTATGGGTTGCCTTGGAAAACGAAGTACTGCGTATGGACGCTGAAAGCAGTGCCATAGATACGCTTCCACATGCGCGCGTGTGCCACATATACAACGATACCGTCAGCGGGCAGGTATGGCTGTGCTCTCGCACGGACGGTTTATTCTCATACGGCGGCGGGCACTGCCGTTCTTATCTGCCACGCCAAGACGTACGCACCATTGTCCGTTCTTCTACGGGGCAACTATGGGCAGGCACATGGAGCGGACTGGTACAAATAGACGAACAGCAACATGAGGCTATCACGATTCATAGCGTGGGAGCATCATCGGATACCCATCCTTTCTCGGTGTGGGCATTGGCTCCCGATGGACAAGGTACGCTATGGATAGGCAGTTTTTTCGGAGCCATAGACCTGTATAATCCCACGCAAGACCTCTTTTCTTTTTGGGAGCAGAAGCCCGCGCCTCTCGGACTGTCGCATCCGATTGCCTCGTGCGTGGTCTCAGACGAACAAACAACATGGGTCGGGACAAACGGAGGAGGAGTTTGCGAGATAGACAACCAAACAGGCGAGGTGCGTTATATCCCCATAGACAACCACGTGCCGCAATGTGCAGTCAAGGCGCTATGCCTTGACAGAGAACGCAACACCCTGTGGGTTGGTACACATGGTAAAGGCTTGATGGCCATACACCTGCATGACCACAGCATCCGAACATTCTCCGTTGAAACAGGACACCTCACCAACAACCGCGTCAGGGGCATCGTCCATTACCACGACTCCCTCTTTTTCTCCACAGAGAGAGGTATCGGATGGGTAGATTTGAGCACGCGCACTTTTGGCGTGTTGAACGATATCCATATTGTCGGCGAATTAGCCGACTTACACTTGCGCGGCAACCAACTCTGGTTCGCGCGACAAAAAAACGCCTACTGCTATTCCATCACCACCCACCAATGGCTTAGAATGACTACCCCCTCGGCGATACAATGTTTCGCACACGACACCGATGGCACCCTATATGCCGGCACCAACAAGGGCGTTTTCCTACTCAACGACTCTGCTATGCAATGGATTCAACCATCTGACATCCTTGACGCATTCTCTGACCGATTGTGCACCAATCTCCTTTTCGCAGACAACTGCTGTGTCATAGGCGGCATAGGAGATATCATGATTCTTGACCGAAATGAGCATATTACCCATCGTCTGCGATATGCCGATGGATTCCCCATAGAGATACCTACCGAACGAAGCCTCTATCTAACCCCCGACCAAACACTCTTTGTCGGAGGCACCAACGGACTCTGTGCCTTCCGACTGACAGAAATGATGCAACAGCGACACCCCTGTTCCATCATACCCTCAGCCATACAAATACGTAATGCCTCCGAACAGGTTCGCACACTCACGGCAGGACTGCCCTACCTTCGACAACTCACGCTCAACACCGACGACCGAGACATCCGTATTCGATTCTCCACCACCAACCATTGTTCCGCGCTCTCGCCACACCTGCAATACCGGCTCATCGGATACGAAGAAGACTGGCAAGATGCCACCATGCAGCATGAAGTGGCGTATGCTAATCTGCCCGCAGGAAAATACCAATTCGTAGTCAAAGACGCCTATGAAGACAAGTGGGCTATTGATATCCTCGTTCCCACACCATGGTACCTATCGTGGTGGGCGTTGATGATGTATATGGCGGGCATCGTGGGAGTGATTATCGCTGTTGCCGTCTATGCCAACCGACAAGCCACTAACAAAGCCAAAGTGCGTATCGACGAACAAAAACGTATCATGCAGCAGCAGAACGAACAAATCCTCAGGATGAAAGAGCACCTGGAGAACGCCTATATCTCTTTCGCTACACGCGCGAGGGCTATCATCATGCGCCATCTGGCAAACCCCGATCTCGACGTGGATATGTTGGCGCGGGAGATGTGTATCAGCCGGTCGAGTATGTATTCCAAATTGCAAGAGGCTATCGGACAGACGCCTAACGAACTCATCATGTCTATCCGACTGGAAGAGGGCGCCCGCATGCTGCGCGAAGCACCAACTAAGACCATCACCGAAATCGCGGAAGAAGTGGGATTCAGTTCCACCAGTTATTTTATCAAATGCTTCAGCCGGCAGTATGCCAAAACACCCAATCAGTATCGCAAAGCCATCTGCAATGAGGCATAGCCGACTATACTTCCCTTGATTTTCAGCGGAATTTATCTATGGTATCTTTACTAACTTGGCATAGGTGAGGAGGAGGGTCTTGGTGCCGTGTTGGTCAAAACGGATTTCTATCTTGTCGTTGCCGCTGTCGGGGTCGGTGTAGGCACGGACGACCGTACCGTTGCCAAAAGTTCGGTGGCTCACGCGGTCGCCTTCCTTATATTTCGCGAGTGCCTCTGACTTGGCGGCACTGACCCCGACAAATTCCCGACTTGTTCCCGACAAGTCGGGATAAACAGGGATAAACTTAGATGCAAGCCCTTGACGGCGGGGGGAACCAACGGACGAAGAAGGCACGGGTGAAGAGGGTGCAGATGAAGCATGCGAGTCCCCGACAAATTCCCGACTTGTCGGGATAAACTTAGATGCAAGCAACTGCGGCGGAGTTGGTTCGGTTCGAGATACACCATACATATTGGCGTAACCATAGCCGGTAGTCCGCGGGGCGTTGTCCCCGACATATCGGGATGCAAGCATATGGATGCAATTTCTGTCGATTTCACCGAGAAAACGCGAGGGCGAACTGAACTCTGTCTTGCCGTTGCGAAAGCGTTGTTGGGCGAAAGAAAGGTGGCATACCTCCATGGCGCGGGTAATCGCCACATAGAGCAGTCGGCGCTCCTCTTCTATCTCCTGCGGACGCACACTCATCTGCGAGGGGAAAAGGTTTTCCTCCATGCCTACGATATATACCACGGGAAACTCCAATCCCTTGGCGGCGTGCACGGTCATGAGCGTTACGCGCGGCGTGTGGTCATCGAGTTTTTCATCTTGGTCAGTCAGCAGCGACACCTCTGCCAGAAAGTCCATTATTCTCGGTTTCATCGGGGTTTCTTGTGTTGTTTCCGCCTCTTGGACGGCGAAAGCACCGTCGCCGTAGGTCTCCACAAACTCGTGGATACTGCCCAACAACTCCTCCATGTTCTCCGCGCGGTCGATGCCCTCTGCGGTCTTGTCCATCGCCGCAGCTGTGGCAAGTCCCGACTCGCGCATGACCATATCGGCGAACTCGTAGGCATCCAGTTGCGCGGTGCGCTCGCTGAAGCGCTGTATCATGGCGGCAAAAAGCGTCAGTTTCTTGGCTGTTGCGGCACTCACGGGCAGCCCGTAGCGAGCGGGGTCAGCACATACCTCGTACATAGAAACCCCGTTCAATAGGGAGGAATCTGCAATCTTCTTGACCGTGGTCTCGCCTATCCCGCGTGCCGGCAGGTTGATGACGCGTTGCAGCGCGGCATCGTCGGATTGGTTAACGGCAAGGCGGAAGTATGAGATGGTATCCTTGACCTCTTTGCGCTGGTAGAATGAGGTGCCGCCATAGATACGATAGGGGATATTGAGTTGCCGTAGCGCGTTCTCGAAGACGCGCGACTGGGCGTTGGTGCGGTAGAGAATGGCGATGTCTTCGGGCGAATAGCGCCGCAGGGCGATGTCCTCCTGCTGAATCATCCGTGCGATGCCATCGCCTTCCTCGCGGTCGGTGGGGAAGCGGCTGAGGTCGATGGCACTGCCCTTCTCTTTCTCGGAATAGACCTCCTTGTAGATTTGGTGCTCGTTGTGCTTGATGAGGGAGTTCGCCGCTTGCACGATGGTCTGCGTGGAGCGGTAGTTGCGCTCCAGTTTGAAGAGCCGCGCGTTGGGATAGGTGTGCTGAAACTGCAAGATATTACGTATGTCCGCGCCTCGAAACGAGTAGATAGACTGCGCGTCATCGCCCACCACGCACACCATGTTCGTCGGCTCGGCGAGGAGTTTCACAAGGAGGTACTGCACGTAGTTGGTGTCTTGGTACTCGTCCACCAACACATATTGGAAGGCTTCTTGGTACTTGGTTCGCACTGCCTCGTTTTGCTGCAACAGGCGGCAGAGGTTCACCAAGAGGTCGTCGAAATCCATAGCATTGGCGGCGCGGAGGTGCTGCTCGTAGTAGTGATAGACGGCGGGCATCTCGTACATGCGTTGCTCGCGGTCTTGGCGGTAGATGTCGGTGCGTCTGCCGTACTCTTCGGGGGTGATAAGTGCGTTCTTGGCAGCGGAAATCTTCGCCAGCACGTTGCCTAACTTATAGATTTTCTCGTCCAATTCGCGCTCTTTGAGGATACGCTTGACGAGGGCTTTGGAGTCGGAGGTGTCGTAGATGGTGAAGTCGCGGGTGTAGCCGAGCGCTTCGGCTTCTGTGCGAAGGATACGGGTGGCTATGCTATGGAAAGTGCCCATCCAGAGGTAACGCGCGTCGCCGTCGGGCAGCAGGCGGACGATACGCTCCTTCATCTCGCGGGCGGCTTTGTTGGTGAAAGTAAGGGCAAGGATGTTCCCCGCGTGCAGTCCTTGCTGCATGAGGTACGCCACTTTGTGGGTCAGCACGCGCGTCTTGCCGGAGCCCGCGCCGGCAATGACCAACTCGGGACCGGCGATGTATTCCACCGCCTCACGCTGAACGGGATTGAGAGAAGACAACATGATTTACGAAGGACGATTTACGATTGATAATTAGAGCGCAAAGGTACTACATTTTTTTGGATTGTACAAATTTAGTTGCGGCGAGAGTCATTTTTTGGCTTTGAAGAAAATAGCCTTACACAGGTCTAAAATCGTCCATCGGACGGAATTTGGTGCTTTTTTTGGGAGAAAAGGACGGATAGGGTTTGCACAAATAAAAAAAATCTTGTAACTTTGCGGGCAGAAACAACAATCAAAATACCTTATAAACGTATGAAAAACAACCTTTCTTCCCAGATTTCGCTTTCGCGTGTGTCTTCCAAACTCTATCAAACGGACGATGTGCTGGAGTTGAGCCGTATCAGCCGTATGGAGAAAGTTCCCACCACCATTTATGAGAATGCCCGCCAGGGTGCTATCCAACTGGCACAGCTGATTGCTCAGAAGATTCGCAAGAGTCAGGCTGAGGGCGAGAAATTCGTGCTGTCGGTAGTAACCGGACGGACAATGACGGACGTGTTTGCCGAGTTGGTACGTATGCACCAAGAGGAGAACTTGAGTTTCCGCAACGTGGTGCTCTTCAACACCTACGAGTACTACCCCTTGCAGAACGCGACGCAGGGCTGCTATGCCCAACTGAAAGAGCAGCTGATAGACCACGTGGACATCAAGGCGGAGAATGTGTATGCCTTTGACGGGATGATGGACCAGCGGGATATCATGCCGATGATAGGTCGCATGGAGCGCAAGATACAGGAGTTCGGCGGCGTGGACCTGCAGCTGCTGGGTATCGGGCGCTGTGGGAATATCGGCCTGAACGAGCCGGGGTCCGCCCCCTCGAGCCAGACGCGCCTTGTGATATTAGACAACATCTCCCGCGACGAGGCAAAGAACACCTTCGGCACCATCGAGCAAGTGCCCGTGAGCGCCATCACGATGGGCGTGGGTACCATCCTGCGCGCGAAGGAGGTTATCCTCGTGGCATGGGGGGAGCATAAAGCGTCGCCTCTGCATGACGCGGTAGAGGGGTCTACCGATGCAGCCTGCCCCGCTTCGGCTTTGCAGCTCCACCCGAACGCCAAGGTGCTCTGCGACCTGAGCGCGGCCACCCAACTGACGCGCATACACCATCCGTGGCTGGTAACCTCCTGCGAGTGGGACAACCAACTGACGCGCCGCGCCATCGTTTGGCTCTGCCAACAGACGGGCAAGCCCATCCTCAAACTGACCAACCGCGACTATAACGACTACGGACTGAGCGAACTTATCACCATCCACGGCTCGGCATACAACTGCAACATCAAGATTTTCAACGACCTGCAGCACACCATCACCGGCTGGCCCGGCGGCAAGCCCAATGCGGACGACACCGACCGCCCCGAGCGCGCAAAACCCTTCCCGAAAGACGTGCTTATCTTCTCGCCCCACCCCGACGACGATGTTATCTCGATGGGCGGCACGTTTGCACGCCTGATTAAGCAGGGACACAACGTGCACGTGGCATACGAGACCAGCGGCTGTATCGCCGTCTGCGACGACGAGGTGGTTCGCTTCATGGACTTCATCCGCGGCTTCCAAAAGTTGCACCCCATGGCAGACGACACCATCGAGCAGAAATACCAAGAGTATGTCAACTTCCTGCTCTCGGAGAAGACGGGCGACCAAGACACGCGCGACATCCTCGACCTCAAGGCGCTGATACGCCGCGGCGAAGCAACGGCAGCATGCCGCCACATGGGGCTCCCCACCGACCATATCCACTTCCTCAACCTGCCGTTCTACGAGACGGGTACCATCAAGAAAGGCAACCTGAGTCAGAAAGACGCCGACATCGTGAAGGCACTGTTGCAGGAGTTGAAGCCGCAGGAGATATTCGTAGCAGGCGACTTGGCAGACCCCCACGGCACGCACAAGGTATGCTTGGACGCTGTGTTGGCTGCCATCGACGAACTGAAAGACACCGAGGCTTGGCTCAAAGACTGCCGCATCTGGATGTACCGCGGCGCATGGATGGAATGGGAGATGGACTATATTGAGATGGCAGTGCCGATGTCGCCTGAGGAGTTGCGCTTCAAGCGGAACACCATCCTCAAGCACCAGTCGCAGATGGAGTCCGCACCGTTCATGGGCGACGACGAGCGACTGTTCTGGCAGCGCGCCGAAGACCGCAACCACGCTACCGCCGAACTCTATGCCGCACTCGGACTGGCGAACTACGAGGCTATCGAGGCTTTCGTACAATACCACATCCCGTTTGCATAAAAAGCGCTTGCGCGCGTAAGGAAGCCCCTTGGGGCTGTAAAAAACTGCGTGTGAGAAACTGCGTGTAAGTTAGCCCTGCGGGCTATAAGAAAGTAAGTGTACAGAAGCGCTACATGCTGTACACGGAGCGAAGCGAAGTTAACTACACGGAGTTTCCAACACGGAGTTCTTTACACGACAGTTTCCAACACGGAGCGAAGCGGAGTAAAAAACATGCAATTATGAACCATATCATCAGTCAATTTGCCATCCCCAATCAGGTGGGCGAGCCGCGCCCGCTGAAGGTCGGTATCATCAACGACAGTTACACGCTGCCCGCCCTGCACAAGGGCGAACCCTCCTATTTCTTGCAGCGTATCAACCACCATATCTTTCGCGACGTGGAGGGCTTGCAGCGGAATATCCACCGCGTTACGAGCCATATCCGCACCAAACTGGTGGAGGCGGGTGAGCAGGACGTGGAGCGCAAGGTGCTGCGACTGGTGCCCACCAAGGACGGCAAACTCTACTACCGCACCCCCGAGGGCGAGTACTGGCGCGTGTACGTGCTGATAGAGAACGCGCGCTCGCAGGAGCGCGTAACGCCCGAGTCGGCATTCCTCGCCGGAGTGGCGTTCGGACGCTTCCAGAACCAACTCTCAGACCTGCCCGCAGAGCAACTGGTGGAGTCTATCCCCCATTTCCACGACATGGCGTTCCGCCTGCAGCAGTTGCATGAGGCGGCAGCGAAAGGCGGCGAGCGACTTGAGCAGACGCGCGACATCCTCGATGCCATCGAGCGGCGCGCGGATGACATGTGCCTCGCCGAGCGACTGCACGCCGAGGGCAGACTGCCCAAGCGTATCAACCACTGCGACACCAAGGTGAACAACATGCTCTTCGACGAGGCGGGCAACCCCATGTGTATCGTGGACTTGGATACCGTCATGCCGGGTTATGTGCTCAGCGACTTCGGCGACTTCATGCGCACCGCTGCCAACACGGGCGACGAAGACGACCAAGACCTGAGCCGTATCCATGTGGACATGGCGATATACAACGCCTACAAGGAGGGATACCTGAAAGAAGCAACTTTCCTCACCGAGACTGAGCGAGAACTGCTCCCCTACGGCTGCAAACGCATGAGTTACATGCAGGCGGTGCGTTTCTACACCGACTACCTGAACGGCGACACCTACTACAAGATTCAGTACCCCGAGCACAACCTCATCCGCACCCGTGCGCAGATGCGTCTGCTGGAAGAGCAAGAGAAGACCTTATAGGAAGGGTATGAGCATACACAAAAACAACCGGCTAAGTACATTAGTCGGTTGTAAAGTCTCTTCGAGGCTGTAAAGAAAGTAAATGTAAGGAAGCGCTTACGCACTGTTGGAAACTTCGTGTAAGCAAGCCTCTTTTATTAGGTATTGGTGCGTGCTACAACTGCCCTGCTTCCACAAGGTGAATCACGCGCTCGATGATAGCGTCTTTGTCGTTGCCGTCGTACTCCTCTTTGAGGTCGTTCTTGAAGAGTTTGGCAACGAACTGCCACCAATTCGCGCTCGCCTTGCCTCGGTAAAGTTTGATGAGGTCGTAACTCGTATGGTCGGTCTCTCGCGACATCAGGAGCATTAGCATCTGCCCCTGCGAAGCGTACATGTGGCGGAAGTCGTCCTCATACTTATTAAAGAGGTACTTCTCGTATTTCTTCCACCATCGTTTGCGCTCTTTGGGGTCTTGTATCTTAGCCAACTCTTCATCGGCAAACTCCATGTCTGCGCGTATCATGCGGGCATAAGGCAGCGTCTTCTTCACATCGCGCACGGTGCGCCAGTAGAACCGCTCCTGTCGCTTGTTCTTGAACTTCATCGGCGCATAGACATAGAGGTCATGCAGCGCTACGACATAGATGGTATCGCCGTTCTCTACCTTCGCAAGCACTTGTTGCTGCGCAGAGACAGGCATAGAAAAAGAGCAAAGGCACACCGAAAGCCATAGCAAAAACAGGCTGATATGTACCTTTGCTCTTTTCATCGTAGGTTTTAGGGATAACTAGAAAATCTAGAATTTCTAGAAAAACTAGAATTTTTAGGATTTCTAGGGAAACTAGAAAACACCTTAATACGCCAGCGCGAAGACTACCCTGCCTGCCGAGGGCTTGCCGGTAACCATGCAGGTGCCGGGCTCGGAGTGGTGCCCGGGCAGGTCTTGCAGCGGGATGCAGCGGATGGTCGCCTTCGTGTCGGCTTTTATCTTCTCTTCGGTCTCCGGAGTGCCGTCCCAGTGGCAGAGCAGGAAACCGCCTTTCTTGATTTCCTCTTTGAACTCCTCGTAACTGTTCACCTCGCGCGTGTTGGCGATACGGAAATCCAGTGCTTTCTTGTAGATGTTCTTCTGTATCTCCTCCAGCAGCGCCTGAATACGCTCCACGATGCCGTCCAGCGAGACAGTCTCTTTCTCCATCGTGTCGCGGCGGGCAATCTCGATGGTGTTATTCTCGAGGTCGCGTCCGCCCATCGCGAGGCGCACGGGCACACCCTTCAACTCATAGTCGGCGAACTTATAGCCCGGCGTGTATTTCTCGCTCGTGTCGAGTTTCACGCGGATGCCGAGGGCTTGCAGTTGGTCTGCCAGCGGGTTCAGTTTGGCGAGCAACTCATCCAACTGCTCTTGTTTCTTGAAGATAGGCACTATCACCACCTGTATCGGTGCCAAGTGGGGCGGGAGCACCAATCCGTTGTCGTCGGAGTGGGTCATGATGAGCGCACCCATCAGGCGTGTGGACACGCCCCACGAGGTAGCCCATACGTACTCGTACTTGTTCTCTTTCGAGAGGAACTGCACATCAAACGATTTGGCGAAGTTCTGTCCGAGGAAGTGGCTCGTGCCGGCTTGCAGCGCCTTGCCGTCTTGCATCATTGCCTCTATGCAGTAGGTGTTGAGTGCGCCTGCAAAACGCTCGTTGGGCGACTTCACGCCTTTCACTACGGGGATGGCCATGATGTCCTCGGCGAAGTCGGCATATACATCGAGCATCTGCCGTGCGAAGTCCTCTGCTTCCTCTTGTGTGGCGTGGGCGGTATGCCCCTCTTGCCAAAGGAACTCGGCGGTGCGCAGGAAGAGACGCGTGCGCATCTCCCAGCGCATCACGTTGCACCACTGATTACACAGGATAGGCAGGTCGCGGTAGCTGGAAATCCAATTCTTATAAGTGGACCAGATGATGGTCTCCGAGGTCGGGCGGATAATCAACTCCTCCTCCAACCGCGCATCGGGGTCTACGATAACGCCCTTGCCATCGGGGTCGTTCTTCAGGCGGTGGTGCGTAACCACGGCGCACTCTTTGGCAAAGCCCTCCACATGCTCTGCCTCACGGCTGAGGAAGGACTTCGGGATGAGCAAGGGGAAATAGGCGTTCTTCACGCCTTTCGCCTTGAAACGCTTGTCGAGGTTCGCCTGAATAGCTTCCCATATCGCATAGCCGTAAGGCTTGATAACCATGCAACCGCGCACCGCGGACTGCTCTGCAAGGTCTGCTTTAACTACCAATTCGTTGTACCACTTCGAGTAGTCTTCACTACGCGGGGTCAGTTTCTGAAAATTTGCCATAGTATATCTTGGAGTTTTCTGAATTATCGGAGTTTTCTGAGTATTCCGATTATTCTGAGTATTCTGATTTATCGGAGAGGATAGGCTTTCCTGAGTTGCTCAAAAGCCTCGGGTTGGGCTTTCAGTTGCTCTGTGATACGCTGTAGCCACCCGGGTGCATTGTCGCCCGAACGAGCGTGCAAAGTTACTGCTTTTTTGTCAATTATGCAAGCCTTTCGCTGAAAAAAGCGGCAGAAAGCGTCCAAAACCTGCTGAGACGCGTTTATTTTCCCTTCCAGCGAGTACCCCGCTATGTGGTAAGATGCCAGCCACGCCTGTCGCAGCAGGCCGCGGTTGATGTCGGGCTCTCCCTCCCAGGTGTCTATCGCGCAGGGCAAGCCCGAGCGCAGCAACGCCTCTTCGTCCACCACTCCTCCGCGCGCGGCGTTGATAATCAGCGTCCCCGGTCGGCAATGCCCCAAGAACTCCGCGTTGCAGAGGTGATAAGTAGGGTACGCGCCCGTGCGCGTGAGAGGCGTGTGGAAGGTGATGACATCCGCCTCTGCGGCTATCTGCTCAAGCGGCGTGTGCAAGCCCTTCGGCGGGTCGCTCACCAGCACCCGCACACCCCTGCGCTCCGCCATCGCCTTCACTTTGCTCCCCACATGTCCGCACCCCACTATCCCAAGCGTCAATCGGTCAGACAGAGTAGCGGTCAGACAGCGCAGCGGTCGTTCAGTCGCAAGACGGTCATTCAGTCGGAGACACTCCTCCACATAGTCGCACACCGCCTGCGCATTGCACCCGGGCGCAGATGCCCATGCAACCCCCTGTTGCTCCAAATAGGGGATGTCAAGGTGGTCAGTCCCGATAGTTGCCGTAGCCACAAAACGCACGCGCGTACCTTCTAATAGAGCACTATCCACTCGCGTGCGAGTACGCACAAACAACGCCTCCGCGTCGGCTACCGCCTCACGTGTAATCGCCTCCGGCGCCAGTGCGAGCACCTCCACCCCCTGCGCCTGCAACGCATCCGATAGGAATGGAATATATTGGTCTATAACTACTTTCATCGTTGTTTTTTGTGAGTAATGTTAAAAGAATACTTGAACCATTTTTGAAAAATATGTGTTCTAAAAAGAGCGTTTTCGTTGATTATTGTACGTATTATTTGTCCGTTTTTGTAACCCAAATACACTTTCGCCCGCAAAATTACACCTTTTTTCCGACACCGACAACACTTTTCTGTTTTTTTTACCGCCATTTTTGCCTGACCGCAAACCACAAAAACCAAAAATTATTTGCATAATTCAAAGAAAAGCAGTAACTTTGCCCCCGAAACCGAGTAATCGGTCTATGTTCTTTCCTGTTTGCCCCTGCATTCCGCAGGACAAACAGCATACATATTGATAAAAGCGTTTATTGACGCTTTGTATTTGACAAATCGAAGAACTTCGCAACTTTTTCAGTATTTAAGGTCAAAATCAAAGTGAGCAATAGATGCTTACCGATATGGTATTTGCCATATCGCATCGGCGTTTGCAGGTGCGTTATGTCGCCATATCCGCGTAGGCTTCTTGTTGTTTATTTGACCTTAAAGGCAATGCGAAGGCCTCGATTTGTGGATAAGCAACTCGAGGTCTGCGCTTTTTGATGTATGAAGGACCACAACAAGGAGGTGCGGTCGGAGGATGAGCGAAGGATGAGCGAAGGTCGAGTAGTAGCGAAAGAGTAGTGAAGGAGTAGTGAAAGAGTAGTGATGAAGTAGTGAAGAAGTTGAGAAAGAGCAGCCCAAGAGCATAGAATCAGCAATGCCTGTCCGGGTGCGCAGGTGGTACATACCGATGCTTGCATCCCGAATTATCGGGGATTGTCGTGTGCATCCCCGCCTGCGAAAAATATAAATCTATAAAGCCTATAACCACTATAGCAACTATAACAACAACAATTTCAAAAACAAATAAACATAATTTATTAACAACAAAAAACATTACAATTATGAGAAAACGACTTATCTTTTCGCTTTTGGTGCTCCTTCTGACTACCCTAAGCACCTACGCCTACAACTACGACTTCCAGTCAGGCGACCTTTATTACAAAAAAACGAGCAATTTTGCGGTAGAGGTAACACAAGGGAATTACTCAACTCTCACCACCGCTACCATCCCCGAAACTGTTACCTACAATGGTACCACTTACTCAGTTACCAGCATTGGAAAGTCAGCATTCAGCAAATGCTCCAGCCTAATCTCTATCACTATTGGTAATTCCATAACCAGCATTGGATACAGTGCATTCTACAAATGCACCAGCCTCACCTCCATTAACATTCCCAACTCAGTAACCAGCATTGGAATCTACGCATTCTATGATTGCTCAAGTCTCACCTCTATCACCATCCCCGATGGCGTAACCAGCATTTTAGAATACACATTCTATGGTTGTTCTTCCCTTACCTCCATCACCATCCCCAACTCCGTAACAAGTATAGGAAAGGGTGCGTTCGCAAATTGTGGTTTCATTTCTATCACCATCCCCGAATCCGTAACCACTATAGAAAGTGACGCATTCACTGGTTGTGGTCTCACATCCATCACTATCCCCAATTCCGTAACGCGTATTGGGCAAAGAGCGTTCGGAAGTTGCTACAGTCTTACCTCCGTCACTATTTCTAACTCAATGAATAGTATTGAATCAGAAGTGTTTTCCTCTTGCTCTAGTCTCACCTCTATCACTATCCCCAACTCCGTAACCAGCATTGGATGGTCTGCATTCTTCTATTGCTGCAGTCTAACCTCAATCACCATCCCAGAATCCGTAACCACTATTGATGGTGATGCATTCGGTCATTCTGGTCTTACCTCCATCACTATCCCCAACTCCGTAACAAAAATTGGGAACGGTGCATTCAGTTATTGCTCCTCACTTACCTCTGTTACTCTCCCCAACTTTATAACCAGCATTGGAGAATTTACATTCACTGAGTGCTCTGCTCTCACCTCCATCACTATCCCCAACTCCGTAACAAGCATTGGAGGCAGTGCGTTCTATGGTTGCTCCGCCCTCACCAAAACTAATTACACAGGCGATTTAGCAAGTTGGTGTGCTATAAGTTTTAGCAGTTCTTCTAGTAATCCTATATTCTACTCGCATAACCTGTATATCAATGATGTTGAGGTAAAGGATTTAGTTACTTTACCCGAAACAGTAACAAGTATTGGAGGCTATGCATTCAGTGGTTGTACCTCCATTACCTCCATCACCATCCCCAACCCCGTAACCATCATTGGAGAGGGTGCGTTCACGTCGTGTGTCAACCTCAAAAAAGTCTCAATAGGCAAAAATGTATCTACAATCAAACGCAATGCATTTAACAATTGCTTGAATATCAAAGAAATACACTTAAAAGCCATTGTCCCGCCTGTTGTGGAGGGAGTTGGTGTTTTTAACGAAGTAAATCGCACCATCCCTATATACGTACCCGATGCTTCAGTAGCGGACTACAAAGCCGCAGAGGTTTGGAAAGAGTTCAATATCGTAGGCGAATCCGGGTCATCAATGAATATTGAGAATACCCACAATACTAACCCGCAATGCGTAGAGAAACAACTCCACGATGGGCAAGTGGTGATTATCCGCAACGGCGTTACCTACAACATGATGGGGCAGCAGCTATAATTTAACCGATCCACTATCATATAAAGACCACCCTCGCAGATTATTAGTCTGCGAGGGTGTGTGTTTTTTTAGCTATACCTATTGTCGAATAGCTATTTCCGCTTAGCGGTAACGAATCAGTACTTGATGTTATCTATCAGCCTTACGGGTCCGCAATAGACCGTTACGCAGCCGATGGCGTGGGAGAAATCGGCGGCGGGCAGCAGGGTAGATTGGTCCACTATCTCGTAGTACTCCACCTCCAGTCCCTCCACGGCATTGATAGCATCCACCACGCGCTGCTGCACCTCGGCAACGGGCTGCGTCTGCGCCCACTCGCGGCTCTCGAAGAGGATACGCGATATATTCACCGCCGTCTGCTTCTCGCTCTCGGAGAGGCGCTCGTTGCGGCTGCTGAGCGCCAGTCCAGACTCCTCGCGGACGATAGGGCAGCCGATGATTTGCAGGTCGCCGAAGGTGCCTGCCAGCGATGAACTGCTGACCATGTGGCGGATGATGGCGAGTTGCTGGTAGTCTTTCTCGCCGAAATATGCGCGGTCGGGGCGCACAAGGTAGAACAAGCGGCTCACCACTTGCACCACGCCGTTGAAATGCCCCGGACGCATCTTGCCTTCCATCACTTGGTCGAGCCCGTTGAAGTCGAACTGAAACGTGCTGTTCATCTCCTCGGCGGTGTACATCTCCTCGGGCGTGGGCGCAAAGAGGAAATGCGCCCCGAGGTTAGAGAGCAAGTCGGCATCGCGCCAGATATTGCGCGGGTACTTGGCGAGGTCCTCTTTGTTGTTGAACTGGGTGGGGTTGACGAAGACAGAGACAAAGGTTACATCGTTCTCGCTGACGCAGCGTCTGACGAGCGAGGCATGTCCTGCGTGGAGCGCACCCATGGTGGGTACTAGTCCGAGGGTCTTGTTCTGCTGTTTGCAAGCCTCTACATGCTGGAGGAGTTCTTGCTTGGTGGTGATGATTTGCATATAATGGAACTTCGTGTAATTAACTCAGCTTCGCTTCGTGTAAATAACTTCGTGTTGGGAACTCCGTGTATTTAACTCCACTTCGCTCCGTTTTCTTGAAGCAGGTGAGCTAACGAAGCGCACCCAAAAAGCGTGCAAAGGTACTAAAAAAAACGGACAAAACAAATTTTTTGAAAGAAAAAGTTGCAAATGTCAATATTTTTTAGTACCTTTGCGGGAAATTTCAAAATTCTATGCCTATGAAAGAGCCGAAACGAGTCCTGTTTATCTCTCAAGAGATATACCCCTATTTAGCGGAAGAGACGCCTATTCGTTTGCTCAATAGGCAGCTGCCGGAGTTGTTCCAATCGAAGGGTTACGAGACGCGCACGTTTATGCCGAAGTTCGGCGATATCAACGAACGCCGCAACCAGTTGCACGAGGTGATACGCCTCTCGGGCATGAATATCATCATCAGCGAGACCGACCACCCGTTGCTCATCAAGGTGGCGAGCATACAGTCCGCACGTATTCAGATTTATTTTATTGATAACGACGACTTGTTCCACAAGCGCAAAGGCATTGCCGACGTGGAGGGCAAGGAGTATGCCGACAACGACGAGCGTTGCATCTTCTTCGCCCGCGGAGCTATCGAGACCGTGAAGAAACTGCGTTGGACACCCAACGTGGTGGTCTGCTCGGGTTGGATGTCGGCGCTGGCGCCGCTCTATCTCAAGAAAGCGTATGCCGATGAACCTTTCTTCGCGAACTCCAAAATCGTGCTATCTATCAACGACGACGAGTACCAAACGCCGTTTGGCACGAAGTTTGCACAGAAGTTGCTGATTGACGGAATCTCCAACAACGATGTGCGCAGTATAGCGGGCTTCCCCGTGGGCTACGAGGAGTTGATGCGACTGGCGATAGACTATTCCGATGCCATTACGTTCGCCAGCCCGAAGATTAACCAGCGCGTGATGAACTACGCAGAGACAAGCCGCAAACCCATACTGCCCTACGAAGAAGGCGCAGACAACAAGCGTTTCTTGGACTTCTGCAACGGACTGATTGGAGAGTAACGAAGACCACAGTCCGGTGTGCGCATACAAACTCCCCCGCACCGCTTGCGGGGAGGGGGTAGGGGGCGGGGAACTCATATCGAGTATGCAGATGCCCCCGCCTGCTTCAAGGAGGTGCGGTCGGAAGTGTCATCCCGACCTGTCGGGAGCCGCACCAAAGATAAAAGATAAAAGACTGATAGGTGAAGAAAAAGAACTATGAGTAAAAGTAGATTACTTCTGACTATACACAAACTCTTTTCTATCCTCCCTCCCCTTATGGGGAGGGGCGGGGTGGGTCTTCTTTGCTCCTTGTTCTTGGCTCTAAGTGGCTGCAAAGACGATGTCGTTACGGCGGGCAGTTCGCTGCTGGGCGATAACGATAAGATAGTCGTTTGCTCCGATACCTTCTCCCTTTCTTCCAACTTAGCCCCCTGCGGCAGTATCATCACCGCCCCCGACTCCTTCCTGCTGGGCGAGATAGCCACCGACTACGGCACAGTGCGCGCTGAGGTGCTCACGCAGTTGGCATGCCCCGTCGGATTCCAATATCCCGAGACGGCGGAGGTGGACTCCATATACCTGTATATTTACTACCGCAACTGGGTGGGAAGCAACAGCACACCGATGGCTATCAATGTGTACGAGATAGACCGCGGCGTGATGGAGTACAACCTGACCTACATTTCCGACATCGATATAGCCGACTATTGCAGCATGGAGGACAGCACGCTCCTCGTCGCGCGTCAGCCCCTTATCGTGGCGGGCAATAAGGTGGACAGTGTTTACAACAGCAGCACAGGCACCTACCAGCCGATGGTGCGTTGCCGCATGAGCGACGACTTCGCACAACGCTTCTTCAGCATGCAGACCTATACCTCGCAGGAAGAGTTCAACGAGTTCTTCAAAGGACTCTATATCACGCCCACTTTCGGCAGCGCCACCGTGCTGCATATCACCGATGTGAGCATGGCGGTTTACTACCATTTCACCTACAACCGAGCAGGGAAAGACACCACGGTAACGGATATGAAGAGCTTCTATGCCAACGCCGAGGTGCGTGGGCTGAACCGCATAGAGTACCGCGACAAAGAGACGCTGGTGGAGAACCTGCTGGCAGACAGCGCACACTATAGTTACGTGATTGCCCCCGCGGGCGTCTATACGCGCATGCAGTTTCCGATGTTGCAGATAGAGGAGACCATCATGCAGAGCCTGATTTACAAAGACACGGTGAAACGCCCGTATGTGAACTTGGCGCAGTTGCAGGTGGATGTGCTCAATGTCTATGACGGCACGGGCGCGGACAAAGACCGCAACGATTGGCTGCAGCCTGCCGACTACATGTTGCTCATCAAGGAAGAGAGCCTCGACTGCTTCTTCCGCAAGAAAGAACTGCCCTCCGACACCGTGGCTATCCTCTCTTCGCTGACCACAGGCACCGACTCGCTCGGCAACACCATCTACTTCTATACCTACGACCTCAACACCCTGCTTACCAATCAAATACGGCAGGAGATGAACCCCGACACGCTGAATATGTTGTTGGTGCCCGTAACGGTGGAGACCTCTACCAACGCTTCGTATGGCACCACCTCCATCACCTCCGTGCGCCAGAGCCAAGTGATGTCCGCCACGAAGATTCGCAGCGCACAAAACGCCGACAGCCCCCTCTCACTCAAAGTGGTGTACTCGGGATTCTAATGACTACATAATCTTTCATAACAAAACAAAAGCGGTTGATCGAAAAGGTCAACCGCTTTTGTTTTGTTATTGATAGATAATAACGTATTGAATACGTCTTGTCTTAGCTTATCCGATGAGTTTCTCGTAGCCTGCTGCATCGAGGAGGCTGTCGAGTTCGGCGGGGTCGTTGACTGTGATTTTGACCATCCATCCTTCGCCGTAGGGGTCGTTGTTGACGAGTTCGGGTTGGTCGTTAAGCGCTTCGTTGAACTCAAGCACCTCGCCCGAAACGGGCATATTGAGGTCTGAAACAGTCTTTACAGCCTCTACCGAGCCAAAGACATCGCCTTGTGCAACGGTTTCGCCTACGGTGTTGACATCTACGAAAACGATTTCACCCAATTCGGACTGAGCATAGTCGGTGATACCGACAAAGGCTTCGTTGCCTTCTACACGAATCCATTCGTGTTCGCTGGTGTAGCGGAGATTAGCGGGAGTGTTCATATATTTGACAATTTGACAATTTACAATCTGACAATTTACGATTTCTTTAGCCCACGATAGGTAGTAAGTAGCATACCTAATTGATTATTTGGCGGGGGTGGTAGGGATTTGGTCTCCCATTGCGGTCATTGCACAACGGAAACCGATGGTGTTCGAGCTCTTGTCTTGGTCAAGGTATCGGCGCGAAGAGGGGTTAATCCAATAGACTCGGTCTTTCCACGATCCGCCTTTGTAAACACGGCTCTTGTTGGAGATGTGCGGTGTAAGTATGTCAGTAGGGTCGTGTTTGAAATTCTCAACACCGACAGTATCCAACGGGTAGTCGGTAGGAATAACGGATGCCAAATCGCCATCCTTGGCACTACGGCGATCATTAGACGCCTTGTATTCCACCTTGAGACAACCAACAGAGTCTATTAAGAAATTGCCATTAGCATCCTTTATATAAGTAGGATACAGGTTCCCGCGGAAAGAGTTGTGTTCCATGACATCCTGAAAAGAGGTCTCACGATATACATCAAGTACCCACTCATTAACATTGCCTGCCATATTGTAGAGTCCGAAATCGTTAGGTTCAAAAGCATCCACGGGTGCAGTGAGCGCATAAGCATCATTCAATTTACCGCTGACTCCCATCATATCGCCCCGTCCGCGAACGAAATTAGCTTGGAATTTGCCTACGGTTTTCTTGTTCTCTTTCCCGTTGTTACGTGGATAATAGCCGGACCAAGGATAAATCTTACCCTCGATAGTTAGTCCATCTTCTCCCGCCAAGGGTGCAAAAGCTGCAAACTCCCATTCCGCCTCTGTGGGGAGTCGATACCCTGGAACAAAACACCCGTCAGTGCGGTTGGCTTTTCGCGGGTTACCCAACGCATCGTAAAATTTGGTTCTTCTTCCGAAATCCGGATTATAGGTATCATCTTTTAGATACTTCTCGGTATTGAACACGAACTTATCGCGAATCCATTCGTAAGGCACGCGATAGTACGTTATCGTCTGCTCAGGGTCATTGGGGTCGGCTTCTTCGTATGAATCCATGGTATATCCCGTGGTAGCCTCCCATAAATCTTTGTATTGTTCGTCGTCAGTGGGTTCCAGTTCTTCGTAAGGCGGGACAGCTATTGCTCTGCAATCGATGAGTGCTTTCTCATTCACACGATCTGTCCGCCACTGACAGTAAGCCATAGCCTGCTCCCATGTGATTCCCACGACGGGATAAAAAGAAAACGCGGAATGGGTGAAATAGTTGCGCTCATAAGGATCATTGTACGCCAAGTCCTCATGCCAAGCATTCTGATCGGGCTTTGCACGCTCTACAAGTTCGGGTGCACAAGCACCGAAAACCGTTTGGAGCCAATGTATATACTCGTTCCACGCAATATTCGTAACCTCGTATTTATCCATATAAAACGAAGCAACGGAGATAGTACGCGTAGTGGTATTACGGGGAGCCGTCAAGAACTCATCGGTATTTCCCACTGTAAACGTACCCCCCTGGATAGGAACCATCCCTATCGGGTTAGCATTGCCAAGAACGGCTTGACCTTGAAAGTTAGCATAGTCCTTATCGGAATAGTCCCACCCTGTCGTATTAGAAATCTTGGTGTTCAATTCACGTTTGCCACCACAAGCGGCAAGGATCAACACTGCGGGGACCAGCAATAGGAAATGAAAGGTTTTGTTCATAGATGTAAAGTATGAATTCCAAAAATCAGAGCGCAAAATTACTACTATTTTTTGACATATGCAAGAAAAACGGCGATATTTTTCAATTTTTGGTGAAATTATGGCATAAGTCTTGCATATATCGTGGAAAAGTTGTATCTTTGCGCTCTATTTAGATAGTTTTAGGTAGTTTTACATAGTTTCGTGTAGTTTTTCGTAGTTTACGAGAATAACATTAACAACAAAGACAACCATTTTTTCAATCCTTATGATATACAAAATTACTTTTTCTTGTGAAGAGGGCGACCCGAAGTTTCGTCGGGTGTTTGAGGCGGACAGCGAAGCCACATTCTTGGATTTGCATAAAGCCATATTGGAAAGCGTGCACTATACGGACGACCAGATGACGTCGTTCTTTATGTGCAACGATGAGTGGGAGAAGGGTCAGGAGGTAACGCTGATACCGATGGATTCCAACTTCGAGTACGACAACATGGTGATGGAGGAGACGCGGCTGAGCGACCTGCTGACGGAGCGCGGGCAGCGACTGATATACGTCTTCGACCCGATGTTTGAGCGCTATTTCTTCGGTTCGCTAAAAGAGATGCGGGCGGGGAGTATGGACGGTGTGCAGTGCGTGGAGAGTAGCGGCCGTGCGCCGAAGCAGTTGAAGGGCGACGATGACCTTTCGCTGACGACGAGCAAAGGCGGCAAGGGCGATTTGGACTTGGACGATGACTTCTACGGCGGCAGCGAATATGACACGGGCGACATTGACATGGAAGGCTTCCAAGATGTGTCGTTTGAGGACGGGTCGATGTTTTAGAGTGGTTAGTGGTTGGTGGTCAGTAGCGGGCGGGGATGCCCGCGTACCCGGTGGTATAGTGAAAACGTTGTTGGTGATAGTGGGACCTACGGGCGTAGGGAAGACCGAGGTGAGTCTGCGTGTGGCGGAGGCGTTGGGGTGCCCGATAGTGAATGCCGACTCGCGGCAGGTGTATCGGGAGATACCGATAGGCACGGCGGCACCTACGATGGCAGAGCAGGCGCGGGTGGAGCATTACTTCGTGGGCTGCAAGTCGGTGGCGGAAGACTACAACGCGGGGCAGTATGAGCGCGATGTGATGGCGTTGCTGCCGCGGCTGTTTGCGGAGCATGAGACGGTGGTGCTGACTGGCGGCTCAATGCTGTATATGGACGCGGTGTGCAAGGGGCTGGATGAGATACCGACGGTGTCGGCGGAGGTGCAGCAGCAGGTGCGCGGACGGTATGCCAAGGAAGGGCTGGCGTGGCTGCAACAAGAGGTGCAACGGATAGACCCCGCGTATTGGGAGACGGTGGACAGGCAGAACCCGCAGCGACTGATACACTGCCTGGAGGTGAGCCAGCAAGCAGGCGTGCCCTATTCGTCCCTGCGGAGAGGTGCGGCGAAAGCACGGGACTTTCGGACTGTGAAAGTGGGGCTAACTCGACCGCGGGCGGAACTATACGAACGTATCAATAGGCGCGTGGAGCAGATGATGGCGGCGGGCATGGAAGAGGAAGCGCGGACGGTGTATGCGTATAGGAAGTGCAACAGTCTGCAGACGGTGGGGTATCGGGAGTTGTTCGGCTACATGGACGGCGAGTATGACCGAGCACGGGCGGTGGAACTGATACAGCAGAACTCGCGGCACTATGCCAAGCGGCAACTGACTTGGTTTCGACGGGATGCGGAGATGCGATGGGTGGATTTGAGCGGAGAGCACATGCCTGTGGAGAAGATACTAAAAATGCTATTAATGAATGAGCAAGATGTATATGAAACAATGGACATATAGTATCGTATTGTTCGCGCTATGCGTGTTGGCTGGGTGCGACAAGACGACGGTGGATTTCTCGTATTCTCCGGAGGCTCCTCGTGCAGGGCAGTCGGTGCGGTTCAGCAACTCGTCTACCGACGGCGAGGAGTGGGCATGGAGTTTCGGCGACGGCAGCACCTCGGAGTCGAAGTCGCCATCGCACACCTACAAGCAGCCGGGGACTTACACGGTAACCTTGCAGGTGGATAAGAAGAAATCGCTGACGCGGGTGAAGAGCATCACGGTGTACGATACCGTGCCTACTTTCGTTTGCTCGGACTCGGTGCTGACCGTTTTTCGGGATGTAACCTTCAAGGCGCATGTGTATAACCCGTACAACTACGCGATTACCTATCAATGGAACGTGGTGTCAAACACTCTGTATGTGCCTGTGTCGGAGAACAATAGTGCGTCTTCCTATACGGTTTATTTCGCGCAGGCGGCACCGAATGCGGGTGTTCGGCTTACGATGACGATAAACGGCGAGGAGACGGTAGTGGAGAAGGTGTTTGCCGTGCGGGACACTACGGCGACGCAGGTGCTGATGCGGAAAGCGGATGGGGACTACGGACAGCGTATCTTTGCCGGCAACCGTTTTGAGGTGCCGTTGCCCGCTACGGACGCAGCAGCGAAAGCGTTGCTGGATGGGGTGCAGGACACGATGCAGGTGTTTAATAACGAGACCTTTACGGTGAGCATGCTGCGGGCGATAATCCCCGATATAGAGGGTTTCCGTATAGCGAATAGGAAACTCTACTACCGCGCTAACGGGCTCTATGTGTCGCATATAGACGGCTCGCAGGCGGTGCAGATAGAGGCGCAACCGACGCAGGCGGTGGCGATAGATGTGGTAGACAACAGGCTGTATTGGGCAGTGGCGGACAGCGTGCGCTACATGCCGCTGGTGGGAGCAGACAACAACCGATTTACCACCGTGCCGACGACACTTAACACCCTGCAAGGCGTGGAAAAAATTACCATAAGAAACAAATAATAAATCATACTATAACCATACCAATAGGCAGCCTCCTCGCGCAGTATTCATAGGAGAGCACCTATTCTTAATCGTATTATGCTTTCTCCGGACTATATCTTCGAGACCAGTTGGGAGGTGTGCAATCGAGTAGGCGGAATATATGCCGTGCTATCCACTCGTGCCGCCTCCATGCAAAAAGAACACCCCGACAAAGTTATTTTCTTCGGCCCCGATTTCGGGGCACATTCCGACCATTTCTTTCGTGAAGATGCTTCGTTGCTCTCGGCGTGGGTATGCCGTTTTCGCGAGGCGCATGCCGATATTCCCGTGCGCGTGGGGCGCTGGACGGTGCCCGGCGAGCCGATAGCGGTGTTGCTGCGGGCAGACGCGCTGTGGGCGAAGAAAGACAGTATCTACGCTTGGGCGTGGGAGAACTTCCACGTGCAGAGCCATGCTGCCTACGGCGACTATGATGAGTCGTCGCTGTTTGGCTATGCGGCGGGTATGACAATGGCGAGCCTGTATGACTATTTAGCTGAGACGGCGCCGATGGCTACGCAAGCCACGCCAAATACGAAATCAACGAAAAATACGCAAAACAAGCTTCGCGTGGTGGCGCATGCTAACGAGTGGCAGACGGCGTTTATGGTCTTCTACCTGCGCTATTTCCGTCCGCAGATAGGCACGCTCTTCACCACGCATGCTACCTCCATCGGGCGGTCTATCGCGGGCAACGGCAAGCCGCTGTATGACTATTTCGAGCACTACAACGGCGACCAGATGGCGGAGGAACTGAACATGGTGAGCAAGCACTCGGCAGAGAAGCAGGCGGCACATTTCGCCGACTGCTTCACGACGGTGAGCGACCTGACGGCGCGGGAGTGCAAGCAGTTGCTGGATAAGTCCGTGGACATCGTTACGCCGAATGGGTTTGAGCCGAACTTCGTGCCGAAAGGGAAGGCATTCGGCACGCACCGTGCTGCAGCCCGCGAGGCACTGACGCAGGTGGCGGAGCAGCAGTTGGGCGGCGTGGTGCCGAAAGACGCGATGTATATCTGTATCGCCGGCAGGCAGGAATGGAAGAACAAAGGTATTGATGTATTCCTGCACTCGATGGAGCGGTTGGGCGAGTTGCTGTACGACCAACATATCAACCGCGAGGTGATAGCGTTTGTGATGATACCTTACTTAGATAAGCCTATCCGCCGTTTTGGCAAGGTGAGCGTTATCTTCGTGCCTTATTACCTGAACGGGCATGACCCGCTGTTTGGCAAGTCGTACTACGACCTGCTGATAGGTATGGACGCAACGGTGTTCCCCTCCTACTACGAGCCGTGGGGCTACACGCCGCTGGAGTCGGTGGCATTCCACGTGCCTACCATCACCACGACGCTGGCGGGATTCGGGCTGTGGGCGCAAGAAGCGATGCCTGCGGAAGATACGCCGAGCGTAACGGTGATAGCGCGCAACGACAGCAACTACTACGAGGTGGTGGACCAAGTGGCTCGCCGATTGGTGTATTTCGCGCAGTTGCCCGCCGAGGAGATGGAACAAGTGCGCAAGGCGGCTGCGGCGGTGGCGAAGAAAGCAGAATGGCGGTATTTCTTTAAGTACTACCGACAGGCATACGATATTGCGCTGAAAGCGAAAAGGGGGTGAAAGCCCATGCTCTGAGCAATCGGAGTACTCTGAATTATCAGAGTACTCTGAATAATCTGACCACTATTCACTGAATACTATGGAAGAATTGCAAAATACGAACCCAACGGCGTATGGTGATGAGAACATCATCCACTTGGACGACCGCGAGCATATCCGCCGCCGCCCGGGTATGTACATCGGTAAGTTAGGCGACGGCAGCCACTCCGATGACGGTATCTATGTGCTTATCAAAGAGACCATCGATAACTCGATAGACGAGTATCGCATGGGCGAAGGCAAGGTGATAGAGGTTACTGTACGCGATGAGCAGGTGCGCGTGCGCGACTATGGGCGCGGCATACCCTTGGGCAAGATGGTGGATGCAGTGTCGCTGCTGAACACCGGCGGCAAGTACGACACCAAGGCGTTCAAGAAATCCGTGGGACTGAACGGCGTGGGTACGAAAGCGGTGAATGCCCTATCGATGGACTTCTCTGTGCAGTCGTTCCGCGAGGGCAAGACGCGCAAGGCAGTCTTCCATCAAGGGCATCTGGTGAGCGACACGGGGGTGGTGGACTACGATGGCAGCGAGAAGCGCGGCACGCTGATTGAGTTCACGCCGGACAACAGCAAGGGGCTGTTCGAGAACTACCATTTCCGCGACGATTATATCGAGGAGATGATGCGCAACTATGCGTATCTGAATACGGGTCTCACCCTGCTCTACAACGGGCGTAAGTACACTTCGAAGAACGGCTTGCTCGACCTGCTGACGGAGGACATGAGTGCCGACCCGCTCTATCCGATTATCCACCTGAAAGGAGAGGACATAGAGATAGCGCTCACCCATACGAATCAATCGGGCGAGGAGTACTACTCGTTTGTGAACGGTCAGCACACCATCCAAGGCGGTACGCACCAAGCCGCCTTCCGCGAGGCGATAGCCCGCACCATCAAGGAGTTCTTCAATAAGAATCAGGAGTTTAGCGACATCCGCAACGGCGTGGTGGGCGCGATAGCCATTAATGTGGAGGAGCCGGTGTTCGAGAGTCAGACGAAGGTGAAGTTAGGCTCGAAAGACATGTCGCCCACGAGCGGGCTATCGGTGAATAAGTTCGTCAACGACTTTATCAAGCAACAACTGGACAACTACCTGCACAAGCACCCCGAGATAACGGAGGTGATGTTGCAGAAGATACAAGACTCGGAGAAAGAGCGCAAAGCGATAGCGGGCGTAACGAAGGCGGCGCGCGAGCGGGCGAAGAAGAACCAACTGAACAACCCGAAGTTGCGCGACTGTCAGGTGCATTACAACGACGCCAAGCCCGTGAAGTCGGCAAAAGACGCCGATGACGACTTGCGGCAGGAGAGCAGTATCTTCATCACGGAGGGTCTATCGGCGTCGGGCTCTATCACCAAGAGTCGCGATGTGCGCACGCAGGCGGTGTTCTCATTGCGTGGAAAGCCGCTCAACTCCTACGGACTGAGCAAGTCGGTGGTGTACGAGAACGAGGAGTTCAACTGCCTGCAGTCGGCATTGAACATAGAAGACGGACTGGACGAACTGCGCTACAACAAGGTGATTATCGCCACCGATGCCGATGTGGACGGCATGCATATTCGCCTGCTTATGCTCACGTTCTTCTTGCAGTTCTTCCCCGATTTGGTCAAGAAGGGGCATGTGTATATCCTGCAGACGCCGCTTTTCCGCGTGAAGGACAAGCAGGCGGTGCGCTACTGCTACTCCGAGGAGGAGCGCCTGCAAGCCATCGCAGAGGCGAAGAATCCCGAGATTACCCGATTCAAAGGCTTGGGAGAGATAAGCCCCGATGAGTTCAAAGGCTTCATAGGCAAAGAGATACGCCTCGACCAAGTGATGCTCCGCAAGGAGGACGCCGTGGCAGACCTGCTGGCATACTACATGGGTAAAAACACGATAGAGCGTCAGAACTTCATCATAGATAACCTCGTGGTGGAGGAAGACGCGGTAGAGTAATTAGGAATTAAGAATTAAGAATTATGAGTGCCCATGCTCTGACCACTAATCACTAACCACTGACCACTGACCACTGACCACTGACCACTGACCACTAACCACTAACCACAGATATGCTTCCATTGATACTATTCCTTTGTTTAGGGATGCTGATACTCGTGCTGTACGAGGTGCGGGAGCGCAGGAAGAGCAGAGCAGCGAACGAGGAGGTGCGGTCTCCAGGCCGCACCACGACCGATGTAGAGCCGCAGACTCCTACCCGTTCCGACGACGGCGAGTGTTGCGGGCAGCACTTGGTCTGCGAGCGCGACACCCTCTTGCAGACCAATGCGCAGATTGACTACTACGACGATGAGGAGTTGGACACCTTGGCAGGCATAGACCCCGCGGACTATTCCGAGACGCAGCACACCATGCTCCGAGAGGTGTTCGACACCTTGCAGGAGCGCGATGTCGCAGGATGGGTGCGCAGCCTGCAGTTGCGCAATATCGCCCTGCCGCAAGACATTCGCGAAGAAGCCTTGATGATTGTCCGCGAGAGAAGGAAACTATAAGCGGTCGATTACGTAGGATATACGTGAGATATACGTAGGATATACGTAGGATAAAAGGAGGTATGTAATGCCTCAGACCTTACTTGCAACAACCTAATTATTATGAAAGGAATTTCTCTACATAGTGTCGTTCCTGTGCGGACAGAAGCACGCGAGACTGCCGAGATGAGCACACAGATACTCTTTGCCGAACAGTGCGAGATACTCGCCGAGCAGGCGCGTTGGTACCAAGTGCGTCTCTGCCAAGACGGGCAAGAGGGATGGGTGGATATGAAAATGCTCACGCCCCTCTCTGCCGAAGAGGAACAGAAACTGCCCGCCGAGTCCACGGCGATGGTGCTCATGCCCATGGCGTATGCCGTGAGCGAGAACAACGGGCAGACTATCCCGTTGACGGCAGGCACGCGCTTGTGCAACTACAAGGACGGACGCTTCGAGTTGCTCGGCGTCGGCTTCCGCATTGACCCTTCGATGGTGCTGACCGAACCGCTGCCGATGGACGAGCAACACCTGTTGCAGGCGGTACGTTTCTTCCTGAATATCCCCTATCTGTGGGGAGGCAAGAACGCGATGGGCATGGACTGCTCCGGCTTCACGCAGGTGGTCCTCTCGCTCTTCGGCAAGCACCTGCTCCGCAACGCCTCCGAGCAAGCCACGCAGGGCACGGAAGTGCCTTCCTTAGACCAAGCCCAAGCCGGCGATTTGGCTTTCTTCTGCAAATATCCCGCCCGCGACATGGTCGGGACGTCCCCAGTGGGTAATGTGCCTGTTACGCATGTGGGTATCCTAATAGACAAGCAGCGGATTATCCATTGCTCCGGGCGCGTCAAGGTAGAGAAGATAGATGCCACGGGTATCTTCTCTATAGAGCAAGCCGACGCTCAACACCCCCAAGGGCAATACACCCACCAAGTGCTATCTATACATAGGTACTAAAAAGAAAAAGCCCGGTTGGTCGGGCTTTTTCTTTTTTAGTATGGGAACATGCTGTTGGCAGGGAACTTTTTGCGGAGGCGGTAGCGGACGGTATAGACGGATGCAGGCTCTATGTGGAACAGGTCTGCTACGTCCTCCACGCTCATCCCCGCGGCAAAGCAGAGGATATAGCGTTTGTCCATGTTCGTTAGTCGGTTTCCTTGTGCGCAGAGGTGCGCGATGTTTTCTATATCCAATGTCTGCAAGCGGGCTATGCTGTGCGTCTTGTAGGCGCAAGAGGCAGGCAACTGTTGCAGTTGCTTGATGAGATTATCTGCCAGCAGTTGCAAAGCGGTCATGCCGTCTTCTTTCATCTCCCTACCCGATTCCACTTTGTCTGACGAAGCCGCAGCGAGAGCGGCATCCATCGCGCTGCGCATGTTGTCCGCCTCCAAAGCGGCTTCATATAGTCTCGCCTCGGTGTTTTTCTTGCGCAGGTAGAGCGCCACGATGAGCAAGATGGCGCAGAGCAGGAGCGAGAGCAATAGGTAGAGCAGGCGGCGGAAAGCGAGGTTGCGCTCTTGCAGCCGCTCCATCTCGAGCGTCTTCTTCTCCACCTCATAGCGCGTCTCTATCTCTTGCAGGCTGGCGGTCTTGTCGATGTCGTAGCGGACGGCGTTGTTCTCTATCAGTCGCTCCTGCCAGTCGAGCGCTTCGCGGTAGCGCCCTTGTTCCGTGCAGAGCATGACCATGAACGCATACGCCTCGCCGCGCTCGGTTACGACGGTGTTCGGATGGAACTCTGCTACACTGTCTATCATCGCCAGCACCTCCCGCATGGTCTCTTCGGCGGCGCGGTACTGCTTCCGATAATAGTGCAACCATGCCCACATATCTTGAATGCTGATGTTGACCTCTTGCCGGTCATCGGGGCTGTGCAGCAGGGCGGCGGCATGCTCGGCGCGCCGCAGGTACGCCTCTATGCTGTCGGTCTGCCGCGGGTCGGTGTAGAAATCGTAGTAGAGGGCTTGGTTGTAGTAGTTCCACGGCGGGATGATACGCCACTGCTCGGGGTCCGGCAGTTGCTCCAACGCCTGAATAGACAACTCGCCGAAGCGGATAGCGAGGTCGCCGCTATCCAACTGGGCATAGTAGGCGGATGCCACGGAGTAGTAGTTGAACAGCACGAGGGAGCGACCCTCTTCTTCTGTTCTTTCTTTGGAGCGGTCCGGAGACCGCACCTCCTTTGAGTCAGAGAAGTTGGTCAGCGTCTCCAACTGCCGCATCAGCACCTCCATCTGGTCGAATGCCCCGATGTTCATGTACTCAATGGCGCGCTCGTAGAGACAGAGCGAGGCGTAGTCGTAGCGTTGCAGGCGCATGAACGTGTCGTAAGCGGCAATCAGGCTGTCTTGCGCCGATTCCGAATATCCTTGTTTGAAAGCATCTATCCCGTAGTTTCGCTGCGATAGTGCCCGCCGGAAAGCGAGGCTGTCCGCAGGCCGTGCTGCTAAAGCAAAATTGCCTTGTGCGAACATCAGTCCACACAAGGCAATTCCTATCAAAAACCTACTATTCATAGGCGTCAAGCCTTTTCTATCGCTTCGGCGATGGAGTTGGCTATCTGAGCCATCTCCTCGGCGGGCAGTTGCAGTTTCGGGTTGGTGAAGAGCATGTCGCGCTCGCTGTTCATCGGCACGAGATGTACATGCACGTGATTCACCTCCATACCCAACACGGCTACGCCCACGCGCTTGCAGCCCGTCGCCTCTTTCAGCCCGCGCGCCACTTTCTTGGCGAACACCATCAGACCCGCCAGCGTCTCATCGTCGAGGTCGAAGATATAGTCCGCCTCGGGCTCGGGCAACTTGGGGATAACCAGCGTATGCCCTTTCTGCAGCGGGTTGATGTCCAAGAACGCATAGTATTTGTCGTCCTCCGCTACCTTGTAGGAAGGAATCTCACCATTGATGATACGAGTGAAGAGTGTCATTGTTTTTGAGGATTAAAGATTAAGGAACCAAGAGCAAAGACCTATTACCTTCGTTTCAATGTTTTATAGTCGGAACTTTTTTTGTCCTTGTTCTTGGTTCTTGGTTCCTTGTTCCGACCTCTGCGTCCTTACAGGCTTATCTCCAGTATCTCAAACTCCATCAGTCCGGCGGGCACCTGCACTTGCGCTATCTCGCCCACTTTCTTGCCCATCAGTCCCTTGGCAATCGGCGTGGTAACGGCTATCTTGCCCTCGGCGATGTTCGCTTCGCCCTCGGTAACGAGTTGATACACTTTCTCCGCCCCGCTTTTCTTCACGCGCACGCGTACCTTAGTAAGTATCTGCACCTCGTCGGTCTTGACAGTGCTCTGGTCGATGATACGGGCATCCATTATCTTGCCTTTCAACTGTGCGATACGGCTCTCCAGATGCCCTTGCTCCTCTTTGGCGGCATCGTATTCTGCGTTTTCACTCAAATCTCCCTTGTCGCGTGCCTCTGCTATAGCGGCAATCACGCGCGGACGCTCTGTGCTCTCCAAAAACTGGAGCTCGTCTTTTAGTTTTTGCAGACCTTCTGCGGTCATGTAAGTAACTGCCATAGTATTATTTTAGTATTTATAAATCAGTATTTCTTATTTAGTATCTCGCTCATAATCACGGCTTTGCGTACTTCCTCTATATTGGTGAAATCGGGCAACATGCTCTCTTGCGCCTCTTTCTCCATGCCTATATTCTTTTCATTGGTTTTCATATCCTTTTGCAAAATTTTTATTTCAACAAAAACTCCCAAAAATTGTTCAAATATTTTTTAACGTATAATTGCCGCGTAATTAAACATTAATTCATCACCAAAAACCAAATTAGTTTTAGAATAGAAGGTATTCGCTTATATCTGCTCCACATTCCTAACCTTCGTTTTCATTGTCGGAAAAAACAATAGGAAACTTCACAGCCTCCTATTGCCATTAAACCTAAACCTTAACTATGAAAATTTTATTTGTTTTCGAGTGCAAAGGTACGGCTTTTTTTTAATACCACCAAATAAAAATGAAAAAAAATGCAATTTTTCGCTACTTTTCTACAATTTCTACTTGTATTTTGACCTTTAGATTGAAGATTGTTGGATTTGCAAAGTCAGAAACGATGAGTTACTCCCATCCTTGGTAAAACACTTCTTCAGCAGGAAATGCTATCTATCGTCATTCCATTCTGCCGTATTTCATTTCCTCACCTTGACGGTCGTATTGCTTGCGTTTGCCGATAGGAGGTTCGGTAAGACGAATACGCACAACCGCCGTTCTATCAAGACTGCGGGCGATGGCGCTCTCAAAGGCATCCATGTGCTGTGGCAAAAAGCGCTCACAGATAGCACGAAGTCCGATAATTTTCTCCTCGTCCGCTTCCACGCGTTCTGCCACGCCAGAAACAATCACAGAGTTGAACTCAAGCGTGAAGCTGCCATCCTTGGGACCGACTGTCGGCTTACAGCGGCTCACAGCCGAGAGGCAAACACGAGGGTTTCTTGCTAAGATGTTCAGTTTCTTTCCTTCCAGTGCACAGTGGAAATAAAAAACATCCTCTACGGCAGCCAAAGATAAAGGCACAGCGTAAGGTGTACCATCGGAGTCAGACATGCTGACCGTGATGTAGGGTGCTTTCTTTAGTACCTCCCATGCCCATTCTGCGGGCATTTCTCTGCTTGCTTTACGCATTTCTTTTACTTTGGATTTTTCGTATCACATGTGTAATCGCCATGAAAGGATGATACCATATCATTCTTGGCCCACTAAACCGCATCACTTGACGAATCTGCTCGCGCATTTCGGGTTTGTAGCAATGAACAAGACACGCATCACAAGTCGGCTTTGCCTCGGCATATCGACAACTATCCAAGCGGTGCGTCGCGTAATGGAGCAAGGTTTGACACTTCGGACAAAGTCCGTCCGTTCCCCCGTGTTGCTTGCGACAATACAAGCGTATCATCGTTTCTACTGTATGTTTCTCTGCTGCAATGCGTTTCATCGCCTAAGTTCCAAGGTAATCTCCATATACGACCGCTTGCCGGTAATGTACTCTGTGTAGGCATCCTCTGCGTTCTGTCCGTGAAGCATGTGGCATTTGCCGCATAGTTCACAGTTGTGTATGCACTCCCATTGTTGCTGTACAAACGCAAGGCGCTCATTACGTGTCGAAGCCGCTATGGATGGAGGTGTTTCCATCTATGCCCTCCCAATAATCAATAGGTAAACAAACATTTAATGTACGATTGTTAAGATTTTTCCTTCTCGATCCCCACCCCCAGAGACGCGCAAGTGGGGGCTATCTCGAATGCAGGTCGGTTCGTGATGAGTGGGGCTGCGTTCTTACTCTTCCACAATCTCGCCGCGCAGCGTGGCAGCACTCGCCTCCAACACACGCACTTGCACCAGTTCGCCAATGTGTCTCCCCGCTCGCGGGAAGACCACGGTCTTGTATTGCGATGTGCGTCCGAACATATCCTCGTGGCTCCGCTTGGAAAAACCTTCCACCAGCACCTCTACCGTCTTGCCTATCTCCCTTCGGTTGCTCGCCAGCGACAACTCGTTTTGCAGGGCGATGATCTCATTCAGTCGGCGCACTTTCTCCTCCTCGGCGATATTATCCGGCAGGTGTTTCTGCGCGTATGTGCCCGGACGCTCGCTGTATTTGAACATGAACGCCGTGTCGAAGCCTACCTCCCGCATCAGGCTCAGCGTCTCGGCATGGTCTTCCAGCGTCTCGTCGTGGAATCCGCAGAACACATCCGTGCCTATCGTCGCATCGGGCAAGATACGGCGGATGGCGGCAATACGGTCGAGATACCACTCGCGGGTGTATTTGCGGTTCATCAGTTTCAGTATCTTGTTCGACCCGCTCTGCACCGGCAGGTGAATAAACCGGCAGAGGTTCTTATGGCGCGCGATAGTCTCCAAGGTCTTGTCCGACATATCTTTCGGATGTGAGGTCGTGAAGCGAATACGCATCTCGGGCACCGCCTCTGCCACTATCTCCAGCAAGTCCGCAAAATCCAACTCTCCCGCTTTCCACGAGTTCACGTTCTGCCCCAGCAGCGTAACCTCCTTATACCCCTTCGCCCATAGGTCGCGCACCTCGTTCAATATGCTCTCCACATCGCGGCTGCGCTCTCGCCCGCGCGTGTAGGGCACCACGCAGTAAGAGCAGAAGTTGTTGCAACCACGCATGATGCTCACAAAACCGCTGATTGTCTTGCCGATACGCGCAGGCAGCACCTCGCGGTAGGTCTCCGTCTTGCTCAGTTCGATATTGATGGCTTTCTGCCCTAACTCACACTGCGCCAGCAGGTTAGGGATATCCATATACGCATCCGGTCCTGCCACGAAGTCCACTTTGTAGTCTCGAATCAACTCCACGCCCATCCGCTCTGCCATACAGCCGATAACGCCCATTATCGGACGATGCTCCTTGTGAGTCAGCGCCCTGAGTTCACGCAACCTGCTCACCACTTTCTGCTCGGCGTTGTCGCGGATGGAGCAGGTGTTGAGCAGGATGATATCCGCCTCATGCCAATCCTCGGTCATCACGCAGTCGGCAGTCTGCATGATAGCCGCTACCACCTCGCTGTCTGCCACGTTCATCTGGCAACCGTAGGTCTCTATGTAGAATTTTTTGCTCATAAAACACGTTTTTTACAAGAATTTTTCAAATTTATTTGGTCATATCAAAAAAAAGTCGTACCTTTGCAGCCGCTTTTGAGGAAATGTCTTCAGGGCATCGGGATGTGGCGCAGTCCGGTAGCGCAACGGTCTGGGGGACCGGAGGTCGCAAGTTCGAATCTTGTCATCCCGACGAAGAGTCCGCAAGGACTCTTTTTTTTGTATCAGTACGTCCATCCGTTTGCGGGTGCAAAGGTACTGCTTTTTTTCGATATATACAATACAATATAACATGAATTCAAATAAAATTCCAATACGCATAGAAGACTTCGATTGTTTTTTACCTCAACAAAAATTCCCAAGTATTTTCTTATATAATGTGAGCTCGAGATACGTTTTTTATACATTACCACAACCAAGATTTCTTTTATTTCAACAAAAATTTCCGAAAAATGTCCGGATATTTTTCTTTGCAAGAGCAAAATTGGATTGGTTGGCGTTTTTTTTATGAAAAATTGCGAATAATTTTGCATAATTCGAGAAAATGCTGTACCTTTGCGGCACAAAATAAGGGATTATGAAACGGATAGTAGTTTTCACGGGTGCGGGTGTGAGCGCGGAAAGCGGCTTGGGCACCTTCCGCGACGCGGACGGACTATGGGAGAAGTACCGCGTGGAGGACGTGTGCACCCACGAGGCATGGCTACGCAATCCGCAGTTATGCGTGGATTTTTATAATGCACGCCGCCGCGATACGTTAGCTGCACAACCGAATGCCGCACACGTGGCGATAGCGGAGTTGCAAGCGCGATACCCCGAGACGCAGATCATTACCCAGAATATTGACGACCTGCACGAACGCGCCGGCGCGCATGATGTGCTCCACCTCCACGGCGAGATACGCAAACTCCGGTCGGACATCAACGAGACGGCAACGGTGGATCTCGAAGGCTGGGAGCAGCACTACGGCGACAGACACCCCGATGGGAGTTTGCTAAGACCCTATATCGTCTTCTTCGGTGAGGGCGTGCCCAACTTCCCGCGGGCATGTGAGATAGCATCCCAAGCGGACATCATGATTGTCGTCGGCACGAGCCTGAACGTGTATCCTGCGGCATCACTTTTGGAGTACGTGCCCGCCCACGCTCCCATCTACGTGATAGACCCGGGCATGCCCGAGTTCGGGATATATAGAAACCGCGTAACCCACATCCGCAAGAAAGCTTCTGAAGGCGTGCCGGAGGTGGTACTGCAATTTGAAAATTAACAACCCCGACATGTCGGGACAAGTTCTGAAAATTTGAAAATTGCCATGCGGAACTAATAATTTTCAAATTTTCAAATTTACACATTTACAAATTCAAAGGATTATGTACATCGCATTGGTTGTTCTTTTGGTATTGGCAGGCGTGGGACTGCTGTTGGCGGAGATGTTTCTGCTGCCGGGCTTCGGCATCGGGGGCATCGCTGGTTTTGCTTGTTTGGGAGGTGCAGTATGGGTGGCGTATAGTCTTATCAGTGCGCTCGCGGGACATATCACGTTGGGTGCTTCGCTCCTTTTGTGTGCATTGGCTATCTATGGATTCTTAAAAAGCCGTGCGCTGGAGAAGATGGGGCTTGACACGAAGATAGACGCACAAGTGCCCCTCGCCAAACCCGGCAAGAAAATCAAGAACTTGGAGAAAGCCGCCAAGGAGATGGAGGAGTAAGAATTAAGAATTATGAATTAAGAATTAAGAGGGCGTTGATAATCTAATTCAGTCGGACAGCGAAGCAGTCGTTCAGCAGGCGGGGACGCTTGCGCACCCGGACGGTGGTCAAAAATCAAAAACATCTTAATATCAAATCATTATGGAAAATCTATTTACAATTATTCTGCTGGGTGTTCTCGGCGTTTTCCTGATTATCTTTTTCTACTATGTGCCGTTTATGTTGTGGATAAACGCACAAGTGAGTGGCGTTCGTATCTCGCTGGTACAGTTGTTCCTCATGCGCATTCGTAAGGTGCCGCCCACGAAGATTGTGAACTGCCTCATCGAGGCGCACAAGGCGGGCTTGCAAGACGTGAAGCGCGACGGGCTCGAGGCACACTACCTCGCCGGAGGACATATTGAGCGCGTGGTACACGCCCTCGTCTCTGCCAACAAGGCGAGCATGGAGTTGCCCTTCCAGATGGCTACCGCTATCGACTTGGCGGGTCGCGATGTGTTCGAGGCAGTGCAGATGTCGGTCAACCCCAAGGTTATTGACACCCCGCCCGTAACGGCAGTGGCGAAAGATGGTATTCAGTTGATTGCAAAAGCGCGTGTTACCGTCCGCGCGAACATCCGCCAGTTGGTCGGTGGTGCCGGTGAGGACACCGTCTTGGCGCGTGTAGGCGAAGGTATCGTCAGCTCCATCGGCTCCGCAGAGAGCCACAAGCAGGTGCTTGAGAACCCTGACAGCATCTCCAAACTCGTGCTCAGCAAGGGCTTGGACGAAGGGACTGCTTTCGAAATCCTCAGTATCGACATCGCGGACATCGATGTAGGTAAGAACATCGGTGCACAACTGCAGATGGACCAAGCGCAAGCCGATAAGAACATTGCACAGGCGAAGGCAGAGGAGCGTCGTGCAATGGCTATCGCCAGCGAGCAGGAGATGAAAGCCAAAGCACAAGAGGCGCGTGCCCGCGTGATAGAGGCAGAGGCTCTCGTGCCGCAAGCCATGGCAGAGGCATTCCGCAACGGCAACCTCGGCATCATGGACTACTACCGTATGCAGAATATCCAAGCCGACACCGCCATGCGCGAGACCATCGCCAAACCCGCGGCGAAGTGATTATTCAATTAAGAATTAAGAATTATGAATTATGAGGGCTCATGCTCCGAAGTTTAATTCCAATGCCCTCATAATTCATAATTCATAATTGTATGAAGGTAGCACTACTGCAATACCCAATTGCTTGGGCAGATAAGGAGACTAATCTGCGGCAGACGGAAGAACGCTTGGCTACATTGGCAGGAAACGCCGATGTAGCCTTGCTGCCTGAGATGTTCAGCACGGGTTTCTGCACCGACCGCCCTGAGTTGGCGGAGACCGTCCACGGCGAGACGATGCAGCGCCTGCAACGCTGCGCGGATGCTTATCATCTGGCTATCGTGGGCTCTTTCATCTGCGAAGAAGACGGGCGGCTCTACAACCGTGCTTTCTTCGTGCGTCCGACAGAGTCGCCTATCTTCGTGGACAAACGCCACCTCTATGCCCACGGCGGCGAGGCGGAGTTTTTCACCGCAGGCGAGCTGGCGAAAGATGACTGCGTTATCACCTACCGCGGCGCACGGTTTCGGCTCTTGGTATGCTACGACCTGCGTTTTCCCGTTTGGGCACGGAGCAGGCAGGGCAACGAGTACGACATTCTGCTCGTGATGGCAAACTGGCCCTCCATACGCATACAGTATTGGGATGTGCTGGTGCCCGCTCGGGCGATTGAGAACCAATGCTATATAGCCGCGGTGAACCCTGTGGGCGAAGACGGGACGGGCTTGCACTACAACGGACACTCCGTCGCCTACGACACACGCCTGCAACCCATCGCCTGTTTTGACGACGACGAAGAGGGTATCCGCATAGCCGACTTCGACATGCAGAAACTATGGCACTTCCGCGACATCCTCCCGCTGTGGAAAGACGCCGATGCGTTTACATTATAACCATGATCCGCGTTAACATGCAATAACTAACATGCAATGCCTAACATAAAATGGAATATATCTTCTCTTTCTGACGAGCAGGTAGCTACTTGCAAGCACTTATCTCGTGAGTTGCATATCAGCGAGGCGTCTGCACGGCTGCTGGTAGTGCGCGGTATTCGCACCAAAGAAGAGGCGAGTGCCTTCGTGCGCCCTTCGCTCAAAGCCTTGCACGACCCTTTCCTCATGCGGGATATGGAGCCGGCGGTGGAGCGCCTGCTACGGGCGGTGAAGCACCACGAGCGTATCATGGTCTATGGCGACTACGACGTGGACGGCACCACCGCCGTGGCACTCATGTACACCTTCCTCCGCACGCAGACGGATAATCTTGTTTATTATATACCCGACCGCTATAAGGAGGGCTACGGCATCTCTTTCCAAGGTATCGACACCGCCGAGGCGGAGGGTTGCTCCCTCATCGTTGCGCTCGACTGCGGTATCAAAGCGGTGGACAAGGTGGAATACGCCCGCGAGCGGCATATCGACTTCATCATCTGCGACCACCATACCCCGGGGGACGAACTGCCCCGCGCAGTGGCGGTGCTCAATATGAAGCGCGCCGACTGTGCCTATCCCTTCAAGGAGTTGAGCGGCTGCGGCGTGGGCTTTAAGTTGGTGCAGGCGTATGCTATGCGCGCGGGCATCGCCATGGAGCAGATTTACCCGCTCCTGCCGCTGACCGCCATGGCAGTTGCCTCGGACATCGTTCCTATCACGGGGGAGAACCGACTACTCGCTTTCTACGGCTTGCGCCAGATGAACGCCAATCCCTCCGTGGGTATCCGCGCCATCATGCAGGTGGCGGGAATAAGCGAGAAGAATATCAACACCTCTGACCTCGTCTTCAAGATAGGCCCGCGTATCAATGCCTGCGGCAGAATCCACTCGGGCAGGGCAGCGGTAGAACTGCTGATTACCGAAGATGAGGCGTTTGCTCGTCAGCAGGCGGAAGCCGTCAATAATTATAACACCGAGCGCAAGGACCATGAATCCCGCACCGCCGAAGAAGCGCTCGAGATGCTTCGCAAGGACCCTGACAACGAACAGAAGTTCACCACCGTGGTCTATTCGCCCACGTGGCACAAGGGCGTGGTGGGTATTGTTGCCTCGCGGCTGACCGATGTCTATTTCCGCCCCACTATCGTCCTCACAGCAGGCGAGAACGGCATCATCTCCGGCTCTGCACGCTCCGTCAGCACCTTCGATATCTATACTGCTATCGACTCCTGCCGCGATCTGCTCACGAACTTCGGAGGGCATAAGTTCGCCGCAGGACTGAGCATGCGCGAGCAAGACCTGCCCGAGTTTAAGAGACGCTTCGAGGAGTATGTGGCTGCGCATATCACCGAGGATCAACGTCAACCTATGCTACAGATAGAAGCAGAGATAGCGCTGGAAGATATCACACAGCAGTTCTTTCATATTCTTTGCCGTCTGGAGCCTTTCGGTCCGGGCAATCCGCGCCCCGTCTTCCTCACGCGCGGCTTGATCAACAACCACGACACACGCCGAGTTGGCATGATGGGCGAGCACTTGCGGCTGGATGTAACTGACCGCACGGCCGCCATCAGGGGCATTGCCTTCGGGCATGGCGACAAGACGCTACACCTGCAAAACGGCGGCAGCGCAGACATCTGTTATCACATTGAGCCCAACACCTACAACGGCATTACGAGCATACAGATGGTAGTGGTGGACATGCGGATATGAAGACATTTCCATTCTAAGGGCTTTTTTAGGCTAATGGAGCGATTTTCTGCAAAAATGTGTATCCCCCTATTGTGTATGTCATTTTTTTTTTGTACCTTTGTACGGAGTTTTGGTGGATTGAAACGTGCAATGATCTGTTTGTATATATCATTTTCTTGAACGGAAGAAAACATATAATTAACGTGTAATTAGGCATTCATTTTTCTTTTCAACCGAAATTACCAACGATAGACAAGATATTACTCATTGTAAATTATCAACGATGGAAGAAATAAAGAATACAGCAATGGAACAGGTATTAGAACCGGAAATGGAAGGACAAGAGAAGTATGATGGTTCGAGTATTCAGGTGCTCGAAGGCTTGGAGGCAGTGCGGAAGCGTCCTGCAATGTACATCGGCGACATCTCGCAGAAGGGTCTGCATCACTTGGTTTATGAGGTGGTGGATAACTCGATAGACGAGGCGCTGGCGGGCTTCTGCAACCACATAGAGGTTACGATAAACGAAGACAACTCTATCACGGTGCAGGATAACGGTCGCGGTATCCCTGTGGACATGCACCCGAAGGAGCACAAGAGTGCGCTGGAGGTGGTGATGACCGTGCTGCACGCGGGCGGTAAGTTCAACAAGAACTCCTATAAGGTGTCGGGCGGTCTGCACGGCGTGGGCGTGAGCTGCGTGAATGCGCTCTCAACGAAACTGCATGTGGAGGTGCGCCGCGACGGGAAGATATTCATGCAGGAGTACGCGAAAGGCAAGCCGACCTGCGCGGTGCATGAGATAGGGACCTACAATGCCGACGAAGTGGGTACGGGCACCTGCGTGCAGTTCTGGCCCGACGGGTCGATATTTACTGAGACAGTATATCAGTACGACATCTTGGCGAACCGTATGCGCGAGTTGGCATACCTGAACGCCGGTGTGAAGATTACGCTGACGGATAAGCGGGTGGTGCTGCCTCAGAGCCCTTCTATGGCGGCAACCGCCCTCGATAAAGTCGGGGCGTCCCCAGTGGAGCCCCGCCCCCTAACCCCCTCCCCGCAAGCGGTGCGGGGGAGTTCGCTTGAGACTCCGATAGAAGGACCGCTGTATAAGAAAGAGGTGTTCTTCTCGGAGAAGGGGTTGAGCGAGTTTGTGCGCTACATCGACAACACGCGCACACCGCTGATCTCGGAGGTGATTCATCTGAACACGGAGAAATACGGCACGCCCGTGGAGGTAGCGATGATTTACAACACCGACTTCAACGAGAACGTGCACTCTTATGTGAACAATATCAATACGATAGAGGGCGGTACGCATGTGGCTGGTTTCCGCGCTGCGCTGACGCGCGTGATGAAGAAATATGCCGAGGACAGCAAGCTGCTGGAGAAAGCTAAACTGAAAGACAAAGACGGCAATGCCACTATTGACCCGAACGATTTCCGCGAGGGCTTGACGGCAGTGATTTCCGTGAAGGTGGCAGAGCCGCAGTTCGAAGGGCAGACGAAGACGAAGTTGGGCAACTCGGAGGTGGCAGGTATGGTGTCGTCGGCAGTGGCTGAGGCACTGACGAACTACCTTGAGGAGCACCCCGACGACGCGAAGAAGATTGTGGAGAAAGTGATTCTCGCTGCGCAGGCGCGTATCGCTGCGCGCAATGCCCGCCAGAGCGTGCTCCGTAAGTCGCCGTTGAGCGGCGGCGGACTGCCCGGAAAACTGGCAGACTGTGCGAGCAAAGACCCTGCGGAGTGCGAGTTGTTCCTTGTGGAGGGAGACTCGGCAGGCGGCACGGCGAAGACCGGACGCGACCGTGTGCACCAAGCCATCCTGCCGCTGCGCGGAAAGATTCTGAACGTGGAGAAAGCGATGGAGCACAAGGTGTTTGAGAGCGAGGAGGTGCGTAATATCTTCACCGCACTGGGTATCACCTTCGGCACGGAGGAAGACCCGAAAGCGCTGAACCTGAGCAAGATACGCTACCATAAGGTGATTATCATGGCGGATGCCGATGTGGACGGTGCGCATATCGCCACGCTCATCATGACGCTGTTCTTCCGCCACATGAAAGAGGTGATTGAGCAAGGGCACCTGTATATCGCGATGGCGCCGCTCTACCTCTGCTCGAAAGGGAACATCAAAGAGTATTGCTGGAACGACCAGCAGCGGCATGACTTCATTCAGAAATACGGCAACGGCAGCGAGGCGGGTATCAAGACACAGCGCTACAAAGGTCTGGGTGAGATGTCGGACGAGCAGTTGTGGGAGACGACGATGGACCCCGAGCGTCGTATGCTGAAGAAGGTAACCATCGAGAACGCCGCCGAGGCAGATCATACCATCGCCATGCTGATGGGCGACGACGTGGCGCCGAGACGGGAGTTTATTGAGGAGAATGCGACCTACGCGAAAATCGACGCTTAATTTTGTTTTTTGCAGGCATCTTTCGTTTTGTGGCTCGGTCATTATGCTCGCATAACTCCCTCACCCACAAAACAAAATCTGCTCTGCAAAAAAGCAAAATTGGTATTGAATGAAAATGAACGGATTATGAAGATAGCGGTATATTGTAGTGCGAAAGACAGCGTGCACGAGCGGTATAAGCAGATGGCTGCGCGGCTGGGGACTTGGATAGGCGAGCACGGGCATACGCTGGTGTACGGCGGCGCCACGGGCGGACTGATGACGAGCGTGAGCAATGCGGCAAAGGCGGCAGGGGCGATCGTGGTGGGCGTGGTGCCGCCGCGGATAATCGCTGCCCGACGGCTGGCAGATAACTGCGACGAGTTGGTGAATGCCGACAACATGGCAGACCGCAAGGCGAAGATGCGCGAGATAGCCGACTGCTTCATCTGCCTGCCCGGCAGTTACGGCACGCTGGACGAGATGATGGATGTGGTGGCGAGCGGCACCGTGGGAGAGCACCGCAAACCGCTGTTTGTCTATGATTATCAGGGCTTCTACGCTGACCTCAAACGGCAAATCCGACGCATGAAAGCTGAGGCGTTCATCCCTGCCGAGGAGAGTTACAGCCCTGTGTTCGTGGAGCATTTCCACGAACTGACGGAGGTGCTGGACAAGCACCAAGCGGCGCTGGATTGGAAGGCGAAGTGCGGTAAGAATTAAGAGAGCGTTGTGGCATATATTGCTCTTGCGAAATAGTCAAATAGTAAATCGTCAAATAGTCAAATTAGTGTATGAACCAAGTTGTTACACTTCAAACAAATCTCTTGCAGACTAAAGAGATGGAAAAATGGATGGCGCGCATCCGTGAGGACATTGCGCGCTACCATCGTGTGGAACAATCGGCAGAACTACAAGAGTTCCTCGCGTTGCAACAGACCGTAGAAACCGCTGCTTTCCAAGAGAAGAAACATATCCTGCTTACACGCAAGTACTGGGACACGGAGGAGTTCAAAAAACTGGCACGGTTACATGTGCTTCGCAATCACGTGCCTGCCGTACACGGCTATCTGCTCTACCACGTAAATGAGAACCTACGTAATTATCTTGTGTTTGCAGAGAGCGAAGAATATCTGAAACTGCAAGACAAAGAGGCGGTGAATGCCTCTCCGGAGTTGCGGCGATACAAGATGATTGACCGTTCCATAACACTACGAAACTATCGAAAATGTGAAGCTTCGGAAGCAGTGAAAGAGTATTTATCACTGGTAGAAGAGACCGCGACAGAGGACTTCCAAACGCGCCGCGCGTTCTGGGCAAATTCCAAACGTTGGTACACCACGCCTGAGAGCCAACAAGACGCCCGCTACACGAAGTTGAAAGAGACAGAAGATATACAGTTCTATCTTTCGCAAGACCCGAAGCAGATAGTAGAATGGGAACGCTACCAACAGACATGGAACGATGATTTCGAATTGAGCAACTGGCAAAACACCCAATGGGAGGTGGGTTTCTTCTATAACAATCCAAATCTAAAGACCGATCACTCGTATGTAAACGAACAGCAAGCCAATAACCACGGCAAAAACGTGCGTGTGCAAGACAGCGTGCTGAACGTGGAAGTGCGCAAAGAGGAGGCAACGGCTTCGGCTTGGCATCCCGTTAAGGGTTTTGTGCCGCATGCGTTCCACTACACGGGCGACGTGGTGCAGACCGGCAAAAAGTTTCGGCAGGCGACAGGTATATTCATGGCAAAAGTGCGTTTCCAAGGCGGTGCTAATGGTGGTGCCTATTTAGGGAGCGGAGAGCGGTTGCCGATTATCACTTTGGCTCAATGGAATGGTAAGGAAGTGAGCATGGGCATTTGCACAAAAGGCGAACAAGGGAAAGTACATGAGGAACGTATAGTACTACAAGAAGTGAAAGAAGGCAATTGGTTGATATACAGCGTAAAAGTCTCTGAGGAAGGAATTACGTGGTATGTCAATAATCAGGAAGTGTTGCGCCTGCCGAATACGCTCAACGGGGTTCCACTCTACCCCGCAGTAGCCGCCTATCTGCCCGACCAAGCCCAAGCCGGTACAGGCAAAGTGGAGGTCGATTGGGTGAAAGCATACACTTATTTGACAATTTGACAATTTACTATTTGACCATTGCCATGCGGGCATATAGTAATTTGACAATTTGACAATTTACTATTTGACCATTGCCATGCGGGCATATAGTAATTTTGTAATATAGTCAAATAGTAAAATAGTAAATGGTCAAATAGTAAAATAGTAAATGGTCAAATAGTAAAATAGTAAATAGTAAAATAGTAAATAGTAAAATAGTAAAATAAACCATGTTTCTGATAGCAGGACCTTGTGCGATAGAGAGCCGCGAGACGGTGATGGAGACCGCCGGCGTGCTGAAAGCGGTGTGCGAGAAGTTGGGCATTCGGCTGTATTTCAAGTCGTCGTTCGACAAAGCCAACCGCACCTCGTGCTCGGCGCGCGGCATCGGTATGGAGCGCGGGCTGGAGATACTGTCGGAGGTGAAGCATACATACGGGCTACCCATCTTGACGGATGTGCACGAGAGTTGGCAGTGTGCGCCGGTGGCGGAGGTGGCGGACGTGCTGCAGATACCGGCTTTTCTTTCGCGGCAGACAGACTTGTTGCTGGCGGCAGCGCAGACGGGGAAAGTGGTGAACGTAAAGAAAGGGCAGTTCATGGCGCCGTGGGACATGCGCGGCGTGGTGGAGAAGATAGGCTCTGTACCTTCCGAGAAACCCGTGCAGGAGCGGCTGTGGCTAACGGAGCGAGGGTCGTCGTTCGGATATGGTAATATCGTGGTGGACATGACCTCGCTGGTGCGGATGCGCGAATATGGTTGCCCCGTGGTGTTCGATGCGACGCATGCCGTGCAGCAGCCTTCGAGCCAAGCGGGGGTAACGGGCGGCAACCGCGCGATGGTACCTTATCTCGTGCGGGCGGCAGTGGCAGTGGGCATAGACGGGCTGTTCCTTGAAGTGCACCCTGACCCCGACAAAGCCATCTCCGACGCGGCTAACCAACTGAGGCTGAGCGATATAGAGCAGGTGCTAAGCAGCGCACTGGCGATAGATAATCTCAATAAGACGTTATGAGTTATTCCGAAAGAGCGAAAGAGATATTTGCAGAAGAGATAACCGAGTTGGAGAAACTCGGTTTGTCCATTGATGAGCGTTTTGACGAGGCGGTGGAGATGATTGATGCCTGCCGCGGCAAGTTGGTGGTGATGGGTATCGGGAAGACGGGTATCATCGGGCATAAGATAGCCTCCTCTTTGGCTTCCACGGGTACGCCCGCCATCTTCGTGAACGCCGTGGAGGCGGTGCACGGCGACTTGGGCATGGTGAGCGGAGCAGACGTGGTGATGCTGGTGAGCAACAGCGGCAGCACCAACGAGATACTCAATGTGATTGCCCCGCTGCGCAATATCGGGTGCCGTATCATCGCCATGACGGGCGATGTGAAGTCGCCGTTGGCGCAACAAGCAGACCTGACGCTTTCGATACATGTGGATAAGGAGGCTTGTCCGCTTGGCTTAGCCCCCACCACCTCGACCACGGCAACTGCACTTATGGGCGATGCGCTGACCGTGTGTCTCATGGAAAAACGCCATTTCAAGGCGGAGAACTTCGCAGTCTATCACCCGGGCGGAGCACTCGGCAGACGCCTGCTCGCAAGGGTGCAGAACCGCATGCAGCAGAGTGTTCCTCGTGTGCAGGTAACGACGCCTTTCCGCGAACTCGTCGGAGAGATGACGGAGAAACACCTCGGCATGACGATGGTCTATGACGGGGAGCAGTGCGTGGGCATCATCACCGATGGCGACCTCCGCCGCGCGATACAGAAATACGAAGACCTACATATCGTGGCGCGCGACATGATGACCCCGTCTTACAAGCGTATTCACAAAGACGCCCTGCTGACCGACGCGCTTGCCATCATGGACAAGTACAACATCACCACGCTGGCGGTAACCGAGACGCCCGAGACAGAGCCTATCATCGGCATCATCTCCATTCACCATATCATTGATTTTGTGTAAGCGTGCATCGGGGCGGTGCCCAAAACTAATTTAGAACGAGAAACTTAACAACGAACTGCTATGAACAACATCCATTTCTACACCCTCATTGGTAACGGGGGTATGCGATTAGAAGTAACGAACTATGGTGCCAAACTCACGCGCTGGCTGGTGCCGGATGCGGCAGGCGATGTGAAAGACGTGCTACTGGGTTTTAACACCCTTGATGAGTGGCTCACCAAAGAAGTGTATTTCAACGGAGTCTGCGGGCGGACGGCGGGACGTATCGCCAACGCCGAGTTCACGCTTGACGGCACTACCTACCGCCTTGCGCAGAACAGCGGCGTGCATTCGCTGCATGGCGGCGTGCACGGCTTTAATGATAAGGTATGGGACGTGATGGCACAAGATATGCACTCTATCACTCTCCGTTATCGTGCCGCCGATGGGGAGGAGGGTTTCCCCGGCAATCTTGAGGTGCAGGTGCGCTACCAACTGCGCCGCGACAACGCGTTGAGCATTCAGTATCGTGCGAAGACCGATGCGCCGACTATCATCAACCTAACAAATCATGCTTATTTCAACCTAAAAGGTGAGGGCGAAGGCGATATCCACGACCATAGTCTGCAAGTGTTTGCCGATGAGTTTATTCCCTACAATGCAGACACGCTTCCTACCGGCGAGGTGGCAACGGTGGAAGGCACGCCGATGGACTTCCGCGAGGCGGTGGTGATAGGCGACCGTATAGACGACCCCTTCTTTGCGGCGGGACGCGGTATAGACAACGGCTGGGCGCTGCCCGGGTGGGAAACAGGCGAACATACAATGCAGAAAGCCGCAGTCCTCAAAGGGGGTACACGCACGATGGAGGTGTGGACCGACTGCCCCTGCATGCAGGTATATACCGGCAACTACGTGGAGCAAAACGCAGGCAAGAGCGGGCGCACCTACGATGTGCAGACCGCCGTCTGCCTTGAGGCGGAGGACTTCCCCGATGCTATCCACCACGACAAATTCCCTTCTCCGATATTGCGCCCGGGCGACAAATGGCACCGCGAGACAGTGTATAAGTTTGTGTGAGGGTTGAAGCAGGGAACCAAGAACAAAGAGCCAAGAACCAAGACTGATTAGTATCGAATGGACGGTGCTAATCAGTCTTGGTTCTTATGAGCAATTTTTCACCAAAAAGGTGGAAGAATAAAGAATAAACAAATACGGGCTTGCGTATGTTGTTCCTTTTTAGTACCTTTGTACCGCAAAACAATCAATGCCATGATTCTATTAGGTTTCGACATCGGCAGTTCGTCCGTGAAAGCCTCGCTCGTAGAGGCAGAGAGTGGTCAATGCATTGCATCGGCTTTTTACCCCAAACAAGAGGCACCTATCCTCTCCCATCAAGCAGGTTGGGCAGAGCAAGACCCTGAGAAATGGTGGGAATACGCACAAGCAGCCTTCAAAGAGGCGGTTGGAAAGTGCTCCGTGGCAAGCGAGATAACCGCCATCGGTATCAGTTACCAGATGCACGGTCTTGTTTGCGTGGATAAGAATCAACAGGTGTTGCGTCCTGCTATCATCTGGTGCGACAGCCGTGCCGTTCCCTACGGCGAGGAGGCTTATCGTGCGTTGGGAGAGGAGTATTGCCGGACGCATTACCTCAACTCGCCCGGTAACTTCACCGCCGCCAAACTGGCATGGGTGAAGCAAAATGAGCCGGAACTCTATGCCCGTATCGACAAGATTATGCTCCCCGGCGACTATATCGCCATGCGCCTTACCGGTGAGGCGGTAACGACTATCAGCGGTCTGAGTGAAGGTATCCTCTGGGATTTCAAGGAAGGCACGCCCGCGTATAGGTTGTTGGAGCACTTCGGCATTGATTCCTCGTTGCTATGCGAGACGAAGCCGACTTTCGGCATTCAAGGTACCGTAACCCAAGAAGCGGCGGAACGCTTAGGTATCCCTGCCGGCATTCCCGTTTCCTACCGCGCCGGCGACCAGCCGAATAATGCGCTCTCGCTGGGAGTGTTGCATGCCGGCGAGATTGCATCTACGGCAGGCACCTCGGGTGTAGTGTACGGCGTGATAGACCAAGTAGCCAACGACCCGCTATCGCGCGTGAATCCTTTTGCACATGTCAACTACAGCCCCTCTGACCCGCGGTTAGGTGTGCTGCTGTGTATCAACGGAACGGGTATCTTGAACTCGTGGATGCACCACCATGTGGCGCCCGATTTGACCTATGCGCAGATGAACGAAGAGGCGGCGAAAGCGCCTATCGGCTGTGCAGGACTCAGTATCTTGCCGTTCGGGAACGGTGCGGAGCGTATGCTGTGCAACGAGGAGCGAGGCTGCTCTATCCACGGGCTGAGTTTCACCCAGCATAGTCGTGCGCACCTGCTCAGAGCAGCGCAGGAGGGAATCGTCTTCTCGTTCATGTACGGCATTGAGATTATGCAACGGATGGGGCTGCATATTTCCACTATCCATGCGGGCAATGCCAATATGTTCCTATCTCCGATTTTCCGCGAGACGCTTGCGGGGGTGAGCGGTGCTACCATCCTGCTGCACGATACTGACGGCGCTGCGGGTGCCGCCAAAGGTGCAGGCATCGGTGCAGGGATATACAAGACCCCCGAAGAAGCCTTCCAAACCTTGCAGACACTGGAGACCATTCGCCCCAACCATCAGGATGAGTATCAAAAGGCGTATGAACGGTGGAAGAAAGCGTTGGATAATTATGAGTTATGAAAAAATCGTTCGGAGCGTAGCGAAGATAAGAATTATGAGCGCCCATGCGGAGCGTAGCGAAGATAAGAATTATAAATGCGTTGCTGCTCTAACCACTAACCACTAACCACTAACCACTAAAAATTAGTACAAAATTTACCTTATTAAATTTATAGCAATCATGAAAGAGTATTTTCCTCAGATAGGCAAGATTGCCTATGAAGGACCGGATTCGAAGAACCCGATGGCGTTTCACTACTATGACGCAGAGCGCGTAGTGGCAGGTAAGACAATGAAAGACTGGATGCGTTTCGCAATGGCGTGGTGGCACACCCTCTGCGCAGAAGGAGCCGACCAGTTCGGCGGCGGAACGAAGAAATTCCCTTGGAATGAAGGCAGCGATGCGGTAACTATTGCCAAGCAGAAGGCGGATGCAGGCTTCGAAATCATGCAGAAACTGGGTGTTCCCTATTTCTGCTTCCACGATGTGGACCTTGTTTCCGAAGGTGCGTCGGTAGAAGAATACGAAGCCAACCTCGCTGCTATCACCGATTATCTGAAAGAGAAGATGGATGAGACGGGTATCAAACTCCTCTGGTCCACAGCCAATGTCTTTGGGCATGCGCGTTACATGAATGGTGCCAGCACCAACCCCGATTTTGATGTGGTGGCGCGTGCTATCGTGCAGATAAAGAACGCCATTGACGCCGGTATCAAACTCGGTGCTGAGAACTATGTGTTCTGGGGCGGTCGTGAGGGCTATATGTCGCTTCTCAACACTGACCAGAAGCGCGAGAAAGAGCACATGGCTACTATGCTCCGTATGGCGCGAGACTATGCTCGTTCTAAGGGATTCCAAGGTACTTTCCTCATTGAGCCCAAGCCGATGGAGCCGTCCAAACACCAATACGATGTGGATACCGAGACCGTTATCGGTTTCCTGAAAGCCCATGGATTGGACAAGGACTTCAAGGTCAATATTGAGGTGAACCACGCTACGTTGGCAGGTCATACCTTCGAGCACGAACTGGCTTGCGCCGTAGATGCGGGCATGCTCGGTTCGATTGACGCCAACCGCGGTGATGCACAAAACGGATGGGACACCGACCAATTCCCGATTGATAATTTCGAACTCACGCAAGCCTGGATGCAGATTGTTCGTAACGGCGGTTTGGGTACGGGTGGTACGAACTTCGATGCCAAGACTCGTCGTAACTCCACCGACTTGGAGGACATCTTCATCGCCCATATCAGCGGTATGGACGCCTGCGCTCGCGCGTTGCTGAATGCGGTGGAGATTATGGAGAACAGCCCCATCCCCGCCATGCTGAAAGAGCGCTATGCTTCTTTCGATAAGGGTTTAGGTAAGGACTTCGAGGACGGCAAACTGACCCTTGAGCAGGTTTATGCGTACGGCAAGACCGTAGGCGAGCCCGCTCAGACCAGCGGCAAGCAGGAACTCTACGAGGCTATTGTAGCCCTCTATGCCAAATAAATAGTAAATTGTCAAATAGTAAATTGTCAAATAGTAAATTGTCATAATGTTCCGTTATAAACTCAACCTCTTCGCCATCGTGTTGGTGGCTGTCATCGGAGGACTGCTGTTCGGCTACGATACAGCAGTCATCTCCGGTGCCGAAAAGGGATTAGAGCAGTTCTTCGATTCCGCGAAGGACTTTGACTACACGGATTTCTGGCATGGTTTCACCACCAGCAGTGCGCTCATCGGATGTATCATCGGTGCTTTCCTTTCCAGCCTGCTCTCGCAACGGTTAGGGCGCAAGCGGTCGCTCTTCATCGCGGGGGTGCTTTTCTTCCTCTCGGCATGGGGTTCGTATGCGCCGGAAACGGGTATTCTGCCCTATGCAGAGCCTACGAAAACGCTTCTGATAGTTTTTAACTGCTATCGTATCCTCGGCGGTATCGGTGTCGGATTGGCTTCGGCTATCTGCCCGATGTATATTGCGGAGATTGCGCCTGCGAACCAACGCGGTGCGCTTGTGTCTTGGAACCAGTTTGCGATTATCTTTGGTCAGTTGGTGGTCTATTTCGTCAATTACCTGATTATCCGTGCGCATGTAAACGACCCTGCGGTGGTCGAGTGGACGCAGCAGGTAGGCTGGCGTATGATGTTCGTGAGCGAGTGCGTTCCGGCAGCCGCTTTTGCGTTGCTCATCCTGTTCGTTCCCGAGTCGCCGCGCTATCTGGCGCTCCGGGGTAAGGACGAAAAAGCAGTAGCGGTATTAGCCAAACTGCAGCCGGAAGAGCAAGCCCGCGCTATCGTGCGTGAGATACACGAGACGGCAACAGAAACCCGCGAGCCGCTCTTCGCTTTTGGATGGCTCGTCATCTTTGTGGGGATCATGTTGAGTGTTTTCCAGCAGATAGTAGGTATCAATGCCGTGCTGTATTTCGCCCCGCGTATCTTTGAGTCGATAGGTGTCGGTAACCCGATGATATTTACGGTTATCATGGGTATCGTAAATATCAGTTTCACGCTGTTGGCTATCCTCACGGTGGAGAAATTAGGGCGTAAGCCGCTTCTGATTGTCGGTTCGATACTGATGGCAGCAGGTGCTTTCGGCGTGGCGCTGACCAACATCACGACCCTGCCCGGGTGGGTAGCCGTAGTGAGCATACTGCTCTACAGCGCGTCGTTCATGTTCAGTTGGGGACCGATATGCTGGGTCTATATGTCGGAGTTGTTCCCCAATACCATCCGCTCGCAAGCGACGGCGATAGCGGTAGCGTTCCAGTGGATTAGCAATTTCGTGGTTTCCTCCACCTTTGTGCCGCTCTACAACTACAGCCACGCGATGGTTTATATCCTCTATGGCGTAGTGTGCGTCATAGCGGCGTGGTTTGTGTGGCGTTTGGTGCCGGAGACCAAAGGCAAGACGCTGGAACAAATCACCACGATGTGGAGGGAAAAGAGCAAGCGCTGATTATTCCGCCGAGCGGTATTCCGTAGGCGTCTTGCCCATTTCGGATTTGAAACACTTGGCAAAGTATTTGGGGTCGCTGAAGCCGCACGCAAAGGCGACCTCTTTTGTAGTCATATCGGTATTCTTAATCAGTTGGCAGGCATGCTTGATACGCGCTTTTTGGATAAAATCCTTGGCAGAAAGGTTGAAGAGTTCGTGCATCTTGCGGTTGAGCGACGAGCGGCTCATATAGACATGGCTTGCCAAATCGTCAATCACCAATTCGCTATTGTCCATGTTTTCTTCCAGGAACTTATGCAGCGTATTGATAAACTCCTCGTCTTTGCTCAACCTTCCCGGGGCTAAAATCTCGGGTACGGGTAGCGGCTGTGTCCCTTGTTCCCGGCTCTTTGCTCTTTGTTCCTTGACGGAGATACGCTCTTGCAATTCTAAATAAGCGGCTAAGGTCTCTTCCCGCTCGCGGCGAGTGGCACGGTTGCGGACGATGAGCAGGGTGATTACGATGGTTACCAATAGCAGGAATCCTATTTGGAGTGCGCGTCCGGTGCGGCTCTCTAAGAATGTCGGCGTAACCGTGATGGAAAGTTGGCGCGTATTATTCTGCCATTGCCCGAGCGCGTTGGTGGAGCGCACTTCAAAGATATACTCGCCCGGGTGGATATCCTGCACAAAGATGGAACTCAATTCGGTAGGTACATTCCATGGTGCGTTTTTCTTGCCGGCGGGATAGAAACGCGTTTGGTAGCGTATGTCCTCTGTTCCGCGGTAGTCGAGTGCGGCAAAGCGAATGCCGATACTCCGCTCATTAGACGCCAAAGTAAGGTGATTCAGATGGTCCACATTATAGTAGTTCTTCCCCTCTAACGCAATAGCACTCAGTACGATATGAATCGGCTCTCTCTCCGGACGGAGCGTCTGCTTGTCCAATAGCATAATGCCATCGTGGGGCGCGATGAGCACTCGTCCTTCCCCTAAGTCCACGGGGCTCACTTCGCCCATTTTGAATTGCGTATTCTGTGCGGTATGGAAGAAAGACTTGCCGAAATTGACGATGGTCCCTTCTTCTATATTAAGGATAGAAAGTGCGTTGTTGCATTGGATGAGCAACTCTTTCTCGCTCCACGGCATAAAATCGTGTACGATATCACTGTTGAGTCCGTTTTCTTCGTTGAAGTGCTCAAAGCGGGGTTCTTTCGTGTGCCAGTTGTTACCGATGAGTCGGTTCACGCCGCCGCCCTCGGTGCCTATGTATAGACTGCCGTTAAAGAGGGTGAGGCACATCAGTGCGTTGCTGCTGAGGGAGGTCTCTCTGCCTCCTTCGCGCCGATGTATCGCTTCGATGTTGCCGGTCTCGCAGTTAACGACCAGCAGTCCGCTCGCGGTGGCGGCCAAGAGGGTGTTGTCATCGGTAATGAGCAGTTGGCGGATACGCATGTCTTCCGTGCCGGCAATCTGCTCAAAACCGTTTTCTTGCATTCTCCATAACCCAAAGCCGAAAGAGCCTGCCCAAATCACACCGTTCTTATCCTCCGTGATGTCATACACATTGCGTACCTCCGAATGCTTCTTCGTATAGGAAACACCGTTCCTTTGTACTTCTATCAGCCCGCCGGGCTTGCATCCCATCCATAACCTGCCGTCTCGGCTTTCATAGATGCAATAGACTTGTGCTCCGAAAGGCTTGGGCTGTTTGCTAATGCTGCCGTTGGGCATAACATATCCCGTTAAGTGGAGGGTGCTATCATATACTGCTAACTGCTTCGTGCCTCGGATGGAGACTAACACATGCCCGTTGCGCAATCGCTGCATGGCGCGCACTTCCTCGTGGTTGATGCGCGTGCCGCGGGGCACTATGGGCGTTGCGATATAAAAACCATGGTCGTCTATCAACCAGTGGTTACCTTGTCGGTCTTCATAGTCTCGACGGATATTTTTCAGCCGCAAGTTCCCCAGTGTGCTGTAGATTTCTTTCTCTCGCCATAGGTCGGGATTGCGCCGCATCTGCATCCTGCCCAATGCCGCTTGCTCTTCCGCTTCGGGAAGTGTTTCGAAACGGCAGGTATGGGTGTTGAACAGCAATACGCTGTCCTCGATAAGGCACAATATATTATTATCCTCTGTCAGTTCGATGCGGCGGATGCGGTCGCTGGACAGCGACAGACCATCATCGTCCTGCACCTTGAAGGCAACGAAGCGGTAACCATCGAAGCGGTTAAGACCGTTATAGGTGGCTATCCACATCATTCCCGTACTATCCTGCATAGTGCGCGTGGTACGCCAATGGCTCATACCATCACTATCGTCGTAGAATCGCAGCGAGTAGTCCTGAGCAGAGAGGGAGAATGGTACCATGTATAGGGTACAGAAAAGAAGTATCCAATATAGGAAATGGGCTTTCATAGGTGTAAAAATTGCAATTCCTGCGCAAAGTTACTACTTTTTTTTCAGTTTTGCAAATAAATCTACCGTTTTGGCAAAGAATTGCCCGCCTTTATGCGTGAAATGCAGTACCTTTACACCGCAAAATTTAATACCACATTTGTTATGAAGAAAACGCATCACCTCTTTTTCTGCACTATGGTTCTCATCCTCAGTGCTTCCTATGTTTCTGCTGGGCAGTCGGCTGCTGCAAAATGGTATTTCTCTACGGGCTACTCGGTTGAGAAAAACGGTGTCACCGCAGTCTATACGCCGGACTCAACGGTCTGGAGTGCTATCTCTAACCGCTATTGGAGCAATGAACAACCTTTCTTTCGTCCGAATGAATATACAATATCGGGCGAAGATTGCCATGTAACGCTCAAAACCTCCCATAAATGGGAGACCAAACTCAGCGATATCGCATACATCCTTCGTATGAACACCAAGGACAATGCCGTCTTTACTGATCCGGCGGATTATGCGGATGGTAGCAAGCATGCCGAGTATTTCGAGATGGCGTTTCCTACCGTGGGTCTAAGCAATGTCAAACTCGCGTTCGCTATCAGCGACGGGCAGAGTGTCTCGGCTACCTTCGGCGTGGTCTGCTCATCCGACGGCGGTGCTACTTGGAGCCGGCTGGGGGATTACACCTGCGGCGATCACTGGAAAAAGTTCAATGATGCCGAATATGCACTGAACGCGGATAATAAGGCGCAGGTCATCGTCCGCGTGTTGGTGCAGAGTAATGCTACCAATGCCACGCATACCAACTATAATCTCAAATATGTTACCGTCCTCGCGGATGATCATGAGGCGCCGCAACTGCTCTATACCGATCCTGTGGATAATGCGTCGCGTGTCACGCCTACAGGGAAAATAGCGCTCTGGTTTAATGAGAAAATCCAACTGACCGCTGGTTCGGCAGGTATACTGACTAATACGCTCACTTCGCAGTCTCTGTCCGTAGAGCCTCTGATCAAGGATAACAAACTCTCCTTTGCGTACGATAGCCTGGATTTGACAACCCCGTATATATTCACGACAGCCAGTGGCGTAATCAGCGATCTCTCCGGCAATAGTTATACACAGCCGATAGTACTGCATTTTACTACCTCGGATGTCCGTCCTATACCGTCCCCTGTTCTGGAGAGTACCAACCGGCTTTGGTATCATGCTCCGGCTACGGCATGGGAGGAAGAACTGCCGTTGGGTAACGGACGTCTCGGCGCGATGGTAGCTGGATCCGTGGCGAAAGATACGGTGCAACTCAATGAGGACACTTTCTGGGACTGCTCGCCTAACAGCAACCATAACCCAAACGCCAGCTCAGTGCTGAGTAACGTCCAGTCGCTGATCTTATCCGGACAATACGAAGCCGGACAGCGTCTGGCGCTTGCTAACTGGAACTCTACTACCAGCAACGGGGCTTCCTATAAAGCGGCGGGATGCCTGTTGTTAGGCTTCCCGGGACATCGTTATGACGACGAAGAGAGCGGACAAGTACCGGCAGGAACTGCCCTTACCGCCCGCGACGCACAAGCTTATGTGCGCTCGCTCGATATGAATAATGCTACTGCAGTAACATCGTATATCATAGACAGTGTTACTTATACGCGTACCGTGTTCTGCTCGTTCGCGGATAATGTTACTGTCATCCGTCTGGAAGCATCGCAGCCCGGACGTCTGAATTTCAATCTCTGTTATGCAGCGCCGGTGAAAACAAATATCACCTCGCTTGGACAGAATACGCTCACCGAAGAAGGGATGATTCATGCTTCTCTGGTACCGGCGCGGAGTACTACCGAAGGTGTCAGCAATCTGCTGAATTGCCATACCTACATCAAGGTCATTAATGAAGGCGGTACGCAGAAAACGGCTACGGAGGAGGTGCAGATGGGTAATCTCGTGGCGTCGCAGAGTGCCGCTCCTTCCATTGTGGTCAGCAATGCCGATGCTGCTACGGTGGTGATCTCTTCGGCTACCAATTTTGTATCATACAACGATGTGTCGGGTGATGCGGATGCACGCGCGCTGAACTATATGAATACTTATCTTGCTAAGAACAAGAGCTATGCTGCCACCCTCGCCGACCATACCGCTGCCTATCAGCAGTATTTCAACCGCGTCTCGCTTGATCTGGGGCATAACGACTTGCAGGAGCAGAAAACTACCAAGGACCGTATCCGTGAGTTCTCTACCGTCAGTTCCGACCCGGGACTGGTATCTAACTATTTCCAGTTCGGGCGATACTTGCTTATATCTTCCTCGCAACCTGGTACACAGCCTGCCAATCTGCAAGGAATCTGGAATCCCGAGGCACGCCAGTATCCGGCATGGGATTCCAAATATACGACGAATATCAATGTGGAGATGAACTACTGGCCTGCCGAGGTAACGAACCTTACCGAGTGCCACGAGCCCTTTGTTGAGATGGTGAAGGATGTCTCCCGGACGGGTGCGGTTACGGCGCAGCAGATGTACGGCGCACGCGGATGGACGCTCCATCATAATACAGACATCTGGCGTACCACAGGAGCGGTGGATAACGGGGCGGTAGGAGTATGGCCTACCTGTAATGCATGGTTCTGCTCACATCTCTGGGAAAAGTATCTGTTTACAGGTGACAAAGCTTATCTAACGGAGGTCTATCCCGTAATGAAGGGAGCAGCGCAGTTCTATCAGGATTTCTTAGTGGAGGATCCGAATACACATTATATGGTCGTTTGTCCCTCAAACTCGCCGGAGAACAATCCGGGCATCGGATCCTATACGGATGATAACGGCAAGACTATGAAAATCGCTCTCTTTAGCGGAGTTGCAATGGACAACCAGATGGTCTATGATCTGCTCAGAAATACCGCGTTGGCAGCTCGTGCGCTAGGGGTGGATCCGCTGTTTGCCGACTCGCTGGATGCACTCAAAGCACGCCTCACTCCTTATAAGATAGGTCAATACGGTCAGGTTCAGGAGTGGCAGGAGGATTGGGACCGTGAGAACTCCTCTCACCGTCACCTCTCGCACCTCTGGGGAGCTTATCCCGGCAATCAGGTATCGCCCTATATCAATGACACCGTATATCAGGCGGTACGCAAATCGCTGATAGGTCGAGGAGACGGAGCACGCGGATGGTCGATGGGATGGAAAGTGTGCCAATGGGCGCGTATGCTGGACGGAGACCATGCGCTGAATATTATCAAGACGCAGCTGAGGCTCATGTCGCCCGATGCAACGATGAATGATCCGGATGGAGGTACCTATGCCAATATGTTTGATGCACATGCTCCCTTCCAAATCGATGGCAATTTCGGCTGCTGCGCAGGTATAGCGGAAATGCTGGTGCAGAGCCATGCGGGTTTTGTGCACCTGCTGCCGGCACTGCCGCAGGCATGGGCGGACGGCGAAGTACACGGACTGCGTACCCGCGGAGGATTTGAGATTGAGGAGATGATCTGGCAGAACGGCGAGATAACCTCCTTGCGTATCCGCTCAACAATCGGAGGAAACCTCCGTCTGCGGTTGCCTAATGTATTGGAGGTAGCGGGAGCAACGCAACTGACGGAGGCTGCCGGACCCAACACCAATCCGCTCATGCAACCCTATGAGATGCCGGCTCCTATCGTGGCGGATGAATCGAAGATACCCGCTACCGTATTGCCCGAGACCTATCTCTATGACATACCTACCACCCCGGGACAAGTACTGACCCTGACGGCGGTAAACGGGGCTCCTTCCTCTATAGGAAACACTCAGGCGGACTGCGATACGGTTGTAAAAAAAATAGCCGACGGGCGCGTGCTCATCTGCCGCGGAGGAATCTGTTATGACATATTAGGAAATAAATTACAATAATACGATGAAAAAATGAAATGTATCTTAGCCGAAGGAGCCTGAGCATAATTACTACTTTTTTTCAGTTATGCAAAAAAATCGACCGTTTTGGCAAAGAATTGCCCGCCTTTATGTGTGAAATGCAGTACCTTTGCAGCGCAAAACTTAACCGGAATTAAAATCATAAAAGATAACATGAAAAAAACAATCTTCTTTTCGATGGTGCTTCTATTAGCGGTCTCGATGACGAGGGCACAGGAAGTACAGCGTTTTTCATGGTTAGACACCGGCAAGAGTTTTCATGAGCGGGCAGTACTGCTATGCAACGAACTGACGCTTCGCGAGAAAGTGGACCAGTTGGGCAACAATGTCAGCGAGCCGATTAAGCGCGACACCGGCGGTCTGGCTCCGGTGGTTATTCTTCCTGCATATCAGTATTGGAACGAGGCGATCCACGGCGTAGCCCGTTCAGGGGCAGCGACTTCCTTCCCCGAGAGCAAAGGTATGTCTGCTACATGGGATCGCGAACTTGTCTATGAATGTGCCTCCGTCACCTCTGACGAGGCACGCCGTTACTATTTGAATACTGGCAAGGGACTCAACTACTGGTCGCCTACTATCAACATGGCGCGTGACCCGCGTTGGGGGCGTGAGGAAGAGAACTACGGCGAAGACCCTTACTTGACCGCCGAACTGGCGGTGCCATTCGTGCGAGGGTTCCAAGGTGCTAATTTTGATGGCACCCGCACTACGGACTACCTGAAGATAGTGGCTTGTGCCAAGCACTTTGCCGCTAACAACTACGAGGCAGGGCGTCAGTCCACTACTTCGTTCACCAACGAGAAGAACATGCGTGAGTATTACCTGCCGGCTTTCGAGGCTACGGTGCGTGAGGCGGATGTCAAGTCTATCATGGCTGCCTACAATGCCTTCTCCATTGACCCCACGGAGGTGGATGCAAACAAAAAGGGATATACCGAGGCACACGGCGGTCTGCCATGCCCGGCGAACAAGATGCTGCTGACGGATATACTGCGCAAAGAATGGGGATTCACTGGCTATGTAACCTCCGACTGTGCCGCTATTGCTTGTATCCACCGTGCTACCAAGCATCTTTTCTTCGGGGATTATACTGCAGGAACGATAGACGATGGTATCAGTTTTGCCTCTATACACAACCCCTATACCAATTCTACAGACGAGGAGCAGATGATGGAGGCGCGCTCCACGGCGTTGGCTATCAAGGCAGGATGTAATACGAACTGTGAGTTCAAATCCCGCTCGTCTGTCTATCAGCGTGCCGGTGTCAATGCTACTTCTGCTTCCTTCCAAGAGAACGACCCGCTGCAGTATGTAACGCTCACGGAAGAGGACATTGACAATGCCCTTATCCCGATGTTGGAGACCCGTTTCGCATTGGGTGAGTTTGAGCCCGACCAATGCCCATGGAACAATGGCGTACCGGCATTGGAGACCCCGGAACACCAAGCCTTGGCGCTCCGTGCTGCACAAGAGTCTATGACGTTGCTCAAGAATGAGAATAACCTGCTGCCGCTGAGCCCCACGCAATCCGTCGCGCTCATTGGTCCCTACGCAGACGCTATCATGCTCGGCGACTACTCCGGCACACCGACCTATACCACCACACCGTTCGAAGCGTTTACCGCTAAACTCAACTTCGTCATTCCGAAGAATGAGTTCCGCTCTTGCGACATACCCGCAGTGCCGTTTGACAGTGCCGTAGTCAGCAAACGCGGGGCAAGCAAAAACGACATGGGCGCAGGCAATCTTGAGAACACCGCCCCTGGCGATATCTTCCGCTACGACAATGTCTTCTTCGGCACGCAAGGCTGCACCGACTTTGTCATGACATGCGGCGCGAAGTCCGACGGTTTCGGGCAAGTGTCGTTCATCTTGGACAACAAAGACAACACCCCGTTCTTGACCGTCAGCAATAAGGTGACGGGCGGATGGACCAAGTGGGACACTGTACAAGCGAAAGTAGACCCGAACATCGTCAATGGCACGCGCACTTTATATGTGAAGTTCAGCGGCTCGAACAGTTACTGCGGTAACTATAAGTCGTTCACCTTCTCCAATCCGGCAAACCCTGTTGAGGAGCCTATTCCCGCAATAGAAACCGCAGGCCCGCTGTATCTCTATTCGCCCACTGCAAGCGTCAACGACCGTTATACCGATGAGCAGATAGCCCGTGCGGTAGCGGTGGCACAACGCGCCGATGTGGTCATCTTCCTCACAGGTACCAACTACGAGAAACCTGCTGACCATGCCACGGGTACCGAAGGGCACGACCGTTGGTCGCTCACCCTGCCCGGCAATCAAGAAGACATGCTAAAAGCCTTATGGCGCGCTAATCCCAATACCGTACTGCTGCTTGAGAGCGGTTCGTCATTAGACATCCGTTGGGCAAAAGACAGCATTCCTGCTATTATGGAGGCGTGGTACGGCGGGCAGGCGCAAGGACAGGCTATCTGCGACGCACTCTACGGCGACATTAACCCGTCGGGAAAACTGACCTCCACATGGTACAACAGCCTTGACGAACTGCCGAATCGTGCCGATGAGCAGGCAGAGAACCCTGTTTTCCGCCGCGACCAGCATGGTATGATGTTCTACGACATTGATACATGGGGCTACACCTATATGTATTACGGCAAGGCGAAACATAAGCGCCAAGCAGCCACTCCCTTGTACCCCTTCGGATATGGTTTGAGTTATACGACCTTTGCTTATAGCGATTTGCAGGCGCCGGCTTCTATCGCTGCCGATGGTACCATTCACATCACCGCTACAATCACCAATACCGGTAGCCGAGACGGTGCAGAAGTGGTGCAACTCTATGCCAACTGGAATGGTCAAACCGAGAACGGCAAGAAGAACAAGAAACTCATCGGTTTTGAGCGCGTGGAGATTCCTGCCGGTCAGAGCGTACAGGTTACGTTCCCTGTGAAATACGAGCAGTTCAGTTATTTCAATACTGCAACCCATCGTTATGAGGTAGAGGCTGCCACGGTTACGCTGGAGCTGGCTGCTTCGTCGGCGGATGTACGCCAAACGGCTACCATCACTACCGCCGCAGGCGTGGCGAAAGAGACCTATATCAGCGACCCCGATACTGCTTCCGCCATAGAGACCATCGAGTCGAAAGACCAACTGCAGACCACCGACCATATTTACACGGTATTAGGCGCGTATGTGGGCAAAGCAGAAATCTTTGACTCATTGCCAAACGGCATCTATGTCCTCAACGGAGTAAAGTATTTCAAGAAATAGTAGCCCACTACGCATAGTATTCTCATGCTGTCAATACCGACGGTCAGCCGACGGTCAACCGACAGTCAACAGAGAGTTAATGCTGAATTGGGTATAAGGAAGAACGAATAAACAACTAATTAACAACTAAAACAATATTACAATGAAAAACATTAAATGTATCTTAGCCGCCGTAGCGATGAGCATCGCCTCGCTGACGGCATGGGCAGCAGCCGGCGATCCGGTTGTTATCCCGACACAACTGGGTTCGTACATCAACTGGAGTAATGCAGTATTAGCAAACTGCAACTCGGAGAACAATGGTGCTAACGTGGGGTCAACTCACGCGAATACCGTAGTCACATTCACGCTGACAAACAGCACAGAACAAAGGTACCTGCTGGAGATGAAGACCGGAGCAAGAGATCTGACCGCCGTGCTGTCTGTAACTGTCAAGAACGGTGAAACCGAGCTTTATACACCACATGACATAAATATACCGAATACAAGTAGCTTTGCTCTTTCTACACAGCATTATATGGATTTGGGTACACTCCCGGAGGGTACGCTGACTCTGGAAATCAAAACAAAGAGCACGACGGGCTCCTATGCCGGTAACTGGGGTGATTTGGCTTTGCATAGCGCAGCGCAATATGACCGGATTCCGAGCGAGTCTGCTATTGACCTCAAAAAAGGAACTTACACAGGATGCCGGGTAGAGGATAAAGGTAATGTAGGCTATATAAAAAACGGCACTTCCGCTATCTATAACCTCTATTGCACCGAAGATGCATTCCTCAATATGGTTGCTGATATACCTTCGCGCAGCTCCGCCGGACAGATCAAGGTAACAATCTTTGATGCTGCTGACCCCGCTGTGCCGGAGGTGCAGGAAACTTTCGCCGGTCCATCGGGAAACGGCAATAACCAGGCCTTCGAGATCGCTACACCGGTGAAGAAAGGTTTCAAGTCTGTTCATCTGGATTTTATATCGGAGGGCACCGGTTATCTGTTTAACTATATCAACCTCCGTTTCACCAAACGCGCTGACTATGACCCATTGGCAGTGCTGGCTCTTGGCAGCGTGACGATAGACAACGAGGCGGTGTCATCCGCTCTGCTGTCCGCTATCAAAGATAATGGGAAAAGTTATACCCTCAGCGGGAATATCTATACTGCCGTACCTGTCGTGAGCGCTAAGTTCAACAGCGGCGCATCGGCTACAGTAACGAGTGTGGTGAATGGCACGAATGTGACCTACACCCTCTCTTCCGGCGAGGATTTTGCCTCTACGCTTATCATCGAGGGCGTTCATGTGTATGCCGCTACGGGCGAGGAAGAGACCGCTACGATCAAGAACGGAGAAGGCACGCTGGCAAACGGCGTTTGGACGAATGGTGTTTATACGCTGACTACCACCAGTCTGGACGGAGGGCAGGACGGTAAATTCAAACTGAATGGCAAAGACTATACACTTACTGTTCCTGCCGATGTAGTAGTGAAGCAGTTTATTATCAAAGATTTCAGCAATAACTACGCCAATCGCACGGTAGATCATTTAGTCTCCGTTTCCTCCGAGGGGGCTACTACCTATATCCCGACCAAAAACAACTGCTGGCACTCAACGGAGGGTAGTCCGTATGACCTCGTGGTCAATATCGAAGAGCATCAGGCGGGTACCCCGATTGCGTTCTCTTTCTCGCAACGCACCGGCCAACCCTTGGGTTGGTTCCAACTGACCACTACCCATGAGGCTCCGAATACCGCGCCCGTGAAGACGGCAGAGAGCATTACCATCAACGACAACGATGCAGTGGTGGCGCTGACCTTCGACCGCGTGATAGCCAACGATGTAACCGCTACTATTGGCGACAATACAGTAACGGCTCAGGGCGGGGCTGCTACGCTCTACTTCACGGCATGGGACTTGAAGTACGCTTCGAATAACACGCTGACCATCGCTGCCGGTGCCGTTCAAGACATCTATAGCAACGCTACGACGACGGATATCGAAGTGGCGGTGAATATACCTGCCAAAGAGGCTGTGAACATGGCGGTGTACGACTATGTAGTAAGCACTGTCGAAGAACTGACGGACGCCTTCACCGAGGTTAATGCATCCAACACTTCGGCTACAGCCGCTCGCAAGACCATCTTCATCAAGAATGGTGAGTACAACCTGGGTACGGAGGTAGGCACCGGCAAATCGCTGGTACAACTCAAGTGCTACAATGTATCGCTTATCGGTGAGAGTCGTGACGGCGTTATCATCCATGGCGAGACCGATGGTATCAGCAATCCGGTCCTCAACCTGCGTGACCATACTGGTTTCTACCTCCAGGACCTGACCGTCCGCAACGACTATGACTACGGTCTGGATGTTCTCAAAGGCGTGGCGGTGGCTATCTATGGCGGCGACAAGACGATTATGAAGAATGTACGCATGCTCTCCAACCAAGACACCCAAGTGACCGGTCATCGTGCTTACTTCGAGGACTGCGACATTCATGGTACGGTGGATTTTATCTGCGGGGCAGGCGATAACTACTATTATCATACCAATCTCGTATTGGAGAACCGCGATGGAAATGTGGTAGCAGCGCCTTCTACCAACGCTTCTCAGCGTTGGGGATATGTGTTCGACCATTGTACCATCAAGCGTATGGAAGGGGCAACCGCAGTAATCGACGGGTCGTACCACTTAGGTCGTCCGTGGCAGAACGAACCGCGTGCTAACTTCCTGCACACCACGATGGAGGTACTGCCTGCCGCAGCCGGTTGGACCAAAATGAGTACCCTGCCGACTCATTTCTATGAGTACGACTCGCGCGATGGCAATGGTGCAGTGGTGGAACTGTCGGGACGCACTAACTCGCCCAATTCTACCAACAGTTATACACCGGTCTTGACTGACGAAGAGGCAGCCGCTTTCACGGTACGCAATGTACTCGGCGGCACCGACGCATGGGACGCAGCGGCGATGGCGGCACAGGTAGCCGCTCCGGCAAACGTGACGCTGAACAGCACGGTTATTGCATGGGATGCCGTAGAGGATGCGATGCTCTATGTAGTGCTCAAAGACGGTAAGTTCTTAGCCCAGACGACGGCTACCACTTATTCGCTTACCGAGTCGGGGCAGTACACAGTGAAGGCAGCCAACCGCTTCGGTGGTCTCGGCGCCGCAAGTGCCTCTGTTACTTATAACTCTACGGCAACAAGCATGGAGAATGCAGAAGACCATGTACAATGTACAAAAATATTGAAGGATGGTCAGTTGCTGATTCTCCGAGACGGCAAGACATATACTATCATTGGAAAACAGTTATAATGAGAAGATTGGTTTTATTGCTGATGGCTATTATGGCTTCGTGGTCCTTATGGGCTGCGAAGCCTAAGCCATTGGAACAGCAGAAATGGGGGCATATATGCTCGGGTAAGATGCCCGAGGAGTGGTACGCCTCTGACGAGGCGCGGTCGATAGCAGAGGTAGTGATGGTGGTGCAGAAGACCAACGGCGGATGGATGAAGAACAGCCAAATGCACAAACTGACTGAGGAGGAGATGATGGACCTCATGCGCAAGAAAAAAGACCATTCGTGTCTCGACAACTATGCCACCACCCAAGAGATGCGGTTTCTGGCGCATGTCTATCGGTATAACAAAGATGAGCGTTATCGCACTTCTTTTCTTCGCGGATTGGAGATGATACTCGCGGCACAGAAAGGAAGTGGGGGGTGGAGCCAATATTGGCCCTTGTCGGGGAAAGGCAGTTATCAAGACTATATCACCTTCAATGACGACCTGATGACCAATGTCATGCTGCTCTTGCGCGATGTGTATACGAACGAAGGCGATTTTCAAGACATAGCGGACGCTGCTACCCGCGCGCGTTGCCGCGCAGCATTCGACCGCGGTATTGCATGTATCCTTCGCTGTCAGATTGACGATGAAGGGGTACCCTCCGTTTGGTGCGCACAGCACGATACGGTTACCTTCTTGCCGGCTGAAGGGCGCCCGCATGAGTTGCCCACTTTCTGTGGCTCGGAGTCGGCGGCACTGCTGGAGTTTCTTATGTCGATAGAAAACCCGTCGGAGGAGGTACAGGCTGCTATTGAGGCTGCGGTGGCATGGTTAGACACTCACAAACTCGAGAACAAAGCCATCGAGCGTTATACCAACGACCGAGGTGAGGATGACCGACGCATAGTGGACCAGCCGGGCAATGCCCTCTGGGGACGCTTCATGCAGTTAGGAGGCAAGACTGCCAAGAAAACACAGAAGTTGTTTATCAAACACTTAGAAGCACGAAATAAGACGCGCAAGGTGGTCTATCAAGGCAAAGAATATACATACATGGAAGCGGACAATGCTCGTGAGTCTTACGACCCATCCAAAGCCTACCAACCTGTTTATGCCATCTATAAGGACACGCTGCAGAACCTTTACTATCGCTATCTGTATCATTATGAGGACACTCCGCCGATAGTGGACTGGCAGGGCGTGCCGCAACGCACCTCATTGATGGCAGCCAACCGAGCCAAGTATCAGTTCTTAGGTAACTGGTGTTGGGAGGTTATTTATGGCGAGTATCCCGTATGGAAAGAGCGCGTGGAGGGAGCCGCAGAGGCGGCTGCCAAGGGATGGCAACAGATTACGGTAACGCCCGACATGCTCTCGAACAGCAAAGGCAAGGACTATCCCGCCGCGCGGTTGGGGACTATCAAAATGAACCCTATCACGCACACCATCGCCATCCCCGATGGGAAACAGGTGGTGCGCGTAGTGGTGCACGGGTTTAGCAACAGCGAGCATGATGCTGTCCTTTCTGAAGTGAACGGGCAACCCTGCCATTATGTCTATCCCGCCAAAGGCTATAATCCGGTCTATACAACTCATGTCATTGAGTCGTTACATATAAGCAATGAGCCGTTGTCCATTACCTTTACCGGCTCGCAGTGTTGCGTAGTCATACGAGTTTATGTTGAGGGTTGAGCTCTATCAAGGAGGTGCGGTCGGAAGTGTTATCCCGACAAGTCGGGAGCCGCACCATCGCATTTTTAGGCTTTAGAGTTTTAAGTTATTATGAAACGAATAGTTATCACACTCCTTTGTACTTTGTACATCGTTCCTTCGTTCCTTACTGCCGCAGTCTCCGACCTCTCTTGGTTGGAGGTGTGCGCAGGGGGTATGCCGGTGGAGTGGTATGCCTCTGAAGAAGCACAGCAGATAGGCGATGTGGTCATCGCGGTGCAGAAGAACAACGGCGGATGGATGAAGAATGACCAGTTGCATAAACTCTCCAATGCTGAATACAAACGCCTGCTCTCAGAGAAAAATACACATTCCTGTTTGGACAATTTGGCAACGACCCAAGAGATTCGTTTCCTCGCCAAACTTTACAAGGCTACGGGGATTGCGAAGTACCGTAATGCAGCACTCGACGGCATACAAATGATTCTTGAGGCGCAGAAAGGTTGTGGCGGGTGGAGTCAGTATTGGCCTCTCTCGGGCAATTATAGTTACCAAGACTATATCACTTTCAATGACGATTTGATGACCAATGTCATGCGTCTGCTGAGGGAAGTGTATGGTAACACAGGTGATTTTGCCAACCTTACGGATGCTGCTACCCGCACGCAGTGCCGGTCGGCTTTCGATAGGGGATTGCAGTGTATTCTGGATTGCCAGATAGACGATAATGGTGTTTATGCCGCATGGTGCGCCCAGCATGACACGGTGGCTCCCTATCTGCCGATGGAGGGACGCCCGCATGAACTGCCCTCCGTCAGCGGCTATGAGTCTGCAAACATGCTCTCCTTCCTGATGTCTATTGATGACCCCTCCGATCTACTCAAAGAACGCATCACCGCTGCCGTAACATGGCTGGATACGCATAAGATAGCGGACCATACCGTGGAGGACTATACCAATGCGGAGGGAGAACCCGACCGCCGTATCGTTCCGCAAGAGGGTACGCATCTATGGGGACGGTTTATCCAGATAGGCGGAAAGAGCGGAAAGACCATCTACGAGCATTTCTTTGCCAAACTCAAAGCCCGCAACAAGAAGTGTAGTTATACATGGAAGGGCACTACCTATACCTATACCGAAGAGGAAATAGCGCGTGCATCTTATGACCCCAAGAAGGCATACCAGCCTATCTACGCTATCTACAAAGATACGCTCCAACAGATGTATTACCGCTTCCTCTATAACTATGACGGTACGCCTATGACGACCGATGCCAAAGGCTGTCCCATCTATACCTGCCTAATGGCTACCAACCGCGCCAACTACCAGTATATAGGCTCGTGGTGTCAGCATGTGATAGAGGCGGAGTACCCTGCATGGAAAGCACGCTACCAATCGCATGCGGCAGGCGAATATATGCTCTCGGCGGAGACCTGCGTGGCGACGCCCACCGATGTAACCTATGCTTTCACCAATGCCTTCTCTATCTCCAATGACGGAGGGGTAACCTACTCATCTGCGAAACAAAACACCATCCGCTATTCTGCAGATGTAACCTATACGATTGCTATCCCGCAGGACCTGCAGGTAACCACGGCGGAAATCCGAGGGTATTGCAACTACGGCGATGAAGATTCGTATCTGAGCCTGTGGAACGGCGTTACCTATCCCGCTACAAAGTATCTATTCCCGCGTACCGATGAAGGAGACAGCCAATGGGTTACCTATTTTATCGACATGACTACCGCGCCCGCGAAAGACAGCCTTCCTTTCCGTATATCCGGTCGCCAGACCAGTATGACCATCCGACTGTATTGCGCACGACGGGAGGGGCAAGGAATCCGAAATGTGCACGGGGAGCGGGTGCCTTGTAAAAAAGTGCTTCGGGATGGACAACTCATCCTGATGTACAACGGGCAAATGTACAATATGCAAGGACAATTACTGCAATAATAAATCTATTTATTAACTCAAATTCTAATTATTATGAGAAAGTTTTTTACTTTGGCTCTTGCGACCCTGCTGAGTGCAGGCGTATGGGCAGACACTGCTGTTCTCTCATGGCAAATGGGTGAGAACGGCTATGAAGCAACGGCTGCTAATTCCATCACTGGTGCTGCCGGTTGTGCCGCAGAGGGATGGACGATTGCTATCACCGGCAACACCGACAAGCAATGGAATGCCGGCAACGGAAAGATCTTCCTGAACGGCGATTCCGTGATGACCCTGAAGAACTCCAACGGAGCCCAGAACACCATCACCCTTCCCGAAGGTCTCTATGCTTCCAAGATTGAGTTCTATGCCGTTACCAACGACTCTACGGCAAAGGGTGTGCTAACAGAGGTGGACGGCGTGGCATGCAAAGACTCTGTAGAGAGCCTCAAGGACTATGACCACCCCACTTATATTGCCAAAGAGTTGGAGACTCCCACCGGCAAGTTTACCTTCACTTTCAAGAATAAACAGGTGTGCTTCATAGCCGTGGTTACCTATTCCAACGTGGCTCCGGAGGCGCCCAAACCTACGGCTATCCTCTCTTGGCAGATGGGCGCAGATGGTGCTGAGGCTACTAAAGTCAACTCGATTACCGGTGCTGCCGGTTGTGCCGCAGAGGAGTGGACTATCGCTATGACCGGCGACACTGCTAAGAACTGGTCAGGGGGAAGCGCCCTTTCATATAAAGGTGTTTCCTATAAGTCCCTCAAGAACTCCAACGGCGTGGAGATTACGGTAACCTTACCGCAAGACTTGTATGCAACGGATGTCGTATTCCTCGCTGTTACCAATGATGACGCAGAGGTCGGCTCACTCAAAGAGTTTGACGGCGAGAGTGTCAGGGACACGGTTTTCAGTCTCAAAGACTATGCCAACCCGACACGCATTGAGAAACATTTGGCTACTCCGAAGAACGAGTTCACTTTCCTCTTTGGCGGTAAGCAAGTTTGCTTCATTGCGGCTGTGATGTACACGGATAAACCTGAGAATCCAAACGAACCCGGGGAAACCGGATTGAAGGAAACGGTGGCTGCACCCAAAGCGATGAAAGTGATTGAGAACGGGCAAGTGGTCATCTATAAGAACGGTGTCCGTTACAACGCCCTCGGCATACAAATGTAAATATTTACATTTGTAATCATAAAAACACTCCGACTCGTATTGAATCGGAGTGTTTTTAGTGGCTGTTCGCACCTATTAAACTCTAAACTCTAAACTCTCAACTCTAATATCCGTAGTTATTCCAAAGGTTGCCGTTGGAGGCGGTGATGTAGTGGGTGAAGACGGGCCAATACTGGCGAGCGTTGAGTTGCTCCGCTTCGCGGTAGAATGGGTAACTGCTCTTGGCGAAATCCCATCCTTTCTCGTCCGAACCAAAGATATTCTTCTTCTCAATCCATCCGTTGTTCTTGTCGAAATACACGGGTTTGGTTGTCTCACCATTGCCCAAACCATAGATGCTATCCATCACCCATGCGCCATTCAATGCGGGGTCCTGACGGTACTTATACCAAATCGTGGCAGAGATAGTAACTTCTTTGCCGTTCAGGGAAACGGTCATGCTCTCTGTGTTTTCCATGATGGAACGGGTGAAGCGCTCGGCCTTCTCCACTTCGTCTTTGAGTATTCCCCAACGCATGAGGTCCCATTTGCGGATATATTCCCCGGTGAACTCTTTTGCACGCTCCGTCATGATGAGGTCGAAAGAGAGCGCATCGGCATCTGCCAAGCCTGCACGGCGGCGTACTTTATTTAGTTGCTCCAAGGGATTCAAGTTTGTCTTGTTGTCGGGTGTGATGCCTGTGTTGGAGCCGATAGCCGCCTCTGCGAACATCAGTAGTACATCGGCGTAGCGAATGACAGGGAAGTCAATACCATCGTCGCCTGTGGAGTTGCGGCGCATCCACTCGTAGCGGTATTTGGCGAGATAGTAGTTCTTAAGATTTACGGATTTCTGGTAAGCCCTTGTCCCCTCGGTTATGCCGTTTACATTCTTGTCGTCATACGCCCAAGTGCCTGCTACGCAGGTTACATCCCGACGCTTGTCGCCTTTCTCGAACTGATAGAGCAAGTACGGCGTGATAGATATATGCCCATTGGATTTGGCTCCATCTCCTATGCCCGGTATCTTGCCGGATAGTTTCACAATATCCGTAGAACCTATCTTAGGGCTGTTGAAGCCCATGATTTGCCCGCGTGCGCCATCCGCAAAGGGTATTGCCCATAGGTGCTCCATTTGGTCATAAGCCGTCTCGTCAGAGCAGATTTGGCGGAAGGGCTGCTCGTAGTCCGAGGCTAACTTATCCTCATGACGGATAACCTCTGCACATGCCCATAGCACTTCCTCTAAGATTTCTTTGCGTAGCGCGTTGTCCTCGAAATTGAAGCGTACACTATATTCTGACCGGTCTTCTAAGGTATTGGGACGAACGGCTTTGCCGGCGTACATCAAATCGGCTCTCGCCAACAGTGCCAGCGCCGCCGCTTTGTTGCCTCTGCCTACTTTATTCCGTGCCGTCAGAGGCACCTCATCATCATTCGACCACGGCATCAGTCTTGCCGCTTCCTGCAAATCGATGCGCAGGTGGTCGTAGATGACATTTCGGTCCGTTTTCTTGGCATACACGCTTTCGGGGTCTGTGCTGATGGCTTCAAACCGCGCCGGTACATCACCCCATATCTTTACCATCTCGAGATAGGCAAACGAGCGCAGGAAATAGGCTTCGCCCAAATAGTAACGCATGGCGGCGTCTGTGGTGTCGCCGTATTGACGAACGCCATCGATGATAGCGTTGCAGCGCTCAATGACCGTATTGAGATAACTCCAACTGTCGCTGCCGTTCTTGTTGGAGATAGCGGTGTTGTTCGTGGTCAAGGAGTAGGTAACGGTAGTAGAACGGTCGTCCGTGCCGGTGGACCATGCTGACCACTCGCAGTCGGTATTCAAACCGATGTAACCGCACCCCAGACGGTTGATATATCCTTTGTCTTTGGCTAACTCCTGATAAGCCCCGTTTATTGCCTGCTCCGTCAGTTCCGGAGAGGAGAATACTGTCTTGCTGTCCATAGCAGACGGAGACTCGTTGGAGAAGAAAGACTCGCAGGATGTACAAAGAGACAATATAAGGCACAAAGAGACGAAGTACCAAGTGCTATTATTATGTATTGCTTTCATAACTATATAGTCATTATTTATTATTCATCAGAATGCTAAGTTAATACCGAAATTGAAACTGCGGCTCTTCGGGAACGCTGAGTAATCGACTCCTACTGCCAGCGGGTTGATGCCCGAACGGGTGTCCACCTCGGGGTCTGCACCGCTATACTTGGTAGCCACAAAGAGGTTAGTCGCCGAAAAGAAGACACGCGCGTTGGTTATCTTCGCCTTGCTAATCCACCGTTCCGGCAGCGAATAGCCCACATTGAGCGATGCCAGGCGGAGGAAGGAGCCGTCCTCAACAAACTTATCCGTTAGTACGGTGTTGGTGGAGTAGGGATTGGCAATGGTGGCTCCCGCATTGGCTTCCTCCACAAGTTCCGCCAATCTAGTATAGTTTTCGCCTGCGACAACGGTGCCGGTGAACAAGTGTTCGTTCTCGCCGATGCGTGCTCCGTTGCTGTCAAAGAGTGAATAGCGCTTGCCGTAACCATATATGGCGAGCAGATTTCGGTTCTTGGTAGAGGAATTGATGGTAGAGAAATCCAATGCCGTCATGTTCACTACATCATTGCCTACGCTGTAGGTAAAGTTAGCCGCCATATCGATTTTTCCCCATTGCTCGCCGCCCACAAACCAATTGACATTGAATCCACCGCTAACGACCGGCAGCGTATTGCCTAATTTTACCATTTCCTCGCTCTTGAGTTTCGTCATACCCGGGTACGCTTGTCCCAGCACCGTCTTGATTACGCCGTCCTCGTTCTCCCACGGGGAAAGATTCTTGCCGTTGTTGTTATAGCGCGTGAAGTCGGCGGTGGTGTAATAACCGTCGGTCTGATAGCCGTAGATGTCGCCGATAGCCGAGCCCGGAGTGAGGTAGAACTCATAGCCCTGGGCGTAGTACGACGAGAAACACTCCGAACTAATCTCATAACTGTCCATGCCACCTAAATCCACCACTTTGTTCTTGTTGTGCGCGATATTGGCATCTATGGTTAGCCCATAACTCAAGCCCTTGGTACGGTGGTCGAGGATGACGGCTTTGACGCTGAACTCCACACCTTTGTTTTCTGTGGAGCCTATATTGCGATACTGGTAGTTATATCCGCCGGTATAGAGGCGGTATTTAAGCAGCAGGTCGCGTGTGGTGTTCCAATACAGGTCAATGCTTCCGCTCAACCGCTCGTTCCAGAAGCCGAAATCCATACCGAGGTTACGGGTTGTGGTGGTCTCCCATTTGAGGTTGCTGTTCGGCGCAATCAACTGACTGCTTGAACCGTTCTTCCCATCAATGAGTACATCGTTCATCTCCTGCATGTAGTTTGCTGTGTTGTCAAACACATAGTTGGGGTAGAGATATCCCAAATCGATATTGTTGTTCCCTACCATACCTACTGACAACCGCCATTTCCAGTTGCTCATTACCTCCTGCGCAGGACGCATCCATTTCTCATCAATCATACGCCAAGCGATAGCCCCGGAGGGGAAGTATCCCCATTGTTTGCCTTTTGCAAACTTGGTCGAAGCATCTGCCCGGAAGGTAGCCGTCAGGTAGTAGCGCCCCAACAACACATAGTTCGCACGCGCGAAGACAGAGAGCATGTTATCGTTCGGATTGATATAAACCTTGGTGAGTTTCTTCTGCGCCGAACCTAAGTCCTTTACAATAGAGGCGGGATCTCGTGCGGGGTCGAAGCCGAAGTAGTACCCATAGTCATTTTGTCCTTTGCTGATGATTTGTTCCTCGCCTACCAGCACAGAGATGTCGTGTCTGCCGGAGCGGAACTTCTGGTGGTACTCAAATGTGTTGGTCTCTTTGAACTTCGATGCGCTTGTGTGGGTGGTCAGCACATGTCCCATCGGGCTTCCATCCGGCATCACCGCCTGCGATTTGCCATCGCCATTCTTGGCATAACTCGTTGTGGCTCCGAAATAGCGGTTCTGAGCGATAGAGCGGCTCTCGTAACCCGCCTCCGCACGCACCGTAAAATGGTTGAGGAACTTGTATGCCACATACCCGTTAATGCTCCATTTGTGTTCCGTCTTGTTCTTGTAGTTGTCGTCAATGGAAGTGAAGGGGTTGAATAGATTCCATACATTCACTTCTGCATCGTCCTCAAGACTCTCGTTAGCGGACAGTTTCACGGGGATTCCGTAGAGCGGCAGGAAGGTTACGGAGTTGCGCAGCCGGCTGTCGCTCTTGCTGTTCTTCGCCTCGTCCGCGCTGTTGGTGCCCGACCCGAGGACATTGGTATTCATATACCTGCCTGATAAGCCGATAGTCAGCCCTTTCACGGGCTGTGCTTTGAGTTTGAGCGAAGCGTTATTACGGTTGAAATTAGAGCCGTACATAATGCTGTTGTCGTCCACACGGTTATAGGTTGCGCTGAGGCTGAACTTCTTGTTCGCCATGCTGAAACTCACTGTGTGGTTGGAATTGAGGTGGTTGCCGCCGTAAATCTCGTCCTGCCAATCCACCGTTCCTTTATCATTCCAGAAGTCCACCAATCCCTGCAAGCCTGTGCCGGTGTAGGTCTGTTTGTCCCATCCGGCTATGTTTTGCGCTCTTCCGTACCGTCCTTGGGCGGGGTCGTATGTGCTATAAGGTGTGAAGAAACGGGAGTCTAACTTCTCTTGATTGCCTTTCTCGGACATATAGAGAAACTCGTACTGCATACGGAGGTAGTCCTCGTTGTTCATCAAGTCGTAGTGGTGGGCAATCTTCCGCCATCCCATATACCCTGTGTAGTCGGCATGGACTTTCAGTTTCTTGTCCTTGTCAGAATCGGTGAAGTTGGTTTCTTTGGTGGTAATCATGATTACGCCGTTAGCACCCTTAGCACCGTAGATAGCCGTTGCCGCAGCGTCTTTGAGCACATCAATCGACTGAATGTCGCCCGGTGCTATGTCGGCGATACTACTTACCGGAAAGCCGTCCACAATGTAGAGCGGCTCGCTGCTCTGTGTGAGCGAAGTACCTCCGCGCACGCGGATTTTGATTTCTGCGTCGGGAGAGCCCTCTGTGGTCGTAACCTGTACGCCGGAGAGTTTGCCTTGCAAGGCTTCTGCAGCGGTGGTAACAGGGATATCATTCAACTGGTCAGCGCCTACGGACGCCACCGAGGTTACCAAGTCGCGTTTTTTTGTTGTGCCGTAGCCTGTTACTACCACTTCCTCTAAGACTTTGGTGTCTTCGCGAAGGGTTACATTGATGACTTCACCGCTGATAGCGACTTCCTCGCTTTGCATACCGAGGTATGAGAATACTAAGGTCTTTGCGTCTTCCGGCACTTCCAAGGTGTAGAAACCGTCGATATCGGTTACGGTGCCTATGACGGTGCCTTTCACTACTGCCGAGGCGGAGATAACAGGCTCCCCCGCTTGGTCTCTAACGGTGCCTTTGACTACCTTCGCTTGTACCCATGTGGCACATAAAGCAAAGAGAATGAATAGACTGACTTTTTTCATGGTTGTGATTGCTATTTACCATTCCTTGTTAGGGTTGAGTGTTTCGTGTTTAGGGATTGAGCGTAGTCTCGAACCAGTCTACATCCATCCATCCGGCGTCGTTGTGTTTGCGACCGTCTCGGGTGCAGAAGAGCCCTACCTGCGCACCTATCCAATGACCTTCCACTGCTTGGAACGGCTCGCCGACTTTGGCCCATTTCTCTTTCGCGGTTTTTCGGGTGTAGAACTGCCCTTGCTGCTTGTCGTTCATCTCTACTCGCAGGTAACACCATTCATCCGTTACCGGCACCGGCAGTTTGTACGACGCTTTACGCCCGGTAACAATCATGCCGGCTTGTTCTGCGCCTTCCATCTTACTATGTTTGTTCGGAACGAACCGCACGCGAGCCGTAGCCGTGAAAGCGGCGGCAGGAATCTTTTGTAGCAACAGGTTGGGTATCCAATCATCCGCCTCGCGCGGGGCGCTGTACAGCCGCAGACGGCTATTGGCTGCGTCGCAGAAATACCATTGGGGTTCTACTCGCCCGCCTGCCCATTGCCAGTCAAGTGCGAGTTCGGTGCTATCAAACTCGTCTCTACGGAAGAAATTCGCCCATGAAGGTTCTTTTACCGCATTGCTGTTGTTCTTTTGCGGGCTTTCGTACTTCTCCACGGGCTCGCCGTTGTTTCCCATCACGGGCCAGTCGTTGACCCATTTTAGCGGTTGCAAGTGCACGAGTCGTCCGGCTACGCCTACATCTTGGAAATGGACGAAGAATCCCTCTCCTTCCGGCGTCTCTATCCATGCGCCCTGGTGGGGACCATTGATGGCGGTGTTGCCCTGCGCCAGCGTTACTTTCAGTTCGTAGGGACCATAGATATTCCGACTGCGCTGCACCACCTGCCATCCGGTAGCAACGCCTCCTGCGGGGTGCATGATGTAGTAGTAGCCGTTGCGCTTGTAGAGTTTTGTCCCTTCGCAGGTGGGGTGTTCCTCGTGCCCGTCGAAAATGATTCGGCTTGGTGTCTTGACCGACAAACCGTCCTCAGTCAGTTCCGCCATCATCAGTACGGATTTGACTCCGAAACGGCTGCCTGCAACGCCGTGGCTGAGCCAAACACGGCCGTCCTCGTCCCATAACGGGCAGGGGTCGATATAGCCCTTTGCTTGCATTACCAGCACCGGCTCTTCCCACTCCAAAGGAAAATGAATGGCATAGTCAGTTTGTTTTCCGTCCTTGGATTGGGCTGTGTGCTGCATGGGTTTGCTCCTAATGCAATAGATTCCCCTGTCGGGGTCGCCATAGTAGAGCCAGATGCGCTCGTCATGCACTCGGATAGCCGGTGCCCAAACGAAGTTACCCGCCACCTTGTCGCCCTGCTCATACCCGGGTACGCGATGACGGATGGCGGCGTCCACTATCTCCCAATGTACCAAGTCTTTGGACGCAAGGATTTGTAGCCCCGGCACATTGTTGAACGAGGAAGAGGTCAGCAGATATGTATCCCCCACGCGGCACACATCCGGGTCGGAGTAGTCGTAGGGGAGGATAGGGTTGGTGTAACTCGGCACGGCAGCATACATCTCTATGCTGAAGGCGATAGTTGCGAACAAGCAGAAAAGCAATCGTTTCATGGTCTGATAAATTTATTTTCAAATGTTTTGCAAAGTTACCTTTTCTTTTGCAGATACGCAAGTCCTGCGTGCGCATTGCTATGTAATTACACCACTTTGGAAAGAAAATACCCCTCGCGGTACTTCTTTTGGTAAAGAACCAGGAACAAAGAACCAGGAACCAGAAACAAAGAACAAAGACGGATTGGTATCGAATGGACGGTACTAATCAGTCTTTGTTCTTTGTTCTCCCGACAAGTCGGGACAAGTTTGGCTCCTTATATTTTCGAGAGGAACTTTTCTCGCTCTACAATAAATCGGAGGTGGGTGCCCTCACCTAAGAGGATATCTCCGTTGGTTGTTTGTTGGTAGGCGGCAACGCGGAAGTGGAGTTTGCGTCCCTCCACTGCGGTGAGCTCTGCGGTAGCATAGACCTCTGCTCCTACCGCAGTAGGGCGCAGATGACTGCTCTCGATATGCCCGCCTACCGTGGTCTGCCCCTCTGCCAAGGCATCGCGCACGGCAAGCATGGCGGCATTCTCCATCAGTGCCAACATGGCGGGCGTTGCCCAAACTGCCATATCCCCCGAGCCGATATGGTTGGCTGTAGTCTCCGCGCTGACGATAGCGCTACTGCGGTGTGTTAGTCCGATCTGCATCATAGTAATACGTTTGTAATGACAGGCGCAAAGATACTGCTTTTTTCGGATATAGACAAACAAAAAATGCAGATACCTACAAATAGGTATTGTATATATGGTAAAAAAGCAGTAATTTTGCGGCTGTTATTCTTTTAACATGTAATTACCATATAATTTTTCATTGCAAACACGATTTCAGCCCCCGGTGGATAGGGGCGCAGACGAATATGAAACAGGAAACAAACATATCGCGAATAGCCGTGGTGGGCAGTCCGCAAAGCGGTAAGTCGGCACTCACGGAGCGGCTGCAAGCCCTGATAGACGCTGCAGCCATGCCGCTGCAACTGACCGAGATACACAACCTTGACGACCTGCACGCGCACAGTTTTGCGGTTATCTTGCAGGTGGTGGACTGCATGCACTTGGAGCAGAGCCTTATGCTCACGCCGCACATCATTGATGAGCACGAGAAGATAGTGATGGCATTCAACCGCTACGACCTCTTGCAACAGACCGACCATTCGCTGGATATACAGGAGATGCGCACGCTCATCGGTGTGCCTTTGGAGTTGGTATCCGTGGAGACGGGCTTGGGTTTAGAGAGCGTCATCCGCCTGCTCGAAGAGACGGTGCACAAGCCGCTCTCTACCGCACACCCCATCTATCACCTGCGCGACCTCAAGGATGAAGACGCCTATGAGGCGTATGTGCACGGTATCCTGACGCAATGTTTGCGCCACGCGAAGGACGACCAAGAGCAGACCACGCTGGAGAAAGTGGATAAGATACTGACCAACAAGTGGATAGGCTTCCCGCTGATGATACTCATCCTCTTCTTGGTCTTCCAATGCACCTTCAGCCTCGGCGCGTACCCGCAGGAGTGGATACAGATGGGGATAGATGCGCTGTGCGAATGGTGCAGCACGCTGATGCCCGCGGCGTGGTGGAGCAGTCTGCTCATTGATGGCGTGATACAGGGCGTGGGCGCGGTGCTCGCTTTCCTGCCGAACATCATCATCATGTTCTTCTTCATCTCGATGATGGAAGACAGCGGCTACATGGCGCGTATGGCGTACTTGATGGACGGAATCATGCACCGCGTGGGCTTGCACGGTCGGTCATTCATGCCCATGCTGGTGGGCTTTGGCTGCAATGTGCCGGCTATCATGGCGGCACGCGACATCAAAGACCCCAAAGACCGCACGCTGACCATGCTCATGGTGCCCTTCATGTCCTGCTCTGCACGCTTGCCGGTGTACATGCTGTTTGTGGACACTTTCTTCGTGCGCTACAAGGCATTGGTCATGCTCTCAATGTATGTGATTGGTATCGGGCTGTCCATCCTCTTTGCGCTGATTATGAAGCATACGAAATGGTTCCGCAAGCCGGCGGACGACAGCGTAAACGAGTTGCCGACTTTCCGTATGCCCGCACTGCGGACAACAGGAGCGCATATCTGGGAGCGCGTGAAAGACTACTTGCAGAAAATCTCCACCGTCATCCTATGGGCGTCGGTGATTATCTGGGCATTGGAGTACTTCCCCACGCAAGATGTAAGCGACTTGGAGAACTCGTATTTAGCGATGATAGGCAAGGCGATAGCGCCTGTGCTGAGCCCGCTGGGCTTCGACTGGAAGATGTCGGTCTGCCTGCTGACGGGACTGCCTGCCAAGGAGGCTATCGTCTCCACGATGGCGATACTCTACGGTGGCGATATAGCCACAGCAGCATTCACGCCCGTTACGGCATTCGGCTTCATGCTCTTCACCCTACTCTACTTCCCCTGTATCGCTACTATCGCCACCCTGCGCCGCGAGGCGGGGAAAGGCTGGGCATGGTTCACCGTCTTCAACTCGCTCATCTTGGCATGGTTGGTGGCATTCTTAGTGAACCTCGTAGGCGCATTGTTCTAAAAACAAGGAAAAACTTGCATATTTGAAAAAAAAGCAGTACCTTTGCAGGCGTTTTGGGGAGAGAAAGTGGTTAGTGGGTAGTGGTTAGTGGTTAGTGGGCAGTGGTTAGTGGTTAGTGGCAAGTAGCCAGAGCATGGGCACTCATAATTCTTAATTCATAATTCTTAATTAGTTCCGCAACGCCCTCTTAATTCTTAATTCTTAATTCATAATTAATCAAAGTGCTTCCTTTGGATTTCATAGACAGTATGCGCAGGCAGTTAGGCGCCGAGGCGGACGATTTGTTTCGTGCGCTGGAGTCCGACGCGCCCACGAGCATACGCTTGAATACCAAGATGGATGTACTAACCTTCCCCTGCGACACAGAGGAGGTGCCGTGGCATATCGACGGCTACTACCTCTCCGAGCGGCCGCCCTTCACCCTTGACCCCCTCTTCCACGCCGGCTGCTACTATGTGCAGGAGGCAAGTTCGATGTTCGTGGAGCAAGTGCTGGAGCAGTATGTGCCGCAAGACAGTATCGTGCTGGACCTATGCGCCGCGCCGGGCGGCAAGAGCACCCTCATCAGCGAGTATTTAGGCGACAAAGGGCTACTGCTGAGCAACGAAGTGGTGCGCCAGCGCGTCTTCATCCTCTCTGAGAATATACAGAAATGGGGCAACGGCAACACCGTCGTAACCCACAACACACCCGCCGAGTACGGCGAGAAATGCGAGAGCATGTTCGATTGTATCTTGGTGGACGCGCCCTGCTCGGGCGAGGGTATGTTCCGCAAAGACCCCGCCTCGCGCGAGGAGTGGAGCCTCAAGAATGTGCGGATGTGCGCAGAGCGCCAACGCAGTATTCTGATGGATGTATGGGACGCGCTCAAGCCCGGCGGCATACTCATCTATAGCACCTGCACTTTCAACCAAGAGGAGGACGAACGCAACGCCGAATGGATAGCCGACTCGCTCGGTGCCGAGGTGCTGCCCATCGACTACGACCCTGCGTGGGGCATTGTGGAAGGCACCATTGGCTACCATTTCTACCCCCACCGCGCCAAGGGCGAGGGCTTCTATATCGCCGCCCTGCGCAAGCATGGCACATGGCCCGCAGGACTGGCAGGCATTCCCTCCAAAGCGCTGCGCACGGATAAGAACAGCAAGAAGAAATCGCCCGCCTTCCCTGCGGAGTACGAGAAAGAAATGCGCTCGTGGCTACAACACCCCGACCACTGGGTAATACGGCAGAACGACCGTTTCGCCACGGCATATCCCGTGAAGTTCAAGGACCTGATAGAGTACTTCGCCGCGCACTTCACCTGTATCTCCACAGGCTTCGGCTTGGGCGAGGAGCGAGGCAAGCGTATCGCACCGCAGCACAGCCTCAGCATGGCGAAAGACCTGCGCCGCGAGGCATTCCCACAAGTGGAACTCACCCGCGAGCAGGCGCTTGACTATCTGCGCACCGCTGCACTCGTGCTGCCCAACGCACCGATGGGTGTGCTCCTGCTGACCTACGAGAATGTCCCCCTCGGCTTCGCGAAGAACGTAGGCAACCGCCTGAACAACCTCTACCCCAACGAGTGGCGCATCCGCTACCAATAACCTAGGGGAATATACCAATAAAAAATCCATAACGATGCAAAGCCCTGCAAAGTTATGGATTTTTATTTTGTACATAGAGAAATGCGCAACAGAGTTATGCTAAACCACTGTGTCCGCCTCGACGAAGCGGGGCGGACAGTTTGGAACAAACTGCTTTGGTGTGCTTTGCTACTCCCCCGCCTCCCTCTTAGAGGGGGGAGGGGGTTAGGGGGCGGGAGGAGGATTCGGCCTTCAGCCGCACGATGACCTTCGTAGGCTGAAAGTAATAAGTCATTTTTTCTTCTTCCTCTTTCATTCCCTTTCATCTCCTTCTGCCCCTTTCTTCCTCATTCCCCTTTGCGGCTTGAAGCCGAGTGCACCTTCCCGCCCCCTGCCCCCTCCCCTCCTTGCAGGAGAGGCGGGGG
>JAXDTJ010000057.1:0-14585 GCA_034090015.1 Paludibacteraceae bacterium | reverse complement strand
TGCGAGAAGGTAACCGCCACCTTCACCCCCGACGGCATGTCCCAACTGCTCAAAGGCGACTTCTACCTCGTGAACGAATAAGCACGCAGAAGTTTCTGACACGACAAGCCGGTTAGAAACTCGGTGCTTTTTCGTTCAGTTTGCGGAATAGTTCGGGGTCGGCGTGGTTCGCGTAGCGGGTCGTCATGGAGAGGTCGCTGTGGTCGGCTGCCTGCATAACGGACAACGGGTCGATACCGGCTTTCAACATCCCATTGATACCTGTATCTCGCAACGAGTAAAGTTGCATTTCCTGCGGTAGTCCTATTGCTTTGCGCATATTCTCCCATACATTGCCGTAGGTATGGCTTGACATCGCCACCTTTCCGCACCGCCAACACTTGTCGGCAAAGAGGTAGTCTTCCGGCTTCGACCCTATGAGGTGATGGGCTAACATCGTCTTCAACTCCTCCGATAGCCGCGCTCGACGTGATTTGTGATTTTTCGTGATGGTCGCAGGCAACTCGATATACCCCTCTGTCAGGTTCACCATATTTGCCTGCAAACGACTAATCTCCACAGGGCGTATGAGCGAGGTGTGCACCAACTCGCAGATGATAAGATATTGCGGATTGTTTTTCTCAAAGTACTCGCGTATCTTCTTACGCCAGTTCTCGGGAACGAGTACGCGCGTCTTTGTTTCCTCGCGCTTGGTCTTAATCTTTTCAAAGGGATTTTCCTCGCAATAGCATTTCTCTATTGCCCATGAGAACAAGGCTCTACCTTGTTTGAGGTTATTGTTATAGGTGCGGTTGCTGACTGTTCCGTCCTCATGTTTCCGCGCCTTGCCATTCTTGCAGGCATTGTTGCCCTCAAGAACATAGTCCATATACTCCACAGCCATCCGCCGCGTAAACTGATTGCTACGCAAGTCAGGGTGGTTTGTGGTAATCCACTTCTTGAGACCATTGCAGAAACTTTGGTAACTGCGCATAGTGTTTTCCGTCAGTTCCCGCTGTTTATCTTTGATAAACTTCTCTATCATGTCAGTTACCAAGATAGAGTTGTCATCCTTGGGCTGTTGTACATGCGTGGATGATTGAGTAAAGGAAGACGAGGGCAGGGGGATGGTCGTGGTTACCGGCACGGCTTGTGTCTGCACCGTTACAGGTGCAACCTGCACGCCTTGCGTCTGCAAAGTCTGTACCTGCACGACCTGCGTGGTATCGCTAATAGCATACGGAGACCAACCACCAGCCAACTGGCAGTTGATACGGATAATCATTTGCGAAGTAATAGAACGGAACTCCGCAAATGTACGCGCACGCTTGCGCTCCCGATTGACACGAACGCGCTTACGTTCTAAACTTTGTGAAATCTGATTGTAGGCATAATACTCAATGTACCAACCCATCGAATTTTGGCGCAGAACTGCCGGCAAGTATCGCCGCATAGTTCCAAAATTTTGCTGTAATTCAGGCATTTTTTTTTCTCTCCCACTTTTCCTGACTTGCAATTAGGAGAAGTGAGAGATAAGTGATACCTTTGGATTTTCGGGACACGACTTCCCGAAAAAAGTTTATGTCACATTTTTGGCACAATTCTGTCACACTTTTTTGAGACCCGAAAAGTCCGTACCCATATAGGGGGTAGAATCTTTTCTACTCAAAGTGTTGCCTTAAATTTGGGAGTAAAATTTATTGGACTGATAGTCAATAAATTACAAGAGGGAAAACCTTTACGATTTTCCCTCAAAAATACAAATCCCGAACTTAATTCGGAGCCTTGAGCCACTAGGCGGACTCGAACCGCCGACCCACGCATTACGAATGCGTTGCTCTACCAACTGAGCCACAGTGGCAATCGCTACTTTTTTGCTTTGTCAGGATAACAAGGACTTACTTTCTTTATGTTAATCATCCTTATCCTTCCCCAAAAGCGAGCGCAAAGGTACTGCTTTTTTTTGATATGTGCAAATTATTTGCGCTTTTTTTTTCATTTCGGATGCGTTTTTCTTGTTCAAGTGGAATAAATTTTGTATTTTTGCAGGCAAAATGGGAGGGATAGTTATGGTTCAAGTTTCTGGTTTCCCCGACTTTGTCGGGATAAACAAGTTTCAAGTTCCTAGTTTCATGTTTCAAGTTTCAAGTTTCAGGTTTCCCCGACTATGTCGGGATAAACAAGTGCGAAAGTGCCGAGCGATAGTGTTATTGTTCGGATGTTTGGTGGCAGAGATGTGTGGTTTGGCTATTGGGGATGGCGGTTTGCATGCGGAGGTGCGGACGGTGCGGATGCGGATGCTGAGTGATGCGCAGGCGGATGCCAACGGGGAGAGTTATACGATATCAAGACCTTTCTTGGTGCTGGAGAGTGGGGTAGTGGATGGGACGAATCCTGAGAATACTTTGGAGATTTCTTTTGATGAGATGAGCCACGATGTGCATTTCTATACATACACGGTGGTGCATCTGAATGCCGATGGCAGCGAAAGCGGATTGACCTCCTCGGAGTATCTGCGCGGGTTCACCACGATGGATATTACAGACTATCAGCACTCTATCAATACCCAACGCGACTATACCCACTATCGTTTTGTGTTTCCCAATGAGGATATGCAACTCACGGCGAGCGGACAATATGCGCTTTGTATCTATGAAGACGGAGACAGGGATAAGCAAGTGGCGCGACTGCTGTTCGCCGTGGTTGAGCCGAGAGTAGGCATATCGGCTAATGTCCACTCAAAGACCATCAAGGAGTTGAACGGTCGCTATCAGCAAGTGGATGTGGATATTCAAACGGCGGCGCTCAATTTGCGCGACCCCAATGAGATAAAACTGGTGGTGAAACAAAACGGGAGAACGGATAACCAAGCCGTTATTTTGCAGCCTACTTTTGTGGAGACGGGGCGGTTACGGTACATGAACAATCTGAAGTTGGTGTTTGAGGGAGGAAATGAGTACCACCATTTCGATGCTTATTCTGCCTACTATGCAGGCACCGGCATCGACCGCATAGGATATGATAACCGCGATTATCATGCATTGCTATTTTCCGATGGGATACACGAGGGGGTGTATATCTATGAATATGATGTGGATGGGCAATTTCGGGTGAATGCAGAGCGCACTACGGATGCTGACACCGAGGCGGAGTATATGTGGGTGCATTGGCGTTTAGAGAGAGAGCAGCCTTGGTTTGATGGAATGGTGTATGTGGGAGGAGATGTGTTTAATAATCAGTTGAATGCCCGCAACAGGATGCTCTATGATAATGAAGCGAAGTGCTACTATCTGGTGGCGCTGGTGAAGCAGGGAGGATATGATTATCAGTATTGGTTTGTGCAGAAAGGGAGCCAAACAGGGAGCACATTGCCTACCGACGGCTCCTATTGGCAAACGGAAAACGAATATACCATCTATGTCTATTATCGCCCCTTTGGCGCTCGCGGCGACCAATTAGTCGGCATTCAGACGCTACACAGCGGGCAATAAGTACAATTTGAAAATTTGTAAATTTGTAAATTTGAAAATTATTCTATCCATGGGTAATTTTCAAATTTATTTTTTTTATAACTTCTCACCAATGTGCCGAGCAAGCGAGAATTGGAACTCCAAACCGCCGTTGGGGCGATTGAGGGCAGTGATAGTGCCGCCATGGAATTGTACGGCATGCTTCACGATAGAGAGCCCTAAACCCGTGCCGCCTAACTTGCGACTGCGCCCTTTATCCACGCGGTAGAAGCGTTCGAAGAGGTGAGGAAGGGTCTCGGAGGGCACTCCGGGACCGTCATCGTAAATCGAGAAGTAGATATAACTGGGTGCTTGGCTCGTGCATTCGATATTGATATGCACGCCTTTGCCGACATGGGTGAGCGAGTTATCCACGATATTGCGGAAGATAGAATAGAGCAGGGTGTAGTTGCCGGAGATGATGATATGCGCAGGCACATCGTAGGTGATGGTGGCATTGAGTTCTTTCACTCGTGATGCTACGTCCTCTACCACATTCTTAACAACCGACGAGAGTTCCACCTCCAAGCGGTCGTAGAGTTGGTCTTTGAGTTCCAGTTTGTTGAGCATAGCAATGTCCTCCACGAGATTGCTCAGGCGCCCTGCTTGCTGATAGGCGCGTTCCAAGAACTCGTGTTGCTCTTCGGGCTTCATATCGGGGTGGAGAAGGATAGTCTCCAAAGAGCCGAGGATGCTTGCCACGGGGGTTTTCAGTTCGTGGGAGATGTTTTGCGTCAGTTCCAAACGCTGTTGCTCACGCGCTTTCATCACGCGATGCTCTGTCCATTGGCGGTAAACGATGAAGAGGAGGATGCTTAATGCCACTACTGCGGCAATGATAATAATGAGGGTTGTGGTCATGGGGGTATTGTGGTTTTGGTAGTTTCAAGTATCAAGTATCAAGTTTTATGCTCGCCAGATGTAGCCGTAGCCGGATTTTGTCTGCAAGCGGTCGGCGTAGGTGCCGAGTTTCTTGCGAAGGTGGGTGATATGTACATCCACGGTGCGCTCCAAGACATAACTTTCGCCTTTCCAAACTGCATCAAGGAGTTGTTGGCGACTGAACATTTGCAATGGATGCTGAAGCAAGAATGAAAGTAGTTCGAGTTCCTTGCGCGTGGTAGGGATGTTTTCGCCGTGGATAGTGAGTGTCTTGTCAGTGAGGTTGATGGTGATTTCCTCGTAGGTAATAAGTGAGGAAGTAGAGGGGAGTGGGGTAGTGGTATGGGTATGCTCTTTTTGGGTTCGACGTAGGATGGCTTTCACACGGGCAAGTACCTCGGTAAGATGAAAAGGCTTCGTGATATAGTCGTCAGCGCCCAATTGGAAGCCTTTGAGCACATCCGACTCGCTTGTGAGGGCAGTGAGGAAGATGATAGGGAAGGTGAGCAGATTGCGCTCTTGGAGCCTTTTCGCCATATCAGTGCCGGACATGCCATCCATCATAATGTCCAGCAACAGAAGGTCGGGAGCGGATTGCTCAATGAGGGCAAGCGCTTCTTCTGCGGAGTGGGCTACAGAGGTTCGGTAGCCGGCAGCTTGGAGACTGTAAGAGAGAATCTGGCAGATATCTTCTTCATCGTCCACGATAAGGATGTGGTTTGCCATAGCGATTTATGTGGTTGAGTTTATCCGCGAAAAGGTGGCAGAAAAAGGAAAGAATGCCTAACAAAGCGTCATTGGATGATATAACTGCTTTGTTAGACATTCTTGGGCTTGTTTTTAGATTAGTTCATGCGAGTTCCCAATACATTGAACTCTTTTCCTTCTGCATTGATGAGAATGAGATGCCCATTGCGAATTTCCTTACGTAAGGTTGATTCGGGGGAAGAGAGAATGTTATCAACTCCTGTTGTAGCATTGTAAATACCTTTGAAGGTGGAGCCATTTAGGGTAGTTGCCTCTATAGTGATGCTTCCTTCTTCGCTGATAACCAATTTGCCTGAAGTAAGCAACCAAATCTGCATTGGATAAATATAACCTTGATTGAGGTAGGAAGCTTCTGCATTGCAGAACATAGAACCTCCAAAATCAACCGCTTCGTCATCACGATAGCCTGCATATACCGTACCCGATTGTTGTGTATTATTGATTGGGTATTCTCCGGGAACTAATTGTGAGCCAAAAATATAGAGATATACCAACGGATAGCATGTGTATCCGCTAATTTTAACGGATGTTTTGCTGAGCAATTCGATAGCCATCAAGCCGGTTTGAATTTTGCCTGAATAGGCTTCATCAAACGTTATTGGCGACTTTGGTGCCCCCTCTTCTGGATAACTATCAGAAACCTCTACCATCTTGATACCTTCAAATTTGTATTCCTCGCCGCCGGTAGTACCCTTTATCAACGGGGTTTGCTCTGCATTGATAACTGGCTCGTTGGTGGTCGGGGTGATATAAGCTACTACTACACAGTTGTTGGCATCCGCAATGTTGGTCAGTTTGGCGTTGAATGTAGCAGAAAACTGCTGATTTGATACAGATACTTTATTTCCGATAGCGGCAGTCAAGAAAGTGCGAACCACTTTGTTATGGCGGAATTCCGACCAGCCTTCCCATGTGTTGTAAGCATCTGCTTGTGCGCCAATTAGGTTGTTCTCTTTCACGAGTACGGTAAGCAGGAGTTCACTGACGGTGGCGTCTGCTACAAGACCACTGGCGGTAACACTGAGTTCGCCGGTGGCAGCGTCAAACGTATGGTTGATAACTACGGAAGCGTAAGTGGTGTTTTCCAGCGGGCAAGTCAAATCGGTAATACCGCCCGGGCTAAATACCTTGCTATCATCGGTGTACTTCTTACCATTGTAGATAAACGACCAATCTTGTGCCTTGCGGTTAAGCATCATGGCAGGTGCTCCCTCTACGCCGAATTTGGATACCAAGGTGTTGCTTTCCGCGATGGTATATTCATCTTTTTGGTAACCTGCATGGTGGCTTACCCAAATGAAGTTGGTGTCGGTCCCTACCATCTCTTCAATAGCTTCCATACCGCTTGGGCAATAAACGCATGCCTCGCCGGTGAAGTGCTCAATGAGGTGTTTTTTAGGGAATGATGTCGGAATCGTGTCCGCAGCATAGGTTATTGATGCCCATAGCAGCAATAACGAAATGGTTGAAATCTTTTTCATACGCATAAAAGTTAGTTAGTTATTTTTTGATAAATTTGCTGCCATTCTGGATATATACGCCTTGTGGCAGTTGGGTCGGGTCTTGGTCAATAGGTTGACCGAGGATGTTATAAATCGTTTGATTATCAGCGTCCTGCTCTGTATAGCCGATGGCGGTGGATATGTTGTAAACACCTTCCACCTCTGTACCGTAGCAGGTGCCGACTTTGAAATAGATGTTACCGTCTTTGTCCATGGTGAGGGAGCCTGACTGCATGCGCCAAGTGGCAGCCGCCACAATCTGCTTATTTTGCAGGTATTGTGCCGAAGCATAAATCAGCAGCGAGCCGCCCAAAGAGCCTAAGGTATCTACGCGGAAACCGGCAACGACCGAGTTGAAGGACGGGTCATCCAATACGGGGTACGTTCCCGGTTGCAGTTCATTATCTGTGGTTATCACATAGAGCAGGGCAACCGGCTTGCAGGTACCGTAATAGAAACTCGTATTGTCAGGGCGCATAATGGTGTTGGAGAGCAACATGATTTGAAGGATATTGGGATCTACCTTCTGTTGCGCTAAAATCTGCGAGAATACAATAGTACTCTTGGGTTGAGCGTCTTGTATAATGCCATACGCTTTATCATTATTGCCACCATCTGTACCTTCTACGAGGGGAGTCTCCGCTGCGTTGTACACTTCTCTTCCGTCTGTTTTAGTAGCAAATGCTACAATGGTACAATGCTCGTCCACCCATGCACTATCCACGATTACGGTGTAGGTCTTGCTATAGGTCTGATTGGTAACAGCGATTTCGTCTCCGATGGCTTTAGAGCAATAGAAATCGCGAATGGTTGCCATGTGGAGATACTCTTTCCAATTACCATTCCATGCAAAGTTATAGTCCACTTGTTCGCCTGCGATGGAGTTCTCTTTGATGAGAGTGGAAAGATTGATAGAACTGATTGAAGCATCCGCCACTTGCCCATGCACGGTAATTTGGAGTTCGCGTGTGGCAGGAGTATACTCACGCTCAATTACAACGGAGAGAACTGCTGTATCGGCATCCAGCATGGTGAGCGTACCATCCACCAAAGCATTGGGATGATAATGGCGTTGTTTAACACCATTGATCTTCTGATAATTTCGGTTGAGACAAACTTGAGGGGCTCCCATATAACTATCAATGATATTCGTGATGTTTTTGCTTTCGCTAATGGTATATTCGTCCTGTTTGTATCCCCAGTGATGGGCAATCCAAATATACTTGTCGGGATTCTGATATATGGCTTGGTTAATAGCCATATACCCTGCAGGGCAGTTACCGCATGTCTGTCCGGTAAATTGCTCCAACAGCACCTTACGCGGGAAAGACGTAGGGATAGTTCCCTCTGCGGCGATGGACAACGAGAAGCCCACCAATAATAGGATAGAAAGAATTGTTTTCTTCATGATTAGGCAGTATTATTATTGTTTAACCACTTTTTTACCGTTTACGATATATATACCTTTCGGCAACTCATCAAAGCTTGTAGCCACAATGCGTTGTCCGAGGATGGTATAGATGCCTTTGGCGGTCGGGTTGAGTTCCGTCTGCTCAAGGGCTGTGGATTGATACACATAATCCACGATCAGGGTAACAGCTTTGTTTATGCCATCGGAGAAGGTATAGGAGATGGTTTCTGTGCCTTCCTCTATTGGCTCGTAATGGATTGTTATCTTACCTTCGGCAGGCGTGGAGACAATAAAATTTAGTTCCTGAGTAAAGTCATAGTTGGTAGGAAGGCAATTTGCTCCCGAGCAGAAAGAGTCAAAATAGGTAGTGTCGGAACGATGGATAGTAACTTTAATGTTTTGTGTTTCATCGGATTTCATATTGCCGGTTACTAACATGGATATTTCACCCCATTCTTCTTTGAAGTCGGAAACGGTTATGTGGGTAGTATCTTCCGTCAGGGAGGCTCCTTCTTCGCCTATTTGATGGATAAACACATTTAATGATGCATGGCTCGCAATAGCCATCATGAAACATAATAAAGAGGTAAGAATTTTTTTCATATTGCTAATGTTTTAATAGTTTACTGTGGTTTGTGCGGCTTGTATGATTTCGCCGTTGGCGTACAAGGCAGCCACGATATGGCAGTTCTCGGGCACTACTTTCTCGGGCAGGGTATATTGGAAAGTGCGGGTTACATTCTCATCCGCGGGCAAGGTCAGCGGGGCACCGTTGGGGGCAGCAATGGCATCGCGCAGCAGGTGGTTGCGCAGATAGTTGTTGGTGGTGCTGTCGGGGAAGTACTGCGCGCTGACGATATTATCTTCCGTGAGCCATACATACAAAGAGCATGCCAAATCCTGTTCCGAGCGATTATTTATCCGGCATTCTATCTCCGTGGAGGTGTGCATACGAAGTTGCAAATCCACGTTATGCTCTTTCTGCAGCGATTTATACACCATCGCGCCCCATTGCGATGGGTCTTTTAGGTATTCTTTCTTGCCTGTCCCATCGTCCACGAGGGCTAAATCGATCGAGCCAATGGGTAGCGGGGTAGTGCTGGTTCCGCCCATGGTAATAAAGAGCGAGTCTGCCGCGGGGCATGTGTAGTCGTACTCGGGGTATTTGGCAGGGGGCTTGGTGAGGCCGCTGATAGCGGGGTGGGCTTCCATAACTATCAGTTGGTCGCCATACTGCTCCAGCAGTTTATGGGCTTCCTCAGCTGCCGCAGGGCAGTTGATGCATTTCCATGCGGAGAAGTCAACCAGCAGGCAGGTCTTTTCGGTCTCGTTGGTCTCCACGGGAATCAGTTGCTCGCTCTCAGGAATGACCTGACAAGATGCTACGCAGAGCGCCACTGCCATGCAGAAGGAGAAAAAGGAGATATGTGGTTTTGTAAAAATAGGCATTGGGATTTACGATTTACGAATTATCGGAGTATTCAGAGCATTCAGATTATTCAGATTATTCAAATTATTCTGAGCATGCGCCCTCTTAATTCTTAATTCTAAATTCTTAATTAAAGTGGGTTACCATGAGAAGTTGTAGGTGATGTTCACGCCCTCCTGTTTGGGTACATATCGGCAGACGCCTCCGGAGCAGTTGTAGCCGGCGCGGGTCTTGGTGTAGCCCGCCATGAGGCGATGGGCTTTGCGTTGCCATGTGGCTGCCACGGTGTAGAAATGTTGGTCTTCGGGCTCTTCGTTGCCATAGCCGATGTTGTATTGGTATTGCGCGGAGAGCATCAGTTGCTTCCAAAGGCTGATTTCGTAGAGCGCGAAGAACCACTGCCCAAGGTCTTGCTTGGTGTAGAGATACTGCACTTCTGCCCGCATCTGAATGTTCTTGTTCACCGCATACTTGGCTTCCACCACGGCAATGCCGGCATGAATCATGTCGCCGTGTCCTTCTACGATTTTCTTGTTGTAGCCCTGATACATCAGCATCGCGCCGAGATACCACTGCTTGTTGATTTTCTTGTTCAGTTCGAGGTTCACGTCGGTGTAGTAGGTTTCTTTGCCGATACCCCACCACGAGGCATCATCCGAGAGGATACGTTCATCGCTCAACCCGCGGATATGCGAGGCGTTGAGTTTCAGTGTGGTGCCGTATTTGCCGCCCATGGGCGTGCCGCGTTTCCACGTGTAGCGCACCTCGCCTTGGAACGCCCACTCGTTGCCCATCGCTTCGGTGGCATAGGGGTAGAGCGAGGCGAGGGCGTAGGTATGCTGGTTGGCGAAAGGCGGCATGTGGTTGAGCATGCCCGACAGGTTATTCACCTTGCGGTCGGAGCGAAACGACATGTTCTCCGAGCGTTTGGCTTGCAGGATGACCGACATGCCTTTCTGCGAATAACTGAGCGAGAGCAGGAGCGCCTCGCCGTGTTTATAGGAGTAGTTGTTGACGATGGTGGGGTCGTTGGCTTTGTAGGCATATTCGATGAGTGCATTCCAGCCTTTCATCTGCAACTGCGCCCGCACATCTCCTGCGCCTACCCACTCGGGCAGGTTGTACATGTAGGGTTGGTTGTCAATGGAAGTGATGATGGTGTCCATCCGCTGATACTTGCTCACATAACTGCCGCCGATGGTTAGGTTCGCCCCAGCGTCTTGCATGGCTTGCGACCACTCATGGATGCCGAGTTCGAGATTGCCGCCGACAGTAGCATCCTGCGTATAATTCCACCCACCCGCGCCGTCGGTGTAGCAGTTCCAATAGCGCCGTTGCTTACCGCCGATGACGGTAGCGTAGATACCTTTATAGGGGGTAAATTCGATTTTTCCACCACGAAGCGCGTTATCTATACCAAGAGGACGATCTTCGTAAAGCCGAAGCACAAAACCCGAACCAAACTGCCCATACACATCGCCCACCGTAACGCGCCCCCATTGGAAGGGCAGCGCCACATGCAGGTGGCTCAGACCATAGCCTCCGAAGTCGGCATCGTAGCCCAGCAACGGCCATTGCGTCAACTCGCCGCGGAGCATCACCTCCACGCCCTGAAAGCCCGCTTTGTTGTCGCTGTTGTGCTCGTAGCGCACGCCGAGGTCGAGGTAGGTATTGCTCAGGTGGTCTATCTTTGCCCAATCGGCTTTCGGCGTGGTGCGGTCGGCATCTACGTTCACCGTGGGGAACAGACTCTCATGCTGCAGACCGCCCGTAACATACACGGTGTCTTTCTGCGCATAGACGCCCATCGGCAGAATCAACAGCCCGACAAGGGTGAATAGGTAGGTCGAAAAACGCATTGACAATACCCTCATAATTCTTAATTCTTAATTAGCCTACAACTTGCTGATGATTTCGTAGATTTCCGTCTCGCCGCCGTCGGTGTAGCCCGTGTGGTTATAGACGATTTTGCCTTTGCCGTCGAGGATAAAGAGATGCGGCACGTTCTGCACGTTCATCGCACGTTTGAAGTCGCCGTTGGGGTCGAGCAGGACCTCGTACTCCCATCCGAAGCCGTCCACAAGGGGTTTCACCTTGTTGGCATCTTGCGCTTGGTCGATGGATACGATAATCATCTTCACGCCCGTCTCGTCCTGCCAGTCGGCATAGACTTCGTGAATGGCTTTCAACTCACGCAGGCAGGGCTTGCACCACGTTGCCCAGAAGGAGATAATCACAGGTTTACCGGCATTGCTGATAGTGCCGGTCTGCACGGTCTTGCCGTTGATGTCTTGCAGACGAACATTGGGTAACTCGGCGCGGAGACTCATAGTTGCGCCTATAAGCATGGCGAATGCCAAGGTAAGGACTTTCAGACTCTTCATAATCAGTAATAGTTTCACTTAGTTGCAAATTGTGCGCAAAGATACAACTTTTTTTCCGAATGTGCAAATATTTTTCGCATTTTTCTATGCTGCATTCGATAGAAGTGTGGCAAATGATTTTGATTTGTCGCTTTTTTCTGTTGGAGCGTTCGTTAGATAAGCGCTTGGTACATCTCGAGCAGTCGTGCCACGCACTCGCTTTCTGTCATCTTGGTGCTGAAACCATATGCCTCCATGACGGCGCGGTCGTTGGCTTGGTGTGCCCGCCGCAACGCGATGGGCCTCGTTACCTCGTCGTACAAATCCGCCAGCGAGCAATCGGGATACAATGCCCGCGCATCCAGTATCCCCTGCGCCGTCTGCATAATCTTTGCAACCGCGGCGGAATCCTTTGCATTGAGTGTGGTTCCGCAATGCAGCTCCCCCGCCCCGCTTGCGGGGTGAAGCGATGTCCAGTGGACATCGAGGTTAGGGGGCGGGGTAATTGCCCACGGGAAGTTGTTATAGACAATGGTATTCGAGTAGCGATAATCGCTTTTCAGCCGCCCGCAGACGGCACGCATCCACGCCATGTGCACATTGCTCGTCAGCACACCAAAATGGTACAAGGTAATGTTTGGCAATAATATAGCACCATCATTGCAGATTATGTCTTTATCAACAAAACCGATAGGGACATACCTACGCCTTTCTGACGATACTCTCGGTATAAGTAAATAGTTAGAATTTGGTTGCCGTATTTCCATCAAACGAGTAGGAAAGTCAGCATATTTCCTTGTTGCTTCTTTTGTACTTGCTAAACGCATCTCTCGCACTTGAGCAATACGCTTCATCACCTCAGGGCATTGCCGAAGTTCTGCAGGACTGGCATCTACCAACCATAAACAATACCTAATCTTATTATTGATAAAATCTTCTGAACCTACCATCCGCCGAATATACTTTACGGAACAGGGGTCTTTGGCAATAAAATCATCATATTCATCTGCCTCTATGATTAAGTGTCCTCCATCAACAGGACTACTTCCCTTTGTCATTTCCGGCACATTGCACAATGGATGCTTTCTATTTTCAACAAATATACTTGGTGCATCCAACAGATAACCGTTGATGTTGTGGCATAGTTTATAGGTGCCATCAGCATTATACAACCTTCTTTTGGGCACGCTTCGCAGCTCCCCCTCCCCGCTCAGAGTGGTTCCGCACTGCAGCTCCCCCGCCCCGCTTGCGGGGAGGGGGTTAGGGGGCGGGGCAATCGTGGATGCAGACGAAACAGAAGCAATCCTGGACGCGGGAGCAGGCGAGACTTGCGTTGCCATTTTCCCCGCCCCCTGACCCCTCCCCGCAAGCGGAGCGGGGGAGTTCATTGCAATGCCCCCTTGCATTGGGGAGTTCGTTGCGCCAACAAGTTGCGGGTTGGTACAATCCTCATGATACTTCATAATAGATTGCACTATAACACGTGGATTTTCAAATACTATCTTATTCTCAAAACGCAATACGTATATTCCATGTTTCAACCACAAGTTTTCGTCTCTTTGCCTATCCAAATCACGCTGCCAACCATGAAAATGATAGTCTCCGTCCAGTTCTATAGCCAACCGTAATTTCGGACAATAAAAGTCCAATATATCATTTTCAACACTAAATTGCCTACGAAATTGTAAGCCGTTTATCTGCTTGGCTTTCAGGATATTCCACAATGCTCCTTCCGCAGATGTTCCATTAGTACGCAAATCACGACGTTGCTCACGCAGGTATGAGACATTCATGGTCTTTGGGATGGGGTTGGTATTCTCTCCCCAATGTATTTTACCTTCGGAATCACTATTCTTCGCGTCGTCAGTGGGTTCGCTTTGCAACTCCCCCGCCCCGTTCAGAGTGGTTCCGCACAGCAACTCCCCCGCCTCGCTTGCGGGGAGGGGGTTAGGGGGCGGGGCAATAGTGGATGCAGACGAAACAGAAGCAATCGTGGACGCGGGAGCAGGCGAGACTTGCGTTGCCATTTTCCCCGCCCCCTGCCCCCTCCCCGCAAGCGGGGCGGGGGAGTTCGCTGCAGCAACCCTTTGCCATAGGGAGTTCAGTTCTTCCGAGCAACTAAAACCTATAATCACACAATGCACATGGGCTTTCAAATTGCTCTCGCTGTCCCAACGGAAAGTGGGATAGGCAAAATCAAAATGAATGCCATACCGCTCGAACAGAGGTTTCCATATAGCGGCAACCTGCTCTCCTTGGGTAATAGAGTTGGTAGATACAAAAGCAGCACGAATAGTCTTGTTTTGGGTCATCATCTGTGCCGCTTTATAATACCAACCTGCCACATAATCGATATTCTTGCCTATATCCGACATCGATAAGGCTAAATCCTCTTTTTGTGTCTTGTTCTGCAAAGCATACCCCACAAACGGCGGATTGCCCATAATATAATTTAGCCTTTCGGGGGCAATAATCTCTGCCCAGTCCACACGCAGGGCGTTGCCTTCGTGGATGTTGTGGTAGGTCTTGAGCGGGAGAGGGGTGTCGGAGAAATGGGCGACCTTGCGCGTCTCGCGCAACATCTGCAACTCCGCTATCCACAGCGCCGTCGTCGCCACCGAGACGGCGAAGTCGTTGATTTCTATGCCGTAGAACTGGTGGATATCCACCTTGATGGGGTTGACGAACTCGCCTATCACCGCCTGCCCGCCTTGCAGACGCGCGATGATTTTGTTCTCCAGT
>JAXDTJ010000056.1:0-16065 GCA_034090015.1 Paludibacteraceae bacterium | reverse complement strand
ACTGGAGAACAAAATCATCGCGCGTCTGCAAGGCGGGCAGGCGGTGATAGGCGAGTTCGTCAACCCCATCAAGGTGGATATCCACCAGTTCTACGGCATAGAAATCAACGACTTCGCCGTCTCGGTGGCGACGACGGCGCTTTGGATAGCAGAGTTGCAGATGTTGCGCGAGACGCGCAAGGTCGCCCATTTCTCCGACACCCCTCTCCCGCTCAAGACCTACCACAACATCCACGAAGGCAACGCCCTGCGCGTGGACTGGGCAGAGGTGCTGGCTGGGGGCACTGGGGACGCTATTACTGGGGACGCAGGCGTCTCGCCTGCGGGCAGTTCGGAACGAACTGGATCTGCATACAATGCGGTATCCTCCAAGGCTTGCGCCTTGCCCGCGGGCGGGACGCCCGCGTCCCCAGTGTCCGCAATGCAAACCGCGGGCGGGACGCCCGCGTCCCCAGTGTCCCAAGTGGCACTTCCTTCGTCGCTCTACATCATCGGCAACCCGCCGTTTATCGGGGCGCGGATGAAGTCGGCGGAGCAGGCGGAGGATATGCTGGCGCTGTTCGGCAAAGACTGGAAGAACATCGGCAATCTGGACTACGTGGGCGGGTGGTACCTGAAAGCTGCCCGATTGATGCAACTCAACTCTGCTATTCGTGCCGCGCTGGTGTCCACCAACTCTATCACGCAGGGCGAGCAGGTGGCTATCCTGTGGCAACCGCTCTTCGAGCAGTACGGCATCCATTTTGATTTCGCTTATCCCACTTTCCGTTGGGATAGCGAGAGTAGTCTCAAGGCGCATGTGCATTGCGTCATCTTGGGCTTCAGTCGTACCACGGAGAAGATGCCGCGCAGGCTCTACCGCGCAGACGGCACCTACCAAGCATGCCAAAACATCAACGGCTATTTAGTGGATGCGCCGTCGGTCTTTATCAACTCACGCTCCAAACCGCTTTGCGATGTGCCGGAGATAGGGATTGGCAACAAACCCATAGATGGCGGAAACTACTTGTTCTTGCCTGAGGAGAAAGAGGAGTTTATCCGCAAAGAGCCGAAGAGTGCGTCCTATTTCCGTCCATGGTACGGTTCGGACGAGTTTATCAACAACCGCCCGCGTTTCTGCCTATGGTTGGGCGGGTGCTCGCCTGCCGAGTTGCGCAGTATGCCCGAGTGCTTGAAGCGGGTGGAGAATGTACGGAATTTCCGCTTGGCAAGCAAGAGCGAGGGCACGCGCAAGATAGCCGATAAACCCACTCACTTCCATGTGGAGAATATGCCTTCGGGTTCGTACATCATTATCCCCGAGACTTCTTCTGAGCGGCGGAGGTATGTTCCGATGGGCTTTATGACCCCCGATGTGTTGTGTAGCAATGCCGTGCGTCTCATCCCGAATGCGACGTTGTACCATTTTGGTGTGTTGACGAGCAATGTGCACATGGCGTGGATGCGTGCTGTCTGCGGGCGGCTGGAGATGCGCTATCGCTACTCGAAAGATATCGTCTATAACAACTTCCCGTGGCCCTTCAACGGAGGTGCAGTGACCGGGGACGCAGTGACTGGGGGCGTCCCGACTGTGTCGCGGGCGGACAGTTCGGGACGAACTGCTTGTGTAGGCAATGTGGTATCCTCCAAGGCTTGCGCCCTGCCCGCGGGCGGGACGCCCGCGTCCCCAGTATCCCCGATACTTGACCATTGCAGGAAGTATTTGCCGCATATAGAAAATAAACAACTGCAGACTATCACTTTCCGCTTGTACGACTCTCTACCATCGGAAGTCCTGCAACAATACAAAAACATGCTCGTCAATGCCGATGAGAGTAGTCCGTATCAGCAGATACGACGTTTGGTGGAGCAATACGAAGATACAGGTTATGGTCAATGCTTCCTGAGAGATGAGCGTGTGGCACGTATCGTACAAGATGCCCTTAAGTTCAACCATGGGAAACAATACCAACTGATTAGTTGGTGTATCATGCCCAACCATGTGCATGTTCTGATAGAGGTATTGCCCGGTTATTCGCTTTCTACTATTCTTCATACATGGCGCTCCTTCACAGCACACGAAGCTAATAAAGTGCTGCAACGGACAGGCGAGTTCTGGATGGAAGAGTATTATGATAGATACGTGCGTGATATAGACCACTTCAATAATGCGGTGCGCTATATCGAGAGTAATCCGATAAAAGCAGGCTTGGTGAGTTGCGCGGGAGACTATGCATATTGCTCGGTAGGTGACGGATGGCACACCAGCGGCGCAGGTGTCTCGCCTGCGGACAGTTCGGGACGAACTGCTTGTGTAGGCAATGTGGTATCCTCCAAGGCTTTCGCCTTGCCCGCGGGCGGGACGCCCGCGTCCCCAGTAATTACCGCAGGCGAGACGCCCGCGTCCCCAGTGGCGGAGTCCGCTGCGGTTGCTAAGATTATGCAGACGGCGCAGGGGATACTGGATGCGCGGGCGCTGTATCCCGATTGCTCGCTGGCGGATTTGTACGACGAGGTCACGATGCCCATCGAGTTGCGGCGGGCACACCAAGCCAACGACCGCGCCGTCATGGAGGCATACGGCTTCAGCACCAAGATGACAGAAAGCGAGTGCGTGGCACGACTGCTCGAGATGTACCAAGCGCTTATTTGACATCGTGGCACGACTGCTCGAGATGTATCAAGATCGAATAGGAAACTAACCAAAAATATTTATCGAAAAAATCTTCTTTTACCATGTTAAATACCTGTCGCCGTTTTCTCTATACCCTAATTGTCTTTTTTGTATCTTTTCCGCTCCATGCCGAGTGGATTCCCATCACCCGTTCTTTCACCCCCAACGACTACCACGCCAGCACGCAGAACTGGATGCTCACCGAGCAGAACAACGGATGGATATACGCCGCCAACAACTACGGCGTTTTGGAGTATGACGGGGCTTCGTGGCGTCTGTACGGCATAGGCAACTCCACCGTCGTTCGCTCTGTCGCCCACGACAAACAGGGCAGAATCTACGCCGGCGGCACCAACGATTTCGGCTACTTCACGTATAATGATTTTGGCGGGATGGATTATCATAGTCTGGTGGATAGCATTCCCGAACCCTACCGTCAGTTCGGCGAGGTGTGGCAAATCTTCCCGTCCGACCAAGGTGTGTATGTGCAGACGCGCAGTTACCTCTTTATCTTCACCGAAGGTTGCGATGTGCAGGTGATAGACCCTGCGGACATCATCAAGACTTCGCTCTTGACCAACGGGGAGTTCTATATGGCGACCTCTCGCGGGGTTTTTGTGCTGACGGGCAAGCGCCTGCACGCGCTGCGCGGAATCGACCTGCTCAAGGACGCCACGGTGTGCGCCTTGGTGCCGTGGACGGAGCGTTCGCTGCTGATTGCCACCGACTTTGCGGGGCTCTTCCTCTATGACGGCGACCGCATACGTCCCTTCCGCACCGAGGCTGACCGCTATATATGTGATAACCAACTCTATACCGTGGCGGCTAATGAGGACTGCCTCGCGCTGGGGACTGTGTTGAACGGCGTGGTCTTGCTCGATAAGGACGGCAAGCACCCCACGTTCTACACCCGCAAACAGGGCTTGCAAAACAACACGGTGCTCTCCCTGCTCTTCGACCGCCACGCCAACCTCTGGATAGGACTGGACCAAGGTATCGACTGCATACAGCGGTCGCTGCCGATGGTGCAACTCAACAACAGACTGGTGGACTTCGGCGCGGGCTACTGCGCTTGTCCTGTCGGCGAGAAACTCTATCTGGGCACCAACCAAGGGCTGTATGTGCTCACGGAGGGAGCAGGTGTCTCCGCTTCGGATGATGCTAATACCCCGCACTTGGTGCAGGGCTCGCCGGGGCAGGTGTGGGATATCCGCGAAGTGGACGGCAGGCTGTTCTGTAGTCACAACAGAGGGCTGTTCGAGGTGATAGACGGCAAGCTTCGTCCCCTCTACACCAACGACGGCGTCTGGTCTGTGCGCGGCTATAGGGACAACCAAGTCATTGCCGGCACCTACAACGGCTTCCTGTTGCTCAATCCCGACCGATCGGGACAAGCTATACGCACGCCCACACACCTGTCCGGCTTCCATGAGACGGCGCTCTACTACGATATAGACGCTGCCGGCAACCTATGGGTTCTCACCTCGAACGGCGTGGAGAAGCTGACGCTCAACAGCGACCAGACCTCGCTTACTCCCACCGTGGTGATACCTTACCCCGCGGCGCACCGCTACCTGTCGCTGAGCAGGGTGGGGGACTCTATCTTCCTCTCCGGCGAAGACTATTTCGGTGTGGTCAATGCCGAGGGCGAATTGGTGGAGACCGACCCTCAGTCGGTAGGATTGCCTAACGTGTCTCGGCAGGTTGGGAAGTGGGCACGCTACCTGCTTGTTCGGAGAACCAAAAGCGGAGAACTGGTGTATATCACTCCCGATGATATGCCTTCGTTCATCATAGGCGGGTTTGCCAACATCACTTTTGATAAGCAGGGAGATATCATCATGGGCGGCATATCCGGCTTCCGCAAGATAACGGATGGGGCAGGTAGGGGAGTGGCGGTTGGTATGCCTTCGTCTCTTCCTGCTCATCTCTATTTCCGTCGCTTGCGGACAACGAGCCCTACTTTGGAAACGGTGTATGGAGAGGGAGAGCATGGCGGTTGCGATACCACGGAGGCTGTTCCGATAATCCTGCCTGCGGACATCTATTCGCTGAAAGTGGAGTTTGCAGGAAACAGCCCTTTGTCAGACAATGTGCTGTTTTCCACGCGGTTATGGCCCGCCGAGCAGGAGTTCTCGGCGTTTACACATAGTGCAGAACGTGAGTTCACGGCATTGCGAGCCGGTACATATCGGCTGGATGTGCAGATGTCAGACGGCGGAGAGACCATTACGCGCAGTCTCTATATTACGGTGAGTCGTGCGTGGTACGCTTCGTGGTATGCTATCTTGGTATATTGCCTAATTGTCGGGGCATTGGGCTGCTATATCGCTTTCTCAGTCCGCCGGCGTATCAATGCCAATAAACAGCGCCTTGTGGAGGAGAAGAACCGCCAGTTGCAGGAGCAACAGGTGCGTATCTTGCAGTTGGAGAACGAGAAGGCGCAGTTCTCACTTCGGCAGAAATCGCAGGAACTGAGCACCATGCTTCTATCGGAGAATGCCCGCAAGGAACTGACTAACGATATATTGTTGGATGTGCGGCGCAGCCTCGACGCGCTCAATGAAAGGCAATACGATGACGCGCGGTCAAGGATGATTGCGTTGCAGAACCGATTGGCTAAAAATGCGGATGCTAACGTGGATTGGCAACGATTTGAAGAAAACTACGACCTTGTGAATGATAAGTTTATCCAACACTTGAAGCAACTTTACCCGTGGATGAACAAGCAGGAACGCCGCCTTGCCGTCTATATCCGTATGGGACTGACCTCCAAGGAGATAGCCCCCTTGATGAACCTCTCCACCCGCGGCGTGGACATGATGCGATACCGAATGCGCGATAAGATGGAACTACCGGCGCATACCGCTCTGAAACAGTATTTCAATGAGTTGTAAGTACCTTATTTGATTTTTATTTGTTATGGGGCACGAGATTATTTGTAGCAGGTTTTTAGAAAAGTCTTGCGTATGTGAAAAAAAATTAGTACCTTTGCAGGCGATTTTTGATTTAATGACTGTCAGACCGTTCACTTTGTTCACTTAACGACCGTCTTACGACTGACAGACCGCTAACGCTGAACGACTGATATACAATCGTATAGTGAATAAGTCGGACAACGAAGTGGTCGTTCAGCGGAGAGGTCGGATAGCGGAGCGGTCATAAATCTTTCATCCATTATTAACAATTTCTCAATAAATTATGGCGCAGCATTATGAAGCAGCCGGCGTGAATTTGGAAGCCGGTTATGAAGTGGTAAGTCGAATCAAGTCGCATGTGAAGAGCACGATGCGTTTCGGTTCGATGGGTAACATCGGTTCGTTTGGCGGGATGTTCGACTTGTCGGCATTGCATGTGAAGGAGCCAATCTTGGTGAGCGGCACGGACGGCGTGGGCACGAAACTGAAGATTGCTTTTGCAATGGACAAACACGATACAATCGGTATAGATGCGGTGGCGATGTGCGTGAACGATGTGTTGGCGCAAGGAGCTGAACCGCTTATTTTTTTAGATTATGTGGCTGTGGGACATAATGTGCCTGCGAAGATAGAGGCGATAGTAGCCGGTGTGGCAGAGGGGTGCCGCCAGGCGGGATGCGCCCTCGTGGGCGGTGAGACCGCCGAGATGCCGGGGATGTACGGCGATGGCGAGTACGACATTGCGGGCTACACAACGGGCGTGGTAGAGAAATCGAAACTGATTGACGGCACGAAGGTGGCTGTGGGCGATGTGCTGGTGGGTATTGCTTCGACGGGCGTGCACTCCAACGGCTTCAGCCTTGTGCGCAAGGTGGTGGCAGACGCGGGCAAAGACCTGCATACCGTTTATCCCGAACTGGATGCGGAGAAGCCGCTGGGCGAGGTGCTGCTGACACCGACGCGAATCTACGTGAAGCAGGTGCTGGAAGTCATCCAAAACTGCGATGTGCATGGCGTTGCGCATATCACGGGCGGCGGATTTGATGAGAATATCCCTCGTATTTTCCAGCCCGGGCAGGGCTTCTCCATCAAGGAGGGCTCGTGGGAGATTCTGCCGGTGTTCAAGTGCTTGGAAGAGTGGGGTGGGGTGCCCCACCGCGAGATGTTCAATATCTTCAACATGGGTATCGGTATGGTGATTGCCATGCCGGAGGCGGATGCACAGCGCGCGATAGATATCCTCGCCAAGTACGGCGACAAGGCGCAGGTGATCGGTCGGGTGATTGAAGGCGAGAATGAGATAGTGTAAATCGTTTAATGATTGGAAGACCGCGCATCGCGCTGAAAGACCGCTTTCGCTGTCAGACCGCGCTAACGCGCTTTCAGACTGATAATCAGTCAGATAGCAAAAAGGTCAACATCGCATAGCGAAGCGGTCAGACAATGAAATGGTCGTTCAGCGTAGCGGTCTGACATCGGACAGTGAAACGGTCGGACAGCGTAGCGGTCTATGATTCAAAAATAGTCAAATAGTCAAATAATATATGCGGGTATTAGTAAGTGTAAGCGACAAAACGGGCTTGGTGCCCTTTGTGAAAGGTCTGCAAGAGGCAGGCTGGGAAGTGATTGCCACGGGTGGCACGCAACGGCTCTTGGAAGACGAGGGCGTGAAGACCATCGGCATTAGTGAGGTAACGGGTTTCCCCGAGATTTGCGACGGGCGTGTGAAGACGCTGCACCCGAAGGTGCACGGGGCATTGCTGGCGCGTCGGGACGAGCCGAGTCACATGCAGGCGCTGGCGGAGAACGGTATCGAAATGATTGATATGGTGTGCGTTAACCTCTATCCTTTCCGCGAGACCATCGCCAAAGAGGGTGTTACGATGGCGGAGGCGATTGAGAAGATTGACATAGGCGGACCGTCTATGCTGCGGTCGGCTGCGAAGAACTGGAACGACGTAACCGTGGTGTGCGACCCGACGGACTACGACACCATCCTCAGCGAGGTGCGTGCCACGGGCAACACCACCCGAGAGACGCGCCTGCGCCTGTCGGCAAAGGCATACACCCACACGGCGGAGTACGACTGTTGCATTGCGACTTACATGCGTCAGCAGGCAGGGCTGAACGAGAAACTCTTCCTTGAGTTCGACCTTAAGCAGGGGCTGCGCTATGGCGAGAACCCGCACCAGCGTGCGAAGTTCTATGCGGCTACTGAGGCGGTGCCTTTCTCGCTGGCAACCGCCAAGCAGTTGAATGGTAAAGAACTGAGTTACAACAATATCCAAGACGCCAATGCGGCGCTGAATATCGTGCGCGAGTTCGGCGATGTACCTTTCTGCGTGGGCTTAAAGCACATGAATCCCTGCGGCGCGGCTATCGGTACGGATGTAGTGGACGCGTGGACGAAAGCCTACGAGGCGGATAAGGTGAGCATCTTCGGGGGTATCGTGGCGACCAACTGCGAGGTAACGCGCGAGGCAGCGGAGTTGATGAAGCCTATCTTCTTGGAAATCATCATGGCACCGAAGTTCTCGGAAGGTGCGTTGGAAGTGCTCTGCACGAAGAAGAACCTGCGTCTGCTGGAAGTGGATATGTCGGCGGACACCGAGTCGCACATGCAGTATGTGAGCGTGAACGGCGGTCTGCTGGCGCAGGAGTTGGACACCACGACGAAGGCCATCACGGCGGATATGTGCGTTACCGATGCAAAGCCGACGGACGAGCAACTGACTGATTTACAGTTCGCTTGGCGTATTGTGAAGCATGTGAAGTCGAATGCTATCGTGGTGGTGAAAGACGGCAAGACGCTGGGCGTGGGTGCCGGTCAGATGAACCGCGTGGGCTCGGCTGGTATCGCGCTCAAGCAGGCAGAAGAGGCGCTTGCAGCAGAGGGTAAGGACATCCGCAAAGAGGGCTTGGTGATGGGCTCGGACGGTTTCTTCCCCTTCGGCGACAGCGTGGAGAGTGCAGCGCAGTATGGTATTGCAGCGATTGTGCAACCCGGCGGCAGCGTCCGCGATGAGGAGAGCATTGAGGCGGCAAACAAGCACGGCATCACCATGCTTTTCACGGGCATGCGACACTTTAAGCACTAAAGCAGGATGAAAGACCGCTCACTGCGTTCGCTGAACGACCGCCTTCGGCTGTCCGACCGCTACGCTGAAAGACTGATTTACTGTTGAATATACAATACTAATTTACCCAACACCCTCCCTTGTAGGGAGGGGCGGGGTGGGTCCTCTCTAATATGAAAAAAGTTCTTGTAATCGGTTCGGGCGGGCGTGAGCATGCCATCGTGCATGCCCTCGCGCGCAGCCCGCAAGTGGAAAAGATATATTGTGCGCCCGGGAATGCGGGTATTGCTGCGCTGGCAGAGTGTGTGGCGGTAAAAGACACGGATGTGCAGGGTCTGCTCGCGCTTGCCAAAGAGAAAGCGGTGGACCTCACCGTGGTGGGACCCGAGGCGGCGTTGGCTGCCGGCGTGGTGGATGCGTTCCGCAAGGAGGGACTGCCTATCTTCGGGCATACGCAGGCGGCAACGCAGATTGAGTCCAGCAAGGAGTTCGCCAAGCAGATTATGACCAAATACAACGTCCCCACGGCGGGTTATCGTTCTTTCGACCGCTACGAGGATGCGTTGGCGTATGTGCAGCAAGGGACACTGCCCACCGTGTTGAAATACGACGGTTTGGCGGCAGGCAAGGGCGTGGTGATTGCCGAGACATTGGAGGAGGCGGATGCGGCACTCCGCGACATGCTCTGCAACGAGGCGTTTGGCAAAGGTAAGGTGGTGATAGAGGATTTCCTGACGGGTCCCGAGTTCTCCTTCATGTGTTTCGTCCATGGCGAGCAGGTCTATCCGATGCCGCTCTCGCAAGACCACAAGCGGGCGTATGACGGCGACAAAGGTCCGAACACGGGCGGCATGGGGGCTTATACGCCGCTACCTTTCATCACCGAGGAGGACGAGACCTTTGCGCTGGAGCATATCCTCCGACCTGTGGCGCGCGGTATGGTGCAGGAGGGTAAACCGCTGACCGGCGTGCTCTATGGCGGACTGATGAAGACGCCGCAGGGTATCAAAGTGATAGAGTTCAATGCCCGTTTCGGCGACCCTGAGACGGAGGTGGTGCTGCCGCTGTTGGCTTCCGATGCCTACACGCTGTTCCATGCGATAGCCACGGGTGAACCTCTGCAATCAGCCGATGTGCAGTGGCACGAGCAGGCGACCGTAGGCGTGGTGTTGGCGTCGAAAGGCTACCCGGGACACTATGAGAAAGGGTTTGCCATCGAGGGCACGGAGCAGTTTGACGGACTCATCTTCCACATGGGCACGCGTGTCGCAGAGGGACAACTGCTGACCAACGGCGGGCGGGTGCTGATGTGTATCTGCACGGGCGACAACCTGCAAGCCGCACGCGACAAAGTGTATGCCGAACTGCAAAAGATACATTGCGACAACTTATTCCATAGAAACGACATCGCCCATTGGGCATTGTAAACAGCACTAATCAAATAAAACAACGTTTCCCCATGCTTATTGACGGAAAACAAATATCCCAATCTCTGAAAGACGAGATGAAAATCGAGGTGGAGAACCTCGAGAAACAGTATGGCCGCAGACCCTGCCTTATGGTGATTATCGTGGGAGACAATCCCGCCAGCCGCTCCTATGTGCGCGGAAAAATCAAAGCGACGGAGTATGTCGGCATGGACGGACACCTCATCGAACTGCCGGAAGACTGCTCCGAGGAGCGCTTGCTGCACGAGATAGAGACGCTCAACCAAGACCCCAAGGTGGACGGTATCTTGGTGCAGTTGCCGCTGCCGAAGCATATCAGCGAGGATAAGGTGATTGCCGCCATTGCCGCCGAGAAAGATGTGGATGGTTTCCACCCCGAGAATGTGGCGCGGCTGTGGCTCAACCAGCCCTGTATCCTGCCTTGCACGCCGAAAGGTATCCTTGTCCTGCTGGATAAGGCGGGCGTGGAGATTGCGGGCAAGAAAGCGGTGGTGGTAGGGCGCAGCAATATCGTGGGAAAGCCCGTAGCCAAACTGTTGCTGGACAGGAATGCCACAGTTACGATAGCGCACAGCCGCACCAAAGACCTGCCTGCCGTTTGCCGCGAGGCGGACATCTTGGTCGCCGCAGTGGGCAGACCGCAGATGATTACGGCGGACTATGTGAAGGAGGGCGCAGCTGTGATAGACGTGGGTATCAACCGTGTGGACGGACACTTGGTGGGCGATGTGGACTTCGAGAGCGTGGTGCCCAAAGCAGCTGCCATCACCCCCGTCCCCGGCGGCGTAGGACCTATGACCATCACCATGCTTATGCAGAATACAATCGAATGTTTCAAACTGCGTGTTTGCAAGCGCAACGCGCTGTAAAGAACTTCGTGTAAAAAAGCCCTTCGGGCTGTAAAGAAGCGCTACGCGCTGTACACGGAGCGAAGCGGAGTTATCAACACGAAGTTAAGTACACGAAGTTAAGTACACAAAGTTAAAATCATGAAAACAGCCTTGATAACAGGTGTAACGGGGCAAGACGGCTCCTACCTGAGTGAGTTTTTGTTAGAGAAAGGATATGATGTCCATGGTATCATCCGCCGCTCTTCGGTGGACTATCGTGAGCGTATCGCCCATCTGGAGGGGCAACCGCATTTCCACCTCCACTACGGCGATATGTCCGATTCAATGGGACTAATCCAAGTCATTGGTAAGGTGCGTCCCGATGAGATTTACAACCTTGCCGCGCAGTCGCATGTGCAGGTGTCTTTCGACTCGCCGGAGTTCACTGCGGACATCGATGCCACGGGTGTCCTCCGCGTACTGGAGGCGGTGCGTGCATGCGGACTGACGGAAACCTGCCGTATCTACCAGGCTTCCACGTCCGAACTCTACGGTAAGGTCGAAGAAGTGCCGCAGAACGAGAACACCCCCTTCCATCCTTATTCGCCCTATGCCGTTGCCAAACTCTACGGCTATTGGATAGTGAAGGAATACCGCGAAGCGTACAACATGTTTTGCTGCTCGGGTATCCTCTTCAACCACGAGTCCGAGCGCCGTGGCGAGACCTTCGTTACCCGCAAGATTACCTTGGCGGCGGCGCGTATTGCGCAGGGCAAGCAGGATAAACTCTATCTGGGCAACCTCTCTTCGTTGCGCGACTGGGGCTATGCGAAGGACTATGTGGAGTGCATGTGGCTCATCTTGCAGCATAAGACGCCCGAGGACTTTGTGATTGCTACGGGCGTGCAACACTCCGTGCGTGAGTTCTGCGACTTGGCATTCCGAGAGGTTGGTATCACGCTGCGTTTCGAGGGCGAAGGCGCGGACGAGAAAGGTATCTGCGAGGCGGGACCTACTCATCTGGTGGGCAAGACGCTGGTGGAGGTATCTCCCGATTTCTATCGTCCCACCGATGTGGTGAACCTGTGGGGCGACCCGACCAAGGCGCGTGCAGAACTCGGATGGAACCCAAGCAAGACCACGTTTGAGCAACTGGTGCATTTGATGGTGCAATCGGATATGAAGAAGGTCGCTGCCGACCATGCCGCAGAGCAGGCACGCACCAACCTCGCCGAATACCTCGAGAAAGGAATTGTCAAATAAAAAAGAGTTAGTCATTTCATGTTCAACATTTCATGTTCAACATTTCATGTTAGTCATTTCATGTTAAACGCGAAGCGCAAACACAAAGTGACCAACAGGTACTGACCAACACAAAGTGATAAACCATGCAATTAGATTCTAAGATTTACGTAGCGGGGCACCGCGGGATGGTGGGCTCTGCTATTGTGCGCGAATTGCAGCGCCAAGGCTACACGAATATCATCACGCGCACGCACAAGGAGTTGGACCTTTGTCGTCAAGACCAAGTAGAGGCTTTCTTTGCGCAAGAAAAACCTGAATACGTCTTCCTCGCTGCGGCGAAAGTAGGGGGGATTGTTGCCAACCAGAGTGCGTTGGCGGACTTCATGTACGACAATATGATACTTGAGATGAATGTCATCCATGCCGCTTGGCAGAACGGCTGCAAGAAACTCGAGTTCTTGGGCTCATCGTGCATCTATCCGCGCCTGGCGCCGCAACCAATGAAGGAGAGTTGCCTGCTCACCGGCGAGTTGGAGAAGACCAACGAAGCGTATGCACTGGCGAAGATTAGCGGACTCAAATACTGCGAGTTCCTCAATCGCCAGTACGGCACCGACTATATTTCCGTCATGCCGACCAACCTCTATGGTCCTAACGACAACTACCACCCCGAGCACTCTCATGTCCTCCCTGCGCTTATCCGCCGCTTCCACGAGGCGAAGGAGCAAAACCTCCTGTCTGTTACTTGCTGGGGAGACGGCTCACCCTTGCGCGAGTTCCTCTATGTGGACGACTTGGCGAACCTCTGCGTCTTCCTGATGAACCATTACTCGGGCAACGAGACCGTGAATGCAGGAACGGGTAAAGAACTGACTATCAAAGCGCTAACGGAATTGGTGGCAAAGGTCATCGGCTATGAGGGGGAGATTCTTTGGGACACCACGCGCCCCAATGGTACGCCTCGCAAACTGCTGGATGTCAGCAAGGCTACTGCACTCGGCTGGGCCTACAAGACCGAACTTGAAGACGGTATCCGCCTCGCCTACGAAGACTTCCTTCACAACCCCATGCGCGCCGAGCGATAAGTCTCTTCTATTTTAAGAAAAAATATGTATCCTTTTTGATTTATTTGCGTATATGCTAAAAAAAGTGTACCTTTGCGCCGAAATCAAGAAGAAATTTCCAAATTTAGCGCATTAAGTTTCACCATAAAAACATCCGCAATTATGACAACAGGTGGGAAGGTGGCTACCTCATTTTCGGTCATCGCAGTCGTCGGACTGGCAGTTTTTATCTTTATCAAGTTCTTCTTTGTGTATAGTGAGGGTATCAACGAAGGAGACATCAACTACTTCCAGAAAGAGGGTTTTCTCTTCAAGACCTACGAGGGGAAGATGATTCAGACGGGCTACAACTCGAAGAACAGCAGCGCGACGATACAGTCGAACGAGTTTAAGTTCTCGGTGGATGACCCTCGTATTGCGCAACAGATAGAGGCGTCGAGCAACCGCCAAATCAAACTGCACTGGAAGCGCTATTTGGGTATCCTGCCGTGGCGCGGCAACAGCGAGTATGTGGTGGACAGTATCGTGTCGGTGGCACCCGCAGCGCTGCCTATTCAGGATGTGTTACCGCCGCAGTAGAAGAGCATGAACCTCTGTATTGACCAAGGCAATTCGCGCACGAAAGTGGGGATAATAGGCGATGAGGGCAAGTTGCTCCACACCTTTATCTACAAGTCGTTTGCGTCTGCGGATGTGGAGCGACTCTTTTCACTTTACCCCATTACGGACAGTATCATCTCGTCGGTGATAAACATTGAGCCCGCGGTGGTCAATTCGCTACATCGACTGTCGCAGCACTTTATCCTGTTCGACCACAAGACGCCTGTTCCTATTCGCAACGGCTACGACACGCCAGAGACGCTGGGGCAAGACCGACTGGCCGCGGCGGTGGGGGCGGTGGCGCTTTGCCCGAATGAGAACCTGCTGATTATCGATGCAGGCTCTGCGATTACCTACGATTATGTGTCTGCCGACGGTACTTTCTGCGGGGGGAACATCGCGCCCGGGATAAAGATGCGGCTGACGATGCTCAACCGTTTGACCAAGAAACTGCCGCTGGTGGAAGCCGAAGAGAGCGAGTTGATTCCGCTTTTCGGGAAGAACACGCGCGACGCGATAGCCGCAGGCGTGGTGCGCGGGGTGGCATACGAGGTGAAGGGCTATATGCGCACGCTGGCTGACCGCGGACAGCATTTTCAGACCTACCTCACCGGCGGGAATGCACCTTATATACTGAATAATGTCCGCTCCCACGGCAAGCGCAACTATTCTATCCACCATGAGAAACATTTGGTGCTGATAGGGCTGAACACAATCTTGACCTACAACAAGGGATGAACTCTCAAGAGGTGTGCAATGTAGTTCGCGTGCCTGCGAAAACTACCCGAAGCAACCATAAGTTATCCTAAGCTACCGAAAGAAAACGCAAGAAATCATAAAAAAAATGCCAAACATTTGTGAGTTTGGTATTTTTTTTGTAACTTTGCAGGCAAATTGCGATTAGAAGGAAATGAACGCTGAATTAAAATATCAAGAGACCTTGTTTTCCCCTATTCAGATGCAGTTGCTTTCTATGCTGAGCCGTATTCGGACAGAGAAAGAGGCGATGGATATTCGCAATCTTGTGGCGAACTACTATGCTGAACGGGCATTTGACGCGATGGATGACCTGTGGGAAGAGGGGAAGATTGATGAAACGACCATAGCGGATTGGAAACAATTGCATGAACGTACACCCTATGCAGACTGATGGAAAGGTACGTTTTGGATACCAACTGCTTGTTGATGGCGATACCCCGTCGAAGCCCGTATCATAAGATACTGACGGCATTGTTTGCGGGAAAGTATGCTTTGTGCGTATCTACCGATATATTGTTGGAATACGAAGAAGTGGTAGCCGCACATGCCAGTCCGATAGTGGCGGAAAATGTGATAAAAGCGATATTGCAACTGCCCCATGTGGTGCAAGTAGCACCCGCTTATCGCTACCACCTCATTACTGCTGATGCGGATGATAACAAGTTTGTAGATTGTGCCATAGCAGCCAATGCGAAGTGTATCGTAACCAACGATGTGCATTTCCAAGCATTGAGGAAAGTCCCTTTCCCGAAAGTAGAATTGGTGGATATAGATGTTTTTATGCGGCTAATAAGTGAAACAGACTAATGAGTAAGCAATCTCGATATATAATCTTATTTCTTTTGGTACTGCTGTCCTTGCTGAGCACCGGTTTGCTGTACGCTCAGAACGGATCTTCTTCGCCTTATTCGCGGTTTGGCTACGGCGATTTGAGTGATAACGTGCCGAATACGTACCGCGCTATGGGTGGCGTGGGGCTCGGTATGCGCAGCAACAAGGTCATCAACCCCGCGCAGCCTGCGTCGTTCACGGCGGGCGACAGCCTGACCTTTATGTTCGACTTGGCGGCAAGCGTGATGTGGTCGGCTTACTCGGACGTGTCGGGCAACCGCAACAAGGCGAACGGTAACTTGGAGTACCTGTCACTGCAATTCCCGCTCTACAAGCGTTATATCGCGTTCTCGGCGGGCGTGTTGCCCTATTCGTCGGTGGGTTATGACTTGGCGGTGAGCGACTCCATCAACTCGGACTACCACTACACGGCGTCTTATGTGGGTACGGGCGGGATTAGTCAGGTCTATGGCGGCTTGAGTTTTAATATCTGCGACTGGGTGGCGTTGGGTGCGAACATCTATTACATGTTCGGCACCACGACCAACACGCGCACGCTTACTTTCACGGAGGCGGCGCTGAAAGGCAGTTCACAGGAGTCGGAACTCCGCGTGAGCAGTATCCGTCTGCGCTACGGTGT
>JAXDTJ010000054.1:0-29741 GCA_034090015.1 Paludibacteraceae bacterium | reverse complement strand
CTTTCATACCTTCGGCGACCATACCATCGTGCTGGGCGGTGTCTTCGAGAACAAGCAGAAGATGAGCAGCACGTCCTTCACCACTATCGAGACGCAGTCGGAAGATACGGTCTCGGTGCTGGAAGGCGGGTTTGAACTGCCGATGGTGTACGGTGGCGGCGTGAGTTACAGTTGGGCAGACCGCCTGACTGTGGCTTTCGATTATCAGCGGCAGTGTATGTCCGCGGCGATGTACCAGGATAAGACCAATGCCTTCCGCGACCGAAGCCGCTACAGCGCGGGCGTGGAGTATCGCCACAACCCCAACGGGCGTCGGTACTACGAGCGCATGCTCTGGCGCTGCGGAGTGAATGTGGCGGACTCGTATTCGTTGGAGAACAGCGCGCGGGACATCACCGCCAGCATAGGTATCGGTTTCCCCTTGCGAACGGCGGCGACGGTGTTCAACGCCACGCTGGAATACACCCACCGAGGCAACGCCGCGACCTTGCAGGAGAACTCGCTGAGGCTGACGATAAATGCCTCTATCTCTGAGAACTGGTTCTTCAAACGGAAGTTGTGATGGGGGACCGCTGACGCTGAAAGACCGCTGCGCTGAAAGACCGCTGACCACTATGGTGCGGCTCCCGACTTGTCGGGATAATACTTCCGACTGCACCTCCACTAACCGCTGACCACTAACCACTGACTACTAATAAAATAACTCTTAAAACATACCAACATTTATGAAACTAAAATCGTTTATTGCTCTGGCGTTGTGCGCCGTTATTCCGGCAGTATGCAGCGCAAAGAAACCGAAGAAAGTAGAAACCGAGCAGGCGCAGCAAGCCCCCGTAGAGGTAGCCGAGCCCGAGGAAACACCCACGATTACGGAGGAGTGTGTGGTGAACGTGTCGCTCTTCAACGAGAGTGTGAAGAACAAACAGTTCGCTGATGCCTATGAGCCGTGGTGGGAAGTGTACACCACTTGCCCGAACGCTAACAAGGCTATCTACACACAGGGTAGCAAAATCGTTGAGTGGATGTACAAAAACGCTACCGACGAAGCAGAGAAAGACCGTCTGCGCAAACTGTTGCTGGAGATGAGCGATAAGCGTATCAAGTACTTTGGCGACGACCCCAAGTATCCTGCGGCTTATGTGCTGGGCTTGAAGGGCTTGGACTACTGCGAGTACTTCCCCGAAGACCCCGCGAGCGAGAACTGCTACTCGTGGCTCAAAGCCTCGGTAGAGGGCATGAAGGAGAGGAGCCAAATCATGGTATTGGTGAAGTTGGTGGATGTGTCGTATGCAATCTACAAGACCAATCCCGACCAGTACGGCGAGCGCTTCATTGCTGACTATGAGTTGGCTTCGAACTACCTCTCGCAGAAAGCCGCTAACCCTGCTGACAAGAACGCGGCGATTGCGGCGAAGCAGAAAGACTATGTGGACAATATCTTCGCTATCTCCGGCGCGGCAGACTGCTCGAAACTGGATGAGATTTACGCTAAGGTAGTAGAGGACAACAAAGAGAACATGGATATGCTCGGCAAGGTGGCAGCGCTGTACAAACGCGTGAAATGCACTGAGAGCGATGTCTATTTCGCTGCTTGCGAGAACGCTCACCGTCTGCAACCCACCGAGGAGTCCGCTGCCGGCTGCGCGCGCATGTCCACCAAGAAAGAGGACTACCGCGGCGCTATTGACTACTACGAGCAGGCTATCGCCTTGGCAACGGCTATCGACCCCGCCGACGAGGATATAGCAGACTATCAGTACAGCATTGCGCTGATTTACCTCTCTAACCTTAAGAATTACCCGCAGGCGCGTGCGTATGCGCGTGCGTCGCTCAACAGCCGCGAGGACCAGGGTCGCTGCTACATCGTGATAGGTTGCGCCTATGCGGCTTCGCAGCCTTATTCCACCGCAGACTATCCTGCTGCCAAGGCGGCTATCCTGAACAAGACCGTCTTCTGGGCGGCTGTGGATAAGTTCGTGAAGGCAAAGAGCGTTGACCCCACATGCGCTGCCGACGCCGACAAACTGATTGCTACCTACAGCAAGTACTATCCCACCCGCGAGGAGATGTTCGACCTGCCGAATGAACTGGGCGGCGCGACCTACTATGTGGGCGGTTGGATAGGTGAGACCACCACCTGCCGTGCCGGCAAATAAACAGTGAGACTTCTTTGGAACCATAGTGCACCATCCCTGACCCTCCTCTTGAGAAGGGTAGGGGTGGTGTTCGTGCTTCTCGCCGGGCTGATGGCGGGCACCGCCGGTTGTTCGCGCGGGGAGATGAAAATCGACCGCGTGGCGCTGAGTGAACGGGCATCCGTCCCCGTGCTGGACGCCAGCGAGGTGAGCACCCTCATCTCCGACTCGGGTATCACGCGCTATCGTATCAACGCGCAGCAATGGCGTATCTACGACAAGGCGCAACCCGCGTACTGGGACTTCCCGAAGGGTATCTATTTAGAGAAGTTCGACGAGGAACTGAATGTCAATGCCTCGCTCCGCTCCGACTATGCCAAGTACTGGGAGGAGGAGCAGATTTGGCACCTGACGGGCAATGTCTATGCAGTGAACGAGAAGAACGAGATATTCGAGACGCCCGAACTCTATTGGAACCAGAAGGCAGAGACGGTCTATTCCGACTCGGTCATCAAAATCACCCGCGAGCAGTCTATCATAGAGGGCATAGGCTTCACCTCCAACCAAGAGATGACCAAGTACACCATCCTGAAACCCACCGGGGTGTTCCCCATCAAGGACAATTAAGAATTATGAATTATGAATTATGAGTACCCATGCCAAGAAACTCAATTCCAATGCCCTCATAATTCATAATTTATAATTATCAACGCCCTCATAATTCAAAATTCATAATTCATAATTCTCTCATGCTTCTTTCCGGAAAAACAGCCATTATCACGGGTGCTGCGCGAGGTATCGGGCGGCAGATTGCCCTGCTCTTTGCTAAGGAGGGCTGCAATATCGCGATTACCTATATCGTACCCGATGAGCCTGCCGACGAGGTGGTTACCGAGGCGCAGGCGCTGGGCGTGCAAGCCAAAGCCTACCTAAGCGACGCCGCCGACTTCGACGCTGCCCACGCCGTGGTGCAGCAGGTGCTCCAAGATTTTGGCGGACGCATTGACATCATGGTGAACAACGCGGGTATCACGCGCGACACGCTCCTGCTGCGCATGACCGAGCAGCAGTGGGACGAGGTGCTGCATGTCAACCTCAAGTCGGCGTTCAACTTCACCCACGCCGTCGCGCCTGTCATGATGCGCCAACGCGCGGGCTCCATCATCTCGCTCTCATCGGTCGTAGGGCTGAACGGCAACGCGGGGCAGGCGAACTACGCCGCCTCTAAAGCAGGTATCATCGCGCTGATGAAGACCACCGCCAAGGAACTGGGCGCGCGCGGCGTGAGAGCCAATGCCATCGCCCCGGGCTTTATCTGGACCGACATGACGCAGTCGCTGCCCGAGGAGGTGCACCAACACTTCCTTTCGCTCATCCCCATGAAGCGCGCCGGCAAGCCCGAAGAGGTGGCGCAGACCGCCCTCTTCCTCGCCTCCGACCTCTCTTCCTATATCTCGGGGCAGGTGATACAAGTGAACGGCGCAATGGGATAGTAATAATTTTTTTCAAAATAGATTATGAAACGGATATTAGTGTATACGGCTTGCGCGTTGGCGGTGATGCTGACGAGTTGCGGAAAGAACGGTGGTCGTACTTTGACTAGTGCAACGGGGTCTATATACGAGTGTTTGGTGGTGATGCCTGATCGTCCGCTTTCTCAAGAGGTGCTGAGAGATATTCATCTTTCAATTGCCAAAGGCAGTGCGTATGAGGAAGCCGTGGCAACAACCTACGATTTGGTGAAGGCAGTGATGGCTGCAGACATGCCTTGTATGCCGCAGATGGAACCTTATTTCACGTTGTCGCAAGTGCCTACAGCCGCTTTCGATGATTACCTGAAGCCGACGCGCAACATATTGTTTGTAGATATTGACCCGAATAAGTACACGCAGACCAAAGCCAAGGTGTCGGTGAATGTGTGGTCGAAGCCGCAGGCGGTTTATCGAATCCAAGCCCCTTCGGATGAGGCATTTGCTGCCTATTGGTTGGTGCATGGAGAGGAAGTGCGCGATTGGTTTGTAAGACAGGAGTTAAAACGTCAAACCACTTTTTATCGCGGTTCTACCAACCAAGATGCTCGTGCTGCATTGCAAAAGACGATAGGCTGCGATATGTGGGTTCCGGAAGACTATATGTTGATTATGGATACGGTGATTAGTGAATCGAGGTCGGTGAGCGGTGGTCAAGAGGATTTTAGTACGCCGGTGCGGCTCGTATGGTGTTGCAACAACAAGGGGCCAATGCGCCGTGACCTTGTGGTATATGCCTATGACTATACGAGCGAGCAAATGTTCACATCCGATTGGCTCAACGGTATGCGCGACAAAGTGCTCGGACAGGTGGTTACCGCTTCGGTAGAAGGTTCGTATATGGGCACGGAGTATCGGGTGTTTCCGCCGCAGAGTAGGGTTGTACCCTCGCTTGAGAACCAACAAGACGAAGGTTTTTACGCCACTGAGGTGCGCGGACTATGGAAGATAAAGAATGGTGAGGCAATGGGAGGACCGTATGTGAGCTTGACACGCCTTGATCAAGCCAATGGTCGTGTGGTAACAGCCGAGACTTTTATCTTCGCAGCAGGTCAGAAGAAACGCAATGCCCTCCGTCAGTCGGAAGCCATACTCTACACGCTCAAGATGAGTTACGAAAAGGATGCGTCTAAGCAACCATAACAAGTGCAGAACCCCGAGTTTATAGTCTTAATGAATATCAGTATCAACTAATCAGCCCTTGCTAAACTATCGTTTAACAAGGGTTGCGCTTTTTGTAGGGACAAATCGATGACTCAATCTAACTATATGTTGCTGCATTGGGGGCATATACCTTTCATTACGAAAGACACCGAGCGGGGGATAAAGCCTTCGGGCATCTTTATAGACGGAATTGCCACATCTTCAAGGCAATAGGTCTTTCGGCAGTGTTCGCAATAGAAATGCAAGTGTCCATGAGAATGGTGCTCCTCCCCTTCTTCAAGACAAAGCTCATAATGAACGATTCCCCTACCGTCTTCAAAAGTATGCACTACATCGTGTTGTACAAACAGCGTCAGCACGCGAAAAATACTTGATTTATCCAGCGTGAGCATATTGTCCTCCAAATCCTTCAAACTCATAGGACGATCAGCATCTTGTAATTCGCTGAAAACCAAGATTCTGTTTATGGTGGCTTTGACCCCTTTCCGATTCAGATGGGCTATAATTTCCTGACTATTCATGGTAGGTTTGCCGTTAGACTGCTACTACCCCCGCAATGTGCGGATGGGGGTCGTAGTTTTGCAGTTGGAAATCCTCGTATTGGAAAGAGAAGATGTCCTTCACATCGGGGTTGAGAATCATCTGTGGCAGGGGGCGTGGCTCGCGGGTGAGTTGCAGGTGCACCTGGTCAAGGTGGTTCAGATAGATATGCGCATCGCCCAAGGTGTGAACGAAGTCGCCTGCCTGCAAGCCCGTTACCTGAGCCATCATCTGCAGCAGCAGGGCATACGAAGCGATATTAAACGGCACCCCGAGGAAGATGTCTGCCGAGCGTTGGTAGAGTTGGAGCGACAGCCTGCCATTGGCTACGTAGAACTGGAATAGCGTGTGGCAAGGGGGGAGCGCCATGTCGTTCACCTCCGCCACGTTCCAAGCGCTGACAATCATACGCCGCGAGTCGGGGTTGTGCTTTATCTGCTCCACCACCTGCTTGATTTGGTCGATGGTGCCGCCTTTGTAGTCTGGCCACGAGCGCCATTGATGCCCATAGACGGGACCCAGCTCGCCGTTCTCGTCTGCCCACTCGTTCCAGATACGAACACCGTGTTCTTGCAGGTAGTGCACATTTGTGTTGCCTTGCAAGAACCACAGCAGTTCGTAGATGATGGACTTCAAGTGCAGCTTCTTTGTGGTGAGGAGCGGGAATCCGTCTTCCAAGTTGAAGCGCATCTGGTGTCCGAACACCGACATCGTGCCCGTGCCCGTTCTGTCTTCTTTGCGCACCCCTTCCCGAAGTACACGCTCACATAAATCTAAATACTGACGCATATTTTATTTGACTATTTGACTATTTGACAATTTGCTCCCTCCACTCTCAACTTTCAACACTCAACTCTAATACAACTTATACGTAGTCCGCAGCACTTTGAACTCCGTGCGGCGGTTGATTTGGTTGCAAATCTCTTGTTGCTCCTCTGTTAAACCAAGAATAAATGCTTCGTCCAGCACTTGTTCCTGCGGAATAAACGGATATTTCGTGTGGAGCGCTTTGTCAGCAGTAACGGGTTTCTGCTTCCCATATCCCACGGGAGTCAGTCTGTCCCTTTCGATACCCTTACTTATCAGATAATTGCATACGGTCTCAGCCCGCTTCTCCGATAGCCGTACATTGAAGATGGAGTCGCCTTTCATATCGGTGTGAGCCGATAGTTCGATAGTGATATTCGGATTGTCGTTCAGCAGTTTGACGAGTGCTTGTAATCCCTCTTCCGAGGCTGGAGTCAGATTCCACTTGCCAAACTCATAGAAGATATTATTCATCGTAACCGGCTTGCTGATAGGTGAGAGTACGAAATCCTGATGATAAGTCTTGCTATCGGCAAGATTCAAGGTGTTAAATCCCTCGCGGGCATTTAGGTATCCGCGAGCAGATGCAAGCATGATGTATCGCGTATCTTTGCTTATTTTAATCTTATAGGTTCCGTCTTTGCGCGCCAGCACCTTCGTATTCGTGCCATCATCTCCCACTAAGCGAATGGAAGCGTTGGAGATAGGCTCACCTTGGTTGTCCGTTAAACGACCTTCTACGAGGAATATCATCTCAGGCAACATAAACTCATAAATCTGGTCTATACCTTTCTTTTGTCCTCTATTAGAGCAGAAGAAACCGTTTTGCGAGTTACCCGCAAAGGTAATACCAAAATCATCGTTGTTGGAGTTAAATGGTGCCCCCATATTGAACAATAGCCACGCTGTGGAATCATGCACCGTAGTGTCGCGCTGCGCCATGAAGATATCCAGCCCGCCATAGCCGGGGTGACCGTTGGAGGCAAAATAGAAAGTCCCGTTTTGGTGAATATAAGGATACATCTCATCGCCTGCCGAGTTTATCTGTGCACCCATATTTTGTACGTTCACCCATTCTTCGCCTTCCAACTCTGCCATGTAAATATCTTTTCCACCGTATCCACCGGGCGCATCGGAAACGAAATAGAGTGTGTCCCCCGTAGCGCACAATGAAGGATGCCCTACCGTGATACTACTGTCTGCAAAGAGTTTCACCTCTTGTGCCTCGCCCCATTCTCCACCGGCACGTGTCGAACGATAGATTTTTGCCCCGAGGTCCTGCCCATTGACAGGTTTGGAATAGGTGAAATACATTGTGCGTCCATCGGTGGAGAAACAACATACCCCCAGCTCTGCCGTAGTTTTTGCGCCGCTCACGCTACCGGTAGAATCGTTCTCCTGTTCGCTCGGCTCTTCGCCATAAAGTCCCTCTGCCAACGCGATATCTTCCCATTTTCCGGCTGCGTTCTTATGTGCAGAGTACAGACTGAACACTTGTGCACCCGTTACAGGGCTCGGACGTTGCAGTTTCTTTTTCTTGTTATCAGATGATTTGGAGGGCTGCCTATTGCTTGTAAACATCAGTGCGTTATCATCCATTCCAACGAACTGCGGGGCAAAATTGCTGCTGCGCTTGGTGTTGAAGTCCTTGGAGAGCGACACCTTGTAGCGCGAGGTATGTTTCTTCCATTCCGCAATTTGCTGACAAGCATAGTGCCCTGCCTGCGCCTGATAATCAGTGGGGTAGGATTGCAAATAAAGTAGGTATTGCTGGTCGGCTTCCTTGTACTTGCCTTGGTAATGCAGTACCTGCGCGTAACGCAGATACACGATAGAGTCTTGATACTTGTTGCGAATGGCGTTTTTGTAGGCGTTCACAGCCTTGTTGCTATTCAAGATACGATAACACTCGCCTTGGTTGAATGCCACATGTGCCTTCATCGCACGCTCTTTTTGCGGCGAGATACGGCTGTAACATTGTTTGTACAAGTCGGCTGCATCGTAGTATTCGCCAATGGCGTACATGCGGTCGGCTTTTTTCACGCGTTGCTTAATACTGCAAGATGATAGCCCCATCGAGAGGACTATCATCAAGCAAACGTATATGTAAGAAGTTCTACTGTTCAATGGCAATTCCGTTTTTAGTAATAGAAAAAATATTTGAACAATATTTGAAAATATTTGTTGAATAAAAAAGTTCTTGTTCGTTTTTGTCAAGTATTATAGTTCGTTTTTGTGAATAAATCTTATCTCGAATGTAAGTGAATAAAAGTCCGAAAAGAAACGCATCAGTGATATTTGAGAATATTTGTTCGCACAAAAATAATTGTGTTTGCGTAGTTTTTTTGTTATTCCAGCGAGTGAATCACCAGCCCGCTGCGCAGTTTCGGCTCAAACCAAGTTGTCTTCGGCGGCATGATGTTCCCCGAGTCGGCAATATCAATAATCTGTTGCATGGTAACGGGGTAGAGTGCCAAAGCCACCTTCATCTCTCCCGAGTCCACGCGGCGTTTCAGTTCGCCTAAACCGCGGATTCCGCCCACGAAGTCAATACGCTTATCCGAGCGCAAGTCTTTGATACCGAGTATCTTATCCAATATCAGATTGCTCGAGATGGTTACGTCCAGCACTCCGATGGGGTCGTTGTCATTGTAGCGTCCTTCCTTTGCCGTTAGGCTGTACCATTCCCCGCCGAGGTAGAGCGAGAAGTTATGCAAAGCCTGTGGCTTGTAAATCTCTGCACCTTTCTTCTCCACCACGAAATCTGCCTCCAATGCCTGCAAGAATGCCTCGTCCGTCAGCCCGTTCAGGTCGCGCACCACGCGGTTGTAGTCGATGATATTCAGTTGGTTATCGGGGAAACACACCGCAAGGAAGTAGTTATACTCCTCCTTGCCTGTATGGTTGGGGTTTTGCAGTTTCTTCTCGTTGCCCACCAGCGCGGCGGCGGCGGAGCGATGGTGGCCGTCGGCAATATACATCGCGGGTATCTCTTTGAATATCTGCGTGATATGGCAGATGGTAACAGGGTCGTTGATTAGCCAGAACGTGTGGCGGAATCCCTCCGGAGGTGCTACAAAATCGTATTCCGGTTCACCGGCGGTTACTTGTGCTATGATAGTGTCCAAGTCGTCGCGGTGGGGATAAGCGAAGAACACAGGCTCCATGTTGGCGTTGTTTACCCGCACATGTTTCATGCGGTCTTCCTCTTTGTCGCGGCGGGTTAGTTCGTGCTTCTTGATTCGCCCTTCCATATAATCATCCACCCACGCAGCAACCACTAGTCCGTACTGCGTCCTGCCGTCCATCGTCTGGGCATACACATAGTATTTCTCCTGCTCGTCTTGCACCAGCCACCCCTCTTTCCGGAAGAGGTCGAAGTGCTCGCGCGCACTCTGATACACTTTCGGGTCGTGCTCATCCGTACCATCCTCGAAGTTTATCTCCGGCTTGATGATATGATACAGCGATTTCTCGTTGCCTGCCGCCTCTCGGCGCGCCTCCTCCGAGTTCAGCACGTCGTAAGGACGACTGCTCACTTGCTCTACTAACTGTTTGGGTGGACGAATGCCACGAAATGGTTTGATAATCATGGTAATATATAGATTAAAGGTGTTACTTTCCTGCTACCTTCGGCTCCGGCGACATAGAGCAAGACCCGTTGAAGACGGCATTCGGCTCCACAATCAGCGTCTGCGTCTTCACATCGCCCAGTATCTTGCCCGTCGCGCGCAGCGCCAGCGTGTGGTGAACGGCTATCTTGCCTTCCATTGCCCCCATTATCTCTGCGTTTTGGCAGTCGATAGTGCCTTTCAGTTTGCCTTTCTCGCCTATCACCACCTTGCCCGAGCACTGCAAATCGCCCTCTACTGTTCCGTCAATACGAATATCCGAATCAGCAATGATGGTGCCGATGATTTTGCTACCTGCCGTCAAGGCGTTGTATAACGTTCCTGTTTGTTGTTGTGTTGCCATAATAGATAAGATATAATTTTCGAGATATACATATTTTCAGCCCGCAAAGTTACCATTTTTAATTGATACCTGCAAACGGTGAGCATGTATCTGCCCCTAAAAACATTTTTTTTGCTTAAAATACAAAAAATATCTCATTCTTCTTTGTATAATTCAAAAAAAAAGTGTACCTTTGCGCTTTATTGCGTACAAACGCTCACAAAACTACCAAAACAGAGCATGAAATTGTTGATTGTTATACTCCTGCTTGCCGCAGCCTTCATCCTTTTGTCGGTGCGTGTCCTTTTGAAGCGCAACGGGCGTTTCTCTAATCAACATATCTCGCAAAGCAAGACCATGCGCGATCGGGGCATCCATTGCGCCACCTCCCAAGACCGCGAAGCCCGCCGCAAATCCCCAACCCGCTTAGACCCTAAGCAACTATAAGTTAAATCATTAACAAACAATATCATCATGAACAAGATTCAAATTACTATTGACGCAATTCTTGCAGCCGCTGTGGTTGCGCTGTTTGTCATTTTCTTTACGGTGAAGCCCTCTTGCGGGCAGCAGACCAACGCCGAGGCGGCTCCCGTAGCAGAAGGGAACATGCCCGTGGCATACCTCAACCTTGACTCTGTCTTGACCTACTACACTTTCGCTATCGAAGCAAGCGACCGCCTGATGACCAAACAAGAGGACGCTCGTCTCAAACTCAACTCCAAGGCACGCACCCTCCAAAGCGAGATGGCGGATTTCCAACGCAAATTGGAAAACGGTGCATTTATGAGCCGCGAACGCGCCGAGCAGAAACAGAACGAACTCCTCAAGAAGCAGCAAGACCTCCAAGACCTTGAGGCTAAGCTCACCAACGAGATCATGCTGGAGAACCAGCAACTCAATATGCAGTTGGCTGACACGCTCAACAGTTTCCTGCTCGAGTTCAATGCCGATGGTCGCTACCACATGATCTTCGCCAACACCGGCAAGGATAACATCCTCCAAGCCGCTGATTCCTATGATATTACAGCAGAAGTCATCGAAGCTCTCAATGCCCGCTACACCCCAAAGAAGAAATAAATAAAGGAGGTGCGGTCTCCAACAACTCCCCCGCCCCGTTTACGGGGAGGGGGCTGGGGGGCGGGGACAAATTACAGATACGGTAAAATAGCAGACGATATTAGGTTATTATAAGGTGATTATCGGGTGATTATCGGGTGATTAACGGGTGATTAACGGGTGATTAAGCAGACTATTTCGATAGAAAAGCGTATGCGAAAAGCATTGTTTACGATAGGTTTGGTATGTTGTGCCGCCTTTGCAACGCAGACGGCGCGCGCCCAAGCCATCCCCGTCTCGATGGAGTACACCGAGGTGTACGACTTCATCGACGAACTCATCACCGACGGCTATATCGTCCATCAAACGGCGGTCAAGCCCTACACCCGCACCCAAATAGCCAACATGCTCGTGGAAGCGCAAGCGGGGGACTCCTTGATGAACAACCGCCAGCGCAAAGCCCTCAACTACTACCTTGACGTCTTCGCTCTCGAGCGCGATACCATGGTCAGCCGCTACGTGCAATACACTGACCATCAGACCTTTTCGCTCTCCCTCGCCAATCCCCAGTTCTCCTATATGTCCAAGAAAAAGATGTTCAAGTTCACGCTTGAGCCTATCTTGGGCATGGACATCTATGGCGCCAAGAAAGGGGCTATCCTCAAACGCTGGTACGGCGCGGAACTGCGTATGGACATCGCCCGCCACCTCTCTATATGGGGCTCGCTCCGAGACATCTCGTGGAACGGAACCGCCTTATTATCAGACAACTACTACACCAACGAGTATGCCAAGATAGACGGTGCCAAACTCACCAAGCCCCTCTTCCTCAACAACCTCGCCGGCGTGCAGTACAAGGAAGCGAACTACGGCGGCGACTTCTCCGACTCCCGCGGAGGTATCGCCCTCTATTCGTGGTGGGGACGCATCGCCTTGGAGCGCGAGAACATCCGTTGGGGCGACGCCTACCATTGCTCCAACATCCTCTCCGGGCGCAACCCCGCAGTGCCCATGCTCTCCCTGCAACTCACCCCCTGCTCGTGGTTTCAGTTCGACTATTTCCATGCATGGCTCATCTCCAACGTCTTGGACTCTACCAACTACTACATCGAACACGTAGCCGAAGGCACCGACGTGAAGCAATACCGCCCCCACAACAAGTTCATGGCGGCGAATATGTTCACTTTCACGCCTGTCAAGTACCTCTCTTTCTCGTTCGGTAACTCTATTGTCTATGCCGAGCCGAATGTGCAAGCGCTCTATTTCATCCCCATCGCCTTCTTCAAGTCGCTTGACCACCTCATGACCAAAGGCACCGCCACGCAGAATCAGAACTCGCAGGCGTTTGCCTCTATCTCCGTCCGCCCGTGGGACCACATACAGTTGTACGGCTCTTTCTTCCTCGATGAGTTCAAACTCTCGCGCCTGAAGAAGTCCTCTGCGGCGAAGAACCCCGTCTCCTACCTCGTGGGCTTCAACTGGAGCGGCTGGCCGCTCAAAGGGCTCTCCCTCCGCGGTGAGTTCATGCGCTCCTACATCGCTTGCTACACCCAGTCTATTGATGTACTCGACTATACCAGCAATACCTACCAGATGGGGCACTACATGGGCGACAACGCGCAGTCTATTCATCTCGAGTTAGCCTACCGCCCTGTCCGCGGACTGCGCCTTGCTCTTTCCTACACCAACGACACTAAGTACAACGCCTATTCCTATCTCCGCCGCGGCATCATCGAAGCCATCTCGCAGAAGCCTTTCGACAAGGCTATCTACCGCAACGACGAGATAGCCTTCAACGGCATCTACGAGGTGCATCCGTCGATGTACCTGCGTCTCTCGTTGCTCTACAACAACGCCCGTGCCTTCGATAATGTGGAATCCGAAGTGGCTGGTGAATACCTCGCCACTGCCCAAGAGTATCTGAATACCTATGCCCCTGTCTATTTCCAAGGCAAGAACTTCACCGCCCAAATAGGTTTCTCCTTTGGTTTCTGAGTGGGATAGAATAAAAAATAACAAAATAATCTTGCATATTTGAAAAAGATGTTGTACCTTTGCACCATAATTTAGACGCAATACAATATATAACTCACTAACAAAATAGATTAATGCTATGAAAGCCTTAGTAAAACGGTATGCCGAGCGGGGCATTTGGATGGAAGATGTGCCGATGCCCGAAGTAGGCGTGAACGATGTGTTAATCAAGGTGAAGAAAGCCGCGATATGCGGTACGGACCTGCACATGTATAAGTGGGATAAGTGGTCGCAGAGCCACTGCACGCCGCCTTATACGATGGGGCATGAGTTCGTGGGCGAAGTGGTGGAGATAGGTGCCGGCGTGCGCAACACGAAGGTGGGCGACCGCGTAACCGCCGAGGGGCATATCGTGTGCGGACACTGCCGCAACTGCCGCCGCGGGATGGGACACGTGTGCGAGAACAGCCTGTCGGTGGGGATTTTCGGCAAAGACGGCGCGTTTGCGGAGTATGTTACCATTCCCGAGAGCAACATCGTGCATGTGCGCCCCGAGATTCCCGACGACTTTGCGGCGATAATGGACCCGTTTGGCAACGCGACACACACGGCATTGGCATTCCCGTTGTTGGGTGAAGATGTGTTGATTACGGGCGCAGGGCTGATAGGTACGATGGCTGCGGGTATCTGCCGCTACGCCGGCGCGAAGCATATTGTGGTAACCGACCTGAACCCGCTGCGGCTGGAGATTGCGAAGAAGATGGGTGCGACGCTGACGGTGGACGGCTCGAAAGGCGAGACCGTGGAGGGCGCGATGAAGCAACTGGGTATCAAGGGCTTCGACGTGGGATTAGAGATGTCGGGTGCGCCTGCCGCATTCAACGATATGATTGCGCACATGTACAAAGGCGCGAACATTGCGCAGTTGGGTATCCTGCCCGACGATACGAAGGTGAATTGGTCGGACGTGATATTCAATGCGCTGACTATCAAAGGCATAACGGGCAGACGGATGTGGGAGACATGGTATCAGATGGAGCAGATGCTGCTCGGTGGATTGGACTTGTCCCCCGTGATTACGCACCGATTTGCTTTTGAGGACTTCCAAAAAGGCTTCGACATCATGGAGTCGGGGCAATGCGGAAAGGTGCTGCTGGAGATGTAAATAAACAAGCGATATATCGCAAATTCACTAACAATCAAATAAAAACGAAAATGAAGAAACTAATTGTATCTGCTTTGGCTTTGCTGAGCACCTTTGGTTTGGCATTCGGACAGTCTCGGGAGGGATTGACGGAGTACAAACTGGACAATGGTTTGACCGTATTGCTATGGGAAGACCACGACCAGCCGGACGTAACCGGCTATGTGGCAGTGCGCGCGGGTTCTATTGATGAGCCTGCTGAGTACACCGGTTTGGCGCACTACTTGGAGCACATGCTCTTCAAGGGAACCGACCGTATCGGTGCCTTGGACTGGGAGAAAGAGAAAGTGCACTACGAGAACATCATCGCGCTGTACGATTCTTGCGCAGTGGAAACTGATGAGGCTAAACGTCAGTATTTCATCACGCGCATCAACGAGGAGTCAATTGAGGCAGCGAAATACGCTACCTGCGAGGACTTCTTCATCCTGATGGACGGTATCGGCGCTACGGGTGTGAATGCCTTCACGTCGTACGACATGACTTGCTACCACAACTCGTTCCCCGCATCGAACATGTACAAGTGGCTGACCATCTTCTCCGACCGTCTGATTAACCCCGTCTTCCGTACTTTCCAAGCGGAGTTGGAGAACGTGTTTGAAGAGTACAACATGTACCAAGACAATGTGTCGTCGCATATCCGTCAGGAGTTGTTCGGCAAGTTGTACGCCGGCAGCCCCTACGAGCGCGATGTGATTGGTCTGCCCGAGCACCTGAAGAACCCGCGTCTGAGTAAACTGATTGATTTCTACAACACATGGTATGTGCCCAACAACATGGCGCTTATCCTCGTGGGCGACTTCGACACGGAGCGCACGAAGCCGATGATAGCGGAGACCTTCGGTCGTTTGCAGCCGAAAGACCTGCCCGAGCGCAAGTCGTATCCGAAGGCAGAGATGACGGGCAACTACAAATATAAGATTGGTTACTATCCCCAAATCTGCTGGGCATACGATGGTGTGAAGATTACCGACGACGATGCACTGGCACTGCAATTTGTGGTTTCGCTGCTCAACAACGGCACGAACACGGGTCTGCTGGACCGTATCACGATGGACGGTGAGGTATCGGGCGCAGGTGTTTCCTTCGATGCGCGCCGCGACCAAGGTCGTATCCTCGTGCAGGCAGTGCCCTACTACGATGCTAACCAACGCGCATACGAGTCGAATGCCGCTACCGAGAAAATCGTGATGGCAGAGATTAACAAGATTAAGAACGGCGATATACCCGACTGGCTGATTAAGACTGTGAAGGCAGAGTACGACCAGAACTTCAAGTTGGAGTTTGAGGACTCCGAGTCGAAGATGATGGAGTTGCTCTATTGCTTCATCTACGACATGCCACTGGATAATATCTTCACGCAGAATGCTAAGATTCAGGCACTTACGAAAGAGGACATCCAGCGCGTGGCAAAGAAGTACTTCAACGCAAGCCACATGACGCTGACCTTCGAGGAAGGTACGCCGAAGAAGAACAAACTGGCGAAGCCGAAGATTAAGTCGCTCGACCTGATTAACGGGCAAGAGACGGAGTACGCCAAGGCATTCAAGCAACTGCCGAGCGACCCTATCAAGCAGACTTTCATGGACATGAACGACGTTACCGTTACGCCGATTGACGAGAACGTTACCCTGCACTATGGTGCTAACCCCAAGAACGATATCTTCTCGCTGACGCTGCGCTATGGCGTTGGTTCGGGCAAGAAACCGATGTTGGAGCCCGTGGCAGAGTTGATGAACATGTCGGGTATCATGCCGGGCGTGGATCCGCAGGAGTTCCGCCGCCAGTTGGCAGAGTTGGGCGGTCGTTGCGCGTATGGTGTGGATAGAAGTTATTTCTATGTAAGTATCTACGGCGATGAGGCTCACTTGGCAGAGATTTGCCAGTTGGTACAGCGTCAGATGCTCTTCCCGAAGTTCGAGCAGAAGCAGTTTGAGGCAGTGAAAGGTAGCGAGTTGTCGAACCGTTTCATGCTGTCGAAGATTGACGGTGTGCAGTCGGCAGCATTGAAGGAGTATGTGCTCTATGGCGAGCAGTCGGATTATATTGATGTAGTGCCGTTTATGGATATCTATTACCTCGACGAGGCAAAACTGAAAGCCGAGTTCCTGTCGGCTACGCGCTATGCGCTGGATATCTACTACTGCGGTCAGAAGCCCGTGGAGGAGGTGAAGACGGTCTTGACCGGCAACTTGCCGCTGCAAGAGGGTGTGAAACCTTCTACCTCGCCCATTATCCGCGACCGCAAGGCGTATGACAAGACGCAGATTTACTTCTTGCCGAACAGCAACGTACAGCAGGCGACCATCTACTTCTATTTCGAGGGCGTGCCTTACGACAAGGAGCAGGATGTGCTCTTCCAAGCCTTCAACCAGTACTTCTCCAGCGGCTTCACCGGATTGGTATTGGATGAGATTCGCGAGAAACGCTCGATGGCTTATACCGCCTACGGTATCATGTCGGAGGGTGCTCGCCCGGGCAGAAACTCCTGCTTCATGGGCTATATCGGTACGCAGAGCGACAAGGCGGCAGATGCTATCGAGGTGTTCATGAATCTTGTGGACTCGATGCCGGAGTACCCCGAGCGTATCGAGGCGGTGAAGGCAGCACTGCGCCAGAATGCGCAAATCAGCAAGCCTTCCTTCCGCGGCAAGACGCAGACTTACGACTATTGGCGTGAGATGGGCTATAGCGAAGACCCTGCCCGCTACAACAAAGAAGCGATAGATAACCTGACTTTCGACCAAATCAAGGCGTTCTATCAGCAATATATCCAAGGCAAGCCGATGACGATTATCCTTGTGGGTGACCCGAAACTGATTAACCAGAAGGCGCTTCAAGCGAAGTACGGCAAGTTCATCAAGCCCTCGAAGGCGAAACTCTTCGCCCCGCTGGATTTGGACTTCTAATCCCCTATTTTTTGACTTAATCAAGAGGCTGTCTATCGAAATGTTAGGCAGTCTCTTTTTATCAATAGGTCTTTTTATGAATGATATATTGGACTTTTTTTCATCATTCCTTGCATATCTCAATAAAAAGCAGTACCTTTGCGCCTGATTTGATTTGGACATGATATTCTTGTTGTATGCTTGCCCAATCGTAATTTGTTTTATATTATTTAATAGAATAAAAATGAATGCATTTGTTTTCCCCGGTCAGGGATCGCAATTTACAGGCATGTGCAAAGACCTGTATGATGCGCACAAGGAAGCACGCGAGATGTGCGAAAAAGCCAATGAAATCCTTGGCTTTCGCATTACGGATATTATGTTTGAGGGCACGGCAGAAGACCTCAAGCGCACCGATGTAACGCAGCCGGCTGTTTTCCTCCATTCTGTCATTGCTGCTCGTCTCTTGACTACCCTTACGCCGGATATGGTGGCAGGGCATAGTTTGGGCGAATTTTCCGCGCTGGTAGCCTGCGGGGCGCTCCGTTTTGAAGATGCACTGCTTCTTGTCAGCAAGCGTGCGCGCGCTATGCAAAGTGCTTGCGAAGTACAGCCCGGGACGATGGCGGCGGTGTTGGGACTGCCCGATGACAAGGTGGATGAATTATGTCAAGCACGCAGTGCCGGTAAGGTGGTGGCAGCTAATTTCAACTGCCCTGGGCAGGTGGTTATATCCGGTCCCGTAGAGGAAGTAGAGCAGATGTGTGTGGTGATGAAAGAGAACGGCGCTAAACGGGCGTTGCGCTTGCCTGTCGGTGGCGCGTTCCACTCGCCTTTGATGCAACCTGCCGCAGAAGAACTACGCGAGGCGATTGTCAAAACCGAGTTCCACCAGCCGTTCTGCCCGATTTACCAGAATGTGAATGCCTATCCGCAGACCAATCCCGAGCAGATTCGTGAGAACCTATTGCTGCAACTCACCTCGTCCGTCCGTTGGACGCAGACTGTGCGCAACATGATTGTGGATGGGGCTACCCATTTCTACGAGTTCGGACCGGGTGATGTCCTCAAAGGACTTATTCATAAAATCAACCCCGATATTCCTGCTGAATAATAGGAATGCGACTGCGTATGAATGGGCGTTTCATAGGGCGTTGGATTTTGTTGATTGCACTGGCACTGGTTGTGGTGTCAGTGCTGTTTACAAATAATTTGGCGCGTCAGTTGGCTGTGGAGGAGCAGAAGAACGTAGCAATATGGGCAGAAGCCACGAGGCAACTGATTCTGGCAGATGAAGATACGGATATCAACTTCGTGTCGTCTATTATCGAGAAGAACACCAATATCCCTGTCTATATGACCGATGCGGAGGGGAATATCCTGCTCAGTCGCAATGTGGAGAAGCCGGTAGAAGATCCGCGCACGCTGAATGGTCCCATTGAGTTGCGCATCTCGGATGATAATGTGCAGTATATCTACTACGATGAGTCGAACCTGCTACGGCTGTTGCGCTATGTGCCTTATCTGCAGTTTCTCTTGATATTTATCTTTATTTCTATCGCTGTTTGGATGCTTTTGACCGCCCAGCGCGGGGAGCAAGACCGTCTCTGGGCAGGACTGAGCAAAGAGACGGCGCACCAGTTGGGGACACCGATTTCTTCGCTCAACGCATGGCAGCAGTTGTTGGCAGACCGTTATCCGAACGATGACTTGATACCGCAGATGCGATCGGATATAGACCGATTGAACACCATCGCTGACCGTTTCTCAAAGATTGGCAGTGAGCCGGAGTTGCTGCCGGCAGACGTGCTGCAAACGATGGAAGAAGTGGTTACCTATATGCGCTCCCGCGTGAGTAGCAAGGTAGAGATAGAACTGCATACACATCATGATAGCAATCCGCTGCTAATCGTGCAGAATGTGCCGCTACTGGAGTGGGTGGTGGAAAACTTGATAAAGAATGCTGTTGATGCCATGTCCGGCGCGGGAAGAATCAGCATTGACTTGCAAGAAGAAGCAGAGGTAGTGGTGATAGATGTAACAGATACGGGCAAGGGAATGGATAAATGGACGCAACGTAGGGTGTTCCAAGCGGGCTTCACCACGAAGAAACGCGGCTGGGGATTAGGACTGCCGCTCTCAAAGCGTATCATCGAGGAGTATCATAGTGGCAAACTCTTCGTGAAGCAGTCGAAGGTCGGTGTGGGTACCACTTTCCGTATTGTCCTTAAAAAGCCCGAAGACAGTTGAGCCGCTTCCCGACATCGAAGCATACACTGCGCCTGCATCTTGCAGGCGCTTTTTTATGTGAGCAATCTCAGGATGCAAAGGGAAAACCGATTGCTCAAAATCATTCTCCATTTGACCATTTGACCATTGACCATTTGACCATTGGTCTATGAGTCTTGGTTGGGCATTTTTTTCTGCGGATAGGTGCAGACCGCTATATGCTTCGCGGGTGGAGACTCCGCAGGCGGGCTTAATCATCACAATGCGGTAGCCCTTAAGCGAGAAATCAATGGGCGTGAGAAGGTCGCCAATACCTTCGGCGAAGCAAGGAGTGTTGTAGATAAAGAAAGGGCAATCGGCTCCCAGCGGGCGCACTTCTGCAGCCAGTTGCTCGCGGGTTAAACCTAAATGAAAGAGTTCGTTAAGGGCTATTGCCGTGTGCGCGGCATCACTACTGCCGCCGCCTAATCCGGCGCCAAAGGGGATGTTTTTGCGGAAACGAATGCTTACTTCGCTTATTTGCGGATATCGCTCTCGCATCCGATGATAGCAACGAATAATGAGGTTCTGCTCCGGCGGGCAATCAACCACGATGCCTTCCTCTTTGAAAGCAAACTCCGCAGCAGGGACTATCTCCAACTCATCGTGCAATGCAAAGATAGGGTAGAAGATGGTTTCCAAGTCATGGTAACCGTCTTCACGCTTGCGTACTACGCGCAAGCCCACATTGATTTTGCAGTTAGGATAAAGAAGCATAGAAAGTTTATTTTCAAATTGATTATACGGTATCCATGAAGGAGCGTTGCACTTTATTGAAGACTACAATGCCGAAGCCGAGGAGAATGACCATGAAAGCAAAGGAATAGCCGAGCATCCACCATTCGTGGCAGCCTACGCCGAGCATACCATATTTGAAAAACTCAATGATACCCGTGAGGGGATTCAACTGCATAACGAGCATCAGTTTGGGATTGGTGATGGTAGAGAGCGGGTAGATGACCGGCGTAGCATACATCCACAGGCTGACGAAGAAGGACAGCAGCAGTTGCAAGTCGCGGTACTTGGTCGTCATGCTGGAGAAGAGAATACCGAAGCCGAGCGCCAAGCCGGCGAGCATAATCACCAAGACGGGGATTAGCAACGTATACCAATTGGTGTGAATCTGTACATCAGTGAAGAGTTGATAATAGAGATAGACGGCGAGGAAAAGCGCAAACTGTATGCCAAAGCGAACAAGGTTGCTGACAGCATCGCTCAAAGGGGTGATGAGGCGGGGAAAATAGACCTTGCCGAAGATACCGGCGTTGGCAACGAAGGTGTTGCTGGTCTTAGTCAAACAATCGGCGAAATATTGCCAGAAGCAGATTCCCGCCAAGTAGAAAAGCGGCTGCGGGAGCCCGTCGGTGCTGATTTTAGCAATCCCTCCGAAGACAACCATATACATGATGGTGGTCATCAAGGGCTGTATCACATACCAGAGCGGTCCGAGAATGGTCTGTTTATATTGGGTGATGATATTGCGTTTCACGAAGAGTGTGAGCAAATCGCGATATTGCCAAATCTCCTTGAAATCTACGCTGAAGAGTTTTTCTTTGGGGCGAATGACGGTAGTCCATTGTTGGTCTTGTTTTGCCATAGTTTTATGCTTCAATCAATTGCGGCTGCAAAGGTACTGCTTTTTTTTGTGATATGCAAGTTTTTTAGGGGGTAAAATAGAAAGGACTGCTTGAGGTTTGATTTCAAGCAGTCCTTTTTTGGGAGTGGGTACCAGTTCATTCCGAACTGCCCGCAGGCGAGATGCCTGCGTCCCCAGTGCTTTTATTACATCATGCCGCCCATACCAGCGGGGTTGGGCATTGCGGGAGCGGGGTTCTCCTCTTTCTTGTCCACGATGACGCACTCGGTGGTGAGGAACATGCCTGCGATGGAAGCAGCGTTCTCAAGTGCCACACGGGTAACCTTCGCGGGGTCAACCACTCCGGCAGCGAGCAGGTGCTCATAGCAGTCCTTGCGTGCGTTGTAGCCGAAGTCGCCTTCGCCGTTGCGCACTTTATCTACTACCACAGCACCCTCTTTACCTGCGTTGGTAACGATTTGGCGGAGCGGCTCCTCGATAGCGCGGCGGATGATGTCGATACCCGTTTGCTCGTCCTCGTTGTCGCCTTTGAGTCCGTCCAGTGCCTTCTGTGCGCGGATGTATGCCACGCCGCCGCCGGCTACGATGCCTTCTTCGATAGCGGCACGAGTTGCGCTCAGCGCATCGTCCACGCGGTCTTTCTTCTCCTTCATCTCCACCTCGGAAGCAGCACCTACGTTGAGTTGTGCCACGCCGCCGGCGAGTTTAGCAAGACGCTCTTGGAGTTTCTCTTTGTCGTAGGTCGATTTGGTAGCGGCAATCTGCGCCTTGATTTGTGCAACACGCTGATTGATAGCCTCGTGGTCGCCTGCACCGTTGACGATGGTGGTGCTGTCTTTGTTGACGGTAATACTCTCGGCGGTACCCAGCATGTCGATGGTTGCGCTCTCGAGTTTGATACCCTTCTCCTCGCTGATGACAGTACCGCCCGTGAGGATAGCGATGTCTTCGAGCATCTCTTTGCGGCGGTCGCCGAAGCCCGGTGCCTTGACTGCACAAATCTTCAGTTGCGCACGCAGACGGTTGACAACCAGCGTGGTGAGTGCTTCATTATCTACATCCTCTGCGATGATGAGCAGAGGACGACCGCTCTGTACGGCGGGTTCCAAGACGGGGAGCAACTCTTTGAGGTTGCTGATTTTCTTGTCGTAGATAAGGATATACGGTTTGTCCATCTCCACCTCCATGGTCTCGGTGTTGGTAACGAAATAGGGGCTGATATAGCCGCGGTCGAACTGCATACCTTGTACCACGTCAATAGTAGTGTCCATACCCTTTGCCTCGCCGATGGTGATAACGCCGTCTTTGCTTACCTTGCGCATGGCGTCAGCGATGAGTTTGCCTATCTCGGCATCGTTGTTGGCAGAGATGGTGGCAACCTGCTCAATCTTGTCGAAGTCGTTGCCTACTACCTCGCTCTGCTCCTTGATGTTCGCTACGACAGCAGCAACAGCCTTGTCCATACCGCGCTTCAAGTCCATAGGATTAGCACCGGCGGTAACGTTCTTGATACCAACGCCTACGATGGCTTGGGTAAGGACGGTAGCGGTGGTAGTGCCGTCTCCTGCTTGGTCGCCGGTCTTGGAGGCAACCTCCTTGACGAGTTGTGCGCCGAGGTTCTCGGCTGCGTCTGCCAACTCAATCTCTTTGGCTACCGTAACACCGTCTTTGGTGATATGGGGAGCACCATACTTCTTGTCAATAACTACATTGCGTCCCTTAGGACCGAGGGTTACTTTGACAGCGTTTGCCAACTGGTCAACGCCACGCTTCAGCGCGTCCCGCGCCTCCGTATTGTATGTGATTTCTTTTGCCATGGTTTTTGTTTGTTTTATTTTTTTTCTAGAAATTCTAGGTTTTCTAGAAATTCTAGGTCTTCTAGTTTTTCTTTCTATTTTTTCTCTTCTTTTCCTTATTTTATTTTAAGATTGCGAGGACGTCGGATTGGCGCATGATGAGGAATTTTTCACCATCGAATTCGAGTTCTGTGCCTGCGTATTTGCCGTAGAGCACTTGGTCGCCGGCGTTGAGCACCATTGCCTCGTCTTTGGTTCCGTTGCCTACTGCGATGACTTCACCGCGAAGGGGTTTCTCTTTTGCACTATCGGGGATGATGATACCGCCGATGGTTTTTTCTTCTGCAGCCACGGGGCGAACTAACACGCGGTCTGCTAAGGGTTGAATCTTTGACATAGTATATAAATAATTTAAGTTTGACTATCACTTTGGAGCTGTTTGTCTCCGAAAGCAGATAATCAAACTTTGTGCCAAACCGATTTTGTCAGTGTCAGGCTGCCATTTTGTCAGTATGGATTATGAGAGCCGTTGGATGATGGTCAGTCCATCGCGTAGGGGGAGTATGAGTTTGTCAAGCCGCGGGTCGGCTGCCACTTGGTCGTTGAAGCGGCGGAGAGCGATGGTCTGCTGGTCGCGGTCGTAGTCGGGGTCGATGATATGCCCGTCCCAGAGGGTGTTGTCCGCGAGCAACCACCCGCCGACAGGCAGGAGTTGGTTGTTCATCAGCAGGTCGAGATAGGCGCAGTATTCCCGCTTGTCGGCGTCTATAAAAATAAGGTCGAAGGGTTGTTTTTGCTCTTCTAAAAAAGTCTTCGCATCTTGAATAACAAGATGTATCTTGTCGTTGAGGGGCGATAGGGCAAGGTTGCGGCGGATGGTGTCTTCGAGTTCATCGTTGTGTTCCACGGTGGTGAGTAAGCCGTCTTCGGGCAAGCCTTCGGCGAGGCAGAGGGCGGAGTAACCGGTGAAAGTGCCGAGTTCGAGAATGTGCTTCGGCTGAATCATGCGGCTTATCATAGATAGAAGCCGTCCTTGTATGTGTCCGGAGACCATGCGGGGGTTGAGCACGTTACAATAGGTATCGCGCGTGATGAAACGGAGGAGGTCGCTTTCGGGGGTGGAGTGGGACTCAATGTAGTCGGAAATATCCATGTTATAATTTGACATTTTGATAACGTTCTATGGTGTTTTTTTTCAAGTATGTGAAAAATTTTTCGCAAAAGTACGAAAAAACTTGCACATATCCAAAAAAAAGAGTAATTTTGCAGCAAAATTAAAAAATAACCTTATTATTTTATGGAAAAGATTGACGAATTGGATGTAAAAATCCTGAGTATTATCACGAAAAACGCACGTATTCCTTTCAAAGATGTAGCAGAAGCCTGTGGCGTGAGCCGCGCTGCCGTGCATCAGCGCGTGCAACGTATGTTTGACAACGGGGTAATTGTCGGTTCGGGGTATCAAGTGAATCCGAAGATGTTGGGCTACCAGTTGTGTGTATATGTGGGAATAATCCTTGAGAAAGGTTCCATGTATAAGTCCGTTGCAGCAGAATTGGAGAAAATTCCTGAAATTGTGGAGACGCAGTTCACACTGGGCGCATACTCCATGCTGATAAAGCTGTATGCAAAGGACGACCGCCACTTGATGGAATTATTGAATTCGAAGATACAAGAGATACCGGGCGTAGCAAATACCGAGACGCTGACGGCACTTGACCAACGTTTCTCGCGTACCCTGCCGATTGGCTGATAGGGAAAAGAAATAATAACTAAATAGAAAAATGGAAAAAGTAATATCCGGCATACGACCGACCGGCAACCTGCACTTGGGTAACTATTTCGGCGCGGTGAAGAGTTTCGTGAAGATGCAAGACGAGTACAACTGCTTGTTTTTCATCGCCGATTGGCATTCCTTGACCACGCACCCCACGCCCGACAACATCCGCAAGTCGGTGAAGACCATTCTGGCGGAGTACTTGGCATGCGGCATAGACCCCGAGAAAGCGCCCTTGTATGTGCAAAGCGATGTGAAGCAGGTGCTTGAGTTGTACTTGTATTTCAACATGAATGCCTATCTGGGTGAGTTGGAGCGTGTTACCTCCTTCAAGGAGAAAGTGCGCAAGCAGCCAGAGAATGTGAATGCCGGACTGCTGACATATCCGACCCTCATGGCGGCAGACATCTTGGTGCACAAGGCAGACAAAGTGCCCGTAGGCAAAGACCAAGAGCAGAACATGGAGATGGCGCGCCTCTTTGCTCGTCGCTTCAACCGTATTTACAACGTGGAGTACTTCAAGGAGCCGGAGTCGTTCCATTTCTCGGATAAGGCAGTGAAGGTGCCGGGGCTGAACGGTACAGGCAAGATGGGCAAGTCGGAAGGCAATGCTATCTACCTCTGCGATGATGAGGCGACTATCAAGAAGAAAGTAATGCGCGCGGTAACGGACTCGGGACCCGTGATGATGAACCAAGAGAAGCCGGAAGTGATACAAAACCTCTTTACGCTGATGGAATTGGTTTCTACCCCCGATACCTACGACTATTTCAACGATGCCTACAATAATATGACCATCCGCTACGGCGATATGAAGAAGCAGTTGGCGGCGGACATCAACGCTTTCTGTGCGCCTATCCGCGAGAAGATACAGGCATACAGCAGCGACGATGCTTTCCTTGAGAAGGTCATGCGCAAGGGTGCCCAAGCGGCAGAGGCTTCGGCAGAAAAGACCATCGAAGAGGTACGCGAGATTATCGGATTCAGGAAGTTGGGCTATTAAGGTTTTGGCATAGTCTTTGTGGCATAGTTTGGTGATATGAAAAAGAATTGGTACATATTTTTTACGGCTTTATTGGCAATGCTGCCCTGCATGGGTGGCTATGCTGATGACGTGGTGGATGATGTGTACTATTGGGCGGATAAGGATGCTACGGAAACGCTCTACTATAGGGGCGAAACGGATGAGAATGCGGCAGAGCCTGCGGACACTGACCTATACGAAGAAGCAGAACAGCCGCAGGTGGTTACTATTACCTTTGTGGAAGATAGCGTAACGCAGCACTCGGAAGGCATGGTAGTGAAAGCAGTTATCAAGAGATACTGATATGCGGAAAGTACAACACATATTGCGTGGTGGGTGGCTGATAGCCATGCTGGCAGTAGTCGGTATGGTGGCAGCCCAAGAGCAGGCACGTCTCTCGGAAAGGGACTTGTCAGGCACGGCGCGGTATTTGGGTATGGGAGGCGCTATGACGGCTGTGGGAGGCGATCCTTCTGCCGTGAGAGATAACCCCGCCGGCTTGGGGGTGTATAGACGCATGGAAGTGTCAATCACGATGGGGGGCGTGTTTGACCAAACGATGCAGGCGGGTGGCGATTGGAGCGGACTATGCTCGAAGTTTGAGATGCCGCAGGTATCGTGGGGATTCCATTTCGGCAATCCTTATCGCACCAACGGGGTGATAGCTAATAACTTTATGATTTCCTACAACCGTGTGCGACAATACCAGCGGGAGTATTCTGCCTCAGTGAACAACTGCGACAACTCGTTGGCGGATGTGATAGCAATGAAGAGTGATGGACGGAAGGTGATTGAATTGCAAGAGGAAAGTCGTTGGGATAATCCGGAGGTAGGCTGGCTCAGCCTTTTAGGCTACGACACGTATCTGATAAATCCGTTGGCAGACAAGCAGTGGGGCGCTAATCTGCTGCCCGGGGAGAAGGTGAATAGTGCTATCAATGTGCGCGAGCATGGCTATATGGACGAGTACGCGCTGGATTGGGGCATGAACATCTCCAACCGATGGTATGTGGGCGCAGGCATTCGGATGACTTCTTTCTATCTCTCGCAGACGGAGTACTACGACGAGAAAGCACAAACGTCAGGAGTTACGTTATCTGCCTACAACACGCTACTGATGAGTGGCTTAGGCGTGAATGGCGCCATCGGTATGATAGGACACCCCGTGGAGTGGTTCCGCTTTGGCGTTTCATTTATCACGCCTACTGCTTCTACACTGTCTGTAACCAACTATGGCGAGATGCAGAGTAGTATCATCAATGATTCAGTAAGGGCAACGCCCGTCAACACGGCTTCTTATTCCGACTTCTCGTTACCGCTACGCTTGAGTATGGGAGCGGCATTCCAATGGAAACACTATGGTTTGTTATCTTTCCAATATGATTATGCGCACCATAAGTATTTGGACGATGTGCATACGCTGAAAGTAGGCTTAGAGGTAGTGCCTATCAGTCGGCTGTTTATCAATGCGGGATATGTCTATGAGAGTACCTTCCCCGACCCGAATCTTCGATATGGATATGAGAAAGCGGTGGACGCAGTGGAGACCAACACCCACGCACTCTATACACGCAATACGCAATACATATCCTGCGGTGTAGGCTATCGAGGGAAGAACATGATTGTGCAGGCGGCTTACCAATGCCAGTTGCAGAATATGGATTTCCAACTGCACGAACTCTGCCTAACGGATGGCATGCGAGGGCGCACTCACCGCCTCGTAATCACTTTAGGTTGGCATAACAGATGAACATAGCAATATGCTGCTGAAGATTTATGATTTATGGTTAACAATGTCCTCATAATTCATAATTCTTAATTCATAATTATCCATAGGCATTGCATAGCAAGAGACCGGAAAACTCAACAAAAATTTTTAACTGGAGTCCCTACCGACTGATGGCGCGCCGATACTCTACGCGGAGACCAATAGCGATATTGTAGCGATGAGGTGGTCGGATTACAAAGGAAAGGCACACTTCAAATCCTATTCATTAGGAGTTTTCTCGAGCATACGCTGTGCAATGCTTTTTTGTATCTACACTTGTTGCTGAAAAGCGTTATTCCATCAAGTCCTCGATGATACGATTGAGGATATGAATTCCGCTGATGGTCGCTGTAAGGCGGCGGTCGGCGGTTTCTTGTAGCAAGCTTCTTTCGATGTAGGGTTGCGCCAAGGCGGGGTTGTGGAGTTCGCTGAGGGCTATGCCCTCTGCCGTGCGCAGACCGAGCATGATACGCTCGTTGTAGAGGTCGGTGTCGGTAAGCGTCTCGCAGGCGGCTGCGTCTTCCCCGCGCTCCATAGCGCGGATATATTCTTCCAAATTATCGGGATTCCAACTGCGTGTTCGTGCTCCATCGTAGGAGTGCGCGCCTGCGCCGAGCCCGATATAATGGGTACGGTTCCAGTAACTGCTATTGTGCCTCGAACGATAGCCGGGCAAGGCGAAGTTGGACACTTCGTAATGCTCAAAGCCTGCCTTTATCAGTTGAGAGACAAGCAGGTCGTACATGGCATTCTCCGTATCTTCGTCCACCTCGGTTATCTCCCCTTGCTCCAGCATGCGTGTCATGCGGGTACCTTCTTCGTAACTGAGGCAGTAGGTGGAGATGTGTTGCACGCCCAACTGCAAGGCTTGCTCGATTTGTGCTTCCCATGCGGAGAGGAGTTGAGTGTTGAGCGTTGAGCGTTGAGAGTTGAGTGTCCGGGTACGTCCCGACCGGTCGGGGCTTATGTTGAGGGTTGAGAGTTGAGAGGGTATGCCGTAGATAAGGTCGATGGAGATGTTGTCGAAGCCTGCGGCTTGTGCGGCTTTCACAGCGGCTTTGGCTTCAGCGGCGGTGTGGCGCCTGCCTATCCGACGTAGCACCTCATCGTCGAAGGACTGGATACCTATCGAAAGTCTGTTCACGCCCGCCTCGCGGATAGCCCGCAGGTAGTCGGGGGTGAGGTCGCCCGGGTTGGCTTCGAGGGTAACCTCGATGGCTTGCGGAGCGTTTATCGCTTGCAGTATGCGGGCTATCTGATCGGGGGAGAGGAGAGAGGGGGTGCCGCCGCCGAAATAGATGGTGGAGATGGGGTTGAGAGTTGAGGGTTGAGAGTTGAGGGTTGAGAGTTGAGAGTTGAGAGTTGAGAGTCTTCGCTTGGCTTCTTTGCAGAGGGCATCTACATACGCCTCCCGCCGCGACAACTGCGTGGTGGAGAAGAAGTCGCAATACGCACAGCGACTCTTGCAGAAAGGAATATGGAGGTAAATGCTTGGCACCTTTATGTAATTTGAAAATTTGTAAATTTGAAAATTTGAAAATTGCCATGCGGGACTAATCATTTTCAAATTTACACATTTTCAAATTTTCAAATTGAATCATTTTCTATCTTGCTGAGGAGGTGGATAGCGCCGGCGACGCTCTGGACGTTTTGAATCACGGTGTAGCGGCGACCGGTCTTCTGTCCCTTCTTGTCGGTCTCCTCCACCAGTCGGCAGCGTTGCGCGCGGCTCACTACGAACTGAATAATCTTGCCGAAGATGTCGCTCTGCCAATAGGCATCCTTATTCTGCACAAAATAGAGCACCAAACGTTGTTGCTTGAGCATGACTTTCTCGATACCCATTCGGCAGCAGAGCCACCGCAGCCGCACCACGTTAAGCAACTCGTCCGCCTGCTCGGGCAGCGGTCCGAAGCGGTCTATCAGTCGTTTCTTGAAGTCCAGCAGGCGGTCTTCGTTGCGCAGCCCGTCTAACTCGCGATAGAGGGTGATACGCTCGGAGATGTTCTCCACATAGTCGGTGGGGAATCCGAGCGGCAGGTCGCTCTCCAACTGCGAGTCGCTCGCCCATGTCTGCGGCTCTTCCCGCGCAGGGAGCGTGAGGGCGCAACCTTCTTCCTCCCGCAACTCCTCCACGGCTTCGTTGAGGATACGCTGGTAGGTCTCGTAGCCCAAGTCAGCGATGAAGCCCGACTGCTCGGAGCCCAGCAGGTTGCCCGCGCCGCGGATGTCGAGGTCTTGCATGGCGAGTTGGAAG
>JAXDTJ010000051.1:0-13181 GCA_034090015.1 Paludibacteraceae bacterium | reverse complement strand
TATGGGTAGTATATCGCAAGCATAAAGATGTTGTAGATAAGGATATTTGGCGCCAAAGAGGGACGTGTGGTTATCTGTCACTATTATTGTGTTTGTTGGATGAAAGAACATTTCGAAATATCTTTTATTTTCGTATCGGAGAGTTTGGAAAGTTGCTCAACATATTCTTCCCTGGAGTAGATAGCTTGTATATTTTTGATGAGTGCCGGATTGGTGCAGGCTTGCTTATTACCCATGGAACAAGCACGTATGTGAATGCAGAATCTATCGGAAATCATTGCACAATCAATCAAAATGTAACGATTGGGGTGAGCAAAGGCGGTAGAAAACCAATCATCGGTGATAATGTAACGATAAGGACGGGGGCAATAGTAGTAGGGGGTATAACAATAGGAGATAATGCCCTAATTGCTGCCGGTTCGGTTGTTATCAGAGATGTTCCCGCCAATAGCATGGTTGCTGGTAATCCGGCTGTATTTAAGAAGTTAGTAGAAATACCTACCTTGTAGTGTTCATTTATACGAGCATTTTATATTTTTTTTCTTAGTTGCATATCTGTATAGTTATGAAATTTACTTTTCGACAAAAGTTTTATATGTATTGTGTTAAACGCCCTATTGATTTTTTAGGGGCGTTGATAGCTATTATTCTCCTTTCTCCTGTGTTCCTTGTTACGATCATTGTTTTGTATTTGGCAAACAAAGGTGCAGGAGTATTCTTTACGCAAGAGCGACCGGGAAGAAATGAAAAGATTTTCAAAGTCATAAAATTTAAAACGATGACAGATGAAAAAGATAAAGACGGGAATTTATTGCCGGATGCTATGCGCCTAACTGCCATCGGACGTTTTATTCGCTCCACTTCCATAGATGAGTTACCACAATTATTCAATATATTAAAAGGAGATATGTCATTCATTGGACCACGCCCTTTATTGGTAAGGTATCTGCCTTTGTACACCTTAGAACAACATAGACGACACAATGTTGCTCCGGGAATGAGCGGATGGGCACAAGTTAACGGAAGAAATAATCTATCATGGACAAAAAAATTTGAATATGATGTATATTATGTGGACCATATTGGACTGATGATGGATTTACGCATCTTTTTTACAACCATAAAAAAAGTGGTCATGAGAAAAGATATTAATCAAGTAGGTGGTAATTCTGCGACTATGGAGGCATTTGATGGTACCAACTGAACTAACGTCCTTTGTCTATAATTTACAAAAATGAAACTACATAATTAGTAATTTTGTTGTTAATATGACCGAACGAAAGATGATTTATCTCTGTCTGGCACACATGTCGGACGAGGGATGGGAACAGAAGTATGTCAAAGAGGCATTCGATACCAACTGGGTAGTACCCCTCGGACCTAACGTGAACGGGTTTGAGGAAGATTTGAAAGCGTTTGTCAATCAGCGGGTTGCTTTGTCGGAAAGCGGTGATTTGCAAACCTTGTCGCCGCTCAACAAAGAGGTGGTGGCACTCTCTGCCGGTACGGCGGCGGTACATCTGGGCTTGCTCGCTTGCGGAGTAGGGCAGGGGGACGAGGTGTGTGTACAGTCGTTCACGTTCTGCGCTTCGTCGCATCCAATAACCTATCTTGGTGCTACGCCCGTCTTCATCGACTCCGAGCCCGACACATGGAACATGGACCCCGACCTATTGGAGAAAGCAATTCTCGACCGCAAGGAGAAGACCGGCAAATATCCCAAAGCCATTGTCCCCGTGGCGCTCTATGGTATGCCCTACAACTGCGACCGAATTATGGCGATTGCCAACAAATACGGCATTCCCGTGGTGGAAGACGCGGCGGAGGGCTTCGGCTCGCGCTACAAAGGGCAGGTACTTGGCACCTTCGGACGCTATGGTGTGCTGTCCTTCAACGGTAACAAGATGATTACTACCTCCGGCGGCGGCGCATTGGTGTGCGACAATGCCGAACTGAAGAATAAAATCCTTTGGTATGCTACCCAAGCCCGCGAGGCGTATCCCTACTATCAGCACGAGGCGATAGGCTACAACTACCGCATGTCGAATATCTGCGCCGGTATCGGTCGCGGGCAGATGAAGATTGTGAATGACCACATTTCCCACCACAAGCATGTGCAGAAGATGTACGAGGAACTGCTCCGCGATGTAGAAGGCGTTACGGTGCACAGTGCGCCTTCTCAGGACTACGATTCCAACTACTGGCTTTGCACGATTTGCCTTGACCCCGCCTTGCGCATACAGGGGCAGGAGAATGCCTACAAAGAGGTGATTACCTCTGCCGTAGGAGGGGCTGCCGGTGTGATTCATGCCGTGGATAGTGCGACAACCGACTGCCAACCGAACGACAATGTGGAGGCACTGCGGCTCTTCATGTTGGATAAGAAGGTGGAAGCCCGTCCTGTGTGGAAACCCATGCACAAGCAGCCTGTGTATCGCCATGCCCCCGCGTATGTCAACGGCGTGAGCGAGAGTATCTTCAAGGTCGGCATGTGCCTCCCCGCCGGTCCTTACGTCTCAGACGACGATATCCGCTATATCGTAGCCTGCATCAAAGAAGCCATCGTGCGCGGATAGAGAACTATCCATTCAGATAAAAGTTCTCGATCGCCATTCATAAGGTATGCGCGGTTAAAGAAACTGAAAAAAAGAGACAGCAGCGGAAGGGCTGCTGTCTCTTTTAAGAGGTATTGTCGTTCTTTTCTTATCCGAAGGCTTGCATGTTCTTTTCGTTAAAGAGCTCTTTGCCTTCGGGGGTGTAGGCATAGTCAATGCGGTCTTGGTAGTGCTTCTCGACCTTGCCGCGGACAATTTTCATCGTGGAGTTGACCATGTGGTTCTGCTCGGTGAAGGCTTCGGGGAGGATAGCCAGTGCCTTGGGGAGCCACTGCTCGGGGAACTCGCCGTAGTGCCTGCCGCCCTTGCGGTACTCGTTGACCTCATCCTGTATCTTCTGCAACATCAGTCGTTTACCCTCATCGGTCTTGGGGTCTGCGCCCTTGCTTTGGGCGTATTCCTTGAGGGTGTCTTTGTTGGGCACGATGAGCGCCATGGTGTAGGGGTCTTGGTTGTTGTGGAGGACTACCTGCTCCACGTATTTGCTGCCGTCGGTCAGTCCGTCCTCGAAGCCTTCGGGGCTGTATTTCTCGCCGTCGGCACTGATGAGCAGGGACTTGAAGCGTCCTACTACCCAGAGGAAGCCCGGGTGCTTCTTCGTTACATAGCCCATGTCGCCCGTGTGGAGCCAGCCGTCCACGATGGTCTTCGCCGTGGACTCGGGGTTCTTCCAATAGCCCGCCATGACGTTCTCGCCGCGGATGACTATCTCGCCGCGCTCGCCGTCGGGCACCTCGTTGCCCTCGGCATCGCAGATTTTCAGGTCAAGGGGGTTGACGATACGCCCGCTGGAGCCGAAGATGGCGTGCCCCATGGAGTTGGCGCAGATGATGGGCGTCGCCTCGCTCAAGCCGTAGCCCTGGAACATCGGCATGCCCACGGCGCAGAAATAGCGTTGCAACTCGATGTCGAGCAATGCGCCGCCGCCCACGAAGAAGAGCATTCTGCCGCCGAAGCCCTCGCGGACTGCCTTGAAGATAATCTTATCGAAGAGTTTGACCAGAGGCTTGCGCCATGCTTGGCAGCCGCCCATGTTCCAATACTCTTTGTTGTATCGGATGGCGTTGTTGAGGGCAAAATTATAAAGTTTCTCCACCACAGGACCTTTCGCCTTGATACCGCTCTCGATACTCTTCTTGAAGTTACGTGCGAGCGCGGGCACGGAGAGCATGACATGCGGGCGCACCTCCTTGATGGAGATGGGTATGTTCTTGAGCGTTGCCATCGGGGTCTTGCCAACAGGCACGGTGGCGATGGAGCCGCAGTAGGACATCATAGTGTAGAAGCCCGCCACGTGCGCAAAGCAGTGGTCAAGCGGGAGGATGATGAGCATGACGGCATCGCGCGGCACACTGATGATGGAGCGCGCCTGCTCCACGTTGGCGGTGTAGTTGCGGTGGGTCAGCAGGATACCTTTCGGGTCTGCCGTGGTGCCAGAGGTGTAGGAGATGTTCGCGTAGTCATCGGGCTGCACGGACTTGTAGCGCGCCACGAAGGCATCGGGCGTCTGCGCCAGGAAGTCGCGTCCGCGCTGCATCACCTCGTCGATACCTATCTCTTTCTCGCCGTACTCGCTCATCGGGTCAAGCACAATGACTTGGCGCACGTTGGGGCAGTCGGGCAGAATCTTGCGGATTTTGGGCAACTGCTGCTCGGAGGCGATGATATAGCACGCATCGGAATGCTGAATACGGAAGAGGAGGTCGCTCGCCTCCGCCAGTTTGATACTGAGGGGCACGTTCACCGCGCCGGCGTAGAGGATACCCAACTCTGCGGTAACCCAGAGGTTGCGCCCCTGCGAGAGCAGCGCCACGCGCTCGCCTTTCTGCAAACCCAGCGCCATCAAGCCCGCACCGATGATATGCGCCTGCTCGCGCGTCTCGGCATAGGTGGTCTCTGTCCACGTGTTGTCCACTTTCTCGCGGAGGAAGACGTGGTCGGCATACTCACGGGTGTATTTCTCTACAAAATCAATGATAGTTAGTCGTTTGTCCATGATTGTATATTATTATTTCGGAGTTATCTGAATATTCAGCGTATTCGGAGTTTCAGCCCCGACCGGTCGGGGCGCACCCGGACACACCTTTTCAAGGGCAAAGGTACGACTATTTTTCGAGATATACAAATTTTCCCAAAGAATAAGTCCTATTTTCATAAAATTCCACCATCTCTCAATGCTAAATCACAATTCATAGATAACAATTTGTAAATCTAAATGGGTTTTCTTGCGTAATTCAGAAAAAAGCAGTACCTTTGCAAGCGAAAATTTTGTTACTCTAAACAAGAAACAGATAACAACTACGTAAACAACGCGAAGCATTATATGAAAGTAGCATTAGTAACCGGCGCGAGTTCCGGCATTGGATATGAATACGCCCGCGTGATGGCGGGCAGAGGATACAACCTGCTGATAGTCAGCAACGAAGAGGCAATCCATGAGAAAGCGGAGATATTGCGCAAGGACTTCCCCGTGGAGGTCGTTTCCTTGGTGCGTAACCTCGGTGTGCAGGAGGCGGCAAAGGAGTTGCATACCTACTGCGAGGAGCACGACCTGCAGGTGGAGGTGCTGATTAACAACGCCGGCGTGTATCACGACCGCGATTTCCTTGACGACTCCGAGGGCTTTAACTACCTGATTCTCAACCTGCACATGATAACGCCCGCCATGCTCACCTACTACTTCGGGCACGACATGGTGGAGCGCGGGAAAGGGTATATCTTGAACATGTGCTCCATCACGGCGAGCGTGGCGGTGCAGCGCATGGGCACCTACGGCGCGAGCAAAGCGTTCTTGCAGAACTTCACGCGCTCGGTGCATGTGGAGTTGCGCGACAAGGGCGTGATAGTAACCAACGTCAGCCCGGGGGCGGTGCAGACGGGTTTGTACAACCTCAAGTCGTACGCGATGAGAATCGGACGGGCATTAGGCTATATCGTTACCCCGCAGTACTTGGCGAAACGCGGCGTGAATGCAATGTTCCGCGGGCGCGCAAAGGTAACCGTTCCCTGCGTGTGGAACTACCTGCTGCTTTTCTTCGTTGCCCTCATCCCTACGTGCGTACTACGCCTGATCCGCAAACTTAAATGGTTCTAAATAAGACCGTCTTACGACTGTCCGACCGCTGACGCTGACAGATCGCGCTTCGCGCTGTCAGACCGCCTACGGCTGAAAGACTGTCTATGGAATGACAGACCGCTAACGCTGACAGACCGCGCTTCGCGCTGTCAGACTGATATAGTTGCAGATAGTGAATAAATCGGACAGCGAAGCGGTCGGACAATGAAATGGTCGTTCAGCAAAGCGGTCAAACAGCGAAGCGGTCGTTCAGCAAAGCGGTCAAACAGCGAAGCGGTCAATATAATCAATTTCTCTATGAAAGTTCTAATGGCCATGTCGGGTGGAATTGACTCCACGGTAGCCGCCATGCTCCTCTTGGAGCAGGGCTATGAGTTGGTGGGCGTAACCTTCCGCACCTTCGACAGCATCAAAGAGTCGTGCCTTGCGCGGGAGAAAGGCTGCTGCTCGGTGGAGAGCATTATGGAAGCCAAGCACATGGCGGAGACGTTAGGCTTTGAGCACCATATCTTGGACTTTCGCGACACCTTCCGCGAGCATGTGATAGCCAACTTCATCTCGGAATACAGCCACGGGCGCACTCCCAACCCATGTGTATTGTGCAACTCGCATATCAAATGGGGTGAATTGGTGAAGGCGGCGGATGAGTATGGCTGCGACCTCATCGCCACGGGGCATTATGCGCAGATAGCCGAGCACTGCGGGCATTGGTACCTGCGCAACGCGGCGGACACCCGCAAAGACCAGACCTATTTCCTCTGGATGTTGACGGAGGAGAACCTTCGGCGCACGCTCTTCCCCTTAGGCGGACTGACCAAGCCCGAGGTGAGGCAGATAGCCTTTGACCACGGCTTTGAGAAACTGAGCAAGAAGACGGAGAGTCAGGAGATATGCTTTGTGCCGAACAACGACTATCGGCAGTTCTTGTCGGAGCAGGGTGTGCAGGTGTCTTCGGGTAGGTTCGTGAACGCGGAGGGGCAAGTGTTAGGTAATCACACAGGCTTCTGCAACTACACTATCGGACAGCGCAAGGGGCTGGGAATTGCCCTCGGCACGCCGCAGTTTGTAACGAAGATAGACGCCGCGCGCAACGAGGTAACGCTGGGCAGCCGCGATAACCTCTACGCCACCGAGGTGCTGGCAGACAATGCACGCATACGAGACGTGGAATGGTTGCGGGAATCGCCTACGGTCTCCGCCCGCATCCGCTACAAGTCGCCCGCCGTACCTGCCCGGATAGACTTATCGGAGTTCACGCCGGAGCACCCTACGCTGCGCCTGCATTTCGACCAACCCGTATGGGGCATCACTCCCGGGCAGTCGCTGGTTATCTACAAAGACGAGTTGGTCATTGGCGGAGGATTGATAAGGGAGTGAAAGACCGTCTTGTTGCCGAAGAGTGGGGGAGGGATACCGTAAAAATTGGTTAAAAAGCACATTGTATAGGAAGTTTTGGCACAATGTTTGTTTGGTAGGCAGTGGCAAAGCGTAATTAAGAATTATGAATTATGAATTATGAGCAAGCGGGCGGGGACGCCCGCGCACCCGGACGTATTATGAATTAGGAATTATGAGTGCGCATGCTCTGAAACTTAGTTCTAACGCTCTCTTAATTCTTAATTCAAAATTCTGAATTAAGAAAAGGGCTTTGCTTACAAAGGGATGAAAAAGACGATTCTATTTATGGCATTGTGCCTCGGGGCTTTGTCCGCGGCGGCGCAATATACTGTGAGCGGGAAGGTAGTGAACGCTACGGACGGCAGCCTGCTGGAGATGAGTACCGTGCGGCTGTTTGCTTACCACCAGGGAGACTCCACGATGGTGCAGGGCGCACAGACCGACTTCGACGGAGAGTATTACCTGACCAACGTGAAGAACGGACAGTACAAGTTGTTTGTCTCTAACATCGGCTTCAAAGAGCAGGTGGTGGCGGTTACGGTAGAGGGCAAAGACGTGAGCATGAAGACCATTCGCCTGCGCGAGGACGTGCAGCACTTGGCGGAAGTGCAGGTGCAAGGCAAGGCGGCAGAGATGACCGTGAAAGGGGACACCATCGAGTACAACACCGCCGCATACAAAGTGAACGAGAACGCGATGGTGGAAGACCTGCTCAAGAAGATGAACGGCGTACAGGTTGACCAGCAAGGTAACGTAACCGTCAACGGCGAGACCATCACCGCGGTGCGCATAGACGGGAAGAAATTCTTCGGCAACGACGTGCAGTCCGCCACGAAGAACATCCCCGCCGAGATGATAGAGAAGATACAGGTGATAGACGAGAAGTCGGAGACCGCCAAACTGACGGGCTTCGAGGACGACGACACGGAGCATATCATCAACCTGACGCTGAAGAAAGACCGCAAGAAAGGCGTGTTCGGCAAATACGCGGGGTCGGTAGGCGCGGATATGGTTACGGAGAACGAGGGCTGGTTCAACTACGGCGACCCCGCCTACGGCAACACCTCCGCCGAGTTGGCAAAGCACTTCTTCGAGGATGACTTCCGCTACAACGCGAACATCTTCACGAACCTGCTATTAGGCGAGAGCCAGACGACCATCATCGGGTCAGCGAACAACACCAACGAGGTGCGCATGGGTCGCGGACGGGGCAACTGGGGGAACGACGCCAACTCGGGCATCACACGCAGCGAGAACCTCGGCGTGAACACGAACATTGACTTCAACGAGCGCTTGGACAAACGCGACAGCCAAACCTCGTTGCTGTTGGGCGGCGATGTGTCGGTGAGCCATGCGCACAACGACACGCGTTCGCAGACGAACACCGAGCAGTATGCCGGCGAGAGCACTTTCTTCAATAATGACTCCACACAGAAACTTGCACAGACCTGGGACGCGAACCTGCGGCTGGAAATGCAATATCAGATAGATACGCTGAACAAACTGATACTGCAACCTACCCTATCGTACACGGGTAACTCCTCTATCAACACGCAAGACTACACCTACTATTCGCAGGACTCGATGGTGAACGACGGCTATCAGAATCAACAAGATACGAGCCGCACCATCAGCGCGGGCATGCGGCTGACCTACAACCATAAGTTTCAGCACCCCGGGCGGTCGCTGACGCTGACAGGACGTATCAACTACAGCAATACCGACGGTTTCTCCAAGACTTTTGCCTTCGACCGACGGTTGAACACCAGCACAGTGGACCAGCATACCTTCAACCGCAGCAACGACCTGCAATACAATGTCCGCCTGTCCTACGTAGAGCCTATCAACAAGACCAACCACTTGCTGGAGATTGCACCCAGATTCGCGAGTACCGTTCGGAACTCCACCAAAGACCAATACAGCAAGACCCTCCCCAACCCTCCCTACGAAGGGAGGGAGTTGCTCGGGAGTGCAGTTTCATCGGAATACGCCTACGACTCGACGTACAGCAATGCGTTGAGCAACCTCTTCTACCAAGAGCAGTTGGAGGTGAACTACCGTTGGCTGACCGATAAAAGCGACCTGACGGTGGGCGTTCGCGGCGTGCTGACCCAGACTCATTCCACCACCTACTACGGTGGTGTGCTCAACAGAGACACCTTGGTCCATTCGTGGAATGTGGCACCCTCTATCAACTTCCGCTACAAGTTCGGCAAGAAAGAGTTTACGCGTATCCGCTACCGCGGGCGTGTGTCGCAACCGACAGTGAGCCAGATGATTCCCGTTCGCAACAACTCCGACGCGATGAACGAGACCATCGGTAACCTCTCGCTGCGCCCTGCATTTGCCCATAACTTCTTTGCTATGTACTCGCGCTATAACGAAGCCCGTTTTTCTTCGATTATGACAGGACTTCGCGGTAGTTTCACGCAGAATGCATTGGTAAGCAACACCCTCTACGACGCGACAGGCAAGCGCTATAGCCAGACCGTGAACGCAGAAGCCATGCCCTGGAACATCAGTGCGGACTTCATGTACAACACGCCGTTTGCCAAGAAACTTTTCCAGTTCAACACACGCACGATGGTTAGTTACAACCAGCGCGTGGCCTACACCTCGACGATGAGCGAGGGACAGTCGCCATTGGTGCAAGAGTCGCTGCCGCGAGGAGACCTCTCGCTGACGGACAATGTGCAGGTGAGCGAAGACCTGAACCTGCGCTTCACGCACAGCATCGTGGACTTGGGCGTTCGCGCCAACGGCACATACAGTTACACCAACAACAGCCTGACCGCGCGCACGGCAAGCCATGTGTTTAACTGGACGGTTACGGGCGATGTGGAGTTCCACCTGCCGAAGTCATGGAACATCGCTGCCGACTGCGGCTACACGGCGCGCTACGGGTACCAATTAGAGGATGTAAACGAGGTTATACTGAATACGTCGGTGGAGAAGAGTTGGGGCAACGCCACGCTCGCGCTGAAGGCGTACGACATCCTGCACCAGAAGAAGAACATCGTGCAAGTGGTGAGCGACACGAAAGTAACCTACGCGAAGTATAACACGCTGCCCACCTACTTCATGCTGACCTTCACCTACCGCCTCAACCGCATGGGCAACCTGAAAGCCACGGGCATGGGCGGAGCCATGCAGGAGATGATAGAGAGCGGCGGCAAACCCGGCATGCCGCCTATGGGTCCGCCACCACGCATGATGTAATGCAGATTATTGCCACACTGAATAATTAAAATCATAAACACACTACTACCATGAACTACCTTACTCCGGCGCAAGCCGTACAATTCGTTAAATCCGGCGACACCATCGTGGTGCAAGGCTCCACCTCTATTCCTATGGTACTCCTCCGCGCGCTCACCGCACGCGCTGCTGAGTTGCGCGACGTGAAGATAATCAGCGGCTTCGGTGTACATCCCGAAGACGCACCCTACGCCAAACGAGAGCTGATAGACTCCTTCCGAGCACTCAATATCTTTGTGCCGAACAACCTGCGCCGCGCCATGAAAGAAGGCGTGGCAGACACTATCCCTTGCTTCCTCGGCGAGGTGCCATCGCTCTTCCGCAGCGGGCTGGTGCCCGTGGATGTGGCGTTTCTCAACGTGAGCGAGCCCGACGAAGAAGGCTACTGCTCCTTCGGCATCTCCGCCGATATCGCCTTCTCCGGCGCGGAATGTGCCAAGACCATCATCGCGCAGGTGAATAAGTACATGCCCCGCACCTTTGGCGACCCCGTCATCCATGTGAGCAAGATAACCGCCCTCTGCCGCGGCGATGAGCCGTTGGTGGAAGTGCCGACGCCCGTTCCCTCGGAGGTGGACACCAAGATAGGCAACTTCATCGCCAACGAGATACCCGACGGCGCGACCTTGCAGATAGGCGTGGGCGGCATACCCAACGCCGTTATCAATGCCCTCAGCAACCACCAACACCTCGGCTTGCACACCGAGGCCATCACCGATGGCGTGCTCCCGCTCATCGAAAAGGGTATCATTGACAATAGTCAGAAGAAAATTCTCCCCGGGAAATCGGTCGGCAGCCTCGTCCTCGGCTCCAAGCACCTGTACGACTATATCGACGGCAACCGCGACTTCGTCATCCGCGACGTGGCATGGACCAACGACCCGCAAATCATACGACAGAACCCCCGCGCCATGGCAATCAACTCTGCCATTGAGGTGGACCTCACGGGACAGATTTGCGCCGACTCCATCGGCGAGACGATCATCTCCGGCGTGGGCGGGCAACACGACTTCATGTACGGCGCCGCCCTCTCGGAAGGCGGCAAGTGCTTCATCGCCCTGCCGAGTATGACCAACAAAGGGCAGTCGAAGATAGTAGCGCACCTCGCCCCCGGCGCGGGCGTAGTTACTACCCGCTTCCAGGCGCAGTATATCGTAACCGAGCACGGCATCGCCTTCCTGCGCAACTTGCCGCTCGCCGACCGAGCGAAAGCCCTCATCCGCATTGCTGACCCCTCCGTGCGCGAAGACCTCGAGCGCGCCGCCGTCGCCCGCTTCGGCATCGGATTCCTAAGACTGAGATAAAGAATGTCCGGGTGCGCCCCGACCCGTCGGGGCTACCACTGGGGACGCGGGCGTCTCGCCCGCGGTCATCTAACCTCTGACCACTAACCACTGGCTAATAACCACTAACCACTATTATGCGAACTATGCTATTTTCAACTCCTCCCTTTAAGGGAGGTCGGGAGGGTCTCCTCCTTCCCTTCTTTTTCCTCCTTATTCCCCTACTGATACAAGCCGAGGAGATGCCCGTCGGCTACTACGAGGCCATTGACGGCAAACAAGACAGCCTGCTGAAATCCACCTTGGGGCAGATTATTCGTCCGCATACCGCTATCCCCTACGGCAGCGGCGCAGAGAGCACTTGGGGCGTATTCTACTACTCCGACCAAGACGAGGAGGGCTACTGCATGGATATGTACTGCGACAGTTGGAAGAAGTTCACTTCCGTGGGCGCAGTGGTGAGCGGTTGCAACATTGAGCACTCCTTTGCCAAATCGTGGTGGGGAGGCACAAAGAACGATGCCTACAAAGACTGCTACCACCTCAATCCGTCTAACTCTACCGTCAACTCCTCGCGCAGCAACTATCCCCTCGGCGTGCCTACCAAAGACCTGAAAGACCAATCTGTTACAGGTTCCTTGAAGGTAGGCAGAGCCACCTACGAGGGCGAGACATTCTACGTTTTCGAGCCCAAAGATGAGTACAAAGGCGACTTCGCGCGCGCCTATTTCTATATGGCAACCTGCTACGGAGACGAACTCACATGGCGCTTGGACAACAAAGATGTAGGCAGCAAATACGCCATGCGCAACGATTCCTACTTGGAGTTCCGCGACTGGGAGATAGAGGTGCTCCTCACATGGCACCGACAAGACCCCGTGAGCGAGAAGGAGACCAAACGTATGGATGCCGTCAGCGACTTCCAGCACAACCGCAATCCCTACATCGACTACCCCGAATTGGCAGAATATATCTGGGGCAACAAGAAAGGCACGGCAGTCAACCTGTCGGAACTGAACGGCGAAAGTACCTCCCTACCTGCCTCTATTGCCCCCGAGCACACCCCCACCGTCCGCAAACTCATCCGCAACGGGCAAGTGCTTATCGAACGCAACGGCAATACCTACGACCTCATGGGACAAAAAATGGAATAAACGGCTATTTACTACATTAACCTGAAGCCAATATGAGTTAAATCAGCTCCCCCGCCTCCCTCGTAGAGGGGGGGGAGGGGGAGGGGCAAAGCACCTCCTTTGCATTTCAGAGACGAAGGTAATTTCAACTCCCCCGCCTCTCCTAAAAGGAGGGGAGGGGGCTGGGGGCGGGAAGGTACACTCGGCTTCAAGCCGCAAAGGGAAATAAAAGAACAAGCAAAATTAGACCACGCAAAAAAACGAAGGTAATAAGTTTTTCATCCTTTATCCTAAACAGACAAAGGTAATTTCAGCTCCCCCGCCTCTCCTAAAAGGAGGGGAGGGGGGCAGGGGGCGGGAAGGTACACTCGGCTTCAAGTCGCTAATGGAAATAAAAGAATAAACAAAATTAGCCCAC
>JAXDTJ010000048.1:0-113357 GCA_034090015.1 Paludibacteraceae bacterium | reverse complement strand
GGTTATAGCGCTGAGGTCCCACCCCTTCCCATTCCGAACAGGGTCGTTAAGCTCAGCCACGCCGATGGTACTGCACTTGTTGTGGGAGAGTAGGTAGCCGCCACTTTCAGAGCCTCAGACTATTCTGAGGCTCTTTGTTTTGTATTTAACGTGCTGATACTATGATTAACGGAGGAAATGTTTATAGAACGATGTTGAAGAAGTATCATAGTTTGATAAAGGCATGTTATTTGTAAAAATGTATATTTGTTGTTATCCTCCCGAAAAATCGGACAAACTTGCAAAAGCGAAATAAAGCAGTGCCTTTGTTAGAAAGATCTTTAGGATTATGGGAATACAACCGTCAATTGGATGTTTCCTTTATGGCGAAAGTGGTAGTCGCAGCACTTCAAGAATAAGAGTCATTAACCTCATTAGCGACCAAGTATGGTCTATCCCCAATTGTCATTCAGCAGTGGCGCGCGGAGTTGGAGCAGATGTTGGCAGATAATCACATCCGTATTTCGATGGATGACAGGGGACGTTGCAAAGATAATATATGGATAGAGCGTTTTTGGCGCACGGTCAAGTTGGAGTATATTTATTTGCATCCCACAGACAATGTGCCGGTTCTGCGGCAAGGGATAGGGGATTGGATAAAGTTTGATAATGAGCAGACCAGCACTAATCCTTGCAGGGCTGCAGCCCTACAAGGATGTTCCAAAAGGCTGCATGAATAGATAAAATGTTTGTTTAACTGTCGAATTTTGGGGAGGGGTATATTCGACAGTTAAACAAACATTTCAACTGACCTTAGCGCACGACATCCTTTTGCTCAAATCCAAAGTGCACATAGCAGCGTATGCGCACACCTTTCTTTTTGTTCGCAGCGGGGCTCCATGCTGGTACAAACTGCAAGATGTTTAGCGCGGCGTTATCTAATAACTCGTTGCCGGTGCTTTGAACGATGGCGGGGTTGCTTATCTTGCCGTTCTTCTCCACATCAAACTGAGCAATTCCGCTACCCTCTATGCCGTTATTCAACGCCTCTGCGGGATATTGCGCATGGCTATTCAGTGTCTTTATAAGCTCATTGATACCTTTGATAGGGCGCGGCAATTGTTCGGGATTCACTTGTTCTGCTATCGGATTACCTTCTTCATCTATCACGTTATAGGTCAACTTGCGAACAGCCCGAAAAGTCTCTCCCTGCGTTTCATCAGATAAGTGAAAAGTGAAACGCCCTACTAACGAGCAACTTCTTCCCTGTAATAAATCCTTTGCAGGACTCCATTTGGGCATTCTGCGCAGAACACTCATAACAGCATCGTCCAGTATCTTATAACCGGATGACTCGGTAATTTGGATTTCTTTGATATCTCCTGTCGGAGCAACGGAGATCTTATAATGTACCGTACCCGCCATATTGTATGGAGGATAAACGACATGATCGGCAATATACTGGTAAAAAGCTTCAACACCTCCCGGGTAACTGGGGAAATACTGACTATAGATACTATCAGATTGAGGGGAATCCGGGAGAAGGTTGATAGATTGGGTTTCTACTAAAGTGCTTTGATTCAATATATCGCAGCCTTCGAATGGTCCTTTCCCGAAGGTTGTCCCTTCTGGTAAAGTGATGTCTTTAAGGGATGTGCAATTGGAGAAGGCATAATCGCCAATATATTGCAACTCGGCAGGAACGCCGACGTGGGTCAGTGAATAGTCTTGCCAACACATGTTTTTGGGTATTACTCGCAATGACGACGGCAACCATATCGCTTGCAGTTGGTTGCACTGAGCAAAAGCATACGTGCCAATACTATCTACCGATTTAGGCACCACCATTTGACGTAGGCTGATACACTTTCGGAATGCCCCCTTGCCGATACTTTTCACGGAAGATGGAATAACGATACTATCCAAGTAACTGAAGCCCATAAATGCCTGGTTGCCGATTGTCTCCAATCCCTCCGGCAACACTATCCTTTGCACATAAGGTGCCAACTCGCTGCAAATGCACCCGTTATCCATTTTGCCCTTTCCTTCTATGGTGAGTATGCCCGTTTTCGGGCGCAAAGTCCATGTCAGTTGCTCACCACAAGTGCCTTTGTACACCTTATTCTGGTTCTGTGGATGACTAATTAGGAAATCTCGTATCTCCCAGGCTGTTAGCCCATCCTTCCCGTTGGCACGGTATTCGAAGGCAATACAAATAGCCTTTCCTTTATATGGGTCAAGTGATATACTGCCTGCGGGGACAAATATCCAGGCTTTCCCATCAGGTATGGTGGGAATAGACAGTTCCTGCCAATGTGCGGTTAATACGCTGGAATCAATATCGGTGGTGATGAGCAACCTAAAATGGGCAGACGCATTGTCTGAGTAACGCATAGTATGTATGAATTGCAAAATGCTACCCTCCTCTTCGGGAATTATGATTGACGGAGAAACCGCCCAACTGACGATGGGAGACTTGGCATGGGTGAAGACAGGGGCATTCTCGTTGCTGGAAATCATTCCGTAGCGTACATTGAATCGCCAGATTACCTCGTCTTCAGCAGGGTGTACCTCTTCGGGAAACTCTGTGAAGGTGGTAAAATCGCCTAAAGAAGAGAGAAAAGACTCGTAATAATCCAACTCTTCGTGAGCAAACAGCAAGCAACTGACGGAGATGCTTAACAATAAGATACTTATCTTTTTCATACTAATTGGGAATAATATGCTAAAAAAATCCTCCTAAAACATAGGAGGCATGAAATAAAAAAGAAGGATTGTCATCACGACAACCCAATCTTTACTTAACCTTAAAATCTAATACCATGAAAAACACGGTGCAAAAGTACTGCTTTTCTGTGAACCCTCCAAATGTTTTAGCAAAAAAATGTGCTAAATAACATAATTTTTCTGCATTTTGCTAACTACATTGTGCAAAATAGCGGATTTTGTTTGTGCGTATAAAAAAAAAGTAGTATCTTTGCCGCCAAATTAAAAATAAGGTTACTATGCCGGAGATTTGTAGATTTTATGGAATTATTATCAAAATGTTCTTCAAACCCAAAGAGCATGAGCCTGCGCATATTCATGCGCTATATGGAGAATATGTGGGTATCTTCGACATTAAGACCTTTGAGATGACGGATGGCGATTTGCCGCAGCGAGCGCAACAAATGGTGAAAGAGTGGTTAATGCTTCACCAATCGGAGTTGCAGGATATGTGGAAAACGCAAATCATTGTGAAACTGCCACCGCTATGATTCCGCGAATAAAGAGCATACAAACGCTTCCCGACTTCATACTGAAGGTACAGTTTGATGACGGAAAGATGGTGCAATACGATGTCAAAGACGATATTGCACATATCCCCGCTTTTCGTAATCTGCTGAAAGAGACATCTTTATTCCCCAACTTTCAATTAGACAAGAGCCGTACTTGTATCACTTGGAATGAAGAAATCGACTTGCCGAGTGATAGCATTTACGAGTTTGGGGCTTCCTGTTAACCGCAAAACAACAACCAACCCAAATATATGAAATCCACATTGAAACTCATTCAATCTGACCCGTATTTGCAGCCCTATGAGGCGGCTATCCAAGGGCGTTATGACTATGCACTCCGCAAGGAGCAAGAGATTACCAATGGAGCCAAGTTGGCAGACTGGGCGGACGGATACCTGTATTTCGGTCTGCACCGTACGAAGAAAGGATGGGTCTTCCGCGAGTGGGCACCTAACGCTACGGCTATCTACCTCATCGGCGACATGAACGGATGGCAGAAAGACGAGACATATCGCTTGCAGCCTATCGATAACGGCAACTGGGAAATCAACCTTCCGGCGCGCGCACTCAAGCACGGACAGTTGTACAAACTGCTCGTAGAGTGGAACGGTGGCGCCGGCGAGCGTATCCCCTCCTATGCCAACCGCGTGGTGCAAGACGAGGTAACCAAAATTTTCTCCTGTCAGGTATGGGAGCCCAAGACACCCTACGAGTGGAAGCACAAAGGTAAGATAGTCAAAGCGAAGAAGGACGAAGCACTATATATATACGAATGTCATATCGGCATGTCCTCCGCCGAGGAGAAGGTATCTACCTACGAGGAGTTCCGTCTCAATGTCCTCCCCCGCGTGGCGGAGTTGGGCTACAACTGCATACAAATCATGGCAATACAGGAGCACCCCTACTATGGTTCCTTTGGCTACCATGTCAGCAACTTCTTTGCGGCTTCCAGCCGTTTCGGCACCCCCGAGCAACTCAAAGCCCTTATCGACGATGCCCACGGCAGAGGATTAGCCGTTATCATGGACTTGGTGCACTCTCATGCCGTGAAGAACGAACTGGAAGGACTCGGACGCTTCGACGGCACGGGGTATCAGTACTTCCACGACGGCGGTCGCCGCGAGCACCCCGCGTGGGATAGTCTCTGTTTCAACTACGGAAAGCCCCAAGTGCTCCATTTCCTGCTCTCTAACTGCAAGTACTGGCTCGATGAATACGACTTCGACGGATTCCGCTTCGACGGAGTTACCTCTATGATTTACCTCAGCCACGGCTTGGGCGAGGACTTCAATGGCTACGGTTCCTACTACAATATGAACCAAGACGGCGATGCTATCATGTACCTCACGCTGGCGAACAAACTCATTCACCAAGTGAAGACCAAGGCGATCACTATCGCCGAGGAGATGTCGGGCATGCCCGGACTCGCTTGTCCCATTAAAGATGGCGGCATGGGCTTCGACTATCGTCTCGCCATGGGTATCCCCGACTTCTGGATTAAGTACATCAAAGAGGTGCGCGACGAGGACTGGAAAGCAGGGCATATCCTCTACGAGATGACCAACCGTCGGCAGGATGAGAAGACTATCTCTTACGCCGAGAGCCACGACCAGGCACTTGTCGGCGACAAGACCATCATCTTCCGACTCATTGACGCCGATATGTACTGGCACTTCGAGCACGGACACGCTACCTATATGGTGGACCGTGGTATCGCGCTCCATAAGATGATACGCCTCGTTACCGCCTCTACTATCAATGGTGGCTACCTCAACTTCATGGGTAACGAGTTCGGACACCCCGAGTGGATTGACTTCCCCCGCGAGGGTAACGGATGGAGTTGTAAGTATGCCCGTCGCCAATGGGACTTGGTGGACAACCCCAACTATTTCTACGCGGACCTCAACCGCTTCGACGAGCAGATGATTCACCTGCTCCGCAGCAAACTCCACTACGAGAAAGACGAGTGCGGCACCCATCTGCCGTGGGTCTATAACCTCTGGGACAACGAGGGAGACCAAGTGGTGGCATACCGTCGCGGCAAACTTATCTTTGTCTTCAACTGGAATGGGCAGAAGTCCTTCACCGACTATGGTTTCCTTGCCCCCGAAGGGAAGTACCGCGTGGTGCTGGATACCGACGCGAAGGAGTTTGCAGGCTTTGCGCAGAACGACGACAGCGTGGAGCACTTCACGGTGGCAGACCCCTTGTACGCTGACCAACACAAAGGCTGGCTCCGTCTCTACCTCCCCGCACGTACCGCCCTCGTCCTCGAACAGTGCGACTAACAAATAATACCTATTATTTCAACAAGCATGAAAAAGTCCATTTTCTTAGTAGCAGCCGTCTGTGCTTTCGCCTCCTGCAATAAGCCTTCTCTCAAACAGCAGTACGAGGCTTTGACCGACGAACTGATGGTGCAGTATGAGGCACAGACTACCCGCGAAGGCAAGGACTCCGTCATCGAAGCCTTTGTCCCGACAGGGTTCGACTTCCTGATGGCGCACCTCGGCGAAGAGTACAGCGACTCGGTCTTTCTCGATATGTACGGCATCCTCAGCGATGAGCAGATAGAGGAGGCGTTCAACGCAATGCCTGAGAGTATGTTCCAAAACGAACGCTTGGCGCAGAAGCATGCCCGCTTCTTGGCTACCAAGAGCACCCAAGCAGGCTGCCCGTTCATCGATTTCCAACTGCCGCAACCCGACGGTACCCTGCTCTCGTTGGGCGAGTTGGTAGGGCAGACGGAGTATGTGTTAGTGGATTTCTGGGCATCGTGGTGTGGTCCTTGCCGCAGACTGTTGCCTATCTTGAAAGAGATATATGCTGCCCAACCGGCAGGCAAGTTGCAGATACTCGGCGTGAGTGTGGACCAAGAGGAAGCCGCTTGGCTCAAAGCATTGGACGAGGAGCAACTCCCGTGGCGACAGGTACGAGACACTGTTACCAACAATAGCCCGAGCGACCAATACGGCGTGATGTATATCCCCACTACCCTGTTAATCAACAAGGAGGGCATCATCATCGCCCGTAACCCGTCCGAAGAAGAAATAATGGAAAGGATTAAAGATTAAGGACAAAGGATTAAAGACGAATTACCTTTGTCTATACACCAATTATTCATCCTTTATCCATACGGAACCAATCAGTCTTTCATCCTTCATCCTTTATCTTTCATCCAAATTTGACTCTGTACGATAAAATAATAGACTGGAGGGAGCGCCATATTAGCGAGAAGCAATTGGTGCTCCTCTTGAGTTTCTTTGTCGGCTGCTTTGCTGCTCTGGCGGCGAATATCCTCAAGCAGTTTATCCATCTGATACAATGGCTGATAGAGACTAAACTCATAGCGGGTGAGCATACCTTTTGGTACCTTATCTGTCCGATGATTGGTATCACGCTGGCAGCCCTCTTTGTCCGCTATGTGGTCAAGGACGATATCTCACACGGTATCACCAAGATACTCTATGCCATCTCACAGCGTAAGTCCATCATCAAGGCGCACAACATGTGGTCTTCCATCATCGGTTCGGGATTGACTATCGGCTTCGGCGGCTCGGTGGGTGCTGAGGCGCCTATTGTGCTCACGGGTGCGGCTATCGGCTCCAACCTTGCCAAACTCTTCCGCTTGGAGCAGAAGACGATGATGTTGATGATTGCTTGTGGCGCGGCAGGAGCCATCGGCGGTATCTTCAAAGCACCCATAGCGGGGCTGGTCTTTACCCTTGAGGTGCTGATGATGGACCTGACGATGGCATCGGTGGCACCGCTGCTCATCTCTTCCGTTACCGCCACGGCTATCTCCTATATGGCTACGGGGCTCGACCCGATGTTCCCCCTCTCCACCTACGAACCGTTTAGCGTCTCGCGCATACCGTGGTACCTATTGCTGGGTGTAGTCTGCGGACTCGTCTCGCTCTATTTCACGCGGGGTATGAACCGTATGGAGCAATGGATGAAGCACAAGGTGGGTAACTTCTGGCTCAAGATACTCATTGGCGGCGTTACCCTTAGTATCCTCATCTTCCTCTTTCCCCCGCTCTATGGCGAAGGCTATGGCGTTATCACACAGTTGATTAACGGAGACTCGCTCTCGGCGATTGATAACAGTCCTTTCCAACTCCTCGGCACTTCCACATGGGTTATCATAGGCTACTTCACGCTCATCATCCTCTTTAAGATAGTGGCTTCGGTGGCTACCAACGGCGGTGGTGGCGTGGGCGGTATCTTCGCGCCTTCGCTCTTCATGGGTGCCCTCACGGGTTTTGTTACTGCACGCATACTCAACACCATCGGTGTCCTTGTGCCCGAGTCGAACTTCGCCCTCGTGGGCATGTCGGGACTGATGGCAGGCGTCATGCACGCGCCGCTCACGGGTATCTTCCTCATTGCCGAACTCACGGGCGGCTACCACCTCTTCATGCCGCTCATGGTGGTGTCCGTCGTCTCTTATCTCACCATCAAGATATTCGAGCCTCACAGCCTCTATGCCATGCGTCTGGCGCAGAAAGGCGAACTGCTCACCCACAACAAAGACCGCAATGTGCTCACGCTCTTGAAGATGGACAACGTGCTTGAGACCGACCTCATCACCGTCTTCCCCGAGATGACGCTGGGCGAACTGGTAAAGGTCATTGCCGAGAGCCACCGCAATATCTTCCCCGTGATTGACCATGAGGGGCACCTGCGCGGCGTACTCCTACTGGATGAGGTGCGCAACATTATGTTCCAGCCGCGGCTGTATAAGCGCTTCACGGTGCAGCAACTCATGACCTCGCCTGAGGCGATACTCACCCACGATATGCCCATGGACAAGGTGATGGAGGTCTTTGAGGACACTGGTGCATGGAACCTGCCCGTGGTGGACCAAGACCGACGCTACCTCGGCTTCGTCTCCAAGTCAAAGATATTCAACTCCTACCGCCATGTGCTTGTCCACTTCTCGGAAGAATAAAATACCAAATGCACGGGGGACATGATTTATCTTGATATGCCAAAAACTTATTAAAGATTTGATATATAACTTTTTGCTTGGAAACTTCTGAATTTTGTTTCTTTATAATCTTTAGATTAACTTCATATGCAAAATTGCATTTGCTGTTAGACAGTACAATTAGACAGTACACTTCATGTTAAATAGGCGTTTTTTCGCTTTTTTCTTGCATATCTCGCAAAAAAGCAGTAACTTTGCCACCAAATTTGTGCATAACATGCACTATTAACACCAATCACCAACAGCAGACTTAACAAAATGAAAAAGCATATAGCCATCATAGCAGGAGGAGATAGTTCCGAGCATGAGGTGTCGCTGCGTAGTGCGGCGGGGATATACTCGTTCTTGGACAAGGAGCGGTATGAGGTGCATATTGTTCGCTTGCGAGGCAGACAATGGGAAGTGGAGGTAGGAGCCACCCCATCCCAAGGGGGCATTCCGACTCCCCCTACAAGCGCACCCGTGTTAGTGCCGATAGATAAGAATGATTTTTCCTATACTTATCAGGGTGAGAAGCGCACGTTTGACTATGCGTATATCACTATCCACGGCACGCCCGGGGAGAACGGGCGGCTGCAAGGCTATTTAGATATGATGGGTATTCCCTACTCCTGCTGCGGAGTGCTCGCGGCAGCAATGACGTTCAATAAATACACCTGCAACCATTACCTGCAAGGTTTCGGCATCCGTATCGCGCCGAGTCTGCTGCTGCGCAAGGGCGAGGCTCGACCGACGGACGAGGAGATAGTGGCGGAGGTGGGGTTGCCGTGCTTCATCAAGAGCAACGTCGGCGGGTCGAGTTTCGGATGCACAAAGGTGAAGACGCTGTCGGAGGTGGCACCCGCCATTGAGCGCGCTTTTGAGGAGGGCGACGAGGTCATCTGCGAGGCGTTCATGCAGGGCACGGAGATCACCTGCGGCGTGTATAAGACGCGAGAGAAAGCGGTGGCATTCCCCATCACGGAGGTGGTAACGAAGAACGAGTTCTTCGACTACGATGCGAAGTACAAAGGGCAGGTGGACGAGATAACCCCCGCGTGTATTCCCAACGAGGTGCGCGATGCGGTGCAGGCGATGACACTGCGGATTTACGACATCCTTGGCTGCCACGGGATCATTCGGGTGGATTACATACTGAGCAATTTAAAAATGACCGCGGGCGAGACGCCCGCGTCCCCAGTGGAGATAAACCTGTTAGAGGTGAACACCACGCCGGGGATGACGGCGACCTCGTTCATCCCGCAACAAGTGCGCGCCGCAGGACTCAACATCGGCGACGTGCTGAGCGAAATCATAGAAGAAAGTAATAAGTAATAGGTAATAGGTAATAAGTAATAGGTAATATGCGCAGCGAGATATTACTTATTACAGCCCGAAGGGCGAATTACTTATTACCGAGCGAAGCGAGATTATGATAGATTCCTACTTATCACAATTAGATTGGTCGCGGGAGCCGCAGGGCTTGTATGCGCCTATCGCCTACACGTTGGAGTCGGGCGGCAAGCGAATCCGTCCGACCTTGGCTCTCATCGCCTGCCAACTGTTCGGCGGCAAGGAAGAAGATGTGGTGCCCGCCGCATTGGCACTGGAGGTGTTCCATAACTTCACCCTGCTGCACGACGATGTGATGGACAAGGCATCGGTGCGCCGCGGGCGACCGACCGTGCACGTGAAATGGGACGATAACACCGCCATCCTATCGGGCGACCAGATGCTGATAGAGGCGTATAAACTGCTCAGCCAAGTGCGAGAAGATAAGTTGCCGCAGGTGTTGCGCCTGTTCAACAAGATGGCAACGGAGATATGCGAGGGGCAACAGTATGATGTGGATTTCGAGCGCAGAGACGATGTGTCGCTCAACGATTATATGATGATGATCCGCCTCAAGACCTCCGTGTTGCTCGCCACCGCCTTGCAGATAGGTGCGTACATCGCCGACGCAAACGAGGCGCAACAACAGGCTTTGTATGATTTCGGCATCCATATCGGACTGGCTTTCCAGTTGCAGGACGACATCTTGGATGTGTATGGCGACCCCGCCACCTTTGGCAAAGCCATCGGCGGCGACATCCTCTGCAACAAAAAGACCTACATGCTCCTCACCGCCCTGCAACGCGCAGAAGGTGAGACGCGAGAGGCGTTGCTGGGATGGCTCTCAGACACTACGCACAGCGCCGCGGAGAAGATAGCCGCCGTAACCGACCTCTACACCCGCCTCGGCGTGAGAGAGGTATGCGAGGGCGTGATGGCGGAGCATACGCGCAAAGCGCTCCGACTGCTCGACACCCTCCCGCAGAACAACGCCACCGACCAACTGCGCGCCCTCGCCGAGAAACTATCTTCCCGCAACAAATAATTTGATAATTAAGCCAGCAGGCGAGGACGCCTGCACACCCGGACAACCGCATGGCTAATCGTAAATAGTAAATTGTCAAATTGTAAATTGTCAAATAAACGTATGCCTTACCGTCGATTACCCAACACAGACCAAGCGCGACTCACCGCCTTGCAGATGGCTGTTCAGCGTGCGAGCGAAGCCGACTTCACCGAGCAGGTCTTGCAGTATAAGACCCTCAGTGAGGCGCAGCGTTTCTTGATGCAGTTTGAGAACATCGTGATGCAGTACCACGAGAACTTCCGCACGAAAGTATCTGCCAACAAGCAGTATCGCAAAGTGGTGCAGAACGCGCGGATGTATATCTCCCACTTCATACAGGTGCTAAACCTCGCCGTCATCCGCGGGGAGATAAAAGCCGAGCAGAAAGAACTCTACGGGCTGGACCCGAACAACCATATCGTGCCCGACCTGAGCAGCGAAGAGGACTTGCTGGTGTGGGGCGAGAACATCATACAGGGCGAGCAGAAACGCACCTCGATGGGCGGCTTCGCGATATACAACCCCGCTATCGCCAAGGTGAAGGTGCACTACGACATCTTCAAAGACCACCAGATGAGCCACACCCTGCACAAGAAAGCCACCTCGCGCGTGATGGGCGACGTGGAGACCATGCGCAAACAGGCAGATGCTATCATACTGAATATATGGAACGAGGTGGAGAACTACTACAAAGACCTGCTGCCCTACGACAAACTCTGCCACTGCAAGAACTACGGCGTGATTTATTACTACCGTCCGACAGAAAAAAAACTCTCTGCCGAGACCGACAGAGAGATTATTCGTTTGCGCGAAAGTCAACCGACTATTGATTTCGATCAACCACCAACGACGGACTGACCACACGGCTCATCGGCTGGTCATGCCACAAGGTAGGCAGCGGTTGGTGCTTCAACTGGAAATCATAGCAGACACCCACCTTAAACGACTCCTTGTGTTGGCGCAGGAACTTATCATAGTAACCGCCACCGCGACCGATACGATGACACTTGGTGTCGAACACCACGCCGGGCACCAGAATCAAATCAATCTTGCCGGTGTAGGGCTCGCCCTGAGGCTCCGGCACCCGCATACGCCCGCGGTGGAGCATCTCCTCGCCCTCGTAGCGGCGCACCTCCATATAATGGCGATGCGTAACCGGCAGCAGGATGGTCTTTGAATCACGATACTTCTCCAGCAACGCCCGCAAATCCACCTCGTTGTGGATGGGGAAGTAAGCTAAAACGGTTTCGGCATTTTGAAAATGGCGCATCTGCTCGATATGGGAAACGATGGTCGCCGAATCCGAGGCGATACTTTCGGAGGGATAGATACGACGGCGCTGCTCTATAATAGCACGAAGGGCACTCTGCTGCGCACGCTTCTTATTCCACGGGAGAAGATTCTTGAGGTCAATGAACTGAGATTCGAATAGCATTGTAAAGTAAAAATTACAAATCAACAGAAAACGGCGGCAAAATTACTAAATTATTTGCAAATACACAAATTATGGCACTGATTTTGTCTATAAAAACCGAAATGAAACGCTTTTTACATATAATATCTCCATTATTCTTTTTGTTGGTGTTCATTATGGTAGGATGTAACAACTCCACCACAACCACCACGAAGTCTTCCGTGGCGCAGTTGTCGGCTTTCTCGTTTGCAGCCAACGACTCTTTCCCCGGCTTGGCGAAGGCGGTTTTCAAGATAGAAGAGCGGTTGGATACAGGCTTGGTGTATAACCCTGACTCTATTATGTACGGCACACGGTTGGACTCGGTAGTGCCGAAGTTCACCTTTGCCGCCACCCCGGGAGCCGCCGTACTCACTGTGGGCGATACAACGATAGTCCTTACAGGCAAGGACACCGTGGATTTCACGCAGCGACCTATCTATCTGACCGTTACCTCGCAAGATGCAGCCAACACCAAGGTGTATGAGATGGTGGCAACGGTGCATCAGGTGGACCCTGACCTATTCGTCTGGACACAACTCACTCCCGCCGTCTATCCGGCGGACAACAGCGAGCAACAGGTGTTGGCGCTGGGCGATAAGATGGTGCTGATAAAGAACAACGGTTTCCGCACCTCGGTCTTCACCTCCGCCGATGGAGTAACATGGTCGGGCGAGCAAGTGCCGACGGGACTGCCGCTGACCACCCGCGTGCGCAGCATCATATCCGACCACAGCACGCTCTACTATGCCGACGACTCGCTGCTCTACACCTCTACGGATGCCCTCACGTGGCTGCAGACGAGTTATGCCGACAGCGGGTTCTCGCTCAAAACCATGCTCATGGCATGGAACGAGACAGTATGGGCGCTGGCGGAAGACGGCGAGGGACTTGTTTTGGCGAATATGCAAGGCGGCAGGCTGCAACCCACCACCCTGCGTCCGCGTTCTCCTTTCCCCGTCAGCGACTTCGCGGCGGTAGCGTTCGAGAGCGCCAGCAACCGCGCGAGGGCGATGATTCTCGGCGGCTTCGCAGAGGATGGCACCGCGCTGAACACTCGATGGAACCTCGAGTATGCCACCGCCATCGCGGAGAACGGCGGCTACCGTATGCAGGACTTCTCCATCGACCGCCCGCACTTCACCCGCCTCACCGGCGCGAGCGTGGTGTGGTACAACCACCAACTATATATGTTCGGCGGCGTGGATGCCGAGATGCAGTATCAAGGCAGAGACATCCTGATAAGCACCGACGAGGGGGTCAACTGGACGCGGGCAGATACCGCGAAATGCCAACTGCCGGAGACCTACACGGCGCGGCAAGGACAGTCGGTCATCGTGCGCGACAACGAGATTTACGTCATCGGCGGCGAGTCGCAGACCGAGACTTTCAGCGACGTCTATCGCGGCAGACTCAACTCGATAGACTGGGAATAGGACAGGATTAAGGACCGCTCGCTACGCTCGCTGAAAGACTAAGGATAAAAGACTTATTAGCCCCGAGTTTGTGAATACAATGTACTTGCTAACAAAGTATTACCACATTGAGTTATGTCGCCCCTTCGGGGCTTGCAATTAAAAGTCGCTCCCTTTCGTAGGGACAAGTCCCTACGCTAATTTATGTCGCCCCTTCGGGGCTTGCATACAATATCAAACATAAAGTGACTAATAGAGAATCGCAAACATAAAATATCAAATAGGAACTGACCAACAGAAACTGACCAACAGGAACTGACAAACATAAAATTAACAAATAAACTCTTACAATTATGACTATTTCCAATTACAACTTCGCCGGCAAGAAGGCGATTGTGCGCGTGGACTTCAATGTACCACTCGATGAGAACGGACACATCACTGACGACACCCGTATCCGCGGTGCGCTGCCTACCCTGAAGCATATCCTTGCTGAGGGCGGAGCGCTGATTATCATGTCCCACATGGGTAAGCCCAAGGGCAAAGTGAACCCCAAGATGAGCCTGAGCCAAATCGCAGACGCTGTCGCTGCTGCGCTCGGCGCACCCGTACAGTTCGCCCCCGACTGCGCAAAAGCACAGGAGCAGGCGGCTGCTCTCAAACCCGGAGAGGTACTCTTGCTGGAGAACCTGCGCTTCTATCCCGAGGAGGAAGGCAAACCCGTAGGTATCGACAAGGAAGACCCCGCTTACGAGGAGGCAAAGAAAGCCATGAAAGCAAGTCAGAAAGAGTTTGCCAAGACTTTGGCTTCGTATGCTGACTGCTATGTGAACGATGCCTTCGGTACTGCTCACCGCAAGCATGCTTCCACCGCTGTGATTGCAGACTACTTCGATGCGGACAACAAGATGCTCGGCTTCCTGATGGAGAAAGAGGTAGAGGCAGTGGACAACATCCTCTCCAACATCAAGCACCCCTTCACCGCTATCATGGGCGGCTCGAAAGTATCGACCAAAATCGGTATCATCGAGAACCTGATGGACAAGGTGGACAACCTCATCCTCTGCGGCGGTATGACCTACACCTTCGCTAAAGCGCAAGGCGGACAGATTGGTAACTCCATCTGCGAGGACGATAAGTTGGAACTCGCGCTCGACATCATCGCTCAGGCTAAAGCCAAAGGTGTGAACCTCGTGTTGGGTACCGACTGCGTAGCAGGCGATGCCTTCTCCAACGACGCACACCAGCAGGTTTGCCCCGCCAAAGCCGTACCCGAAGGCTGGGAAGGTATGGACGCAGGTCCTGCCAGCCGTGAGGCGTTTGCAGCGGCTATCCGCGGCGCAAAGACCATCCTCTGGAACGGTCCTGCAGGCGTGTTCGAGTTCGATAACTTCACCGCAGGCTCCCGCGCTATCGCTGAGGCCATCGCAGAGGCTACCGACAACGGCGCTTACTCCCTCATCGGCGGCGGCGACAGTGTGGCTTGTATCAACAAGTTCGGCTTGGCTGACCGCGTAAGTTATATCTCCACCGGTGGCGGTGCGCTGCTCGAAGCCATCGAAGGAAAAGTTCTCCCGGGCGTAGCCGCTATCAAGGGATAACAAATTAGAAGTTTCAAGTTTCAGGTTTCAAGTTTCAGCCTCGATAGGTCGGGGCTACATCCGAACATGAAACCTGAAACTTAAAACTTGAAACATAAAACACAAACAACTGATACAAAATGGATATAGTAGGAAAAATCATACAGGTTCTTCCTGTACAAGAAGGTGTTAGCAAAACGGGTAACCCATGGAAAGTACAGTCGTATGTATTGGAGACTCAAGAGCAATACCCTCGCAAGGTCTGCTTTGAAATCTTCGGCGAGGAGCGTATCAAGAACAACCTTTGCAACATTGACGACTTGGTAACCGTTTCGTTCGACATTGAGTCGCGCGAGTTCAACGGTCGCTGGTACACCAGTATCCGCGCTTGGCGTGTGCAACAGGGTGACCAGACGGCGGCTCAACCCGCCGCACAGGCTGCTGCTCAACCGGTAGCAGCACCCGCAGCCGCACCGGCTGCTGCCGCTCCGCAACCCGCCGCTCAACCCGCTCCCGCCGCCAACACGCAAGTGTTTGACGCTTCGGCAGACGACGAATCCGGCGACCTGCCCTTCTAAGGATAAAGGACCACTAACGACTGTCCGATCGCTCACTTCGTTCACTGAAAGACCGCTGACGCTGAAAGACCGCGCTACGCGCTGTCCGACTGATATAGTATCGTATGTAAATCAGTCGGTCAGCGTAGCAGTCGAACAATGAAATGGTCGTTCAGCGCAGTGGTCGGACAGTGAAACGGTCGTTCAGCGAAACGGTCGGACAGTGAAACGGTCGTTCAGCGAAGCGGTCAGACAACGCAGTGGTCGGACAATGAAATGGTCGTTCAGCGCAGTGGTCGGACAGTGAAACGGTCGTTCAGCGAAGCGGTCAGACAATGAAATGGTCTAATAGAAAAATACTACGCATCGTGTGCTTGACGCTTCTGCTGGTCGGAGGTGTTGTGCTGTGTGTAGTGCGCTGGCAGGCGTGGTTTGGTAATCCCGTGGAGCCGGTCCTCATGGGCGATGCCATCACCTATCGGTTTCGTACCTTTGGCGACTCTGCAGTCTATGCACAGCGTCCGCAAGCGCCTCAATACCAAATCCTTCTCTTGGGCGATGTCCACAACTCGCTCACTCATGCTGACTATCAAAAGATAGCCGATGAGGCGGGCGACCTCGCTGCCTACGCGCAGTTGGGTGATTTTGTGGAACGTTGCTATCCTTTCTATTTTCAGCAACTCTACCGCGAGTTGCAAGGCACACCATTCGACAGCCTGCCGATTATCAACTGTCCGGGTAATCACGAGTACCGCAAGGGACTGCGCCGCACGCTGCCCGAACTATGGTATCAGAACTTCCCCCAGCCGCTCAACGGACCGCAGGACTTCCTCGGCTCCACCTATTATATCGACTTCCCCAACTTGCGCTTTATCGTGCTGGATAGCAACGGTATGCAGTGGATGCACGAGTACATGCGCACGCTTACTTGGCTCAACGCTGTGATGGCGGGCGCGGGCGACCGTTTCGTTATAGTGATGATGCACCACCCCGTCTATTCCTGCGGCGCAGGACGCTTCAACACCACTATCTTCACCACTTTTGCGCACGCCCTGCGGAGGGCAGACCTCGTTTTTGCAGGACACGACCACAACTACTCGCGCCGCCTGCCGTTCATCAACACCAACGCCGCCACGAAGTTCTACCTCAACAAGGTCAATCCTCGTGATACGCGCATTGCCTCCGGCTGCCGTTTCTATGAACTGCTGACTATTTCCGGCGATACGCTCACTATGCGCTCCTATCTGTTGCGTGACACGCTCCCGAGTGCCCTCTACGATGAGGTGCAACTCCTCCGCCTACCCGATGGCTCGCGACTGACGACAGACCTCTACCGCGATTCCGCGGAAATCATCCTCCTGCCCGACCGCTATGCCCACCGCAACGACCTCAAGGTACGCCGCTTCCGCAACCATCGGGAGAGCAGACAATCCACATTTTTACATTAAAAAACCGACCACATAATCCTGTTATGCAGTCGGTCTTGCGTTATCCTATTCGGCAAACGAATAGGTTATTTCTTGTAGCCGCATTTCGGGCAAACGCCATTCTCGTCCAGCGAGATACCGCAGAGCGGGCAGCGGTCAATCTCCTTGCGAGCAGGGAACTCGGCAGAAGCCGCATTCACGCCGCTCGTGAAGGTAATCTTCGCAATGTTCAGTTTGTCCTTCAGCAGGTCATAGACAATCTTTATCATGCCCTCTACGGTCATTGTCTCTTTGGTTACCACCAGTCGGCAGTCGGGATAAGCCGTTGCCAACTCCGTGTGGAACGCCTCACCTTTCATGGTGTTGCGCGGGTGCCCGTTCTTGATTCCTTGCTTCTCATATACATCGAGAATAGCAGGCAACAGCGGATCGTCCTCGCGGAGGATGAGCGCGTGGTCAAAGTTCTTCAACAGGCTCCATGCCACTTTCTGAATCTCGTTGCATGGATACACCATGTTGACACCTTCGTTAATACTGTCCTCTACCTCAATCGTGAGGACACCGGTATGCCCGTGCAGGTACTGTGCTTCCCCTTGGAAACCGTAGAAACGGTGGGCATACTGCAAATCAAATGTTGTGATACTACGCATAGTTGATTAAAATATAAGGTTAATAAAATTAGTAGTTCTCCGCATGTACCTCGAAGTAAGCCTGCGGATGAGCGCATACGGGGCAGATAGCAGGTGCTTCCTCGCCCACCATGATGTGTCCGCAGTTGCGGCACTCCCACACCTTCACGGAGGCTTTCTTGAATACCTCTTGTGCCTCCACATTGTGGAGCAATGCGCGATAGCGCTCCTCGTGGTGCTTCTCCACCTCTGCTACCATGCGAAAACGGGCTGCCAACTCGGGGAATCCTTCCTTTTCCGCGGTCTCTGCAAAGCCTGCGTACATGTCCGTCCACTCGTAGTTCTCGCCCTCGGCTGCCTTCAGCAGGCAGTCTGCGGTATCTCCAATGCCGTCGTGCAGTTCTTTGTACCACAGTTTGGCATGCTCTTTCTCGTTGTCAGCCGTTTTCAGGAAGAGGGCAGCAATCTGCTCAAATCCTTCCTTCTTCGCCTTGCTTGCAAAATACGTGTACTTGTTGCGTGCTTGCGATTCGCCTGCGAATGCAATCTCCAGATTTTTCTCGGTCTGGGTACCGGCATACTTGTTTGCCATAGTTGTTTCTGTTGTTAGTTGGTTATTGTTTACTATTCAGAGTTATCTGAGTATTCTGAGTGCTCAGATTATTCAAATATCTGCTATTTGTTTTAGATATAATCTAAAACCTGTGCAAAAGTACGACATTTTTTTGATATAAACAAATAAATCTTGCTTTTTTTTGTTTATTTCGCTTATTTTTTGTATCTTTGCAGTCTAAATCAGCAGCACGTATGAAGAATAGTAGAGAGTTATTAGCCGATTGTGGCTTGAATTGTACGAAAGAGCGTATGTTGGTGATTGAGTATTTGCAGCGTCACCGCACGCATCCCACGGCGGAGGGTATCTATGAAGGCTTATGCAAAATGAATGCCGGAGTTTCGCGCGCAACGGTATTTAATACCTTAAAATCCCTTTCGGCTCAAAAAGCCATCCTAACATTGCAGATTGGCGATGGTGCCACCCGATATGATATATACACCACGCGCCACGCCCATTTCCGCTGCTTGAACTGCGGAAAGATAGAGGATATCCCTATGAAGAAAGAAGATGTGATGCAGTTGCCGTTTGGCTATGAGGTTTGCCAATCGGACTACCATTTCACAGGCTACTGCCCCGAGTGCTCAGGCAAAGGACATTCGCTCTCGTAGAGGTATAAAAAAATATAAAGAGAGGCTGTTTGACGTATAGCAAGTCAAACAGCCCCCTTTTTTTTAGCGAACACGCATGCCTTGCGCATTGTAAACGCCGTTGCCGTATATGATAAACAATTGATTGTTCACAATTGTTTTGTGCGGTTTTGTCTTGCTGTCTGCAACGGGGTACACCGCGGTAGATACGGGCGGTTGGGGAGATTGATACCAAAGGGTAATCGTGTTGTCCGAATAGAAATCACGTTTGGCGGTAAGAGTAAGAGCCTCCAACGATTGTGTGATGGGCAGTTCAAACTCGTAAGCATGTCGAACATCGTCAATCCATACGGTAGTATTTGTCGCCGGCGTGATCTTTACATATTCCGTCTTGACGGCATCTTCCGGCGTTTCTCCGCCGACAGGCGACATAGTAGGAAGGGTAGCCAAAGCACCCTGCGTATCTATATCCGTATCTATTACAGGAATAATCTGATAAGAACTACCATAGTATTGCGAAGTAATGCCTGTAACGCGGCATTGTGTTGTGGAGTTTGGTAACGCCTTCCCATCCAACACATGAAAATCATTGCGGCAAGTGTATTTCGCTCCTTCTTTGCATATTTTTCCGTCTTCATTGAACACCACATCCTCTATGGTTACTAACACTAACGGATAACGGGCATACGTGGTATCTGTGATGGTCTGTACCACCACGGGTTGCGGACGAGCACTTGCAGGGAACGAGATATCCTCACCGAGTTGGATAATCTCTATCCGCGGATTGCGCTCATAATCGCCCAATGTGCCATATATGGAACCTACAATCTGATGCTCCGTCCCCACACCTTCCGGCAGGTCAACACCCTGCGTGTGGAGGATGATGCCTTTCCCGCTCTTGTCTTGCAAATAGAGGTGCTGCGGAACAGACGTGATACCTATGATTACGGCTGCTTGAGCTTGTGTTAATCGCAGTTCAAAGGCTGTAGTCGGTGCCTCAGCAATGAATTCGGCGATACTTTCCGCATAGCCTTTTTTCAGCATATAGGTAACTTTCACCTCTTTGCTGTTGTTGGTGCCATCAGTGGCGATGACGCAAAGGGTAGTCGTTTCGGAGATGGTCAACGGAGATTGGTAGAGCACACGGCTCTCGCTGTTGACAGGGTCTGTCCCGTCAAGGGTATAGTAAATCTGCGCTCCCTCGGTAGCACAAGTGATAGTCAATAGGAACGGAGCGGTGAACGTACCATCTGCTGCCACTGTCCCATCAATTAGAGATAAAGTAGGGGTTTCTACAGCAATTTTTGGTACTTTATAGAGATAGAATGGTTTATAATCGCCCGTCGAGGAGCTGTAGAATCGATAGTAACTGCCACTTTGGCACAAAAAACGCGAATTACATACGAACCGACTGGCTGTGCCTAACGTGCAGATACCTCCGGTCTCGCCGTAAGCAAACGTAGTGGAAGAAGGGTTGCAGATATATTTGCCCACCACCGCGTCTTTCAGATACACTCCGCCCGTGGTGGTCTCTACGATATATTCTGCCCAGCCGCCTGTTGCTACTGTGGCATCATATTTACCATCCCAGCCCGTTACGCCCAACGAGATAGCCGTAGAATACAGCACTACTCGGTCGCCATCCTGCAAGGCACTGATGTTCGTAACCATCGTATAGCCCTCCGGCAGCGCCGCGCGGCATACGCTCAAACCAACAAAAAAGAAAAAGAGAAGAAGTGTGAATTTGGTTCTCATGGACGAAAATGCTTATGGCTGTTTTATGAATTATGAATTATGAGTGCCCATCCTCTGAAACTCAATTCCAAAGCCCTCATAATTCATAATTCATAATTCCTAATTGTTTTTACCGCTTGTAGTTCTCCCACTTCGTGTTGCGCATATCGCCCGACTTGAGGAACTCTTCGTGCATCGCCAGCGCGCAACTCAGCGTGTGCGGCGTGTGCGCGGTCTTCGACATCTCCAAGTACTCGTTGAGCAGTGGGCGGTACTGCTGGTCAACGCAGTGGTCGATTATCTCATGCGCACGCTGAATCGGGCTCTTGCCGCGCAGGTCGGCGATACCGTGCTCTGTGATGATAATCTTCACGCTGTGCTCCGAGTGGTCGAGGTGGCTGACCATCGGCACAAACGCGGAGATACAACCGCCTTTCGCCGTGGATGGGGTGGTGTAGATACTGATATAGGCGTTGCGGGTGAAGTCGCCGGAGCCGCCGATGCCGTTCATCATCTTCGTGCCGCACACATGTGTCGAGTTGATATTGCCGAAGATGTCTGCCTCTAATGCCGTGTTGATGGTTATCAAGCCTAATCGGCGAGCCACCTCGGGGTTGTTGCTTATCTCCTGCGGACGAAGCACTATCTTGTCGCGGAAGAAATCGATATGGTCGATGATGTCTTGCAACTTGTCGGCGCCCACCGTCAGCGAGCAACCGCTGGCGAACTTCACGCGACCTTCTTTCATCAAGCCCACCACCGAGTCTTGAATCACCTCTGTGTACATCTCAAACGGCGGGATATGTTGGTTCTCTCCCAGCGCCCCCAGCACTGCATTGGCGATATTCCCCACGCCCGACTGAATAGGTAGGAACGACGCAGGGATCCGCCCCGCCTTCATCTCTGCCTCGAGGAAAGCCGCCACGTTCGCACCAATCTTCGCCGTCGTCTCGTCCAGCGGCGAGAACTTACCCACCTCGTTCGGGCGGTTCGTCTTCACCACAGCGACAATCTTGCTCGGCTCCACCTTGATGCAGTCTGTACCGATACGGTCAGACGGCTTGTACACGGGTATCTCGCGGCGCACAGGCGGGTCGAGAGGCTCGTAGATATCGTGCATGCCGCGCATAGTAGCAGGCATCGCCTCGTTCAGTTCGATGATGATTTTAGAAGCCAAGCGGCAGAAAGTCGGCATGTTCCCCACGCCTGCCGTCGGCACTATCTCGCCGTCTTCCGTTACCTCACACGCCTCGATGATGGCGAAGTCGGGCTTCGGCATAAAGCCGTAACGCAGGTCTTGCGCCAACTCGCTCAGGTGCATATCGAAGTAATGCGCACCCTGTGCGTTCAGTTCGGTGCGCAAGTCTTTGTTGCCCTGATAGGGGGTACGAAAATCGATAGCGTGTGCGCGTGCTAGTGCACCGTCGCAACTGTCGCCCGTGCTCGCACCCGTGTACATACCAATCTTGTAAGGTTTGCCCTCCGCATGCAGGGCCTCTGCCATGTGTGCGATAGCAGTCGGAACATCTTTGGGCGCACCCGCAGGGGTAAAGCCGCCCATACCCACGATGGCTTCGTTAGGAACCAGTCTTGCCGCCTCATCGGCGGTCATAAAAGGAAGTGCCATGATATTGTATATTTTTATTGTTGTTTCTCCCAAATCGCCTGCAAAGTTAATGCTTTTTCTTGATATATGCAAGAAAAATCGTATCATGCCCCATAGTTTCCCTGCACAATCCCTCCGCCCCTCCCCTTCCTTTCCCCAATCTCTCTGACTCATCGCTTCTATCTCTCTACGGACCAACAGCAGTTCTACCTGTACTATCCCCGTACAATTCCTGTACAATTCCCGTACAATAAAGCCGCCAAAGAGCAAAGAAAGAGCAGAGAAGATGCCGACAACATCAATAAAAAAAAGAGCAACAAGTGGGTCAATCTAAACCAACGTCTAAATTGACCCACTTATGAGGCTCTTTTCTTATCGGCTGCAAAGGTACAATAATTTATTGATATGCACAAATAATTTTTACTTTTGCAAACCAATGCAAGCAAATTTAACGAAAAGAAACCTAATTACATAGAAAAGCGGTCGAATAGTCAGTAAGGGTTTTGGAATATGAAAAAGTCAATAAGTGGGTCAATTTAGACGTTCCTTTAATTTCACCCACCTGCCCACACATCTTCTTCAAAGAATAGAGATAAGCAAATACTTTCGCACTCAAAAACTAACTGCGTTTTTGGCAATGAATTAATGATTAATTACATGAAAATTATATGTTAAGAAAAAAATATTTGAATAATTTTTGGAAATTTTTGTTGAAACTTGTCCGGTGTGCGTCCCGACCCGTCGGGGCTGAAAAAAGTACTCCGAAAATATAGGTATCTTCAAATTCACCGTAATCAACACTCAATATGAAGAAACAACTATTTATCCTTTCCTTTGCCCTGCTGAGCCTCTCGTCGGCAATGGCAACGAACCTTGTAGTCAAACCCCTTTCGGGCGCAGACTACCGCCGCGAGTTAGCCACTATCGGTAAGGTGGTCTATCACGGCGACTCGCTCTACCTCTACGACAGTTTCGGCACACTGCTCTATGCGGAAGCACTCGCCAAAGTGCAGCGGGTAGTGTACTCGGAGGGCGGCGAGCCCACCACGGGCATGGCAGAGACCGACGACGCAGGCGGTGCTGTGCGGGTGTTCCCCAACCCGACGGCGTCAGTGCTTATCATGGAGGTGCGGTCTCCAGGCCGCACCCAAGAGCAAAGCGACAAAACCGCCCGCCTCTACAACCAGCAGGGGCAACTGCTCAAGACAACCACTCTCACCACCACCCGCACCACGCTGGATGTCAGCGACCTACCCGCAGGGACGTATCTGCTACTCTGCGGGAGCGGGGCATTTAAGGTCATCGTTCAGTAAGGCTTGTCCGGGTGCGCAGGCGTCCCCGCCTGCTATCAAGGAGGTGCGGTCTCCAGGCCGCACCCAAAGAGAAGGCAGGCAAAAGCACCACTGGGGACGCAGGCGTCTCGCCTGCGGGCAAGGCGACAGCCTTGATGGTGAAAACATTGCATACTCAAACAGTTTGTCCCAAACTGCCCGCGGGCGAGACGCCCGCGTCCCCAGTGAGGCATTGCACTCCAAAGGTGCGGCCTGGAGACCGCACCTCCATGAAAGCAGGTCAAGGCATGTCCGGTGTGCGCCCGCGACCTGTCGGGGCTAAAAAGAAACCACCTCCGCCAACAATCCCTCCTAATCTCTGCAAGGGCGTAGCCCGTAGAAAGGAGTTTTGTAATATTCCTGCTCGCTAACGCTCACGAGATTTATGGGATTTCTACGGAGGCTTTGAAAGAAACAACTAAAAAAGAACAACTATTTAAAAAAAAACAAGTAACCCTTATGAAAAAACTATTTCTAATGGCTGCCCTCTTGGCAGCAACCCTCTGCGCCACGGCGCAGCAAAATCAAGTCATTTGGCACAACGGTAAAGTCATGTACGGTAGCCCTATCCCGACGGTGGATAGCATCACTTTCGCCGCCGACATCGAGTCCTCCGACACGCTGCACCTTATCCTGCCGCGGACGATTATCGTGCACGATACGGTGATTAAGGAGGTGATAGTAGAGGTGCACGACACTATCTACCAATGCCCTCCCGACGAGCCCGCAGACCCTGATGCTCCTTTGGTAGGCGTGTTCTCCGTGTCGGCAGACAAGCAAGTGAAGTTCTCCAAAGGCAACCTGCAATGTACCATCCAAGGCACAGATACAACATGGGCATTTGCCGCCAATCAGTACGATATGTTAGGCACTGCCAATGTAGAAAACAGCGCCTTGGCAGACAAAATCGACCTCTTTGGTTGGAGCGGTAGCACCGCGACAGCCAAGTGGGGTGTCAGCACCTCCACAGACAACAATGATTATTCGGGCGACTTCGCTGATTGGAGGCAGAATATCGGCAATGGAAACACATATCGCACCTTGACCAACGATGAGTGGAACTACTTGCGCAGCAGTCGTGCTAATGCAGCAAGTCTGATGGGTGTAGCGCGTATCAACCTCGATGCGGAGGGAACAACCTATGCCAACGGTCTAATCCTATTGCCCGATACGTGGACTTGCCCGGAGGATGTTGATTTTAAGATAGGATTCGTAAACATTGAGAGCGAAGAAGTCTATGAAGAATATCAGGTATACGCAAACAACCAAACTTTCACGCTCGAGCAGTGGGCAAAGTTGGAGGCAGCGGGTGCCGTTTTCTTGCCTGCTTCGGGTATGCGCAAGGGGTGTATTTTCAATAATATGCAAGAAATAGGTCAATACTGGTATGCCACTACCTATGGCTCAACTGTTGCCTACTATCTTGCATTTGGACCATATTATAACACAAACAATGGAGAATCCCGTCGTCTGGGATTTTCCGTCCGTTTGGTTCAAGACCTTTAACCCCTACCTATTCCACACACAAACGTAACCAAACAGGGCTACCCTCCCGCGAGGATAGCCCTGTATTCGGGTGCGCCCCGACCCGTCGGGACTAAAAAGTTTCTTTAGTCGCAAATAATTAATGAATAATTACACGATAATTAACGTTAAAAAATAACTCAACGATAATTAACGTTAAAAGTCATTCACACGGTAATTAGCGTTATCTACCCGCTTACTCTGCCTTGCCATTCGAGCCGAGCACGTTGATAATCTTGTGCTTGTACAGTTCGGTCATCAGGTCGCGAGCAGGACCGCAGTACTTGCGCGGGTCGAACTCACCCGGCTTCTCCCAGAACACCTTGCGAACAGCCGCGGTGAACGCCAAACGGCTGTCGCTGTCGATGTTAATCTTGCAAACAGCGCTGGCAGCAGCCTTACGCAACTGCTCCTCGGGGATACCCACTGCGTCGGGCAACTTGCCGCCGTATTGGTTAATCATATCCACATACTCTTGGGGTACGCTCGACGAGCCGTGCAGCACGATGGGGAAGCCCGGCAGTTGCTCCATGATAGCGTCGAGTACGTCGAATGCCAAGGGAGGAGGTACCAGACGACCGGTCTGCGGGTCGCGTGTGCACTGCTCGGGGGTGAACTTGTAGGCACCGTGGCTCGTACCGATGGAGATAGCCAGCGAGTCGCAGCCCGTGCGGGTAGCGAAGTCCACTACCTCTTCGGGCTTGGTGTAGTGAGATACCTCAGAGGCAACCTCATCCTCTACGCCTGCCAACACGCCCAACTCAGCCTCTACGGTTACGTCGAACTGGTGAGCATAGTCCACTACTTTCTTGGTCAGCGCGATGTTCTCCTCGTAGGGAAGCGAAGAAGCGTCAATCATCACGCTCGAGAAACCGAAGTCCACGCAACTCTTGCAGAGTTCGAAGGAGTCTCCGTGGTCGAGGTGCAAGCAGATTTGCGGGTGCTCCCAGCCGAGTTCCTTTGCATACTCCACTGCACCTTGTGCCATGTAGCGCAGAAGGGTCTGGTTAGCGTAGTTGCGCGCACCTTTCGATACTTGGAGGATAACAGGGCTCTTCGTCTCTGCCGAAGCCTTGATGATTGCCTGCAACTGCTCCATGTTGTTGAAGTTAAAAGCAGGAATAGCGTACCCGCCTTTGATTGCCTTAGCGAACATCTCTCGAGTGTTCACAAGACCAAGTTCTTTGAAATTTACCATTGGTTCGTTTATTTAATTGTTTGTTTATAAGTTGATTAGTTTAACGTGAGTTCAATATAATAATCTAATTTCAGCACTCAAAGACTAATTTGGTTTTTGGTAATGAATTAATGATTAATTATATGATAATTATATGTTAAAGGGGAAAAAATATTTGAATAATTTTTGGAAATTTTTGTTGAAATAAAAGAATTGCCGTCGTTTCGATGTTTATGTATCTTATTTCGAGCTCGCGTTAGTTTATGCTTTCTTGCTTGCAATAACAAAATAAATGCAAAGAGCAATATACGCCACCAGTCCCACGATGGCGGCAGCGCCGCTGTTTGCCCATGCGGTGAGGTAGCACTCTGCGCCGCAGAACTTAATCACCGCGCTCACTACGCCCATCAGTGCGCCGCCGGCGATGAACCCGCTGGCAATCAGCGTACCTTTCTCGTTGCGCTTCTCTGCCAACGCCTCGGCTTGCTCGCCGTCCTTCGCACGCTTCCGGCTGACGAACCACGAGATGGCACCGCCTACCAAGAGCGGGGTGTTCAGGCTCAGCGGGATGAACATACCCAGCGCAAATGCCAGCACGGGCACACCCATGAAGTTAAGCACCAGTGCCAAGACCGCACCTGCCAGATAGAGCATCCACGGCGCACCTTGTCCGCTCATCAGCGGCTCGATAACTGCTGCCATAGCGTTCGCTTGCGGAGCCACAAGCGCGTTCTCCCCCGTGAAACCGTAGGTCTTGTTCAGGATAATCATTACGCCGCCGACCGTGGCTGCCGACACCAACGTGCCGAGGAACTTCCACGTCTCCTGTTTCTTCGGCGTAGTGCCTATCCAGTAACCTATCTTGAGGTCGGTGATGAAGCCGCCTGCCATTGACAATGCCGTGCAGACCACGCCGCCTATCACCATCGCACCTACCATGCCGCTCTCGCCTTTCATGCCCACTGCCACGAAGATAACCGAAGCGATAATCAGCGTCATCAGCGTCATGCCGCTCACGGGGTTGCTACCCACGATAGCAATCGCATTGGCTGCCACGGTGGTGAAGAGGAAGGCTATCACTGTTACCACCAAGAAGGCTACCAGTGCCTGCCAGAAATTATGCAGCACACCCACCCAGAAGAAAACCAGCGTGCAGAGCAATGCCACCGCAATCGCCAGCACCAAGAACTTCATGCTCAGGTCGCGCTCCGTGCGCAGCGAGGCTTGCGCCACAGCTTTGCCCTTGCCGCCTAACTCTTTGCCTGCCAGACCTACGGCAGACTTTATCACGCCCCAACTCTTCACGATACCTATCATGCCCGCCATCGCGATAGCACCGATACCTATGTTGCGCCCGTACTGTGTGAACATCACCTGCGGGTCAACGGTTTCCATACCGGGCACGCTACCCAACAACGGCAGCAACACCCACCATACAAAGAACGAACCCGCGCAAATCACCGCCGCGTACTTCAGCCCGATGATATACCCCAAGCCTAATACGGCGGCACTGGTATTGATACTGAATACTAATTTGAACTTCGTTGCCAGCATCTCGCCCCAACCCGTCATGCGGGTGCTGAGGCTCTCCGTCCAAAGCCCGAAGGTGGATACTACGAAGTCGTACAACCCGCCGATGCCTGCTGCCCAGATAAGGGGTTTGGCTTGACTGCCGCCCTGCTCACCCGACACCAGCACCTGCGTCGTAGCGGTCGCCTCGGGGAACGGATACTCGCCGTGCTTCTCTTGCACGAAGTACTTGCGGAAGGGAATTAAGAACAAGATACCCAAGCACCCGCCCAAGAGCGACGACATGAATATCTGCATGAAGTTCACTGTCATCCCGGGGTACTTCGCTTGCAGGATATAGAGTGCAGGCAGCGTGAAGATAGCACCTGCTACTATCACGCCGCTTGAAGCACCGATAGACTGGATAATCACGTTCTCGCCCAGCGCGTTCTTGCGCTTGAGCGCGGACGACAAGCCTACGGCAATGATGGCGATTGGGATAGCTGCTTCAAACACTTGCCCCACTTTCAGTCCGAGGTAAGCCGCTGCGGCGGAGAAGATAACCGCCATCAGCACACCCATCAGCACGCTGTAAGGCGTTACTTCGGGGTACTCCTGCCCGGGTTTCAAGATAGGTTCGTACTTCTCGCCCTTCTTCAGCGGGCGATTGGCGTTCTCGGGGAGACGAGTTTGCATAAGAGAGAATAGGATTTAGTGAATCAGATTGTGTCCGGTCATCTCGGCGGGCTGCTGCAAGCCGAGGATATGGCAGAGCGACGGAGCCACGTCGGCGAGGATACCGTCCTCCAACCGAGCATCGAGGTGCTCGCGGCTGACATAGACGAACGGCACGGGGTTGAGCGAGTGCGCCGTGTTAGGAGTGCCATCGGCATTGATAGCATTGTCGCAGTTGCCGTGGTCAGCGATGATGATAATCTCGTAGTCGTTCTTGAGTGCGGTATTCACCACCTTATCCACGCATACATCTATCGTCTCTACGGCTTTCACGATAGCGTCGTACACGCCCGTGTGTCCTACCATGTCGCCGTTGGCGAAGTTGAGCGTGATATAGTCGTACTTCTGCGTGTCGAGGGCTTGGCACAGCGCTTCGGTAACCTCAGGGGCGGACATCTCCGGCTGCAGGTCGTAGGTCGCTACCTTCGGTGAAGGAATCAAGATACGCTCCTCTCCCGGGTACTCTGCCTCGCGACCGCCGTTAAAGAAGAAAGTAACATGCGCGAACTTCTCGGTCTCGGCAATACGCAGTTGCTTCATGCCGGCTTTCGATACGATCTCGCCCATGGTGTTATGCACATTCTCTTTGGGGAAGAGCACATGCAGCCCTTGGAACGATGAGTCGTAGGGCGTCATGCAGTAGTAGTGCAGGTTGGGGATGGTGTGCATGCCTTGCTCGGGCATGTCCTGCTGGGTGAGTACGATAGTGATTTCCTTCGCGCGGTCGTTGCGGTAGTTGAAGAAGATAACGATGTCGCCTTCCTCAATGGTAGCCAAAGGCTTGCCGTTGCGCACATGTACGATAGGCTTCACGAACTCGTCGGTAACGCCTGCGTCGTAGGATGCCTGCATCGCCTCGTGCATGTCCTCAAAGGCTGCGCCCTCGCCGTGTACCAAGCAGTCGTAGGCTACTTTCACGCGCTCCCAGCGTTTGTCGCGGTCCATAGCGTAGAAACGCCCTTGAATAGAAGCAATCTCGCCGCAGGTCTCTTGTAGGTGCGCAGAGAGTTGGTCAATAAAGCCGATACCCGACTTCGGGTCGGTATCGCGACCGTCCATGAAGCAGTGCACAAAGGTGCGTCCGTCCAGACCGTACTCCTTGGCGATAGAGGTCAGGTAGAAAAGGTGCTCCAGCGAAGAGTGCACGCCGCCGTTGGAGGTCAAGCCCATGATATGCAGTTTCTTACCCGTCTCTTTGGCGGTGGTGAAGGCGCTTACAATCTCGGGGTTCTGCTTGATAGAACCGTCTTTGCAGGCACGGTTAATCTTCACAAGGTCTTGATACACCACGCGACCGGCACCGATATTCAGGTGTCCCACCTCCGAGTTGCCCATCTGCCCGTCGGGCAAGCCTACATTCTCGCCGCTGGCTTGCAACTGACTGTGAGGGTATTTGGCTAACAATGCGTCCCAGTGGGGAGTCGGCGTACTAAAAATAGCATCGGCTTTGGAGTGGTTGCCCAAGCCCCAGCCGTCTAAAATCATCAATAATGCTTTTTTCATATCTGTGATATCTGTTTATTTGTTCAATTCGACCGCAAAGTTACTGCTTTTTTAGCAAATATGCAAGAATTGTTTACAAACTGCAAAGTGTAGTATGCAAAAGAGGGAGACTTGAATTCTTTTATCGTCCTTTGTACATGTCCTCGTAGTATTTCTCATACTCGCCGGAGGTGATGTTGTCCATCCATGCTTGGTTGTCGAGATACCAACGTACAGTCTTCTCTATGCCTTCCTCAAACTGCAGCGAGGGCTCCCAACCAAGTTCGGCTTGCAGTTTGCGCGAGTCGATAGCGTAGCGCAGGTCGTGTCCCGCACGGTCGGTTACGTAGGTGATGAGGTCCATGTCTTCGCCCTCCTTGCGCCCTAAGAGGCGGTCAACGGTATTGATTACCACCTTGATAATGTCGATATTCTTCCACTCATTGAATCCACCGATGTTGTATGTCTCAGCGATAGTGCCTTTGTGGAAGATAAGGTCTATGGCGCGGGCGTGGTCTTCTACATAGAGCCAGTCGCGCACATTCTCGCCTTTGCCGTATACGGGCAAGGGCTTGCGATGGCGGATGTTGTTGATAAAGAGCGGTATCAACTTCTCGGGGAACTGATACGGACCGTAGTTGTTCGAGCAGTTGGTAACGATAGTAGGCATACCGTAGGTGTCGTGGAATGCCCGCACGAAATGGTCAGACGACGCCTTCGAAGCAGAGTAGGGCGAGTGGGGATTATACTTCGTGGTCTCCAAGAAGAACTCCTCGCCGTAAGCCTCGTGGTGTGCCGAGGAGGCTTTGGTGGTGAAAGGCGGGGTAACGCCCTCGGGGTGCGTCAGTTCCAAAGCGCCATAGACCTCATCGGTAGAGATGTGGTAAAAGCGTTTGCCCTCGTATTTTTCCGGCAGCGACTCCCAGTAGAGTTTCGCGGCTTGGAGCATCGAGAGCGTGCCCAGCACGTTGGTGCGCGCGAAGGTGAAGGGGTCTTTGATGGAGCGGTCCACATGGCTCTCAGCGGCAAGGTGGATAACGCCCGTAACGTGCTCTTCTTGCATCAGGGCATAGATAGTATCGAAATCGCAGATGTCCGCTTTCACAAAGCGGTAGTTGGGCTTATCCTCAATGTCTTTGAGGTTCGCTAAGTTACCCGCGTAGGTCAACTTATCCACATTGATGATTCTATACTCAGGATATTTGTTTACAAATAGCCTAACAACATGGCTGCCAATAAAGCCGGCGCCACCGGTGATGATGATAGAGGTCATAGTATATATCTTATTTCTTTGAAGTGATATGTTTTTGTTTCGTTGTTTTCTCTTTTCAAGATTAGTTCGCCCTGCTCGGTTATGCCTTCTATTCGGGCGAGGAAACCGCCGTCTTTCGTTTGGGCGTTCATGGTAGGGGTGAGGGATACTTCGCGCTCTACGAAACGCCACCATCCCTCGCGGCGGTAGAGGTGCTGCATATAGGCAGAGCGCCACTCGCTCTGCGGTCGCTGCAACCATGCCTCTAAAAGCGTCATGTATCGCGTGAGCACTTGCTCGGGTGAGTAAGTCTTTCCCGTAATCAACCGCATGGAGACGGGGTTTGGTGCATTGCCTATCCAGTGCTCTTGGTTGATGTTCAGCCCTATGCCGATGATAGAATAGGCTATTTCACTGCCTGCGAGCGTGTTCTCTATCAACATTCCTGCCAGTTTTTTGTCGCCCCAATAGAGGTCGTTGGGCCACTTGATGGTCAGCCCCTCTTTCCCTATCGACTCTGCCACAGTGTCCCACAATGCCACTGCCGCCAGTATGGAAATCAGGAACTGCTTCTCCACGGGTACCGGCGGTTGCCGAAGCAGGAGCGAGAACAACAAGTTCTTCCCTTGTTCGCTTTCCCATCCGTTGCCTGCCTGCCCGCGCCCTGCTGTTTGAAAGCCTGTCCATACTACGGGAATGCGCTCCTCGCGCAGCCACGCTGCATCTGCCGCCACGGCGGCTTTCAGCAGGTTGTTCGTGCTATCGGTTTCTTCAATATACATAGATGGACGATATATCGTTTATAGGTTCAGCAGGTATCGTTCGATGATGGTTTGTATCTTCTTGGCTTTGCAGGGGGCGCTGTTGACAAGTATAGCGAACACCCATCGCTCGCCGTTCGGGCAGTTGATATACCCTGCGTAGTTCTTTGTGCCTGCTATGGTGCCGCTCTTCGCCTGTACGCGCCCTTGCAGCGAGGTGCCAGCGAGCAGGCTTCGGAGTGTCCCGCTCTCGCCGCTCACCGGCAGCGAGGCAAGCCATACCTCGCGGTTCTTACTGCCGTCCATGTAGGTGAGCAGTTGCACCAGTGTCGCCGCACTCACGGCGTCTTGCGGCGCCAGTCCGCAACCGTCTTTGATGAGCGCATTGCCTATGTCCACGCCGCGCCGCTTCCAGAAGTCGCGCACCACCTCGCAGGAGTTGTGTATCGTGCCCGGCTTGCCGTAGTTCAGCCCGAGGTAGCGGAACAGTGCCTCCGCGAACAGGTTATTGCTATGGATGTTGCACTCCGCCAGCAGTACCCCCAGCGAGTCGGACTTATGCTCGTATAGCACGCGCCTTGCCGGCAGCAGCGGGTTGTAGTCCGCCATATAGGTCGCCGGCTCGCATACCGTCACCCCCCGCGCGTTCAACTCCCGTTGCAGGTGCTGCGCCAGCAGCAAGCCCGGGTTGGGCATATCGCTCCGCACACCGAACACCCCGAGGTTGGAGGGGATAGACCCCGTCAGGTAACGCTCTTGGCTGTACGGCAACCCGTGGACGAACGCCCCGTCGTAGGTAATCTGCGTGCAGCGGATATGGTTAATCAGTTGCAGGTTGGGGTAGTAGGGCTCCACCCGCGTTACCTCCGCCACGCTGCCTACCTCGCCGCTCTTGAGTACGATATTCAGGCTGTTGCCCAAGTAGTTGATACCGAACACCCCCGGGGCGTAGTAGTTGCCCGCGTCTTCCCACAGCCATGCGGGGTTCACCGCGTCTCCGTCCAGCAGCGTCATGTCTGCCACCACGCGCCCTTCTATCCTCCGTATCCCCGCCTCCATCACGGCTTTCGCCCATTTGGCAAGGAAGGCGGTGGTGGTATTCGGCACCGAGCCGTTGCCGCGCCCCCTGCCGAGCAGCAGACCCAGCGAGGGGTCGCACGAGCCTTTGATGTACAGGTCGCCTTTCAGCACCCCGTCCTCTATCGGCGCGGAGGTCTCCAGCGTGGTTACGAAGCGGAAATCCGCCCCCAGCAACTCCAATGCCGCGCCCGTGGTCAGCAGTTTCATCACCGATGCGGGGGGCACCACGTTCTCTTCCCGATAACTGTCTATCGTCTCCTGCGTGTTGATGTTCTTCACCAGCACGCTGATGTTCGCCTGCTCCGTCAGCGGGTTCTCCAATAGCACGCCCACCGACAACAATATACTCAATAATATATGCACAATCTTTACTATTTTTTATTTGGAGCGCAAAGATACTGCTTTTTTTTGAGATACGCAAATTTATTTCTTTCCCACCTCTCTATCATCATGAATACAACTTGCCCACTATATAATTGACAAAACGTGTGGGTAATAACCATTGTAGGAAAGCGAAGAGATGGTACTCTGTGCCGCCGATGTACTGCGGGCGCGGGTGGCGGGCAGTGGCGATACGGTAGAGGCAACGCGCCATGGCTTGGGGAGTCAATCCGCGTTGCTCATCTCGCTCCATGGCGGCTACTGCCTGTTCGACGTGGGGGTAGGGAGTGGAGAGTTGAGTGTTGAGCGTTGAGAGTTGCACTTTCTTGCGGGCGGCAGTGAAACCCGTCTGCACATCGCCGGGCATGAGGACGGAGACATGGATGCCGTAGTCGCGCACCTCGTTCTGTAAGGCGAGGGCAAAGGCGTTGATGGCTGCCTTGCTGGCGGAATAGAAACTCTGGTAAGGGATAGGAAGTATCGCCGCCACGCTGCTTGTGAAGATGATACGCCCCTGTCGGCGTTGGCGCATATTGGGCAGCACTTGTTGCACCACAGCAACGGCACCCGTGAAGTTCACATCCATCTGTGTGCGCACATCCGCTATCGGCGTGCACTCAGCAGGTCCGGATATGCCAAAACCGGCATTGAGGATGAGGACATCGATATGGTCGGTGCGGCGCATGACCTCCGCCACAGCGCGTTGCACACTCGCTTCGTCGGTTACATCGCACGGGATAGTGCCGCGTCGCGACAAGTCAAACACCTGATACCCGCGCTCGGCGAACAAAGCCGCCGCCGCTTTTCCTATGCCCGAAGAGGCACCTGTGATGAGGAGAGTCATTGTTTATTTGACAATTTGACAATTTACTATTTTACAATTGACAATTTGATAATTTACTATTTTACAATTAGTTGCCGCATGGCAATTGTCAAATAGTAAATTGTTAAATTGTCAAATTAGTTAGTGTGCCAAGTGTACTCCTTGGCGGAGGACACGGGCGATGATTTCCACTGCCTCGTCTATGACGGGCTCGGTGTGGGTAGCCATCAAGGTGGTGCGCAGCAGGCACTCTCCTTCCACGCAGGCGGGGGCAATGACGGGATTGACATACACGCCCTCTTCGAACATACGCTTGCCGTAGTAGAGCGTGTCCATCGTGTGATAAGTGAAGATAGGCACGATGGGTGTGGGTGCCTCGATGATACGCACGCCCGCCTGCTGCAAGCCTTTTTGGAAATAGCGCGCCATGCTCATCAGTCGCTCAGGGCGCTCGGGCTCTGCCTGCAAGCGGCGCAACGCCTCCAGTGCCGTAGCCGCACTGGCGGGCGTGATGCTGGCAGAGAAGATGAACGGGCGTGATACGTGACGAACATAATCTGCCACACGATGAGAAGTAAGCATACAGCCACCGATACTCGCCAGCGACTTGGAGAAGGTGAGCATGGTGATATCCACCTTGTCGGTCAGTCCGAAATAGTCGGCTGTGCCTCTGCCGCCGCGTCCCAGCACACCAAAGCCGTGTGCATCGTCCACCATCACGCGCGCACCGTACTTCTCTGCCAACGCGCATATTTCCGGCAACTTGCAGATATCGCCGCGCATGGAGAAGACACCATCGGTAACTATCAGTATGCCCGCGGTGCGGGGGATGGCCTGCAGTTTCTTCTCCAAGTCGTCCATGTCGGAGTGGCGATAGCGGATGGTGTGGGCGTAGGTTAGGCGGCAGGCATCGTAGATGCTGGCGTGGTTCTCGCGGTCGTTGAGGATATAGTCGTCTTTGCCGCATAGTGCGGAGATGATGGCGAGGTTGGTCTGGAAGCCCGTGGAGCAAGTCATAGCCTCCTCGTAGCCGGTGAAGTCCGCCAGTGCCTGCTCTAACTGCAAGTGCAAGTCGAGTGTGCCGTTGAGGAAGCGACTCCCGCTCACGCCCGAGCCGTAGCGGTCCAAAGCGCGATGTCCGGCGGCGATGACCTGCTCGTCTTCGGTGAAGCCGAGGTAGTTGTTGCTGCCGAGCATGATGACACGCTTGCCCTCCATCTGCACCACAGGGGCTTGGCGCGATTCCAGCACGTGAAAATAGGGGTAGATGTCCAATTGGCGGACTTTATCTAATACATCGTAGTGGCATTTCTGAAAGATATCCATGGTGAATTATGAAATAATCGTTCGAAGCGTAGCAGAGATAAGAATTATGAGTACCCCTGCTCTTGGTTCCAACGCATGTTAATTGTTAATTGATAAATGTTAATTTTTTATGATTTAATTGCCTATTATTTAGATGATTAGGGTACAAAAAGCGAGAAGGGGCGAGCACCGTTTTCTACAGCACTCGCCCCTTCTACATAGGGAATTACCAATAATAGGGTATCTTACAAGACATTCAGCCCTTTGAGAATCTCGGTGGTCTTGCGTACAGCCGCCTCGCTGTCTTTTAGGCGTGCAGCCTCAGCCTCTGTCAGTTTGAGTTCGAGCACCTTCTCAATACCGTTCTTGCCGATGATACAAGGTACGCCGATGGTGATGTCGGACATACCATACTCGCCTTCGAGGGCAGCGGCGCAAGGAATCATCTTCTTCTGGTCTTTGATGATTGCCTCAGCCACGCTTGCGGAAGCTGCACCCGGAGCCATCCATGCGCTGGTGCCGAGCAAGCCGGTCAGCGTAGCACCGCCTACCATGGTCGCTTTCACTACCTCGTCAATCTGCTCTTGCGTCAGGAAGTTGCTAACAGGGATACCTTTGTAGGTCATGTAGCTTACCAAAGGAATCATCGTGGTGTCGCCGTGTCCACCGATTACGAAGCCTTCTACATCGTTAGCATTGCATCCGATAGCTTGGCTCAAGAAGTACTTGAGACGTGCGCTGTCGAGCGCGCCACCCATACCAATCACGCGGTTGCGGGGCAACCCGAGCGCGTGGAGTGCCAAATAAGCCATGGGGTCCATCGGGTTGGAAACGATGATAAGGATAGCATTGGGGGAGTAGGTGAGCACCTGATTAGCCACCGACTTCACGATACCTGCGTTGATGCCAATCAGCTCCTCACGGGTCATACCCGGCTTACGGGGCATACCGCTGGTGATGATCACCACGTCAGAGTTAGCAGTCTTGCTGTAATCATTGGTAACGCCGGTAACAACGGTATCAAAGCCCATCAACTGAGCCGTTTGCATGATATCCATTGCTTTACCCTCTGCGAAACCCTCCTTGATATCAATCAGACATACTTCGTTGGCTACCTCGTTCACTGCCAACACGTTTGCACACGTTGCGCCCACATTTCCGGCGCCTACAACGGTTACTTTTGACATAATTGTATAGATTTAGAATGTTTATTCTTGTTTTCGACCGCAAAGGTACTGCTTTTTCCTGACCCGTGCAAATAAATTTGCATTTTGTAATGTGAAATAGACAAAATTGCCACGGTGTTATGGCAATTTATTGACAAATGCGATTAAACTCCTTGGGGATAGGCGTCTCAAAGTGAACGGTCTGCTCCGTGGCGGGGTGGATGAACTCCAGCACACGGGCATGCAGGCAGAGACGGTCGGCAGGCGAGAACTCATTGCCGTGCCCGTACTTGCGGTCGCCCGAGACGGGGTGCCCCTTGGACGCAAGGTGCACGCGAATCTGGTTGGTGCGCCCCGTCTCGAGGTTCAGTTCCACCATCGAGAGGTCTTTCTCTGCGTTCTCACGGATGACCTTGTAGTTGGTAATCGCGATGTCGCCCCCGTCGTCCACGGGCGAGGAATAGACCATCGCATTGCGTTTGTCCTCGGTGAGCCATGTGGTGATTTGGCCCTCTTTCTGCTCGAAAATCCCCTCGGCCACTGCCACATAGGTGCGCTTCGTAACCAGTTGCCGCCAGTAGGTGCGCATATAGTGCTGCAACTCCGGCGTCTTGGCGAACACCAGCAGTCCGCTCGTCTCTCGGTCAAGGCGATGGACGGTATAGATACCCGCCCGCGGGTTCTGACGGCGAACATAGGCTTTCAGGATGGAGAACGCCGTGGTCTCGGTAGAGCCCGGGAAGGTGGGCACCGTGAGCAGACCCACCTGCTTCTCCACCACGATGAGGTGGTCGTCCTCAAACACAATGCGCAGTTTGGGATGGTTCAGTTGGATGTTCCCTCTGCCGCTGCTGATGACCACCGTGTCGCCGCTGTTCAGCGGCGTGTCGTGGCGGGTCTGCACCACGCCATTCACCGTTACACGGCGCTGGCTGAGGAGTTGCTTGACGCTGGTCTTTGCCATACCCCCCATCTTCGACTGTATGAAGTCGAGCAGGGTAGCCGTTTGCTCCACGCGGAGCGAAGTATCGTCTTTTTTCTTGTACATATATGAAACTTCGTGTTTATACGCCCCGAATCATCGGGGCTGTTAGGAACTACGTGTTAGGAACTTCGTGTTTACAAAAAGATAATCAATTTTTTCTCAGTCTCTGCCATGCAACGAAGGCAGAGGCGTTGATAACGAGGTAAAAGAGAAAGAGGACTATGCTGTAGATATTCGCAATCAGGACATAAAATAGTATGCCCGCGAGGCTGTACACCACCCACCATATCCAAGCGTCCATCTTCTGATAGATAAGCCAGAAGTTCGCCATCACGGAGGAGGCAATCATCACCGCCCCTGCCAGTTTGAGCAACCATTGGTCAGCCCATGCGTCGTGGTTCAGCACCAGCGTGGTGAAGACATAGTCCGCCACGATGATAAGCAGAGCGAGCGTGAGCGTCAGTCCCTGCCGCCAACCGTGCAGATACTCGGGGCGGAAAAGCTCCGCCGTTGGCTTCGTCGTCTCCGTTGTTTTCGTTGTTTTCGTTGTTTCCGTTACCTCCGCGGGCGAGACGCCCACGCCCCCAGTGCCCGTTGCTGCCAGTTTCTTGCGCCATGTGATGAGCGACATGAGCATGAAGGGGATGAAGATACCTATCTGCAAGAAGGTAAGGTCGTAGTTGCCTTGCAGCGCGAACTGTGTGCCCAGCAGCACCGCCATGACGATACCGCCGATGAAGCCCGTGTAGTTCTGCGGGTTACGGATAGTGAGCACATACGCTGTCCCCACCACGCTGGCAGGAATACCCACGATGAAAGCGGCACTGTCCCATTGCAGCAGCACACCGCGCAAAGGTTCGCAGAGCCGCTCTACCACCAGTAGCACCACAAACAGCGCCGCATAAATCTCCACCGACAGCAGCAACATCCGCCCGAGTTCTTTGTATAGGTCTTTCTTTCGCATTTTAATAAAACTTGCCAAGCCCCGAAGGGGCGAAATAAATTAGCACAGGGGCTTGCCCCTGTGTAAAAGTTGCCCCTTCAATGCAAGCCCTGTAAGGGCGATATAACTTATAAGTTCCCTTTCTTTATCATAGTAGGTCTGAGTACTTTGAATTATCGGAGCATTCCGAGTACTCCGAATTATCTGATTATTCTGAGCCTAACCAATACATCCTGGCTCTTGGTTTCTCCCACAAAAACACAAAAGGCGGACTCGGAAGTCCGCCTTTTGGTGTTATATTAGTTGCGTTTACGATTGCCGTAGCGCGACATGAACTTATCCACACGACCGGCGGTATCGACCAGTTTCGATTTGCCGGTGTAGAAGGGGTGGCTCGTGTTGGAGATTTCCAACTTAATCAGAGGGTACTGCACGCCGTCTATCTCAATGCTGTCTCTCGTAGCAGCGGTCGAGCGGCTGAAGAACTGCGTACCATCGGACATATCTTTGAAGACTACCACGCGGTAGTTCTCGGGATGAATTCCTTGTTTCATTGTCTTTACAGTCTTAGGGTTAAACAATTACTCTGCAGCCACTACGTTCAGATGAATGTCTGCTTTTACCTCGCGGTGGAGACGCGCCTGTGCGGTGTGCTCACCCACAGCCTTAATCGGCTCTGCGATGGTAATCACTTTCTTGTCGATGTTAATCTCTTGTGCAGCCAGTGCGTTGGAGATTTGCGTCGTGGTAACGGTACCGAAGATTTTGCCGTCTTCGTTTGCCTTTACGGTCAGCGTGATTACGGTCTCTGCCAACTTAGCAGCCAGTGCCTGAGCGTCTGCCAGCAACTTAGCCTGCTTGTGAGCCTGTTGCTTCAGGTTCTCTGCCAACTGCTTGCGGTTGCTCTCGTTAGCGATAACGGCAATCTTGTTCGGCAACAGGTAGTTGCGGCCATAGCCGTCGCGTACTTTTACAATATCGTTCTTGAAACCGAGGTTTGCAAGGTCTTGAATCAAAATAACTTCCATGATGTCTTTCGTTTTTTAGGGTTCAACACTTCACTTATTTCATCATATCGGTTACATAGGGCAGCAATGCCAAGTGGCGTGCTTTCTTCACTGCCTGAGCCACCTTGCGCTGATACTTCAGGCTCGTTCCCGTGATACGGCGAGGCAGAATCTTACCTTGCTCGTTCAGGAACTTCTTCAGGAACTCGGGGTCTTTGTAGTCAATGTACTTGATACCGGATTTCAAAAAACGGCAGTACTTTTTCTTCTTCTGCTCAGATGTTTGCGGAGTCAGATAGCGGATTTCATCGTTCTGTGCCATGATTAAGCCTCCTCTTTTTTGAAGTTGTTACGACGTTTTTCTGCGTACTCGAAAGCGTACTTGTCCAGACGGGTAGTGAGGAAGCGGATAATGCGCTCATCACGGCGGAACTCAGTCTCGAGCGTAGCGATAAAGGCGGGTTCTACATCAAACTGCAGCAAGGCATAGAATCCCGTCGTTTTACCTTGGATGGGGTAAGCCAATTGCTTCATGCCCCACTCCTCACGGTTCAAAATGGTACCGCCATTCTGCGTGAGAAGGTTCTCGAATTTGTCTACCGCTTCCTTCATCTGTGGTTCAGACAAAACGGGAGTCAACACGAAAGCGGCTTCGTAATGATTTAACATAATGTTTGTTAATGAATTTTGTTGTTAATAATTATAAGGAATAACAATGCTCTTCCGCACCCACACACGCCCTCATAATTCATAATTCTTAATTCTTAATTAGAATACGCGGGCGCAGTATCGCCGAAAAAGCGTGCAAAGGTACTGCTTTTTTTTGAATTATGCAAGTTTTTCTGCTTTTTTTTGTATTTTTCTTGCTTATTTCGAAAAAAAGCAGTACTTTTGCACCTGCTTTCCCGATAGAGACACGCAGCAGACTGTATGCGGCCGAATACGTAGGATATACGTAAGATATACGTAGGATAACCGTGAGAACATGCTGCCTATCACCTTACCATTCATAATTCATAATTCATAATTCATAATTAGAATACGGCTCCGTAGTTCAATGGATAGAATACGGGTTTCCTAAACCTTAGATTCGGGTTCGATTCCCGACGGGGCTACTTTCCATACGCTAAATCCCTTTGCGCTATGTCTTTCCTCTGTCTTTTGGCAGCCGTCGCAAGTTTTGTCATCGAAAGCAAGACGACTGTCTCTTCCGGCGGCGAACTGCCTGAGGGCGCAACCGCGACCTACGAATGCACCTACAAGAAAGGGCAACTCACGGCAGGCAACAGCGCCACCCTCCGCCTCAGCGGATGGCAGACCACCGAGATAAACCGCGTTACGCTTTGGATGAAGTCCAACCAAGCCTCAGGAGCCGGCAACCTGCAAATGACCATCGACGGTGCACAGGTCTGGACTATCCCCACACAACCGTTCTCCGACTGGACAGGCACCTACTCCACTGAGTATGTGCCCATTGCGCACGTGTTCTCCCCAGCGGGGGAGGTGCAGCGTGGCGAAGTGTCCGTCTGCGTCGCCGCCACCGAGAACTCCCTCTACATCGAGCGCTACGAGATAGAATGGCAGCAAGCGGAAGCCCGCCCCTATACCGTGGTGCTCATCGAAGACGGCTACCATGTGTATGCGCAGTTGAGCGAACAGTCCATCGGCAGCGGCGTGCTCTTGCCCACATTGACCGACGCCGACCAATGGCACTTCATCGGATGGAGCGAGACCCCCATCGCCGACGCCGACCAAGCACCCGCGCTGCTCCAAGCAGGCACCACCTACTATCCGCCCTGCGACACCCGACTCTACGCCGTCTATACCGACTACCTGTCGCAGGAATTCTCCCCCGTCCAGCAGACGGACTGTCAATCGGGGTATTATGCGATTGCTTACTCCCTTGTGGATAAGGGACTGACGGGGGCGGTTGATGAGGAGATAAAGGGTATTGCCTCGCAAGATGTCTCGTTGCGGCAACGCGAAGACGGGCTCTATGAACGCCAATACACCATCACCGAGGAAATGGTGTATCATATTGATTTCTACAGCGATAGCACCGCACGCATCATACACTTACTGACGAATACGCCCATAGGCTATTCCGCCAACCAACTGACACAAAGCGATGAACTATGGCACTACCAATGGGCTACCGATTCGTCCCTATGCTTCTATGTCCCTTTGGATACTGCCCGTGTGCGCACCATGATGATTCATTATGACGACCGACTATCCCTTTGGAAAGGCGATTTGGTAACCTGCATGCGCAATCTACTTCGGCGACAATGCCTGCTGTTTGAAGTGGATATAGCAGCATTCTGCGCCTACTGGACAAGTTACCCCTACGGGCAGGGCATAGAGCGGACAGAGCAGGAAAGCGATACAACATCCCTATACGATATACAAATAGGGAACTACTGCCTCCGTATCCGCCACGGCAAGAAATATCTCCTCTTGAACATATAAACCCAGCCCTTTCCCCAGAAACGAGAGAAAAGGCTATTTGCAACGACAGATTGTCTGGCGATTTTTTTTTGTTCCGCAATGACAACCTACTAACTATAGTTACGTGAACTCAAAATAGTCCTCCTCGCTAAAGACCTGCGGTAATGTTACGATAGCCCCGCGACAAACCCGCGGAAAGTGAGGGCGGTTCTTAGATAGAGAAGACGAACAGATAGAACACTTTCTACCCGAAAAATAGGTTTCTAAACATAAAAGGTTTAATCGCAGTACTTTTGCACCGCAGTCGATAATAGGGAAGAAAGTATATCACTACTGTCCATTAAAAAAGTTAAAAACCCGTTTATAACTAATAGAAAATCAACACTTATACTTGCAAAATTTGTGTCCTACATTTGAATTTAGTATTTTTGCACCCTAATTCAAAATAGTACACAAGTTATGAATCAAGGTCATTATGTTTTTAGTCAAGTTGTCAAATTTCTGCCCCGTCGTTATTTTGAGCGTTTAGTATCCAATAGCCCTGATCGGACGCAAAAGTGGTCTTTTACACATTGGAATCAATTGTTAGTACTGATGTTTGGTCAGTTGTCGGGTTGCTAAAGTCTACATTTGAACTAAAAGGTCGCTTTTATGCGTTCGACTCAACCACAATAGACCTTTGCATGACGTTGTTTCCATGGGCGAAGTTCCGTAGGCACAAGAGTGGTATCAAACTACACACCCAACTGGATATAACGACTTCTATTCCTGTATTCTATCACTTGACCAATGCCATAGTACATGATGTGAATACGATGGACTTAATATCCTACGAACCGAACGCTACCTACGTGTTTGATAGAGGTTGTTGGGACTTGAATAGAATGTTTCAAATCAACACATTAGGCGCATATTTCATCATTCGAGAGAAGGGAGCACCACCGTTTGAGATTCTTGAGGGCGAGGAGTTGTTGGAAGGCGAAGATAATGTCATGAGCGATCAGTTGGTGCGCTTTGTAAGGAAAAGTTGCCGAGAAAAATATCCCGCCTCGATTAGGCGAATTGTGTATTATGCGGAGGAGTTAAAACGGTGTTTTGTCTATTATACCAATTGCTTTTATTTACCTGCAAAGTATATTGCATTGCTGTATAAGTATCGAGGGAAGATAGAATTGTTTTTTAAGTGGATAAAGTCTCATTTGCGTGTCAAGTCATTTTGGGGCTATTCGGAAAATGCCGTTCGAATACAGATTTACGTGGCAATCATCACCTATTGTACGGTAGCAATCTTGGTTAAGGAGTTGAATATAAGTCGAAGTCTCAACGAAGTGCTACGGGTGATTGGGAACTCACTGCTGACGAAAGATAACATTGTAGAACTTTTTAGCAGACCTATTGCCGACCCTTTGGAATTAACCATAAAACACAACGACTACACAACGCAATTAGAACTCGATTTTTGAAGAATATTACTTGTTAATGTTTTTTAATGGACAGTAGTGTGTTTCCTTTGTACTTTTTTTGATGGAAAATTTGGAGATTGACGAAAAATGTCGTATCTTTGCAAACCTTTTGTTATATAAGTCAACGCCCTTTATGGAAAACGAGAAAATTTATTATAGTATGCGTGAGGTATGCAAGCAGACGGGGACGACACCCGCCACCCTGCGCTATTGGGAGAAGTCGTTTGACCAACTCTCACCCCGCAAGGACGGACACGGAAACCGCTACTACACGCAGCAGGACATCGCCCTTATCGCACGCATCAAGTACATACGCGATGAACTGAAAATCATACGCATAGAGGCTATCCGCCGCGAACTGCAAACCGACAAGAAGCAGTCGTCGCTCAAATACTCAGCGGTGGAAATCTTGCGCAACGTCCGCGCCGAGTTGGTGGGACTCCGCGCCCTGCTTAATCAAGATACTATGAACGAGTGATGATAGGTGTTATATTTCCAAAAATTATTCATTTTTTTACACATAATTTTCGTATAATCCTGACAAGTTCTCGACAAGTCGGGATAAACATAGATGCAATCATTCTTCATTCATTCATCATTAAACTTGTCCCTCAGCCCCGAAGGGGCGATATAAATTAGCGTGGGGGCTCGCCCCTACGGAAAGAGAGAAAGAGTGCTCACAAAACAACAAGCCCCAACGGGGCGACATAACTCAATATTGTTTTTTCGTAGTTCCAATAGGTTATTATATTTCTCTATGATGAAACGTCTGTTTAGATATATTCTGCTGTCGGCGTGCTGCCTGATGCAGACCGGTCTGCTGCAGGCAGAGGACACCATCCGTCTGCTCTGTATAGGCAACAGTTTCTCTTGGGACGCAGTAGAGCAGGAGTTAGTGCCGCTCTGCAACGCGGCAGGGCAACCCGTTGTGGTCGGCAACCTGTACTATGGCGGCTGCTCGCTGGCGCAGCACCATGCCTTCCTGCAACAAGACACCGCCGCCTACGAGTTCCGCTACCTCACCAACGACACCACCGTCCGCCACAAGTCCTACTCGCTGCGCCAAGCGCTCACACACTACCGTTGGAACTATATCTCGCTCCAGCAGGCGTCCCACGACAGCGGTATCACCTCCACCTACGAGCCCTTTCTCTCCGCTCTCATCGACAGCGTGCGCCGCTACCAACCCTCCGCCACACTCTGCTGGATGCAGACTTGGTCGTATGCCCGCGATGCGAAGCACCCCGCCTTCCCCCGCTACCAAAGCAGCCAAAAAGTGATGGACGACTCCATACAACTCGCCACGCGCTATGTCCTGCAACACTACCCCGACCTGCACCTCGTCCCCTGCGGCGAAGCCATCCGCCTTGCCCGACAGCGACTCGGCGACACCCTCTGCCGCGACGGCTACCACCTCAACTACACCTACGGACGATATCTTGCTTCCTGCGTGTGGTACGAGTTCCTTCGGAAAGAGGAAACGCAAAAGAACAGACCGCCCCGCCTCCGAGACATCCGCCGAAACCCCTATCGCAACCCCGCCATGACCCGCCGCCACCAGCGTGTCACCCAAGCCATCGCCCGCCGCGTAGAGCGATAAACACCTGCTAAACCGCAGGTAAGACCCCTCTGCAAGGTCCCCGAAGAGAAAAAATGCACTTTTTTCGCATTTTTTCTCCAAAAAATTTGGTCATGTCAAAAAAAAGCAGTACCTTTGCACTCGCTTTTGGAAAAGAGCCTATCGGTTGAACAAAGCACAAGAGAAATGGTGCGGTAGTTCAGTTGGTTAGAATACCGGCCTGTCACGCCGTAGGTCGCGAGTTCGAGTCTCGTCCGCACCGCCTAACTCAACCGATAGTGCTTTTTCTCGCTAAGGCGGGAGGGATAGTATAAAAGTGGGGTCCGTTAGCTCAACTGAATAGAGTACCACACTACGGATGTGGGGGTTGCAGGTTTGAATCCTGCACGGATCACAAGAGAGGAGCAGGTGCATATGCATCTGCTCTTCTATTTTCTTTTTGTTTTCCTAAACAGCACCTTACTTGCAGATTTTCAATTTCTTACCTGCGCGGATGTTGTCGGATGAGAGGTTGTTCCATGCTTTCAGTTGTTTGACTGTGCAGTGGAACTTCTTGGCGATGCCGCCGAGGGTGTCGCCGTTCTTGATGGTGTAGTAGGTAACGCCGTTCACGCGGTATGCTCCGGAGACGGAGGTTACCTTGGCGAGGTCGATTTCCGCGCGGCGGTTGTTGATGAGTTGGTCTGCGCGGTGGGCGTAGATGGAGTCCGCCTGCTGCAAGAATGCCGTGGTCTTCTCCTGCGGCAGGCAGAGGGCGTAAGGCGTGCCGCCCGGGAGTATGTCGCGAGTGTATTGGGGATTGAGGCGCCTGAGTTCGGCAAGGGGGATATGCAGTTTGTCCGCCACCTGCTCGAGGTGCATGCGCCGCGTGGTGATGATGGTGTCGGTGAGCATGATTTTATCCAGCGGGGCGGGGCAGATACCGTGCTCGTCGTGGTAGTTCATCGCGTAGTTGGCGGCGATGAAGATGGGTAGGTAGGAGCGCGTCTCGCGGGGGAGGTAGGGGTAGATAGACCAGAAGTCGCGCTTGCCGCCTGCGCGGGCGATGGCTTTGTTCACATTGCCGCCGCCGCAGTTGTAGGCGGCGATGACGAGGTTCCAATCGTGGAAGATATTGTAGAGGTCGCTCAGGAAGCGGCAAGCCGCATCGGTGGACTTGACGGGGTCGAGCCGCTCGTCCACCAGTGAGTTGATTTCCAGTCCGTAACGCTTGCCCGTGGCAGGCATGAACTGCCATAGTCCCGCCGCGCCGGCATGGGAGTGGGCAGAGGGGTTGAGCGCCGACTCGATGACGGGCAGCAGTGCCAACTCGTAGGGCAGGTCATGGCGGCAGAGGGCTTCTTCGAAGATGGGAAAATAGTACTCCGACATGCGCTTCATGCGCGCCAGTTGCTTGGGGTTACGCTTGATATAGCGGAGGATGAAGGAGCGGACTATGCTGTTGTAGGGGAGTTCGATGACGCAGGGCAGGGCTTGCAGCCTCGCCTTATAGACGGAGTCGGGGAGCGTGGCGGTGTCGGGCGTAACCACACATTGCGCGGTGTCGAGCCAGCCGAGCGACCACTCCAGCAGTCGGTAGTCGAGGTCGGTGAGCGCCGAGTCGGGCGACTGGGGGAAGAGCGAAGCCTGCGTGACGGTGTCTGCCATCGCTTCGATGACTTGGTCAATAGAGTCCAGCAGGACGGAGTCGGCAGACAGCGATTCGGCGATGAGCGAGTCAGGGAGTTGCGCGGGCTGTTCGGTGAGTAGGTCTTCGGCGAACAGCGGTAGCGCAAGGGCAGTCGCAAAGAGCAGGATTATCTTTTTCAAAACTTGATAGCGAGTTTGAGTTCGGCACTACGCTGCTGCTGCAAGTCGTAGTACAACTGAGGTTCTACATTCAGGGTGAGGTCGGGGGAGATGTCGAAGTCGAAGAGCGAGGCATCGACGTAGGCGTCCACCAGCGAGAGGGCATAGACGAGTATGGTCGCCACGATGCTGTAGTCGCGGTAGCGGCGGTAGGTGCTCTGCCAGTTGTTGAGCGTGGTGGTGTAGGTGCTGACACCTCCCATGCGGTCTATCGTGTAGCCTTCGGGGAGGATGGCGTTGTAGGACTTGGAAGGGTCGTCGTTCACCAGCCCCGCCTGCGCGTCGTTGTAGAGGTCGCGATAGGCTTGTTTGTACGACTCGTAGCGCGTCTGGTTGAGCGAGATGGCATAGCCGCAACCCATGAAACCACCATAGACGATAGGCAGTTTCCAGTAACTTCCGTTGTATATCTGCCCGAGTCCGGGGACGATAGCGCCGAGCCACACTGCCCGCGCCGCGATGGGCTGACGACGGAGGTCGATATAGTATTTGTACTCCTCTTTGTCGTCGGTGTGCGTGGTGTCTTCCGTGTGGACATAGTAGATTTGGTCGCTTTCAGCATGTCGGGAAAAGTCCTGCGCTTTGAGGGCGCAGGGCAACAACAGGAAGATGAGCAATATGAATGCGTATGGTTTCACAAGGATGAAAGATAAAGGATGAAGGATGAAAGACAAATTAGAATAATGAAGGTACGATTTCTATGCCGCACATTAATAGAAGAAGGTAATCAGTCTTTTATCCTTTATCTTTTAACGAAGCGGTCTTTCAGCCGTTAGGCGGTCAGCAATAGCGTGCAACTCCTCTTCGCTTCGGAAGGCGATGGTGAGTTTGCCGTCGGTTACTTTTACGCGGGTTTGCAATGCTGTTGAGATTTGCTCAGCCAATGCAGTCAACTCTGCTTTCACGGGCGACTTTGCGGCTTTGGGTACTTTCGGTTGCTCTTCGCCTTTCGCCTCGTTCACCAGTTCCTCCACGCGGCGGACAGAGAGCCCTTCGGCGAGAATGCGCTGGTAGAGGCTGAGTTGCTGCTCGGTGGAGGGAGAGCCCAAGATGGCGCGGGCGTGCCCCATGTCAATCTTCTTCTCCTTGATACCCATCTGAATCTCAGCGGGCAATTTGAGCAGGCGCAGGTAGTTGGCAACGGTGGCGCGCTTCTTTCCCACACGCTCGGACATGCGCTCTTGGGTGAGTTGGTAGTCGTCCATGAGGCGTTGGTAGGCAAGCGCAATCTCAATAGCGTCCAAGTCCTCGCGCTGGATGTTCTCGATGAGTGCCCACTCCATCACCTGCTCGTCTTTGGCGGTGCGGATATAGGCGGGAATGGTCTCCAATCCTGCCATCTTTGCCGCGCGGAAACGACGCTCACCAGCGATAATCATGTAGGTGTCGTCTTCGTTCTTGCGGAGGGTGATGGGGGAGATAACGCCGTGTTCGCGGATAGAGTCCGCCAACTCCTGCAAGGCTTCTTCGTCGAAGTTGCGGCGCGGCTGGTCGGGGTTGGCAACGATGAGACGGAGTTCCACCTCGTTGATGCTGCTGCCGCCGTTGGTGTCCACATGTGTGGTATCAATCAGGGCGTCCAATCCACGCCCGAGTCCTGTAAGTTTTTTCATCTTTTTGGGATATTAGACCGCTTTGCTATCCGACCGTTTCACTGTCTGACTGCTTCGCTATCCGACTGATATAGTGATGACTGTGTATCAGTCTTTCAGCGAATGTAGTGAGCGGTCTTTGGTCTTTCAGCGCGTTAGCGCGGTCTTATTGTCTTTTGATAAGTTCTTTTGCCAGTGCGGTGTAGTTCTTCGCGCCTTTGCTGGACGGGTCGTATTCGAGCACCGACATACCATGGCTCGGGGCTTCCGAAAGGCGCACATTGCGGGCAATCACCGCGTTGAACACCAAGTCGCCGAAATGGCGCTTCACCTCCTCATACACCTGATTGCTCAGGCGAAGACGGTTGTCGTACATCGTCAGCAGGAAACCCTCAATCTTCAGCGAAGGATTGAGTTTCGACTTGATTATCTTGATGGTATTCAGCAGCTTGGCAATACCTTCCAGCGCGAAGAATTCACACTGTACAGGGATAATCACGCTATCGGCGGCGGTGAGCGCATTTACCGTGATAAGTCCAAGCGAAGGCGAGCAGTCGATGAGGATATAGTCGTATTCGTTGCGCACCTGTGAGAGCACTCGTTTGAGCAAGGTCTCGCGGTTATCGATATTCAGCATCTCTATCTCCGCGCCAACCAAGTCAATATGGCTCGGGATGAGGAAGAGGTTCTTGACGGAGGTCTCTATCACCGCTGCATGCGGGTCGTTGTTGTTGACCAGGCATTCGTAGATAGTATTGTTTAGGTCGCGAATCTCTATTCCCAATCCCGACGAGGCATTCGCTTGCGGGTCGGCATCCACGAGCAACACGCGTTGTTGCTGTTGTGCCAAGGCGGCAGCGAGATTGATGGCGGTGGTTGTCTTTCCTACACCGCCTTTTTGGTTGGCTAATGCGATTATTTTACTCATATTCTTTGTATTATATCGTTGGCGTTGAATTGTTTGCAGGCAAAGTTGCGGTACCGACAATGGTTGGTGCCGTGGCACGTGCAGGGTCGGCAACTGAGGTCTGTATGTTGGATAATGTCATCGGGCGACTGCTTCCAACCCATGAACCCGATACATGGGTGGGTGGCGCACCAAACGCTCACGGCACGCAGGCGGACGAGCGAAGAGAGGTGCTGGTTGGCGGAATCCATACAGAGCATGAGGTCAAGCCGACGCATGAGTTCCAGTTCTTGTTCAAGCGGCAGGCAGCCTGCCACGCTCTCGGTGCGGGGAAAGAGGCTCGCCCACTGGCGGAGCATCTCGCACTCCACTTTTCCTGCACCGAAAAGGAAAAGGCGGGTATCTTCGCGTGCGGAGAGGGCTTGTATCACCTCTTTCATCACGCGGTAAGGTAGCATGTTCGATTTGGATTTGGCGAAAGGCGCAATGCCTATCCAGCGCCCTGTCTTGGTGCCGAAGCGTTGCTGCACGGCTTCGGCGGCGGGGGTGTTGACGGGCAAAGCGGTGAAGCGGTCATCGGTGTCGAATCCCGCGAGCCGAAACGTGTCGGCATAGCGTTGAAACTCCGTGGGCAACGCCGCCCCTTTCTTCGCTCCCCGAAGGGTGAGCATGCGCTTGGCGGCTCGGTCGTTGTCTATGGAGAAAACGGGTATCCCTTGCAGACGAAACAAGCCGCAAAGGATGCGGGTGGCAAAGACGCCGTGCAGGTCGAAGACCATGTCCGGACGATACGCGGTCAACCCGCGATAGACCCGCGATAGACCCGCGATATTTTTCAGTTGGATTTCGTGGTAGTGCACGTTGGGCATGCCGTGGAACATCGCGGCAAGCGGTTTCTGCGACACCACCACCCACTGATGCTCCGGGTAGCGCGCGCTCAGCGAAGCAATGACGGGCACCGTCATCGCCACATTGCCGAGCGTGGCTAACCGAAGTATCAAACAGGTCATAATGGTTAAAGACAAGATTTACAGCGTCTTGGCAAACGTGCGGACGGCGTTGAACCAGTCCTCATCGGTTGCCATCGTCTGCTCGCCGTTGCTCCACTTGCTCCAGCCACCGCCGAAGTAGTAGGTGAGCGTGTCGCCTAACTGATACTCCTTGAGCGACAGTAGCGAGCCATCAATAATCTCCTGACGAGTAGCATTCGGGGTGATGACTGCCACATAGCTACGCCCTTGCGAGGTGGAACCGTTGTAGTCGAAGTTCATCTTCGCAGCTCCCTTGTCGGAGAGCGCATCTTCCGCGTATGCCACCGCGCCGCATTGGCACTGCATGATGTTATCCACCGTGTCGTGCAGGTAGATACCGCCGCCCACGTAGAGTTGCGGCAGGAGGATCCTTGTGCGGTTGGTAATGACGATGTCAGCACGGTTCAGCAGTTTGCCTGCCTCCGCAGTGATAGTCAGCGATGCCTGCATCACTTGGTTGCAGACCAATAGACTATCGTATTGAAGGCGGAATGAGAAACGGGCGGGCGTCTGCTCAAGTATCTCCCAACGGCTGTACGGACCACCCACGTAGAGCATGTCTTCAGCCACCACGGCAAGACCGCCGCAGCCTACCGTGTGCGCTACCTTGTAGCAGTCAAGCCCCTTGCCGTAGTTGATATGGTAAGGCTCGCCCAACACCAACTCGTGGTAGTACATGGAGTCGATACGCAGTTCGGGACTGCTTTTCAGCCACAGGTCCACACCGTTGGAGGGGTTCTCGGGCAACAACGCAGGTCCATAGAGACGGAATGCCGCGTACTCGTTCTCCCACGCAAAATCGTCTTTGCGCTCGGGCACATAGCGACCATAGACCTTCGTTGCTTGTTCAGCAGCAGGCTGGCACGCTATAAGTGCAAGCGCGAGAGAAGCAATGAAAAGTACTTTCTTCATGACTTATTCAGGTTGTTTGCCAATATAAGCCAAGATACCTCCGTCCACATAGAGGATGTGTCCATTCACTGCGTCCGAAGCGTGCGAAGCCAAGAACACAGCGGGACCACCCAACTCCGACGGGTCGAGCCAACGGCCGGCAGGAGTCTTCGCGCAGATGAACTGGTCGAACGGATGGCGGCTACCATCAGGTTGCAACTCGCGCAATGGAGCCGTTTGCGGGGTAGCGATATAACCCGGACCGAGGCCGTTGCACTGGATGTTGTAAGCACCGTACTCGGAGCAGATGTTGCGGGTGAGCATCTTCAGACCGCCTTTGGCTGCTGCGTAAGCGCTCACGGTCTCGCGACCCAACTCGGACATCATGGAGCAGATGTTGATAATCTTACCCTCACGACGCTCCATCATCTCGGGCAGCACAGCGGAAGCCACGATGAACGGACCTACCAAGTCGATATCGATAACCTGTTGGAACTCAGCGCGTTTCATTTCGTGCATGGGGATACGCTTGATGATACCTGCGTTGTTTACAAGGATGTCGATGTTGCCCACCTCAGCGTGGATTTTCTCGACCATCTCTTTCACTTGGTCTTCCTTCGTTACGTCGCAAACGTAGCCGTGCACATTGGTGATACCTGCGTCAGCATAGTTCTTCAAACCGCGCGCGAGGAACTCCTCGTTGATATCGTTGAAGATGATGTTTTTGATACCTGCTGCAACAAACGCGCGTGCGATGTTGAAGCCAATGCCGTAAGATGCACCGGTGATGAGGGCGTTCTTACCTTCCAAAGAAAAAGGATTCATGATAGTTAGTTAATTATTGGGTTGATAATTGTTTTTTTAGATGTTAGACCGCTTCGCTGTTAGATCGTTTCACTGTCCGACCATTGCATTGTCAGACCGATTAAGTGTAGATAGCAGTGTATCGGTCTCTCAGCGAGCGTAGAGAACGGTTTTTTATCCTACTTCAAGTCCGTAATCAAACTGAAGTCTTGGTCTCCGTAGTCGAGGTTCTCGCCGCCCATACCCCAGATGAAGGTGTAGTTGTGGGTAGCGGCTGCGCTGTGGATAGACCACTCCGGTGAGAGTACGGCTTGGTTGTTGTGCATCCAGATGTGGCGCGTCTCGTTTACCTCGCCCATGAAGTGGCAGATAGACTGGTCTTCGGGCAGTTCAAAGTAGAAATACGCCTCCATACGGCGCGAGTGAACATGCGCGGGCATAGTGTTCCATACGCTACCGGTTGCTAACTCCGTCATACCCATCTGCAATTGGCAAGTAGGCAGTACTTGATTGACAATCATCTTGTTGATATCACGCTCGTTGGACATCTCAAGGCTACCCATGTGCGCTACCACGGCGTCTGCTTTCGTTACTTTCTTGTCGGGATAGGTAGTGTGTGCATTTGTGGAGAGGAAGTAGAACAGGGCGGGGTGCTCTGCGTCGCACGACTCGAAGGTTACTTCGCGGTCGCCTTTGCCCAAATAGAGTGCCTCTTTGTAGTCCAACTCAAAAGCCGTTCCGTCCACCTTCACGATACCCTTACCGGCACCTACATTGAAGATACCTATCTCGCGGCGGGTCAGGAAATGCGGAGCCTTCAGCGGGTCAATAGCCTCCAGCGTGAGCACCTCCCCCACAGGCATCGCACCGCCCACAATCATGCGGTCGTACATTGAATACACCATATTCACCTCATTGGGGGTGAATACCTTCTCAATCAGGAAATCGTTACGCAGACGTGTAGTGTCGTAACTCTTTGCGTCAACAGGGTTCGACGCATAGCGAATCTCATAATTTGTTTTCATGTCTGTTAGTATTAGTTATTAATTGTTGTTATTTTCATTTCTCTGGGGACGCAGGCGTCTCGCCTGCGGACAGTTTGGCACAAACTGCTTGGATATAATAGGCTTACGCATCACCTGCTAACGTGAGTTCTACCTCAATAGCAATGCCCTCTTAATTCTTAATTCTTAATTCCTAATTAATTACCTCTTGAACTCCCACATCCATGCCAGATTGACAGACAACTCCATAGGGTTCGAGTTGCGGAAATAGGCTGTTAGGGAATTGTCAAAAAGCGTGCCAAGACTATAGTTATAGCGCACTTCCAGTTGGTAAAGTCCTGCGCTGCGGCTGCGGATGTAAAAGCCCAAGCCACCCGCGATTCCCCAGTCAAAAGGCTTCTCAATGGGGCTGTATTGGTGCACCTCGCTCGTTTGTTCCGTGCCCGCACCGCCGTTGTCATACACGCAGTAGCCTATCTGAGGACCCAAATTGACAAAGCCCCGAACAGTCGGACTGCCGAAATAGATATGCATCAGAAAGGGCAACTCTATATAGTGTAGCGCGCGCGTGTAGGCTCCCTTTTCGTTCGCCTCCCGCCAGCCGCGTTGCAGGTAGTTGAGTTCCACCTGTACCGCGCAGCATTTCTGCCCGCTCCAGCGGAAGAGCAATCCGCCGTTTCCTCCGAGAACCACCGCGTCAGTAATCGGCGACATGTTAGGCACCGTAGGCGAGAACTGCACCATAGAGGCGGTAACCCCGCCATGCACACCCAAGTATATCTCAGGCTTGCGCAACCGAGGTTGCGCCGCCACGCAGACGGCAACCAGCCAAAAGGCACAGAGGACAATATGACGATGAACAAGGGACAATGTAGTGCTTTTATTACTCGTTTTTACTCCGTTATTACTCCTGATATCAATTTGAAATGCTGACCATTAAATTCTAAGCTCAACGACAATGTTAAATAATAATTTAGATATGAATTAGCCTTTTGTAAATCATTCTCCATCTGATGACGGAAATCCGGGTCGGTAATAGGAAAATCATACTTGTTATCTTTATACGAGAAACGCATCCTTGGTTGAGGATGTTTGCCCTTTCGCTCCTTTAGATAACAACTCACATCCGTTGCATGAATCATAAAGATGGAATAATTCATACGGAGGTAATAATCGTGAGTTATAAATGAGGATACATTACCCAGCAGAACCCGTCTGTTGGTGTGGGATACATCTGCTAATAAATCAGTCGTTACCGACATACGCCCCACCACAATCAACTCATCATAATAGTGATTCTCAGTTTGTGCGCAATCAGGACACCCTTCCACCATTGTGGCCTTCACCACATCAAACAAAGAAATTTTCACAGCTTCCTCGTTAGGTATTGCACCAGCATCCGTGTTTTTATTGATAGGGCGAAACCATATTGGGTGATTCCAAGTATCCTTCCTCATGATGAACCCATCATTGGTCTTGTACACTTCTACTCCTGCAATACAACGATTTTCATGTTTATATGAGTTCGCTAAACAAAGGAAGTACTTATCCATAACAATACGAATTTTATACGAGGTGTACGATACGTGTATCTTCAGGGGCTTGTAATCTTAAATGTTCCGCTAACAATCTACGGTGGCACATCTTAGGTTCTTCTTCACTACAGAGGAAACAGCAATTATCAAAGTTAGATACTTTATACTTTTTGTTGATAGAACGATGTTCCATCAAAAGATTATATATCTTTACGTACTCATTCCAATCCACCTTTCCGGCACGATAGTCGCTCAACAACTCTTTTGTAGGTGCAAAATCAGTGATATGCTTGTAACCAATTCCACCTATCTCTTTTAAGAAATAAGCCAAATCGTTCCCTTTTGCGAAACCTGCTAACTGACTGCTATTGCTGATACGAACATCTATTACCGTTCTTATTTTGTGTTTTTTGAGTAACTCAAAAAAGTCATGTGCACTTTTCTTGGTAAATCCTATGGTGTAAAGCGTTATCATAAATATGGATACTGATTATCTTCTGTTTGCTGGTGATATGCAATCTCTCTGTTTTTTTGTTGATATGCTAAAGAAATTTGCAGTTCTTTAGTAACCTCGTTCTGTCCAAAGATATCCGGCGGCGAAACTAATGGAATTTTTTTCTTACGAACATACTCCGCGACCATCTCGTCTTGTAGTTCCCTATGTGTACGAATAACAACTTGCATATTTTCATATCTATCTTTCTCCTTTATTATATGACACACATCAATCCCATGTTCATAAAAATAGCGCGAAATCATCGCAAATCTATGACATTCTATAGGATCTGCCTCAGAGCACATCAGAGATATACGATATCCCTTACTTAAACCATTCAGCAATCGCTCCACTCCGTGAAAGAAAGCCGTTGTCTGGACTGCTTTCTCGAAATCGACATTATTATCCTTGTCTAAAGCATCTGTTCGCCTTGCGCCAAACTCTTTAGCAAAAGAAAGATAATTGATGCCTAATCGTTTAAGAGAGTTACTTAGGGGTTCTTTATTAAATTGGGGGGTATATTTACTGGCAGGCACACTACGGACATCAACAATCACATCTATCTTTTGTGCTTGCAGTATCTCAGCAAACTCCTCAAAACTTTGATTAGAATGTCCTATCGTATATAGGGGATACATGGTTGTTAGTAATTTTTCGTGTGTATCACGTGCACGTTCGTATTGATATACCCTCCCTCGGGGTTCACTTGCTCGAACCGTATGTCCGACTGCAAACCGCTGTACGTGGTATCTTTCAGGATAGCCGTCATGGTGCGTGTCAGGTCGTAGCCGAGCAGGTCGTAGCGGGGTGTCGTGGAGACATGCTTATGCCCGAAGTAGCGCTCGTAGTTCATCTCGTAGGCATCGCGCTCCATAGGTTGGTTGGTCGCAAAGATAGAGGTGTAGAGCAACGGCAGAGCGATGTCTTCGCGCGTCCACGAGTATTGTGCGCGGAGCGTAACGGCATGCGCCCCTTTGCTGTTGAGAATGCGCGGGATAAGCACTTGCACATTGCTGTACTTCTCCGTGTTAAAAATCAAGATGTTCTCCACGCTGTCTCGCAGTGCCGACCGGATAGAATCATCCAATATCTGGCGTATGGAAGTCGTGGTGCATGGTATCTGGCGTGCTTTGATTTCCTTGTGCAAAAGGCGGACGGACGAAGGAATATCCGCGTCTTTTGCCTCCACCAGCACGCAGTTGACGCTGTCGCGGTGCTCCTCTAACCACTGTCCCAACGCATGCGCCTCTTGCTCAGCAGAGGAGTTGAAGAGGTAGAGATACGGATTGGTCTCTATGCCCTCCATATAGTCAATGAAGGGAGCCAGCACGGGCACTTGGTGCTCCATCGCCCACGGCATCACTTGCATCAGTTGCAGCGGATATGCCAAACCTATCACTGCCTGCGTCTCAGCAAGGCTGTTGCTGTCTATCAGTTGGCGAACAATCGCAGTGTTCTTCTCCGTGTCATACACGTCCAGCACCAGCGGCTGCCCCTCTGCTTGCAGGTCGTAGGCAGCAAGCAGGCAACCCTCGTAGAACTCCATGAAACGCTCTGCATGCTGGTCTCGCTTCTCGTTGCGGGCTTGGAAAGGCAACATCAGCGAGAGTCGTATGGCTGTCGAGTCGTTCCACTCCCATAGCGCTGGAATAGAATCGGCTACCGCCATCGTATCTACCATGTTCGTTAGACTGTCCGCTATCGTCTCCACCTCGCGGGGTGCCTCTATGCGCGGGTCTTGCAGGCGGCGGGAGACGGTATCCATACGCGGTAACTCGCGGGGTTGTGCAGGCTTGCGTTCATCAACCTTAAGCATCGGCTTTTGTATGGCAACAACGGCTGTCGCTGCCTTGACACTTCTGCCCTTGGGAACAGGGATATAAATCACTTCCCCGAAGCGCAGCCCGCGTGTGCGCAACTCCGGATTAGCCTCTATTATCGCGTCTTGCGACACGCCAAAGTTCTTGCTCACGCGGTACAGTCCCACGCTCTTCTCTACCGTATAGCGATACATAGGTGTCCCTTGAATAGTATCTATTGGGCAACGAGCCACGATACTGTCAACTGCCATTTCTTGCGCTATCATAGGAATTGACAGCCACAAAAGACAAAATATGAAAATTTTTCTTATCTGCATAATCTTTACTCCTGCGCCAACTCTAATCCTGCCAAGATAAACGGTCCTATACCTTTCGGGTCGTTGTCGCGTATCTGTTCGTGGATATAATAGTCATACTCTCCGCTGCGGTAGGGGTTGCCTCCCAACCCTGCCACGGCGCAGCAGCGTGTCAGGCTGACGGTGCCGTCCTCGTTCTCTACCACGGCGCTCCGCCACATACCATCGTATATCTCTCGGGCAATGGTGCGGAACTTCGCAGGCAAGTAACCCATGCGTGCCCCTTTCGCCATCGCGTAGCAGAACATCGCCGAGCAGGTGGACTCGGTATAGTTACCCTCGGCATCGGGCAGGTCGGGCACTTGGTACCACATCTTGGTCTCTGCGTCTTGCAGCGGTAACAGCGCCTCGCATACACGGTTGAGGATGGCTATCAGTTCTCCGCGCCCCTCATGCTCGGTTGGCAGGTAGTCCAGCACGTCGCATATAGCCATCACGTACCAGCCCTCGGCGCGTCCCCATGTGTGCGGGCTGCAACCTGTCAGCGAGTCTGCCCAAGCCTGCTGGCGGCTCTCGTCCCAACCGTGGAAGTTGAGATTCGTCTCGGGGTCAAGTGTATGCTTGTCCACCACACGGAACTGCCGCACCACGTCATTGAAAATCGTGTCCTCGCCTGCCCATACAGCATAGTGAGCATAGAAAGGCTCACCCATATACAGACCGTCAAGCCACATCTGCCACGGATAGACTTTCTTGTGCCAGAACCCGCCTTCCGAGGTGCGCGGCTGGGTCGCTAACTGCGAGCGCAGCAGACGAATCGCCTCTTTGTATTGCGGCTGCGGGTTGAGCGAGTCGAGCAGGAAGAGGAAGTTACCGCCGTTCACGCGGTCGATGTTGTAAGTCTCCAATTTATAGGTCTTGATACTGCCATCGGGCTGGATGAAGTAGTCAGCAAATGCCTGTACGTAGTTTAGATACGCGCTGTCGCCCGTAGCGAGATAGGTCTCCAGCATAGCCTTGGCAATCAGCCCCTGCGTGTAGTCCCATTTGGGTGCTTTCAAAAAGTCTGCCATCCACAACTCCGGATTGTGCTGTATCTCCGATTGTGCTACACGCACCGTCTTCGCCAAATAATCCGTAGCCGTCGGCTCACTCGTCCGACCACAACCCGCTACCACTACCGCAGCAAGAAGTAAAAAGATAGTCTTTTTCATATAGTATTATTGTCTTTGTTCTATGTTCTTGGTTCCTCAAGCGCATACGCCTGTTCTTAATTCGTTCTCTAAAAAAGAGTACACATATCCGGCACTTTGGTAATAAAGCCCTGTCCGAGTGTCAGAGAGCCTCGCAAAGGTATCGGAGTTGTACCATACGCTCAAGGCTTCTTCCATGGAGTAATCCCACTTATCCATCAGCAGTTCCACCAATTGGGCACTCATGTCCTCTTGCATTATCTTTATTTGTTGCTCTGTCAATGTCATAGTTTTTGTAGTAAGTTGAGGGCTTTTTGAGTTCCAAAGTAGTATTGGAAAGTTATTCCTTTTGAGTATTTCAATTCATTCAGCAGTTCTTCAACGGTGATACTCTTGGCAAAGTAGCGTCTCAATTGGAAAGTAACACTATCATCTGCAATGGGTCCATACACTATATCGTAATTATGAGTTGGTTGTAGTATGCGCATATCCCTGTTCCGCAAAACAAATTCTACCCATTCTACGCTGTATGTTTCAAATATCTTAACACACACGGAAGGCGAGTGCAAGTTTTTTTCATCAAATAAGAACTGCGTAACTGCCGGTGCTCCTTCCAATGTTTGCGCCCATCGTTGTTCTGCCATCCTTTCTGCCTGATGGATGTCGGCAGACAAGTAAAAGCCTTTGCCGAAATCCTTGTAGGGCTTGTAAAACGCCAAGTCGGGAGTATGAATGATAGTATTTGAGCCGTGATATAGTATCATCTTATTTCCCCTCCGTTATGCTGGCAGACTTGAGTCATAGCATCCACTGCGCTACCAAAATCAAGAGTATGCAACACATCATAGTACGTAAAAGCATGACGCAAGCCCTTGAAGCGGTTCAAGTAATTGAATGCTTGCTTTTCGTTTATATTGTACTTGGTAGCAAACTCTGCCACCAAAGCAATGATATAGTTCACCTTATTTTGTTCTTCTCGTAGCATACGCTCCCGTGTATTTATATCTCCGTATCAAGAAGACCATCAGTCCGATAAGGGCAAGCAAGGCAACCGGTGTGATGGTGGAAAACAGTTGCATCTGCGTACGTTGCTCGTGCGCTCGTCGGTCGTTGAGCAGACGCAGGGCGATGGTCTTCTGCCGAAGCGGAATCAGCCCCTGCTCATCGGTGAGGTACAGCACTGCATTCACAAGGAAATCGCGGTTGGCAAACTGCATGCCCGAGTAGCGGTCATACCCCGCGGGCAAAGCCCTCCCCTGTTGTATGTCATTGCGTATCACGCTGCCCGAAGCCACGACCACTTGCCGAGACACTTCCGAACGTCCCCCGATAGCCTCTCCCGCTGTGGAAACATCTATCCCCTCAGGCACCATGCGGTGTGCAAATACCGATGGAAACCGCCCTTCCAGCGCCACGGCAACAGGCACGTACTGATACCGAAACGTGCTCATGTCGGGGTTGAGGTCGCCGAGGTCCACCTCCGCGGGCGTGGGAATCAAGCGCGTCGCGGTAGAGGTCGCGAGCAGCACCTCCTTGCGGATACCGTCCTCGCCGCCCACTACATCCACGGGCGAAGCAAACGTACTGCTCACTTGTCCGATGTTGCGCGTGATGGGCGATGCCTGCGAGGTGAGCAACAGCGGCGCATAGTACCACGGCACGGGCTGCAAGTTAGGCTGCTGCGGGTCGGAAGACACGTTCACAGGCACAGGCAGACACTGCACATCCTGCAACAACGCGGGATTCACCCGCACGCCGTAGCGAAACAGCATATCCGTCAGGTTGAGGTCAAGGGGCAACACAGGTGTGAAACCCGACTGCGCCAGCACATCCTCCGAGAAACGCACTCCGTTCAGCACCCACAGGACGCTGCCGCCCTGCTGTATATAATGGTCAAGGATGTACTTGTCAGCTTCCGAGAAAGGCACCTGCGGGTCGGCGATGACCACTGCCTGATAGCCGTCCAACGCATACGGGTCGCTGCCCAAAGCCCCGCGATCAATCTGAAAATACTTGCTCAGCGCAAGGCTGATATCATACACGTTCTGCTCCGGCAACTCGCCATGCCCTTCCAGAAACGCCACTTTCGGCACTTCTGTCTGCTGCACTTGGTGTATAGCCTCCGCAAAAGCATACTCAAGGTTCTCAATGCTGGCGTTCAGGTTCTCCTCGCCCGACATCCCGCGGTTGTTCTGCAGCAGGCTGACCACCGCCGTGCGTCCTTTGTAGCGCACCAACGCATAGGGATACACTGTGTGTTGCACCGTCGTCCCATTGTGCGCCCGCTCATGAATAACAATCGGCGTCAGCCCTTCTTCTGAGAACTCCCCATCCGAGGAGGGGTCTGCAAAGTCTCCCTTTAAGGGAGATTTAGAGGGTCTTAATTCTCCCATCTCCTCCAGCAACTCCGCCGTAGCGTTCTTCAGCCGCTGAAACGACGGATTGAGGTCGCCCGTCAGATATACCGTTACCTCCACGGGCGCATCCAATTCGTCCAGCAACTGTTTAGTCGCCGCCGAGAGGCTGTATCGTTGGTCATCGGTCAGGTCAAGCCGCAAAACGCAGAAGTGTGCTGCCACATTCAGCAGCACCACACTTACAACGGCTATGACCCACCAATAACGCTTCATAAGATAGATGTTAAATCGAATTACTGTCCGACCGTTTCACTGTCCGACCGCTTTGCTGAACGACTGATTTAGCATCTGACCACTAACTACTGACCTCTTTGTTAGGTATATCAGTCTGACAGCGCGTAGCGCGGTCTTTCAGCGTAGCGGTCTTTCAGCCTGACTTGTAGGGAAGGCGGTCTGACAGTCGTTAGACGGTCATTTAATTCCTTTCATCACTTCCTCGTTCACCACTACCTCGTACTTCTTGCGCAGCGCCTCTATCCACAGTTTCTCCAAGTAGTCTTGGTAGTCGGTCGTTACTTTCCCGCGCTCGTCGGTGTACTCCTCCGGCGCTTTCAGCACCTTGCCCACGCAAACCACATTCGGCAGCAGGCTATCTACCTCAAACTCATCCCCTTTCACCTTGAAACCGTACTTGTCCACAGCCGCGTTCTGCCCTTTCTCCCACAGCCCGTGCTGGAATTTGATATAGGTCGTGCTGTCGATGTTCAGTCGCTGATTCAGATACGAAGCCACGGAGTCGGGCTCTGCGTTCTTGATGATGGCTTTCGCGGCTTTCAGCGTCGCTTGGTCTTTGCATTGCAGCACCCAGCCTTTGTAGCGCGGCGCGTCCCACGGGTAGTTCTTCTTGTTCGCAGCGAAGAACTTCGTCAGCCCCACCGTGTCTTTCGCTGCTTTGTCCCATACCTCGCGCAGCGACACCTCAAAGAGCAGGATACCGTCGTGGTACTCGCGCACGAGGTTACGCAGGTCTTCGTATTTCTCTTCCAAGTGCGCATCGGCGTACTCCTTCACCTCGCGGTCGCTCATCGTCTCCGGCAGGTTGTACTCCGCGCGGGTCTTGCGAACGAAGGATGCGTCTGCCTCGCGCATACGCTCATCGCGCTGCACCTGACGCAGTATCTGCTGACGCATGCTGTCTATTGGCTGAATACCGCGCTTGCCTTGCAGGTAGATGATATGCCAACCGAAATTGCTCTCGAACGGCGCACTTATCTCGCCTACGTTCATGCCGAAAGCCGTGTCCTCAAACGGCTTCACCATCATCCCTTTGCCGAACCAGCCGAGGTCGCCACCGCGCACGGCAGAGCCCTTATCATCAGACAGTTGACGAGCCATATCGGCGAAGTTCTCCTGCGTCAGCAGCAGCGCAATCGAGTCTATCACCGCTTTCTGTGCGGCTTTCTGCTCCTCGTTCCCGCGCTGCACCATCTTCATCACGTGCGAAGCATGCACCTCCTCGTGCGCGCGCTCCTCCTCCACAAGGGCGATATGGAAACCGTACGGCGTGCGGAACACCTCCGTTACCTCACCCACGGGCGTGGTATACACCGCGTTCTCAAACGAGTAGATATAGCGGAAAGGCGTTATCCATCCCAGTTCCCCGCCGGTCTCTTGCACGCCCGGGTCGGTGGATACCTCGCGCGCCACAGCAAAGAAGTCCTCCTTCGGCTGCTGCACCATCTTCTTCCCTTTCTTGATAGCCTTACCCGTGGTTACCCGCACGCGAGCGTCCTCGATAGCGGCTTTCGCTGCCTCCGCCACGCTGTCCGGCGCATTCATCGGGCACTGTATCGCGATATGTGCCGCGCGGCGGTTCATCGCCATACGACCGTAACTCATCTCCACAAGACTGTCTATAGCGGCGTCATCCCGCAGATACTTCGGCGTAGCCTGCGCGCGATAGCCCTTCAACTCCTTCCTGAAGGCTTCCGTCGTGTCAATCCCTTGCGCCTCTGCCTCTGCCACTTTCAGTTTGAAGTTGATGAACAAGTCCAGATACTCCTCGATAGACTTTTGGTCCATCGTCGTCTCTTGGTTGTTCTTCTCGTAGATGTAGAGAAACTCCGAAACCATCACGGGCTTGCCGTCAATAGTCATCAATACGGCGTCTGTCAAGGAGGTGCGGTCGGAAGTGTTATCCCGATCCATCGGGAGCCGCACCATGGTAGTTTGCGCAGCCGCTGGGGACGCGGGCGTCTCGCCCGCGCTTGCCGAAACACTAACTCCAAGGCTCATCACGCCCGCCATAATTGCTAAAAGTACTTTTTTCATAGCGAATATAATCTAATTTTCTATTTGTTTTCAATTTGCGTGCAAAGATACTACTTTTTTTTGAGATATACAAACAAATCATAGTTTTTTAGTGGCAATAATGTTGAATTGAAATCATCCCAAAGGGGGCAATATATAAATCAGTGTGGTGTAAAGCCTCTTAGTGGTGATATGGATAAACGTAGTGTTATGCCTTAAAGCGAAATCAGTGTAATGGTAAGCCCCGAAGGGGCGATATAAACCAGCATAGGGGCTCGCCCCTATGTAAGAAATGCCATCTAAATGCAAGCCCTGTAAGGGCGATATAACTCAATAATGTAACGGCTACTGCTGGGCTATTTACACAAAAGCATTAGCGACAACCTCTTGCCGCTAACATTGAGAAACGCGCATCGTTAGCAAAATATAGGGCGTTACTCCCTGCCCTCCTTATCTTCCTCGTCTTCTCTTTCTTCCTTCGGAATCCGCGCCCAAAAGAACAATAATGTACCAAAGATGGTTAGTACAATGAACCACAACCACAACAAAATATCGTTGGCAGACATGGAAAAACCGAACAATTCAAAGTTGTTTCCTCCCCATATAGTTGACCAAGCCATCCATATAGACACCAAACCAAGCCCCCAAAAGAAAAGAGCATAGCAAACCATCACGCGAGATGGATGAAACACTTTTGGACTGAATGCTTTCACACATTTTTCCTGCTGTTTTTCGTCATTGCGCTTGAAGAAAGCCCATAGACCCATGCCTAAAAAGAGGCAAAACATTAGCGAACAGAGGACTAACAGAACAATTTCAATAGTTTCTAATTCCATAAAAATAAAGAGTTTAACGTTGTTTAACGTGAGTTCGATATAAACAGACTATTTTTTCAGCACTCAAAGACTAAATTTGTCCCGACGTGTCGGGATTATATGTTAAGAAAAAAATATTTGAATAATTTTTGGAAATTTTTGTTGAAATAAAAGAATTGTCAGCGTTTCGAAGTATATGTTTCTTATTTCGAGTTCACGTTTGTTTGTCAATCAATTTGTTATATTCTCGAATAGAGTAATCCTCTGCTTGGAGGGTCTTGCTTGCGGAATCGTCTGCTCCGAGCCTGGCTGTGCGGATTTCTCTTTTTCACGAATAGCCCGATGGATATAATACCCGCCAACGAGCAGTATAGCCAATATCGCCAACGTGGCAATGAATGCCTCGGCTGCCCGCTCTTTGGTAAAAGACTGAACGATTCTATAAATCACAGACAGAATGCCGTACACTACAATAGACAAGGGAATAATACCTGTCTTATGAAACGTAAATGACTCTCTCTCCTGCGGACAAAGAACATAGGTAGTAACGTCTATGATAAACTGCGGAAGGACCAGCAATAGGACAAGTGAAATAGTGGTAATCAACAGTATCCAAGCTCTCTTTTTCTGCGCCTCTTTTGTATCCACAGGGTGCTTCTCTACGTATTCTGCTGCCTTCTCCCGCTGCCAAACAACATAAATAAGTATGCCAAACGACGCAATGAATAGAAACAGCAATTGTATGGGTAATATATTTGCTAAACAATAACTTATCATATTGGGTCTTAATAACTATAGGTAATGATATACGAGTTGACCCAAGTCGTTTATTAACGCAAGCCCCGAAGGGGCGACATAAATCAGCGTAGGGATTCATCCCTACGTATGCGAGACAACACCTAAAAGCAAGCCCCCAACGGGGCGACATAACTCTATTTTGATTTGCTGGGTCAACATGTATATCATTACCTAACTATAACTAACCAACGCGAATGGCTCGCACTCGAGGTAAGACATTTGCTCGCCTAATCCCACTGCAAAAGTACTGCTTTTTTCCGAAATACGCAAATAGTTGGCAAAATTCTCTTCTCTCGGACGAGTTTATAGGCAGTCTCCCGCAAAATGCAGCATAGATTTGCATATTTCGGGAAAAAGCAGTACCTTTGCGGCGAGATTAAGAAACTGTAAATCGTGACGTAAAGAGTATGAAGATAGTTATCCTTGGCACATCATGGCCCTACCGCGGCGGCGGTATCGCGACCTACAACGAGCGTCTCGCCCGCCAGTTTATGGTAGAGGGGCACGAGGTGGAAATTCTAACCTTCACCCTCCAGTATCCCGACTTTCTCTTCCCGGGGAAGACGCAGTATTCCGATGAACCTGCGCCGGCAGACCTGCGAATCACCCGCGTGATGAACTCGGTCAATCCCTTCTCGTGGTGGAAGACGGCGCGTCTGCTCCGTCGTATCAAGCCCGACTTGATGGTGGTGAAGTTCTGGATTCCGCTCATGGCGCCCTGCTTAGGCACTATCTCGCGGCTGGCGCGGCGGCAAGGCATACGCGTGGTGTCGATTCTTGATAACGTCATTCCCCACGAGCCGCATTTTTGGGACAAGTGGCTGATACGCTATTTCGTGCGCAGCATAGACCATTTCGTGGCGATGTCCGACAGCGTGAAGCGCGACTGCGAACGCTTCCTGCTGAAACAGAGCCCCGTCCGCGTGGCACTCTGTCCGCACCCGCTCTATGACAACTTCGGCGAGCCGTTGCCGCAGGCGGAGGCGCAGCAGCAACTGGGGTTGGAGAGCGGCTACTGCTACCTGCTCTTCTTCGGCTTTATCCGCGACTACAAGGGGCTTGACCTCCTCATGCGCGCCTATGCCGACGCCCGTCTGCGAAAAGAGAAAGTGCGCCTGCTCGTGGCGGGCGAGTTCTACAACAACGCCGAGCAGTATGCGCGGCTGGAGAAGGAACTCGGCTTGGAGGGGCAAATCCTTTGGCATACGCAGTTCATCCCCAACGAGCAGGTGCGCGTCTATTTCTCGGCGGCAGACCTCATCGTGCAACCGTATAAGTCCGCGACGCAGAGCGGCGTAACGCAGGTGGCATACCACTTCTCCAAGCCGATGTTGGTAACCGACGTGGGTGGGCTGGCAGAGATAGTGCCGAACGGGAAGGTGGGGTATGTAACACCTGTGGACGCCCGCGCTATTGCCGATGCGCTGCTGGATTTCTGCCACCGCGACCCGCACACCTTCGACCAAGGTATCGAGGAAGAGAAAAAGAAATACGCGTGGTCGAACATGACGGCGGCGGTAACACAAGGGACGCAGAAGTCTCGCCAGCGGTAAAATGTCCGGGTACGCAGGGGCTTGCATCCCGACTTCGTTTACCCCGACATGTCGGGGTCGGGGCGTCCCCGCCTGCTGTAAAGCATAATAACATATAATTGCCGTGTAATTGTTCATATAATTCTCGCAATGAGAAATTAATGGTCAATTACACGGCAATTATACGTTAAAGAAAAATATATTTGAATGATATTCGCAAATTCTTTGTTAAAATAAAAGAATCATCGTCATTTCAACGTTTATGTATTTTGAGTTCACGTTAATCAACGGTTAAGTAACGGCGTATTCAATTTACTCCTCCTTGAACGCGTTCCAGCCTTGGGCGGTGAGGGCGATCTCCTCGCCGTTGCGACCGATGAGGTGGCGTCCGTACTCGGGTTTGGTGATGTGTCCGATGATATAGACATCGTCCATGGGCACCAGTTTCTCGTAGTCGGAGAGCGAGCATGTGAAGAGCAGTTCGTAGTCCTCTCCGCCGTTGAGGGCGCAGGTAACGATGTTCAGGTTCATCTCCTCGGCGAGCGCAGCCGCCTGATAATCAATAGGTAACTTGTCCTCGTACACGGCGCAACCGACGTTCGATTGCGTGCAGATATGCAGCAGTTCGCTGCTCAGTCCGTCCGACACATCCATCATCGCCGTGGGTTTGATACCCGCCTTGCGCAGTTTGGCGATGATGTCGCGCCGCGCCTCGGGTTTCAGTTGGCGCTCCAGCAGGTACTCTTTGCCCTCGAAGACCGCTTCGCTATTCGACCGTTCTGCTGTCTGATGCTTGCATCCCGATTTATCGGGAACGCTCTGCTGTCCGACCGCTTTGCTGTCCGACTGTGCCCATGCTTGGCGTTCGCGCTCGAGGAGGAGGAGGCCCATGTAGGCGGTGCCGAGGTTGCCGGTAACGCAGATGAGGTCGTTCTCCTTGGCACCGTTGCGATAGACTATCTCGTCCGCTTTGGCGGTACCGAGGCAGGTGATGGAGATGGTCAGTCCGGTCAGGGAGGCGCAGGTGTCGCCGCCGACCAAGTCCACGCCGTAGCGCTCGCAGGCGAGGCGGATGCCGCTGTACAGTTCCTCCACCTGCTCTATGGAGAAGCGTTGGCTGAGCCCCAGCGAGACGGTTATCTGCGTGGGGGTGCCGTTCATGGCGTATATGTCCGAGAAATTGACCACCGCCGCCTTGTAGCCGAGGTGCTTGAGGGGGACGTACTCCAAGTTGAAGTGGATACCCTCGAGGAGCATGTCGGTGGTCATAAGTACTTGGTTATCAACGAAGTTCATCACGGCAGCGTCGTCGCCGACACCTTTGCGGGTAGAGGGCTGTTGCTGCGGGAGTTGGTCTGTGAGTCGGCGGATAAGCCCGAACTCACCCAAAGTAGAAATCTGAGTCATGATTGGATAAAGGATGAAGGATAAAGGATGAAAGATGAGTGCTCGGAGTAATCTGAGTATTCTGAGATTTAGCAGGCGGGGACGCCTGCGCACCCGGACATTTATTCAGAGCAGGAGCACTCTTAATTCTTAATTCTTAATTCATAATTCTTAATTCATAATGCTCCCGTCCACCATCTCGACTACGCGGTCGGCGATGGAGGTGAGGTCTTTGTCGTGGGTAACGATGATGATGGTCTGTTGGTACTGCTCGCGCAGGTGGAGGAGCAGTCGGTTGAGTTCCTGCTTGTTGGCTTCGTCGAGGCTGCCCGTGGGCTCGTCGGCGAGGATGACCGAGGGGGACATCATCAGTGCGCGCGCCGCTGCCACACGCTGCTTCTCGCCGCCGGAGAGGGCGTTGGGCTTGTGGTGCAGGCGCTCGCATAATCCAAGGTCGGTTAGCAGTTGCTCCGCGCGTTGCTTGCTCTTTGCGCGCGACTCGCCTGCGATGAGGGCGGGCATCATCACATTCTCCAAGGCGGTAAACTCCGGTAGCAGTTGGTGGAACTGGAAGATGAAGCCGATATGGCGGTTGCGGAAGGTGGCAAGGGATTTCTCGCCGAGGCGGAAGACGTCTTGCCCGTTGATGAATACCTGCCCGCTCGTGGGGCGGTCGAGAGTGCCGAGGATTTGCAGGAGCGTGGTCTTGCCGGCGCCGCTCTTGCCGATGATAGCCAGTATCTCGCCCTGCTGCACGCTGAGGTTCACGCCTTTCAGCACCTCGAGCGTGCCGAAGGATTTGTGCAGGTCTTTTGCTTTAATGAGTGGAGTGGTCATAGTGGGTATAGACTTTGACACATTAATTATCATGGTACTTGTTTTTTGAATATGTAATTATCGTGTAATCCCGACAAATCGGGATGCAAGCATTTTTCATTAATTCTTTTAGAACAAATATTTTCAAATATTGTCCAAATATTTCCTTTCAAGATAGCGTTCAATATCAAGAAGCAAAGTTACTGAAGATAAATGATATATGCAACTTATTCCGCAACTTTTAGCGATTTTATTCCGCAAGTTTTATTAGTAGATTAACCTGAGTTCGATATAAGCGAATTATTTCAGCAGGCAAAGACAAATTTGTTTTTTGGTAATGAATTAATGAATAATTAACGGAAATTATATGTTAAAGAAAAAAATATTTGAATAATTTTTGAAAATTTTTGTTGAAAGAAAAAGAATCATCGTTGTTTTGATGTATATGTGTCTTATTTCGAGTTCGCGTTAGATTAACTATTATTCAATAAATGGGTTGAACCGACAATCCCCACTCAAAAGGAGCGGGCAAAATTACAGAAAATAAACGATATATGCAAATTATTCCATTACTTTTGTAAATTTATCGCTTTGTTCATGCAAATAGCCACCCCGCGAGTGAGGTGGCTATTTGTATATCAGGCAGGCATATCGTCTATTCCATCCGCATTCCCTGCATGTTATACACATGCCCATCGCGGATGATGAGCAACTGTCCGTTGCGGAACACTTTGTATGCCACGGTCTCAGTCATCATGTTCTCGATGCCCTCCTCCGGGTTATCAGGATTATCAGGGTCTGTAGGCTCGGGAATACCCGTCTTGAAGACTTTAATACCATGGATATACAGCGTGCCGGTGGAGCCATTGGTTACGCGCACGTACAAAGCAGGAGTGGATAGCGAATTAGTGATCTTGAAATTACCCTTCTTCGTAGTAGAATAGTCAGCCAGTTTCGTGAAGTTCTTGCCATCATTCGATACTTGTATCTCGCCTTTTGCCGAGCCTGCGCGGGTAGCGTTCATAGCAAATACCGTGATGCTGTCGGGGCAATAGAAGGTGGCATAGCAACCTTCTTTCTTCACCTCAATAGCCCCTGTGTACGGGTCGCTAAAGGTAGCATCGGAGGAAGTGGCCTTCTTGTCTGTACCATACGAACTGCTGCCTTCCACCAAGATAATTGCTCCCTCCGTGATGTATTGCTTGGTCTGCGCATCGTTGTCGGCGTTGAACCAATAGAAGTCTCCCTTTGCACCGATGATATAGGGGACAAGGCTGTCGTCATCGGAGATGCTGCCTCCACCCCACTCGGGTTTCACGGTCTTCTCGTCAATCGCCTGCGTCTTTCCCTTGCCGTCGCCGCCATCCACAGTCGCCGTAGCACCTCCGTTGGGCAGTGCCGATTCGCCGTAGAAGCCCACGAGGGTGGATTTATAGTTTAGCAACGCCTGTTTTAAGTCGGTTATCACATCGTAGTTGGCATCTTGCGCAGGGTAGTAGAATGTCCATTGGAAGTCGCCTCCGTCAATACGTCCTGCGCCTAATCCTTCGCGTCCGGCTTTCTCGCCGCGGCAGATGAGCGCGACATCCTCCACGGGGTCAATCGCTGAAGCGGGTACTGCCTTTCGGGCAGCCGCATCGGCAGCACTATTGTACGCTGTGCTACCCACAAATGCTTTCGCGCTCACGGCTCCATCGCGCGTCTCTACCAGCACGGCATCCCATGTGCCGGTAGCCTCTTTGTCTGCCGACCAATAGAGCACTTGACGCGGGTTGATAATCTTATTGTTATAGGCTTTGTTCACGCCACCGTTCTCGCCGGAGAAGGTGCCGTCGCCCTCTGCATCGGTGCCCTGCTTGGATGCCAACATCGGGTACTTGCAGTTGCGGAAATAGTTGCTCTCTACAAACGCCGAGCCGCCGCAGGTTACGCCCACGCCATACTTGGAGATACCGTCGTAGTAGTTATTGTAGCAGTGATAGAATGCCGTGCGGATACGCGGGTGGCGCGAGTCGGAGTGGTCAAACCAGTTGTGGTGGTAGGTCATCCAGCAGTCCGTGGTCTCGCTCTTCATGCCACCCAATGAGCACTTACCGCTATCCCAAAAGTGGTTGTAACTGATGGTAACGTGCGAACTCTTGCCCTTGATATCCACGGTGCCATCGCCCTTGGCTTGGTCGGAGTCGCTGCCCGTACCACCATAGAAGAAGTCCATGTTGTGCACCCATACATGGTGGTTGTCGGTATCGAGCGACATGCAGTCATCCATACAAATCATGCTGGCGAAGTTGCGCATCTCCACCGAGCAAGCATTACGAATCAAGAAGCCAAAACCATGTATTGTGGCATCGTTTCCAACGCCCTCAATGGTCAGGTTCATCGGCGTAGTGCCACTCTTGCCCTTCACCTGCAAGCCCTCTGCAGAGGAGCCAATCTTATCCAAATCACCTTTCTTTATCGTACCGATGATGCGCACGCAGATAGGGCGCGTCTCGGTGCCCTTCTCTAACTTGGCGAGAATTTCCTGAATACCGGTAATCTCTGTATCGGTTTTATCCACCATCACGTTGCACTTGATGGTCTTTGCATTAGCCGCCGTCAGGTAAAGTACGCGCGTGCCGTCCTTGAGCGTACCATCGTTCTTGTAGGCGCCGATACCATCGCTCCAGCCATCGTGAGCAAAACCGTTGCGGTCGTGGGCAACCGCCGTGAATACTGCCGACTCCGCCTGTTCGCCGTTCGATGCCACCACTTTTAGTTGATACCGACCTGCCTTCAAGCCCAACGCATCAGCGCGGCCATACGAACCATAGTTGCGTACCAGTTCTTTGTCCAACTGCGTATAGGTGCCGCCTTCGGGGCGTACATACACTTGGTAAGTCAAACCGGACACATTCGTCCAAGTTACATAACCGCTCTCAAACCAACCGGCGGTCTTGGTGATGGTTACCGCTGCCATCGATGCCATCGAGCAGACCAATGCCAGCAACAAAAAAGAAACTTTCTTCATGGGTATTGTAAATTTTATGGATATATTTGCGGATTATAAAGCGACAATGCAAATCGCTTGCAAAATTACTACACTATATTGGTTTGCTTGTTGAGAAATTGACATATTCTGTACAAAAAAGCAATAGGGGACACAATAGCCATGTATCCCCCTCCGAAAAAATGTATGCTACGAGGTAGATTATTTCACACTCTTCAGAATCTCCACCGCGTGCTCTATCAAATCATCTTGTACCGGATTGCCATCAGAATGAAGCGAGTCAAGAACGTGGGGCGGGATGCCTTCCTCTATGGAGATGCCGTCGGCGTTGCACATCCTGACGCTGGAGAAGCGCACTATCCAGCCGTTGGGCAGTTCGTAACTCATCGGCATGCCGCCTCCTCCACCGCTCACGCCGCCGAGCAGGAGGACATTGGGCATATAGCGCATGGCGTTGAGGAAGGAGTTGGTGGCGGAATAGGAGTGTCGGTCTTGGAGCACGACGGTGGGGCGGAGCCATTTGTTGCTCATGTCCGCGGTGCGGACGTAGAGCGGTTCGGGGTCGGAGTAATCGTGGTGTCCCGTGCCGCGTTTGTGCTGCCAGTAGCCGACGAGGGTGTCGCGGTCGATGAAGGTGGCGGCGAGGCGGTAGGCGTACTCCAATGAGCCGCCGCCGTTATGCCGCAGGTCGAGGATAAGCCCGCGGCAGTCTTTGAAGGAAGAGAGAATATAGTAGAGGTTTGCCGCGCTGAAAGACGACTGGAAAGAGCCGTAGTAGATGTAGCCAATACTATCGTCTGCGAGTGTGGTGTAATACATGCCGCCCACATAACGGGCGTTGGCGAGGTAGTGGCGATGGAGGTCGGCGTTGTAGCAGACGGGGTAGCCTTGATACCACGTGCTGCTTGCCGATACGTCGAAGGGCGTGTAGAGGTTCACATGCCCGTCGTGGAGGTGGTTGAGCATCTCTTCCATCAGGTCGAAGAGTTGGAAATGGGCGTCCTCGGCGTCGGGGTCGATGGCTTCGGCGCGGGCGATATAGGGCGCGCGGAGGGCATCCCAGTCAATGCCTTTCTCCTCCACGAAGCAGTATTTCTCGTCGATAATCTGCCACAGTGCCGCCACGTTGCCCGCGGGGGTGTTCTCTTGTATGTCGAAGGGGCGGGTGCAGCTAATGGAACCAAGAGCCAGGAGCAAGGAGCAAAGACTGATTAGCCTTGTGCAGTCAAATGTATTTCGTCTTTTATTCTTCATCTTTTCCCCTTTATCTAACGTAGAGCTGATATAAGCAAACGATTTTAGTTGTCAAAAAGTAATTTGGTTTTTGGTAATGAATTAATGAAAAATGCTTGCATCTATGTTTATCCCGACTTGTCGGGAATTAGTCGGGATTACATGGCAATTAATGTTAAAGAAAAAAAATATTTGAATAATTTTTGGAAATTTTTGTTGAAATAAAAAATGGTCGTCTTTGTATAAAAGATTCTTATTTCGAGTTCACGTTTACCGTATGTTGGCAACGCCGTATCGGAAGCAGGTGCCGAGGACGAGGGAGACCTGCTCACGAGAGAACGCTATCTGCCGCTTGCCGTATTCGAGGTATTCGTGGCGAATGCCGAGTCGCCATGTGGAGCGTCGGCAGACGATGTCGAACGTGAGTTCGTGGGCGAGGAAACGCCTATTCCACATGCCTGCGCAGCGCAGGTCGCCCGGGACACCCTCCGTGAGTTCGTAGTACGACTGCCAGTAGTCGGGCATGAAGTCCATGCCGATGAGGTTCGCGCGGAGGATGTAGGAGAGGCGGTAGGCGGTGCGTGGCGCGGTGAAGGTGTAGCGTATGCCTGCGAGGGCTTGGAGTTCGACGGCGGCGTCCATGGAGTAGGGCTTGTTGACGTTGCTCAGAATCATACGCGGTGCCCATTCGGCGGCGAGGTAGGGACCCAAGAAGAGTTGCAGGCGGTGCTGCTCGCGGCGGGCAAAGCGGAAGTCCCATTGGTAGGCGGCGCCCCATCCGGCTTCGATGTCGAGGGCGTAGATACGGTTGGTGTAGCGCGGGTTGGTGAGCCAGCCGAAGGTGAGGTCTGCTCTGCCCACGTGGAGCCACTGCGGCGCATGGCGGAAGGTCTGCCACCACTCGTTGCCGATACCCACCTCCATGCCGTCGTAGAGCAGGGGGCTGAGGTACTGGTCTTGCTGCCACATGCCGCCGAAACGCAGCGTCAGCACGTCCTCGTGGGGATAGATACTCGTTGTGTCGGCGGCTTTCGCCATTGACACAACGGAACAAAGAACCAAGAGCAAGGAACCGAGGCGGCGCGCACTCCGCGCCGCACCTGCAAAGTCGAAACTATTTCGTCTTTTATCCTTCATCCTTTATCTTTTAGCGCGAAGCGCAGTCCTCTATCTTCTTTACTACTCGGGCGGGGTTGCCTACGGCGATACTGTTGTCGGGGATGTCGTGCACCACCACGGAGCCTGCTCCGATGGTGCAGTTGTTGCCAATGCTGACGCCAGGGAGGATGGTTACGGAGCCGCCTATCCAGCAGTTGTTGCCAATGCGGACGGGCTTCGCCCACTCCATGCGGGTGTTGCGCTCGGCGGGGTCGGTGCTGTGGCAGGCGGTGTAGATGGAGACGTTTGGTCCGATGAAGGCGTCGTCGCCGATGGTTACGGGGGCTTCGTCCAGCACGGTGAAATGGAAATTAGCGAAGAAACGCTTGCCGACGCGGATATGCTTGCCGTAGTCGCAGTAGAAAGGCTGGTTGATGAAGACGTGCTCGTCGCAGTTGCCGAGGATTTGCTGCAACATCTCCCGCCGCGCGTTGAGGTCGGTGGGGCGGAGACTGTTGTACTGTTGCAATAGGTCTTTACACTCGTTCAACTCTTTGATAATCAATGGGTCGCAAGCGTAATAGACTTCGCCTGCCAGCATTTTCTCTTTCTCGGTTTTCATAATAGTATCACTAAATAGCGCGACAAAGGTACGAAAAAAGTATGATATATGCAAGCATATCCTTGAAAATAAAACCTTGCTTATGTTTAGATAAATTGTTATGAACAAAAAAAGTAAGCGCTGTCTCACGACAACGCCTTACCTTTGTCAGCCGAGGCGGAAAAAACATCTCAGTATGAAAACACAAAACCGCCTCAGAATGCTAACCAATAAAAACCAAATCCAATTGTTAAGCTAAATTCATCTGCAAAAATACTGATTATTCTCTGAACAAACGTTCATATAAGGCCAAAGTCTTACAAATTTATACACTTTTAACTCCTATTGAGGATTGTTAGCTGATTTCATACCAAAAATCGCTCATTTTTTAAGGTAATCAATTACTTTTTGCAAAGTAAGGGGCTGTTGTTCGCCGGTGGTCATGTTCTTGAGCATGACGGTTTGGCTCTCCATCTCATTGCCGCCTACGATAGCCACCCATGGTATCTGTTTGGCATCGGCATAACCCATCTGTTTCTTCATCTTGGCAGGCTCGGGATATACCTCCACACGGAGTCCCTTCTGCCGCAGTGCTGTCGCCCAACGGAGGGCATAGCGCAACTCCGCCTCCCCGAATGTAGCGAAGAGCAACTGCGTGCCGGTGCCCAACTCGGCGGGGAAGAGGTTGAGCTCGGTCAGCACATCGTAGATACGGTCTGCGCCAAAGGAGATACCTACGCCCGACACATTCGGCATGCCGAAGATACCCGTCAGGTTGTCGTAGCGTCCGCCGCCGGTGATGGAGCCTATCTGCGCATCGAGGGCTTTCACCTCAAAGATAGCGCCGGTGTAGTAATTCAGTCCACGCGCAAGAGTGAGGTCTAAGGCGAGTTCGAAGTCAGGGGTGGAGGACTGAGTATTCATGGAGGTGCGGTCTCCAGGCCGCACCACGCTATCAATGGTTGGTTGAGAGTTGAGCGTACATAGGTCGAAGAGCGTGCGCAGTTCGCTGATACCCGCCATACCTACTTCCGAGCCTTGAAGGATAGCAGATAGTTGGTCGAGTTTCTCGGTATTGCTACCACTCAACTGCATGATAGGCTGTATCTTTTCCACCGCTTCGGTCGTGAGTCCGCGCTCAAGCAGTTCTTTGTTCACATTGTCCAAGCCTATCTTGTCCAACTTGTCAATCGCTACGGTGATGTCTATCAGTTTGTCCGGCTGACCGATGACTTCGGCTATACCGGCAAGGATCTTGCGATTGTTGATATGCAGGCGCACGCGGATGCCGAGACGGCGATAGACCTCTTGCACTATCTGTATGAGTTCCCATTCGCAGGTGAGCGATTGGGTGCCAATCACGTCCACATCACATTGGTAGAACTCACGGTAGCGCCCTTTCTGCGGACGGTCAGCCCGCCATACAGGCTGAATCTGGAAACGCTTGAAGGGGAACTGTATCTCCTCACGGTGTTGCACCACATAGCGTGCGAAGGGTACGGTCAAATCATATCTCAACCCCTTCTCGGGTGGTGTGTTTGCTTTCTCGCCGGAGTTTTGGATACGGAAAAGGAGTTTATCACCTTCTTCACCATACTTGCCCATCAGCGTGGACATATTCTCCATTGCGGGGGTCTCAATCTGTTGAAAACCATAGAGCGAGAACACCGACTTGATGGTGTTGAAGATATAATTGCGTCGAGCCATCTCCACCGTGGAGAAATCGCGCGTACCTTTTGGAATAGAAGCCATTGGAAATTATGAATTATGAATTATGAAAAAATCGTTCGTAGCGAAGCGAAGATAAGAATTATGAGGGCATTGTGGAGGAAGAGTAATCAGAGTTCTCTGAATAATCTGAATAATCTGAATATTCTGAATACTCAGATTTTGTCCCCCGTTGCAAACAATTCGCTGTAGATTTTGTCGGTGGCGCCGAGTTCGGATTCTACATATTGTCGTGCTTTCTGCCCGAGTTCATCGGCGTGGGCAAAGGCGTTATCAAGCGCATGTTCTAACTGCTTGTAGTTGCGAATGGAGAATCCTGCACCGGCAGCGATGAGGGCTTTTGCTTCGCGGAAATGCTGATACTTGGGTCCGAACACCACCGGCATACCATACACAGCCGCCTCAATGGTGTTGTGGATGCCCGCGCCAAAACCTCCGCCGATATATGCCACCGCGCCGTAGCGATACAACTTTGACAGCAACCCCATCTTATCCACCACGATGACGCGCGGAGTGGGATGCTCATGGAGGTGCGGTCGTAAGTTTATCCCGATACTATCGGGAGCCGCACCATTGTCGTGCGATGATTGTTGCGAGTTGAGCGTCAACTCACTCAACCGCATATAGCGTCCGTGGAAGAATTGGAAGATCTGATGCAGGTGGCTATCGGTGATCTCGTGGGGAACGAGCAGCAGACGGATGTCGGGATGGGTGTCGATATAGCGCGCCAGCAGTTGCTCGTCCTGCTGCCATGTGCTGCCGGCGATAAGCAGATGTTGCTTATCGTCTATGGATACTCCTTCCGATATATCGGAGGGGAGTGCTGCCAACTGATTCACGCGGTCGAAGCGGGTATCGCCCGCCACGCTGCAACGGCTGATGCCATGCGCCTGCAAGAGTGCAAGCGAGGCTTGGTCTTGCACATAGATATGCGTGAAGCAATGGAGCAACCGAAGGTAAGGCTTGCCCCACGGAAGGAAAAACAACTGCTTAGGTCGGAAGATGGCAGAGATGCTGAAGGTTGGCACTGCCTGCTTCTTCAACTCGCGGAGATAAGCGGGCCAGAACTCATACTTCACGAAGATGGCTTGCTTCGGTTGCAGCGTGCTGATGAATAAATGCGCATTGCGGCGCGTGGCGAAAGGCAGATAAAGCACCTTGTCCACTTTGTTGTAGTTTTTGCGCATCTCATAGCCGGACGGAGAGAAGAAAGTGAGCACAATCTTTTCGCAAGGGTGCTCCGCACGCAGACGCTCAATGATAGGTCTTGCCTGCTCAAACTCGCCTACCGAGGCTGCGTGTATCCACACACAGCCGCGCCATTTATCTAACTTTTGTTTGGGGGAGTTTTTCAATATTTGGACGGTCTCTCGTTGTCCTCGCACCAGTAGTCGCGCCTTGCGATGACCGAAGAAAGCCGCAATATATAACAAAAAGAAATAGAAAAGCATGTCAAATTCTTAAAATTCGGCGCAAAATTACAACTTTTTTTTCATATATCCAAAAAAAGCAGTAACTTTGCCGCTGTTTTTACGTGTGAGACCGTGCTTCGCGATGTTAGAAGTTCGACCGCATAGTATTTAACAGCGAAGTGGTCGGACAGCCCCGACTGGTCGGGGCGTACCCTGACAGCGAAGCGATCGGATAGTGTAACGGTCGGACAGCGATAGCGGTCATAAAATCTTTCATCTGAATTATGATTACCATCTTAGCCATAGAATCGAGTTGCGATGATACCTCCGCGGCGGTTATCCGCGATGGGGTGTTGCTGAGCAATGTGATAGCGGGGCAGAAAGTGCATGAGGAGTTCGGCGGCGTAGTGCCGGAGTTGGCGAGCCGCGCCCATCAGCAGAATATCCTGCCCGTGGTAGATACGGCGCTCAAGCGTGCGGGCGTAGAGAAGAGCGACTTGTCCGCCATTGCTTTCACGCGCGGTCCCGGGCTGCTCGGCAGCCTGCTGGTAGGCACTTCTTTTGCCAAAGGGCTCGCCCTCTCGCTGGGTATTTCCCTGATAGAGGTCAACCACCTGCAAGGGCACGTGCTGGCGCATTTCGTGCGTACCCCCGAATCGACGAACCCTGTGCCTGAGTTTCCCTTCCTCTGTCTGCTGGTGAGCGGAGGCAACAGCCAGATAGTGCTGGTGAAAGCCTACAACGATATGCAGATCATCGGGCAGACCATCGACGATGCGGCGGGCGAAGCGTTTGATAAATGCGCCAAGGTATTGGGACTTCCCTACCCGGGCGGACCGTGGATAGACCGCCTCGCCAAGGAGGGAAACCCCGAGGCTTTCCATTTTGCCAAACCGAACATTGCCGGCTACGACTACTCCTTCTCCGGTTTGAAAACTTCGTTTCTCTACACCCTGCGCGACATGCTCCGCGAGCATAACCTCACCACCGTGGATGCCCTCGCCGAGCAGGTGCCGCACCTGAAAGAGGATTTCTGCGCCGCCTTGCAGCAGACGGTGGTGGACATACTGATGCAGAAACTGAAGAAAGCGGCGCGCGACTTGAAGATAAACCAAGTGGCTGTGGCAGGCGGCGTGAGCGCGAACAGCGCGTTGCGGCAAGCCTTCATCGACTACGGCAAGCGCTATGGTTGGAGGGTGTTTATCCCGCCCTTCTCTTTCACCACCGACAATGCCGCCATGGTCTGCCAAGCAGGCTATTTCAAGTATTTAGACGGCGACTTCTGCCCCATCGACTTAGTGCCCTATGCCAAGACGCGAATATAAGGACATACTTATCTTCGTGGTAACATTGCTCGTCGCCAACTACGCGTGGAAATGGTCGGTTACGGGCGACGAGGGAGATACGTTGGTCTTGCTGTGGCGGCATTGGGACATCTCCGCGCCGTTTGAGGTGATGGCGAAGCATATCGCGGCGATGGTATATGCCGTGGTTTCGCTTTTCCGCGACACGGCGTATATGCCTGACGACCATGTCATCCGTTTTGCTACGGGCAATGCGGTGAGCATTGTGTGGAGTTGCACGGCGCTGAAGCAGTCATTCATCTGGCTGTGCCTGCTGCTGACCACGCCGGGCGGATGGCGGCATAAGACATGGTTCATTCCTTTCGGCTGGCTCTGCATCTACCTCTTCAATATCGTGCGCATCGCCGCCATCGCGCTGTTCATAGAGTTCCATCCTACGTGGTTTACTTTCCTTCACGAGTACTTGTTCAAGTACTTGTTCTATATCATGCTCTTCGCGCTGTGGGTGTGGTTTACGGAAAAGATACGCCCAAACAGCCCTATCGATTCCGATAGGGAGACAACCCTTGCAACCAAATCATAAAGAAAAATTCTCCTATCCTACCTGCCGTTTGCGCAGTTGCTTGAGCAACCACGCCTTTGTGCGGGTGATGAGGTCCCACGAGCGGCTGGTTGGCGGTTGGTCGGTGAGGAACACATCCGGCACCGCGGCACCCATCTGCTGCTGCGGGTAGATAATCAGCCAACTATGCTCGGCGAAGAAGCGCTCCAGCATGTCGGGTATCTGGCGGAACAAAGGATTGTAACTGGCAGTGGCATGGCGCGCGGAAATCATCACCACCATATCGTCCGCCTCCGTCTCTTTGGCAATCATCAGCACATCTTCCCAGTCCTCCATCTCGCGATACGATGCCCGCAGGAACTTCCCCGGGCGGCGGCATAGCGCCTGCAACGCCCGTTGCGTCTCCTCGTTGGCGAAGAACACCACCCGCGCCCCTATCTGACTGCTCAGGCGCCGCACCTGTCCGAAGCACGAGATGAAGTCATGCTCTTTCTCCGCATACCGCGGCACTGCCACCAGCAGACGGCTCACGGTGTTCAGAGGCTGGTGCTCGTGGTAGATAGCAATCGATGTACTCGTGCGCTCCACCATGCTCTCTGCGTCTTGCCAGTCGCTGCACAACACGAACTTCGACTCATGCAGACTGCTCAACCGACTCAACTCTTTCAACTGCTCATGCGCACCCGCGTCCCCCGTACTTACCGACATCATCAGCCACTCATCCTCCGTTCGGTCGCTCTCTAATAGTGCCTCTTCCTGCAAGGCGATATGCTTGGCGGCATGCTCCGTGATGAACGATGCCGAGGTGCAGAGCACCAGAATCATCAGCACGGCGGCATTCAGTATCTCCGCATTGAACAGCCCCACTTGATAGCCGATGGTTACTATCGCCAGCGTCCCCGCCGCCGTGGCATGCGTCAAGCCGAACATCAGCCGCCGCTCTTCGCCCGACAGGTGGAAAGACCACTGCCCGAGCCATGCCGACAAGCCCTTGCCCGCTAACTTCGTGAGTATCATCACCCCCGCAATCACCACCGTCGTCCAACCTTTCCACAGCAGCGACACATCTATCATCATGCCCACGCCCAGCAGGAACAGCGGCACGAACGTGCTGTTGCCGAAGAACGTGATACTGCTCATCAAGGGCGACAAGTTGGGTATCAGCCTGTTGAGCGATACGCCGCAGACGAACGCACCGAGAATACCCTCCAGTCCTGCCCAGTCTGCCAGCCATGCCGACACCACCAGCATCACCATCACCAGCATGAACGATGACACAGGCTCTTTCCACCGCTTGAAATACCACTGCGCCACCCACGGGAAGACCACCACCGTTACCACCGCGAAGAGCAGTATCTTGCCCGCCATCATCCCGTACCACGCCAGCGGCGAGACCGTTGCCGAAGCCGTCAGTATCTGGCTCTTCAGCACCGCCAATACTAATAGCGACAGGGTGATAGACACCATCGTACCGCCCACCACGATGTTCACCGCCGCGTTTTTCTGTATGCCGTAGCGGCTCACTATCGGATAGGTCATCAGGGTGTGGCTGCCGTACATCGCCCCCAGCAGAGCACACGTGCTCCACCCGAAGCCCAGCAGCCAACTGCTCAGGAAACCCAATGCAAAAGGAATAATAAAGGAATACAGTCCAAACACCAGCGCGTTGTGGCGATACTGCCGAAAGTCGTTCATGTCTATCTCCACGCCCGCTTGGAACATGATATAGAGCATGCCCATGTTCCCCAGCACCTTGATAGTTTCGCTCTCCGCTATCCAACCCAATCCGTGCGGTCCCAGCACCACTCCCATCAAGATAAACCCGACGATACTCGGCACATGCAACCGCCTGCAAACCACGGGAGTAATGAATATCACTCCCATCACCAAAGCCAATATCGCCAAAGAAGAAGTCATTTAAGGATGGATAAAGGATTAAAGACGAAATAGTTTCTCATGGAGGTGCGGTCTCCAGGCCGCACCACATAGACCGAAGAATTAATGACGAAACTGTTTTGTATAGTCGAAGGTAATTCAGTCTTTCAGCGAGCATAGCGAGCGGTCTTTTGTCTTTCAGCGTAGCGGTCTTTCATCCCCCTACACATACCTTCCCGTAACGCTCTCCGCGCACTGCCGCAGGTCATCTTGCGTGCCGCATGCCACCACCGTTCCTCCGTGCTTGCCGCCCTCGGGACCCATGTCTATCAACCAGTCGCAAGCGCGTATCACATCGAGGTTATGCTCAATAATCACCACCGTGTTCCCCTTGTCCACCAGCCGTCGCAGCACGCCCATCAGCACCCGTATGTCCTCAAAATGCAGTCCCGTCGTCGGCTCGTCAAGGATATACAGCGTCTTCCCCGTCGAAGGCCGCGCCAACTCAGTCGCCAGTTTGATACGCTGACTCTCCCCGCCCGACAGCGAGGTGGACGACTGCCCCAACTTGATATACCCGAGCCCCACGTCCTGTATCGTCTTTATCTTCCGAAGGATATACGGCTGACTCTCAAAGAACTCCACCGCCTGATTCACCGTCATATCCAGCACATCGGCTATTGTCTTCCCCTTAAACCGCACCTCCAGCGTCTCGCGGTTGTAGCGTTGCCCGCTGCATGCCTCGCAAGGCACATACACATCGGGCATGAAATGCATCTGTATGGTCTTGTAACCGTTCCCAGCACATTCCTCGCACCGACCGCCTTTCGCATTAAAACTGAACCGACCGGCTTTCCATCCTCGTATCTTCGCTTCGGGCAGTTGGGCGAATAGGTCGCGAATGCTGTTAAACACCCCCGTGTAGGTCGCAGGGTTCGACCGCGGTGTCCGCCCGATAGGCGACTGGTCCACGTTTATCACCTTGTCTATCATCTCGATACCCTCTATGCTATCATAGGCAAGCGGCTTTTGTAGCGAGCGGTAGAACTTCTGCGAAAGGATAGGGTAGAGCGTCTGATTGATAAGCGTCGATTTCCCGCTCCCGCTCACTCCCGTAACGCCAATCATCTTTCCTATCGGAAACGCCACCGTTACATCCTTCAGGTTATTCCCCCGACACCCCCGCAAGATGATGGAGGAGGACCCACTCCGACCCTCCCTACTAAGGGAGGGGGTAAGATGAGTATCTATAGACGAAGGTAATCTATCTACCCCCTCCCTTTGTAGGGCGGGCAGGGGTGGGTCCTCTTCTCCCTCCCTTTGTAGGGAGGGATGGGGAGGGTCTTGTTTCAGATACCTTCCCGTCAGCGTATCCGTCTGCATCAACTCCTCCGGCGTGCCGGCAAACAGCACCTCGCCGCCCAACCGTCCCGCCTTCGGACCTATATCCACTACATAGTCTGCCTCGCGCATCATCTGCTCGTTGTGCTCCACCACAATCACCGAGTTACCCATGTCGCGCAACTCTTTCAGCGACCGAATCAGCCGCTCGTTGTCCCGCTGATGAAGCCCGATGCTCGGCTCGTCAAGGATATACAGCACATTCACCAGCCGCGACCCTATCTGCGTCGCAAGGCGTATGCGCTGGCTCTCCCCGCCCGATAGGCTGTCCGACGAGCGGTTCAGCGACAGGTAACTCAGCCCTACGCCTTGCATAAACTCCAGCCGCTTGCCTATCTCTTTCACTATTGGCTCTGCCACTGCCAACTGCGTCGCGGTCAGTCCTTTCAAGGAGAAAGCATCGCTCTTGACCACCCGCACCAACTCGTCAATATCCATCTCCGCCAAGTCGGCAATGCTGTAGCCTGCTATCTTGTAACTCAACGCCTCTTGGTTCAGCCGCTTCCCGTGGCATACAGGGCACTCCGTCCACTGCTCTTCCTCCGTGGACGCAACATCCTCCTCTGCGCTACCCGTCGTGTTCGCCAGTGCCACCAGTTTCTCATACCAGTCCGCATCGTGCACCACGTCCTCCAGCACCTCATCCGACAACCCTCCTTGTGCCATGCTTCCTTGTTCCAATCGTATCCGCCCTAATCCCTTGCAGCAAGGGCACCAACCCTGCGGGCTGTTAAACGAGAACGTATGCGGCGCAGGGTCGGCATACGAAAGCCCCGTCGTGGGGCACATCAGGTTACGCGATAGATAGCGCACCTTCTCGCTCCCGTGCTCACACACCATCATCACCCCATCGCCCTGCGTCATCGCCTTATCCACCGACTGCCGTAGCCGCACCATATCCTCCGACTCTCCCTCGCTCTTAATTCTTAATCCTTCATCCTTCACCAGCAGCCTGTCCACCACCACCTCTATCGTGTGCTGCTTGTACCTGTCCACTTTCATCCCCAACTGCAACTCCTGCACCTCGCCGTCCACGCGCACATGTAGATACCCTTTCTTCCGCAGCGTGTCGAACAGTTCCTTGTAGTGCCCCTTGCGATTCTTCACAAGCGGCGCTAGCAGCAGCACTTTCTTCCCCGCGTACTCCCGACGAATCAGGTCTATTATCTGCTCATCCGTATAGTGCACCATCTTCTCCCCCGTCAGGTACGAGTGTGCCTCGCCGGCACGCGCGTACAGCAGTCGCAGGTAGTCGTATATCTCCGTGATAGTGCCTACCGTCGAACGCGGATTGCGGCTCGTCGTCTTCTGGTCAATGGAAATCACAGGGCTCAACCCCGTTATCTTGTCCACATCTGGGCGTTGCATGTTGCCGATATACCCCCGCGCATACGACGAGAACGTGTCCAAATACCGCCGTTGCCCCTCTGCAAAGATGGTGTCGAAGGCGAGCGACGACTTCCCGCTCCCCGACAAGCCCGTAATCACCGTCAGCGCATGCCGTGGTATCTTCACACTGATATTCTTCAGGTTATGCACCCGAGCCCCCGTAACTTCTATGTATCCGTCTTCAAACACTTGAAACCTGTTTATCCCGAAAAAGTCGGGAATACTTGAAACTTGAAACATTTATTTCGCTCGCAAAATTACTGCTTTTTTCCGATATACGCAAACAAACGCACACGAAAATACCGGAAAATACCAAAAAACGCCTCCGTTTGCTTGCACAATTCAAAAAAAAGCACTACCTTTGCACCCGCAATTACAAAATGGTAAAATAGTAAATTGTCAAATTGTCAAATGAAAAACGTCCTTGCTATCACCGGAAAGCCCGGCTTGTTTAAGTTGGTGAGCCGCGGCAATAATATGTTGATTGTAGAATCGCTCTTAGACGGCAAGCGAATGCCGACCTACGCACGCGACAAGATTGTCTCCCTTGCGGATGTCTCTATGTTCACCACGGGCGACGACATCGCGCTCAGCGAGGTGCTGACCAAGGTTGGTGAGAAAGAGGGGCTCAAACCCGCCTCCATCGACGCTAAGAAGGCGGACAACACCGCCCTCCGTGCATGGTTCACCGAGGTGCTGCCCAACTGGGACGAAGACCGCGTCTATCCGAGCGACATTCGCAAACTCATCCAATGGTACAATGTCCTCATCAACGCAGGAATCACTGACTTCAGCGTCGAGGAAGAGCCCGCAGCGGAAGAAGAAGTGGAAACAAAAGACTAATTGCTCCTTCAAGAGATAATCCATATCATAGAATCTGTAGCACCCTTGAGTTACCAAGAGTCTTGGGATAATTCGGGACTGCAGGTGGGTGATCCAAGCGCGGATATACATGCTGCCTTGCTGACAACAGACATTACCGAGTCGGTTGTCAGTGAGGCAATTTTATTAGGTTGCAATCTCATCATCAGCCACCACCCTCTCCTCTTCCGCGGCGTGAAGCACATCTGCGGGAATACCCCGCAGGAGCGTTGTATCATCCAAGCCATCCGCCACGACATCGCCATCTACTCCGCCCACACCTCCATGGATGCCTACCTCCACGGCGTCAGCGGCAGAATGGCAGAGCAGTTAGGCATCACCACCTACCATATCTTGTCAAATAGTCAATGGTCAAATAGTCAAATAGAGTGTGGTCTCGGAGTAATCGGCAACCTCCCTGCGCCCATGCCCTACGAAGACTTCCTTCGCATGGTAAAAGTCCGCTTCCAAGCCCCCTACCTGCGCTACACCCGCGCCCTCAAGCCCGAGGTACAGACCATCGCCCTCTGCGGAGGAGCAGGTGCCGAGTTCGCGGAGGAGGCGATAGCACAAGGTGCAGATGTCTTCATCACCGCCGACGTCAAGTACCACGAGATGCAGGCAGCCGACGGACGCATCGCCCTTGTGGACATGGACCACTGGGTAAGCGAGCACTTCACCCGCAACATCTTCCAAGACCTCTTGCAACCCCACCTCCCCACCCATATATCCACCACCGACCGCACCCCCGTAAACCTATTATAAAAAGCAAAGCAACTACCTAGTATTTCTAGAATATCTAGAATTTCTAGGGCTTTTAGAAAAATAACAAAACAACATACTATCATGGCAAAGCAAGAAAAAGAACTGACCGTAGAGGACAAACTGAAAGCCCTCTACGAACTGCAAACCGTTGACTCCAAGATTGACGAGTTGCGTATCCTCGCAGGCGAACTGCCGCAGGAAGTGAAGGACATGGGAGACATCGTGGAAGGTCTTAAGACCCGCCTCGAGAACATCGAGAACGACATCAAGAACTGCGAGACCCAAATCTCCGACTACCGCGTACGCACCGAGAACGCCAACGCCAGCATCAGCCGCTACCAAGAGCAGCAGAAGTCCGTGCGAAACAACCGCGAGTTCGACAACCTCAACAAGGAGATTGAGTACCAGCAACTGGACATCGAACTCAGCCAGAAGAAAATCCGCACCTTCACCGCTGAGTTGGAGGCAAAGCGCGAAGAGAAAGCAAAGACCATTGCCGAAATCGAGGAGAAAACCGTTGACCTCAACCAAAAGAAGAGCGAGTTAGACTCCATCCTCGCAGAGACCAAGGACAAGACCGAAGCGCTCATGCTCCGCTCCGCCGAGTTGGAGAAGCACATCGACGAGCGTCTCCTCACCGCCTTCAAGCGTATCCGCAAGAACGCACACAACGGTCTCGCCGTAGTGAAGGTAGAGCGCGACAGTTGCGGCGGTTGCCACAGCAAGATTCCCGCACAGCGCCAACTCGACATCCGCGCCCGCAAGAAAATCCTCGTTTGCGAGTTCTGCGGTCGTATCCTTGTGGACCCCGACATGACCGTCAAGGAGAAGAAATAACCATCTCATAAGACGAACAGAAACAGGCTACGCTCGCAGCGTAGCCTGTTTCTGTTTCTATCGTACCTGCCCACTATGCAGCGATATATCGCCCAGAACCTCACTCCATCTTCCATTCCCCCGTGCGCATGAAGTGTGCGAAGTCGTCCATCGCCTGCGCTCGCCTTGCTTCCAGTTCCGCCTTGCCTACCGTGCCCATTATCCATGTCCCTATCCACTCATCGCTCGTCCCGAGCAACAACGGCAGTTCGCAACAGTGCGCCGCACCCAGCGGCGACCCCGTCGGTTTCCAACGGAAGAGGTGATACTGCGCCTCCACGCCCTGCCGCTGCAAGTACCGCACATACGACTTCGCGGGCGTGGTGAAGACCACCGAGGTGAGTATCGGCCATAGCACCTTCGGACCAAACATACTGCCGTCGTCTTCCTGCGCACAGACCACCACTTGCTCCGGCCACTGCACCTTATCGCCGTAGCAAGGCTTCTGCGGCAAGTCCGTGGGCGAGAAAGGCAGCGAATGCCATGCCTGCGGGTGTGCCTCTTGATAACGCAACTGCACGGCAAGCAGCGTATCCGCAGGACAAGTCCGCACATCTATACCGGGGACGCGGGCGTCTCGCCCGCGGTTATCTGCATCGCCGTAGTGCGAAGCCAAATAGTCCTCCACCCACCGCGTGCGCTTGCGGGCAGTGGCTGCCGAGGTGGTCAGCCCCATCGGCGCAGAGAACACCACAGTACGCCGTATGCGTGCGCGAGCGGTGTCCGCCAGACAATACACCACGCTCTGTGCCCCCGCCGACTGTCCCGCCAGCGTGATGTTATCCGCATCGCCGCCAAACTGACCGATATGGCGACTCACCCACTCCAACGCCGCCAACTGGTCCAGCAACCCGCAGTTCGGCGTGGCTATGGCGGGGTCATAGTAGTAGCCGAAGATACCCAAACGGTAGGTAACACTCACGGTAACCACCTGCTCACGCGCCGCCAGTTCGGCTAACTGCGTGTTGGGCTTCTCCCCGCCGCCGGCAAAATAGTTCCCGCCGTGAATATACACCAGCACGGGCAGCCGCTGCTCCGCCGTCCCCGCCGCGCCATAGGCGAAAGGCGTGTTCACCGTCAGCACTTGGCAGTCCTCCGTCATCTGATACACAGCATGTTGCGGCAACACATAGTGCGACTCCGTGGTCGGCTGGTCTGCAGTGTATGCCCGCTGATAAGCCACCTTGCGCACCACAACGCCGCTATCCGCCAACGCCGCACAATCGGGCAGCACGACCTTATCTGCCACAACAGGCGCACCGAACCGCTCCGCCTGCGCATACGGAATGCTCGGATAGGTAAATACGCGCTCCGCGTATGCTTTTTTGAAAAGGAAGCAACCGAAGAGCAAAATAGAGATAACAAATAAACGAATGGATAGTTGAGGTTTCATAGTTGTATGTGTATTTAGAACTTCTTTGCCTACTAAGAGTAACAAAAAACATGCCATACGCATTGCAGGGGTATGGCATGTCTTTCTGTGCTATTTTTTTATCGTACTTTGCTTTGTCCGTTCTCAATATATATCTGCTGCGGCTGTACCTCGTGCAGAGGCCTGCCTTGCAGGTCATAGAGTTTACTGTCCGTGGAACCGTTGTGAACGTTGTGGATACCCTCCGGATCCGTAGGAGCATCCGGCTGCTGAGAGGTATAGGGCTCTGTCTCGTAAAGGCGCTTATCTATCTCTCCGCTTGCCACCCCGTTGAGGTAAAGTTCCAATTGGCTATACCCTGAATAGGTAATCATAGCACCATCGGCGGGATCCAGCGCATCCAGCCCTATCTCTGTCTCGTAGAGGTCGGGCAGCCCGTCGCCATCCGTGTCCAACGCCAATGAGTCCCCCTCAACGGCATCGAGGAAAGGATAACCGCCCATCACCGTAGAATCGTTGATATAGAAATAGTCCTCGCGGGCAAAGGTAATATCCTCTTGCGAGTCAATGATACCGAGGTTAGCAGGTACCGTGGGACCTACAAACTGCGGGTCGATACTGCCTGCCGCCTCCGCCAGCATACGGGTGTCCTGCTCATCTTGGCGGGGTAGGGTAGCACCGGCACCCGTCGTTACCATTTGATAGGCTTCCTGCCCACTAACCACTGACAACTGCCCACTAACCACTGACAACTGCCTGCTGTCCATCACATACTTGGCATAGTTGTCCGCATTGGCGAGTGCCCCGTCCAAGTTGAATGCACGGTAGGCATACCCCCGTGTGTAGCCGTAGAGGTTGTCGGCATTCACTTTCGCTAACGTATCGGCATGCCATGCGGGTTTCTGCGGGTTGAACTTGTTATCTGGCTCAAACATGTTGCCTTCCAAATACCATTGCCCGTAGTCCCATGCCTTGCTGCCTTGTACGAAATAGCGCTCCGATAGGTTTGCCGCCAGCGTGGCAGGTCCTGCGCGGAAGTAGTTGTGGAGCATATAGACGCGGTTGTAGCCCGCAGGATTGCCTTCTGCATCGTGGTTCTTCGTCGTGTCGTTCTCCCCGCCGTAAAGCGAGTTTTTCTTCCCCCAGTTGAAGATCACATTGTTGTAGAAAACGTTGTCCACCTGTGCATCGTGGTTGTGCTTGCCGTTGGCGAGGTCTGCCTCATCGCGCACACCATTAAACCGCGGCGTGCGGTTGAGACAGTTGCTGATTAGGCAGTAGCACATCGTGCCGTGCTCGCCGCCCCATTGCGTGGCATAGGCGCGGCTGCCCTTCTTGTGCTTCGAGTTATAGAGTCCCTCGCCGATGATGCACCACTGCACCGTGGTAGAGTCCGTATCGTAGAGCGTCAGGCACTCCTCCATCGACCATGTGAACGAACAGTGGTCAATAATCACGTTGCGCGTGTTCTCCACGTCCAGCGCGGGATAGTTCTTCGTCGGGATATCCCCCGCACGAAATCGGATATGACGGATAATCACATTCGGTTTGCATACGTAGATATTGGCTCCGGCAATACAGATACCGCCGCCCGGGGCAGTCTGGCCAGCAATCGTAACATTAGGGTGCTGCAGTTTCAAGACAGACTGCAGGTAGATAGTTCCGCACACTTGAAAAAGCACCGTGCGGGGTGTGTCATCGCCCGTGGTCAATGCCCAGCGTAGTGTGCCCTCGGCAGGCGTGCCATCGCTGTTGAACGCATCGTCAAGGCGAGTAACGTAATAGACCACGCCCCCACGACCGCCTGTAGCATACGCACCATACCCCAGCGCCTCGGGGAAAGCAAGCACCGCCGTGTCAGATACCGTTGCCGCCATGGCAATAAGGCTGAGGCTTACAAGAAAAAGGGAAAAAAGATGTCTCATATCGTCATTCGATTTTGTGATGTTTATCGGCTGCAAAGGTAGCATTTTTTTTTGATATACGCAAGGTCTAACGCTTTTTTTAGCGTGATCCCAAATCCCACTTTGTAATTCGTAATTCGTAAATAAGACTACCCCATCCCTCCCTAATGAATAGAGAAGGATGGGGTAGGAAATCGTACAGAGTCAGTAGCTTAGAAATAGAAGTTCATCAGCAGATTGGCTCCGATATTGTCGGTAGAGAACGTGAACCCGTGGCTGGCAGGAGCCACAAGGTCGGTGTATTGCTCTACCTGCGAGGTCGCGCTGTTCCAACCTTCATAAATGGTTGCCCGTGCGGGGTTGATGGTGTAGCAGAGATTCAGATTCACGTTTGCCCCCAAGGAAATCTTCGGCGCTACAAACCACTCTACGCCTACCGATGCGTACAACCCTACGCGATGGATGAGGTCCACGGCTTGGTCAGACAGAACACGCGCGTTGGGCATGTACGGGATTAGACCGGTGGTTACAGCTGTAGGGAAGATGGTGCCGTTGTACGACGGATTCTGATTCAGTTCTGTAACGGCGTTACCATAACTGTATCGGTGTGTCTCGTGTCCGAGGGCATAGAGCACACCCGCGCCGAACACTCCCTGCACCGGTAGTTGCTTGCCTACGTGGTATTCCACGCCTGCGGCGATACTACCGGAGAGTTTGTTCACCTGATACCTATCCGTAACCTTTGCCTCGCTCAGCGGGTTTTCCAGTTTTGCCGCGTCATCAATCGCATAGCCGTTCTTGGCGTAGATATTGCATCCGAAACCGAGGTTCAGTTTGAGACCTAACTGGTCGGTCAGCATATACTTACCCATGATGGACACGATGTTCGGCGTGGGGCAGAACATGGGCTCGCCGGCGAAGTCTCCAAGCGTGTTTCGATTGGTGCCGTTGAACATATTTCCCACAAAGTTAGCCAGCGGGTTGAGCGAGAAGCCGATAGCCATATCCCCCGCTTTCGGGAGGTATTCGCTATAGTCTTTCACTTGCTTCTTCTCGCGCTGCGGCTTGGTCTCGCTTTGGGAGAAGGCTGCTGTCGCCACTACGAGCGACAGAGCCAAAGATAATATACGTTTCATAATCTCAAGATATAACGATGTTTAGTACCTAAATGGTTCGTTAGATTTCGTCAGCAAGAGTCCAACTATATCCGGCAGGTGCTTTTTTCGTACTGCCTTCATAGTAGAAGAACAGCATCTTCGCGGATTGCTTGAGTTCGAAGGTCTTGGTAGATGTGCCCTCTGCCGTAACCGTTTGGTTATAGACATTGCCTGCATTTTCGTAGTTGCCGTATAGTGCGGTGATGGTATTGGCAGAAGGATCAGCGTAGTGGTTGAACAAGGTAGTGTTGCCGGTCTCGCTTTCCAGACTAATCGTAAACCGCAGTGCAGTAGTGCTTTCCTCTATCTCGTGGTTTACGGGGAAAGTGAATGAGATATTTCGTCCCGACACTTGACGTTTGATGATAGTGGAGGTAGCCGTTTGGGGATTATAGATGGTGATGGTAGCTTTTACTTTGTCTGCATTGCTCCATCCGGGTTCGTGATTGTTGCTGGTGGTGGTCTCTATGGCTTTCTGTGCGTAGAGTTTGATACTTGCTTTGGCTTTCTGGTCGGGGATGACGTACCATTCAGCAATGTTGTTCGTCCAACTAAGCAAAGTCTGGTCCACACTCGATGACGGATTAAACTGCATGTAGTAGGTACGGTCTGCATTCCATGCTGCCACTTCAGGAGTGCGCATACGTATGGAGTAAGAGCCCTGCAACGTGGTCGTTGCTTGTGAGTTCTTCGGGTTGAAATAGTGTACCATCTCATCCTCAAAGATGGCAACGGAAATACTCGGAGTCTCGAGACCGTACTGCATGTAGATAGGGCATGTAACGATACCGTTGGCATCGGTCAGCACCACGGGGCGATAAGTAGTGCCGCCCATGCTGTAGGTTACCTGTACTTTCTTGCGTGCTAAAGGCTCGTAACTACCTGTCCAGAAACCGGTCTCCACCGGCATGAGTATGGTGGAGGTCCAAGTCTCGGTGGTGTATCCTTCCGGCACAATCTGCCACCCAAGCAGGTCTGAGGTGTAGTCGGTGGAAGCAGAGGTCGGGGTGAAGTCGTAGTAGATGGTCCATTTGTTGTTCCATGCTGCGTCCGGAGTCTCTACGGCTTTTTTCTTGGTGTAGTTACCTTCCAAGATTTCTGTCTTATTGCTCAAGTAGTGTTTGAAGTTATCTACTTCTTGGTCAAACAAAGAAATGTTGTCGGCACTCATAGTGCTGTTCACGCTCTTTACGGGGATGTTTACTTGGAAAGTACCATCAGTAGCCACGGGAGCCACAAAATAATAGTAGGTTCCGTCGTAGTTGACAGCCAGCTGTGCACGCACGTTTGCGCCGCTGCGTTTACCGGTGCAATAGCCTGTCTCCACGGGGAAAAGCATCTTTGCCTTGACGGTGGCTGTCTCTTCATAACCCGGTATCACTGCCCAACCTGCCAAGTTGCTGCACCAGTCTTCCACAGTACCGATAGGAGAGAAAGTGTAATAGTACTTGCCCAACTCGTTCCATGCCGCATCGGTAGCACGAATGCGGGCTTTCTGTTGATAATGTCCCTCTTTCAGCACCAGCTCCTTGCCGGCTTTCGTATAGTGCGAGAAAGCGATGATGTCGGGTTGGTTGAAAGATACAGTCCATGTACCGCTCGGGTTAACCCCTTCTTCGGCGGTCGGGATGTCGAGTTGGAACGAGCCGTCTGCTTTGGTCAGTACTACAAAACCTTGGTTATAAGGAGCATATGCACCGCGGACGGTAATCGTTTGTGCGGAGGTGGTATAGTCGCCAACGCCGAAGCCTGTCTCGCGTGCTACAGCAATGCTACCGCTGATAGTGGAAGTGGCGGTCATTTGGTTGAAATCGCTCTCCGCAAATACCCATCCTGCCAGGTTAGGCTCCCATGTGGCAGGAACTTGAGCGGCGTCAATACCGTTGTTATAACCCGGCACGAACTTCAGCGGGTGTGCGCCTATGTTGCATGCTACGCCGGCGGTTACTTCGCTAACGTTCATCAAAGATAAGTTTTCGCGAATGAGATAAGCACCCGATAGTTTTACGGTATTGCCGGCAGCGTTTGTGTAGTGCGTGAATTGCGCTTCGCCTTGGGGTACAACGGCGGCTTTCACTACACGGAAACCTTTCTTCAGGTTCTTGATAGGCAGATTAACGGTGAAAGCACCCTGAGCATTGGTTACCGTACCATAGGTAAATTCAGTGGGAGCACCTACCGTAGGATCAGCGATATATTCTGCATAGTCTTCACCATCTACGATCGTTATTTCGAAAGCAGTATTTGCGGCTGCTTTGTACTTGCCGGTACGGAAACTCTCCTCGTAGGGCAAGAGCAACGAACCGGTAAGCGTAGCAGTCTCGGCATAGTCCTTCATGTCAATCACCTCGCGGTCGTACACCAAAGCGGTAACCACGAAGGGCTCCGGCTTAAGCGTTGCGGGCAATGTGCCGGCGGGCGCCTCAAGCGTAAACTTGCACATACGCGTCTCAAACACGGGTTGACCCTCTTCCATGCGCTGATACAACGATTGCTCCGCGGTAAACTCTTCGAAACGCAAACTTGCACCCGATACACCCACTGAGGGGACAGGGATAGACAGCGTGTAGTGTCCCAACGAATCCACTACGGTAGTAAATGTCTTGGTGCCCGTTGCGCTGGACGAATAAGCCGAATAAGGAATGTCCACATAAACCATACGACCGGCAGCAGGTGCCGTAACCTCGGTGCTGTAGTTGTTTTCTTCGGCATATTGTCCTGTGCTATAGGACACATAGCCGCTGATGGTGGCAACATCCTTGATATTGTCTAACGACAACTCGGACTGTTTTTTACAACCGACCAATGCTACTGCAATGGCGGCAAACAATAAAAAATGTTTCTTCATAATGAATAATTATTTGATTGTTAATGAGTTGTGATTTTCGTTCTTTTGTAGAGCCATAACGGTCGTTATGGCTCTACAAGCTGATCGTTCTTTCTTAGTCAAGCGTGGTACTGTGCCCTTGTGCATCAAAGATTGTTTCTCCGCGGCGGATATATAGCAGACCGTTGTGGATAAACTTCTCTGCGGCAGGTTGGACGGTTGTTTGTTCCGTACCCATCTCCTCTTTGGTGAATACCGGCTCGATATTGTAGTCGGTAGCGATGGCGGTGATAACGAACGGATTCGTGGTATCTACCTCGCCGTTGACAATCCACTGAGTGAAGACAAATCCTTCATCTGCTGTGGCGGTGATGGTCATGTTTTCGTTCTCCAATAAGGTGTACGTGTCGGGGGCAGGGTCTGTGGTGCCACCGTTCGCTGTGTAGATGGTTACGGTGTAGGAAGGTATGCGCTGGAAGGTAGCCTCAAGTGAGATGTCTTCCGTAACGGTAATCTCGCGAGTGGCAGCCGTATCGCCATCAGACCATTTCTTGAAGCGGTAACCCTCTTTCGGCGTAGCGATAATGGTCAGTTGTGTCCCATACACATACTCGTCTCCGTTCACCTCATCGTTTACACTACCACCTGCGCCGGCAGAGATAAAGACGCTGTACAGACGATCCAATGTGAAGGTCTTGGTCGTTGCCTCTGCCAGATAGGTTTGCCCTTCGCTATCCATTGGACGAACAGAAATGGTATATTTCTTGCCCGCTTTGCCCTTGAAGACAAATTTCTTCGTCGTGATGGTGTCGGCAGCCTGCACTGCATCCTTGCTGTCGGTGATAATCACCTCAAAGCAGGTCGCTTCACTCTTCCATGTGGCGGTAGCGCTGGAGGTTGTTACGGATACGCTGAGGTCTGTTACACTGTTAACGGGTATCTCCGTGAAGACAGGGGTAACCGTAATGTCGTCAGTCATGGTGAGTGAGAGCGGGTTCTGGGGCAGTTCCCTACCATCGCTCAGTACCCACTTCGTGAAGGTGTAACCTGCATCGGGAGTTGCTGTCAGGGTAACGGTTGTACCTGCTTCATACTGCGTTTGCTCCGGCGAGACGGTAACCGTACCGTTCCCTTCCGTGTTCACGGTGAGGGTGTAGTAGGTGGGCTCGGGAGTATCCTCCTCAAAGGTCGCGGTAACGGTCTTGTCCTCAGTTATGGTCAGCATGCGGGTAGCGTTGGTCGTATAGTCCTCCCATTGCTTGAAGTGCCATCCCTCTTCGGGTACTGCGATCAAGGTAACGGTTGTACCTGCTTCATACTGCGTTTGCTCCGGCGAGACGGTAACCGTACCTTGTCCTTCCTTGTTTACTGTCAGCGTGTAGTAGGTCGGTTCGGGAGTATCCTGCTCGAAGGTAGCGGTCATAATAGTATCTTGGGTGATAACTATTTGGTGCAACAAACTCCTATCGCCGTCCGACCATTGTACGAAACGCCAATCGTCAGCAGGCACCGCGGTGAGGGTAACGAGATCTCCGCGTTTATAAGAGGTTTGCTCTGGAGAAACCGTAACCGTACCCATACCGATGGTGTTCACGGTGAGCGTGTAGGTCGGGTCGGGTGTTTTCTCCGTGAAGACAGGTGTAACCGTGAGGTTGGTGGTCATGGTGAGGAAGAGCGGGTTATCCGTGAATTCCGTACCATTGCCCATTACCCACTTCGTGAAGGTATAACCGGCATCGGCGTATGCCACCAGCGACACTTGTGCACCTTCTTCATAGGTCATTGTACCCGTTAAGTTGGTGCTACCGCCAACTGCCGTATTCACGGTGAGGGTATAGGTAACAGGAACCAGTTCAAATGTTGCCGTCAAGATGGTGTCTTGCATAAGCACGATGCTGCGCTCGGCTTGCCGGTTGCCGTCAGACCATTGCAAGAATTGGTAGCCGTTGTCAGGCGTTGCCACGAGGTTCAATGTGGTGCCGGCAATATACGTACCATCGATAACGCTATTTACGGTTCCGCCATTGCCAGCCAACAAAGTGATGGTGTAATAGGGTGTAGGCGCAGGAGTCTCCTCTACGGTGAATGGTACAATCGTTTCGGAGCTCCACACATACGCACCGTTCTTATCCAACGGAATCACATTCACTTGGTAGTCGCCGGCAGCAAGGTTCTCCCACTGTGCATAGGTGTTGTTAGTGGTGAAGTCTGCTATACGCTCCCTTGTGCTTTGGTCGTAGAGCCATACGGCGAAATTGTCCCATGTGCTGTTCCATGTCGCCGTAGTGGTAGTACCTACCGTCTGCACTTGCAGGTTGCTGACGCTGTAATCTGGCACGGCATGAGCTGGTACATAGATATCCTCGCCATAGACGAAACCTAACGAGTTGCCAGCGGAGTCGCAAGGAATCACGCGCCAAGCATAATAGCCCTCTCGCTCAAAGGTAACCTCCACGGGTTGTGCCGTAACATAGTCGTTATACACATTGCCGTCTCCTACTATCAAGTAGTATTGCGGTGCTTGCACATCGGCTTCCCAAGTAAGGTAGTAGGTCGCGCTATCCTGCGTGGTCGCTTTCAGGTTGTAAGGCAGGTAGGGGTTCTCTTTGATTTCAAACCCGGGTCCCTCTACAAACGCGGTCAGCGGGGCATTGTTGTTAGACAGTGCGCGTACACGCCATTGCCATTTTCCTATTGCATTGGCGTTGAACATCAAACCAAGGTTGGGACTCGTCGTGTAACAGCTCAGCACCTCGGGGCTCTCCACTTGGTTCAACAGCACCTCAAACTGCTCATACGCTTTGGCTGTCCATGTGAAATCGGCTGTCCCCACACCGGTCTGCACCTGCAAGTTCTCAGGAACGAACGGCGTCAAGTCCTCGTCGCACGGGCGTGCGTCCAAGTACCATTTCACCCAGCCATGTATGCCAATCGTCAGGCAAGCATCGCCATAGAGCGTAGGCGAGTCGTAGGTCTGTTGCAGGCTGTCCCAAGCCGTGGTGAGCGGGTCAGCGGTGGCAACAAGGCAACCGATATACTCGCACGGAGCCTCAATGGTAGCCACATACTTGCCCTCGGTGTTGAGCATAGCCTGTACAGAGCCGTACTTTCCGTATTCGTCATTCCACCAGTAGTACCACATGCCCTTGCTGAAGTCCATCTCGCAGTCCTCGGGCACCGTGGTGGTGATGGTATAGGAGTAGAAATCAGGCGCGGTTACCTCAAAGGCAGGACCGTTGCTGAAACCTAAGCCGTTGCCCTCTTCGTCCAAAGCATATAGTGTCCATTGGTACATACCGCTTTGGGTGAAACGGTGGGTATAGACTACGGTGTCAACCACTTCGCGTACCACTTCCGCACCCGCTTCATCCTCAATGATGATGAGGTAATGCGGCGCCTGCTCCGAAACATATTCCCACGTGAAGGCGTAGTTATATCCGTCTTCACTGTTGGCTTGCAGGTTCAGCAACTGGTAAGGATTCTCGGGCATTACGAACTCGGGACCGGATACATACTTCGACAGCAAGTTCCAGTTCTCGTCTGTGGTCGCTACTTCCCATTGAAAGGCTACATTGGCGTATCCGCTGACATTCAGTATCAATGCGGTCTCAGTGGTATTGAATGCCTGTTGATAGGGTGTCCCATCTGCTTCCCATTTCAACTGCACACGCCAATAATCGCCCTTGTCCGCTTTCCAACGGAATGCCATCTGACCATAGGTCGCGTCCACTTGCAAGTCATACGGCGCATACAGCGCAGGGTCTTCGGCATAGAAGGTAAACTCCTGATAAGTCCAATCGGTACCAATAAACATGGTAATCTCATCGTTCACGGGACGAACGTAGAAGTAGTAGGTGCCGGCACTGCCTGTCCATGTGTAGGTCTTTTGGTCTATTATGCCTTGCACCAAACTATTATCATTCACATCGAACACATAGATATAGAAGAGGTTCGCCGGGCTTTCCCATGTTGCCGTCATCGTAGAGTCGCTAACGGCTATTTGCAGATTCTTCGCATTATAGTCGGGCACATTGGTTGCTATTACGCTTTCTATTGCCTCCGTAGTAGCCACAACGTTCTCTGCCGAATCGCAAGCACTCACGCGCCATGTGTAGGCACCTTCTATTGCCAAAGTAACTGCTTTGGTGGTTGTCGAAAGGGTCGAAACATGATAAGTGTCCCCGTTGTACAGCACTTCCAGCATATATACGGGTGCCGGTTTCTCGCCGCCGCTCCAAGAGAAGGTGTATTCATAGCCGTTCTCCGTCGTAGCCGTCAGGTTCTCCGGTGCAGAGTACTGCGGTTCGACATACGGATGGTGTTCATACACATAACCTTTCTGCATCTCAGGGGTTGTGCCTTTGTAGTTTTGTACAGGACCAAAAGCGATAACGGTATCGCCGAGGTGCAAGAGACCTGCATTCTCAGCGGTGAACTTACTGTTGCCTAACCATTTTGTATTGTACAGATAGTACTCATTGTTTCGTGTGCCGTCGTCAGATATGTAGAAGCGTCCTGTGCCATATTGTACCATCTGTGCGGAGTCGTTAACCATATAATCCACTACGCCTTCTGCAAAGTACGACATCGTGGTAACATTCGTATGCATAAGGTTTTCCGTCAGACTCTTTATGCCCGAAGCCGATAGGGCTGCTGTTACACACTCGTTCTGCAAGGCGTATAGTTCCCAATCGCCTGTTGCCGCATTGTAGGTGTAACTGTTCGTCTTTGCCACAGAGATGGTGCGACCTTCTTCTACATATAGAGTACCCTCCTCATCATACAACTCGTATGAAATCAGATAATCTCCATTTGCGTCCAACGAGATGGTAACACAGCCGCTCGATAAGGATATTTCCTTCATGGTACCCTTACCATAACGAACGACTCCACTAACAATATAACCAAAGTTACTACTATGATTAAGCGTATAAGTACCCACGATGGATGTCATGGATTTGGCAATCGCAATGAGGTATAAATCTGTACCGAAGAACCCGTTGGCGGTATAGGAATAGTCCTCGGTTACAATGTGAATATCTAAATTGTTAGCATAGCCTGCGGAGGTCCAGTCCTCTACCTCTAAGCGTGTAAAATCAAACGAGGGTGTAATCTCCTCCTCTGTTCCGGACTCGCAGTCCACAGCGGTAAGTGAGGCATACTTCTCCCCATCGGCAACAGCACCGACCTGCAAACATATGTCTTCGGTAATATTTTGATAATCCATAGATTGATTGGAAGCGTCGCCCCAGCCGTCCACGGTTACATCCCTGTTCACTACCAAACAGCCGATAGGGGTCGTCTCAGGTTGCAAGGTGGCGGTGTACCAGCCATCGGCATAGGTGGTAGCCGCGCATGCACTGTTGGTGCCGTCCCACCACCATAGCCATACGCCGTTGCTGAAATCCATCGTACAGTCTTCGCCTATCCGCACGCGGATGGTCAGTCCGGCGGTGTCAGTCGGCTCCTCCGTCCCTTGATAGACATACCCGTTTTGTATCACGAACGGGAAGCGTTTCTCACCCACGCCCGCTACGTAGAACGGCCAGTAGGTCGAATCCTGCGAGATTCCCACCGACAACTCGTAGGCGCCGTCCGGCAGATCCCCTACAATAACGCTCGTCGATTGGCTATAGATGAAGTAGTTTCCGGCGGGCAACGCGCCAACCACTTTGTTGCTCACAGGAGATGCCACCACGTTCCCGTCTTGGTAAACCGCAAACCCGTAGTAGCCGTCCATGGTGTTTGTACCTGCATTGCTGAAATGATCTATTTGGAAGTAAATCGGCGAGGTCTTGGCTAACTGCTCGTTCGATGTCCAAGTGATATTATCCGCCGTAACGGTTAGGGTAGGCTTGCCGCCCTCGTCGGGCTTGATATTCGTGTACGCGCTCACATACTCCGTGAAGGCCAATCCGCTGCTCGCGCCGCCTATTCCTTGGTCGGCGGGCTCCAGTGCTGACAGCGCAAAATAGCCGTCGCAGTAGCCGCCCCAGCCCCAGTTGATATGCAGGTAGCCGTTCGACTGAATACCGTCGCACACAAAGGCATGTCCTTCGTCATTCACCGTGCGACCGTTCATCAAAATAGTATGCCCTGCTTGCAGGTCGGCAGCCATCTTGTCCAACATCACATCGGCGTCCATGTAGTCTTTCGGTAGCGTTATTATCCCTGCATCATATCCGAAATAGGTGTTGAGCGCCTGCGCCATCCGAGATGTGATCGCCGCGCTGCCGCCTTCTGAACTAATGCCGTACTCCATCTCACACGCTACGCCGCAGTGGTACATCAGCGTCGCCACGGCCGTCTGCTGTGTAGTGGTCGAAGAGCCGCTGTAGTCGTCCAGCATTTTGCTCCACTGATAGGTCGTATTGCTGAAGTCCGCGCTCAGCGTCTGACCGTTCCATGTGTACGAATGCGAACTCGTGCCTTGCTTAGGCCATTGGTTGGCGTACATCACCTGCGCCGCAGCCGTCGCCACGCACCCCGTTACGCAACGCTCGCCGCTCTTAGTCGGGCAGAGGTTGTTGTAAGGGGCACCTTGGTCCCATGTCGCGCTGCACAGCGGGCTTACCGCCGTGTAGGTGGTTGCATACTCCGAACGGCTTGATACTGCCCCCGAAGCAACCGACTTACTCGCACGCTCAATCTCGTGCGCGTACATGTCCAGCCAGAAGCGCACATTCGCAGGCAGGTCGTCCGTGCGAAAAACACCCTCGTCGGCATAACCCAATATCGATCGACTCTGGTCGTCTGCCGATACCAATACAAAACCCTCGTTCGCGCGGCTGAAAACATACACCGCAGGGGTCGTCGCGTCGCTTTGCAGGTGCGTGTGCGCCAGCGTCAACGCGTCTGCACTTGCCACACGACTTGCGCCCGACGGAGAGGACAAAGCAGGATGCCGCTGCAGAAATTCTGCCGCCAACGCCTCTGCCTCGCTTGCACTCCGAGGAGACGCGAGCATGCCCATGCTGACAAACAAAAGCATGCCCATAAAGAAGGAAAAACGTTTCATAGTAACTTGTTGTGTTTTTATAGTTCGTATATAGTGATGAATAGTAGTGTATGCGTTGATAATTTTGCGGCAAAGTTACGGCTTTTTCGCCGCATGGCATATAGACAAATCTTGATTTTTGCCTCAACCCCCTTCTATTTCAGTACTTTTTCTAATACACTTTCCCTCAATAGTCCTTGTTCTTGCTCTTGGTTCTTGGTTCCTTGTTCTTGGTTCTTGGTTCTTGGTTCTTGGTTTCTGGCTCCTATTAACAAACAAAGACCGCCTAATATCTCTATTAAGCAGTCTTATATGATATTATAATTCGCACCAAACTCCGAAGATAGAATTTGCTTTGCTACAACAGTCATTCGCCCCATGGGGGGGGTAAAATTAAAAACAATTATGTATGACCGGTTGCGCATGGTGAATTGCTACAATAGTTTGGTTTGTGAATTGCTACAATAGTTTGGCTTTAACGAAAAGCATTATTTCATTTCCATGTGCAAAGGTACTGCTTTTTATTGAACCAACCAAATTTTTGTCCAATTTTTTTGTATATTTTGTTAAAATCTTGTCTATAGGTGGTATATTATTGTCAGCCAAAAATCGGCACAAAGTACCTGAGTTCCCTCATCAGGTTCCATTAAAAAGTAGCCATCATAGTGTTTATCATTGATTATGTCTTGCCATGAAAATAGACGGAATTTATTTTACCGATACTCATTCTATTATACTATTTTAGAGGAGAGAATATTTAAAGTAAGAAGCAATTTCTATAAACAGCTGATTGCGCAAAGCAATATTATAGCTATGTGGTCCGGGAACGAGCATCAATCGCACTTGCTTATTGGCTCGAAGCGCGTCATTATATGCCATAACAGACTGTCCGAACCAAGAACTTGTATCGTTTAAATGGTGTATAAGAAAAACAGGCACATCCCAATTCCTGACGTAAGTTTTTGGGGAGATTTCCTTTATGGTTTTCAAATACTCTTTTGTATCGGTAGTACCGCCATATGTCCTCATGGTATCCGATGCTATGCCGGAAGAGTGATAAGGGTATTCCCCTAAATCATATACACCACAATGCGCAACGATGGCTTTGAATAGGTGATTATCATTCGCTTTTCCAGCAATCAACATGGCCACATAACCTCCATAACTTGCGCCATATAAAAACAATTTTTCGGTATCTATTATTTGTGGATAATGCTGGAGAATATAATAAGTTGCGCTCAAAGTATCTTGTATGTCATAATCCCCATAATGTCCTTCCAACGCCAGTTCCCACTCGCTGTATATTCCGCTCACCCCTCTTCGTAACGGAACAATTAAGGCATAGTTCTGTTGTAAAAAAAACTGGTATATGGAATTCGACTCAAAAAGATTCGGTATCGGAACAATTGGTCCTCCAAGACATATTACGATTGCTTTAGAGAGTGTGGCTTCATTATGATAGCATATTAGGACTTCTAAACCTTCCTTATTGACTCTGTCTCTTCGGAGCGTATAATGAGCCGTATCCATTTCAGATACAAAAGGAATATCAGCCCATGTTTTCTTGTAAAAAGTATGGCTTGGGCAAAAGGCATCCAACTGGATTTCATGACCTTTTGAATACCAAAATCCCTCGTCTCCTAATGCCATTGACAGCTTAAAGGATGGGGTATAATCGCGCAAAAAATAGTCGTTGGTTATTCCGGTGGGAAACCGTGTTTGTATATATACTCGCTTTTTCATTATAAGTTCTTATCAATGCTACACTGATAATCAATGTACACGCTATAACAAATCAAATCAAGCAGTAATTCACAAGCCTCGTTTTTTGTCCATTGTTTTTGCCTAAGACGTTTTTTAAGTTCTCCTTCTTCCAAACTCGAAAGCACAGTTTCCGTTAGCGGTGAAGTGATACTTTCTTCTGTATAATATGTATCGTAACAATCATTAAACAAATCCATTAATCTATTCTTGGCTTTTTCAAGTAAATCGCTTTCCAAACACTTCTTAATCTTAGCGATCTCTCCATCTGCGTCATCGCTTTGAAGGTATTTTTTTGGGGAATATGTTCCCAAAAATTCCACGTGCGTCTTGATTATTTTAGAAATATAGTCATAATCGGAATTTACTACTACCGGAATTGTAGAAACGCACAGCCTGAGTACATTTATATTTCGGGATGCGATATCAGTAATATCGTGGTCTTCAATTATTTTGTTATTGGAGATATGAGATTGTGCAACGGAAATAACTTCAGAATATGTTTTTACCTGACATAATAGATCACGTACTTTCTTGTATTTTTTGTACTCTTGATTGTATATCTCGGGCGTAAAAATTGTTTCTGCATCATGCAATCTCATTAAAGCAAGATGATTCTCTGTGATATCTTTTTTATTCGATCTAAGGAATTCCAATTCTACTATCCTAACAAAATTCTTTTGCAAGTCTATAATAAACTCCTCTAATAACATTTTTTGTGTTTCCGGAGACCTGCGGCTTACATTTTCAGCTGTTTTTTGTGAATAGATATATGCCTTTCTGCCGTAAAAAGTACCAAAAAAGCCAAAAATTGCCGCTATGACAGCAATAACAATATTAATGTAAGTAAAAGGAGCCGGAGCACTATTTTCTTCTATACTCTCAATAATAGGAATAATCTTTGCGATGGAGTCATTAAATGCCTCAGCATTGAATATCTCAGCGAATATCATAGCAATTCAATATGTTTAATTGTTTCATATAGTAATGTTTTTTTATGTAATTTCATTATATCCTTTATTATCTGTGCCCGGAACATCTTCTGTTCTTCCGTTACATCGTTCTGCATATTCCAAGCGACAGTATGTTTACGAGGGCTATATAAATTGATGTTGATATGGTCGAACTTACAACGTCTCAGCGCATCCATTGTCCATAAGAAATCCTCCGCGGTTTCACCCGGAAAGCCGATGATAATCTGCGTGTGCTTATTAACTTTGTATGACTGCGCGTTCAAGTCCTCCATACATTGTAAAAACGGCTCTATACGTGGATTTCGGTTCATTCGTTTTAGGACGTCAGCACTACCGCTTTGGATTGCGCAGCAGAAATAAGTAACGAAACCTAAGGCAAAGAAAGGTTTTAAGCGTTCATATATAGCAACAAAGATGTCAGGATGGATATATCGTATAGCAATGGTTACTTGTCCTTGTGATACATCATACATCTCTTGCAGCAGATCCGGTAACGAAGAACCTATATCCCGACCATAGGCACCTATTTCATCGCCAATGAGCAAAAAACGCTTGTATCCTTGTGCCAAACCTTCTCTGAACTGCAACATTACCGCTTCTCGGTCAACACTTCTAAAATTCCCTATACCTAATTTGGTTGCGCAATAAGAGCAATTCCCTGGACAACCGTATGACACTTTTATTTGGAATGTTCTGTCATCCTGCCACATATATTTACGCATTGTCGAGAACTCCCAAGCTTGCTCGCATTGATGGGTATGATATCTGTCATCGATTTTCCGCATCAAACACAAATCATCGTCAATGGTTTCTTTTGCTTCTATACTTTGATTTAAGATAGGTTTGGCATTATAATACACGGATGTAAAAGAAACAGTAGCAGAAATGATGGTGTCTAATATAGGCAACTCCTCATATTTCAAAACGACAGCCTGTGGAGCCGTATATAGAACCCGGTCTCGCGCGAAAGCCGGCATGCAGCCGGAAATGATGAATCGACTGTTACGAATACGTTTTGCTTCCAAATCCTTTATCATCATGATGGCCTCATCCTCTTCACGTTGTGTCACGCCGCAGCATGTCATGACGAGTACCTGAGCTTGTTCGGGGTGTTTGACTATTGCCCATCCGTTGAGGCTAAAGTATTTGGCAACCCGTTCAGTTTCATGGAGTAAAACGGCACAACCATTACTATGTATGAAGACATTTTTCATAACTTGTATTTATATTTTAAATAGGCAGCGAGGAATGTTCTCATTGATTCGCAATATACATGGTGCTCTTCATTAGAAAGGTGGAAATAGTCCGCATAACAGCCTCCGGCGCAATGCCATCGTGCAGGACATTCTGCACATTCGTTTCTTTTGGATACATCATAAGAAAGTATCGCCTGTAATTTGTCATTATCTACACTCACTTCACCAGACTTTTCATCAATATGTCCGAAGACAAACTCGTTGTATAATTCGTCCTTTTTAGACCCGACAGTGTGGCATATAGAGATATCGCCCTCCGAGGTAATTACAAATTTTCCGGGACAGTAACGGTCTGCAACACACAGACATGCATTCATGTACGAACAAGTCAAGAAGACACCATATTGATCTGCCACTGTTTTGGCATCAAAGAAGTGGTATATAAAATCCTGGTAGTATTTTCTACGTTCTTCAATATCATGAAAATACTGTTTCGAAATCATTGTCTTGAAGGAAACTTTCTTTACTTTAGGGTGATACTTTGCGAGATGCTCTATCATTTCAGTCATACGCCCTACGTTCTCATTGCTGATAACGGTATTCAATGCTATATCCAATCCGGCATCAGCAAAGCGGTTGATATTAACCGACACCTTTTCCCAAAATCCCCTTTGCGCGTTTTGGACATCTTTAAGTATGTCAAAAGAGACGCTCAAACTAATTTGATGGTGAAGGCAGAACTGTATGATCTCGTCCGTACAAATGGAGCCGTTAGTCACTATTGAAATGGGGCTCTGCACCTTTCGTTGCACAATCATCTGCATAGTTTCCTCTAATACCGGTTTGAGAATATCCCATGATAGTAACGGTTCTCCGCCGCCTAAAACAGAAATAGACAATCTCTCTCCTTTTGCCCTCTGAGGATTGAGAAAATAGCGAAGCCCGGCCTTCAGGATACTAGGATTAATCTCTGCGTTTGTTCTTCCCCCTGCCGAATAACAATAGGAACAATGGAAATTGCATTTGTTGTTGGGGAGAACCATTAGGCTTCGTATGCCATCTACGTTTTTTGGAGTCCGGTATATTTTCCTCTGAGTTTTGCATGTCCGTGCCAATCTTGCTGTTATCTCTTCCACCTCATCTGGTGCCGCTAAAGCAGCATAATCGTTAAGAGGCAGATAGACAATCGTTTTGTCAGACGAAGGGTCGGCTATTAATATGATGTCACATGATTGCTTTTGCATCTTTTCCTAATGATTTCGTTACTACTACTTGTTGAAATGAACCTATTGGTACAGACATATTTGTGTCCACTATTATTTTGGGGTCCGCCATGGGGGTACTATGCTCTGTTCTGCAGAAATAACTACCATTATTGAACTCATCCACAATGACTCGTTGCGTCTGCCCAATCATTGCCCGGTTGAGCGCATCGTAACGGTCTTTTTGTATATCCATGAGAAGCAGAGCCCTGCGGGTCTTTTCTTCTTCTTCTGGTACATCGTCCTTATAATAGCGTTCGCTGTAGGCTCCTTGTTGAGGTGAATAGCGAAATACTCCCATGCGCTCAAACGCTTGGGTGCGGACAAATTCACACAACTCATCAAACATCTCTGCGGTCTCGCCGGGGAAACCGACCATCATCGTTGTACGGATAGAGATACCCGGGACGCTGTCACGAATATCATTCAATAAATCAATTAGTTGTTGCTTGGAGATGTTCCTGCGCATTTGCCGGAGCAGTTTGCTGTTGCAATGTTGTAATGCCATATCAAGGTATTTGCATACATTCTCACGTTCGTGCATGACTTTTAGCAACTCGCGGGGAAAGCCGGTCGGATTGGCATAATGAAGACGGATCCATTCTACTCCCGGTACATCGGATATGCGCGATATTAATTCTGCAATTTCCTGTTTGCCATACAAATCAATGCCGTAGTCTGTTAGATTTTGGGATACAACTTGGATTTCTTTAACGCCTTGACTGACAAGCCATTTTGTCTCTTCGACAAGGCTTTCCATGGATATGGATGTATGTCTTCCGTTCAGTATGGGCTTGATACAATAGGCACAAGTCCTGTTGCATCCTTCGGCTATTTTCAGATAGGCATAATGGGCGGGTGTGGTTATATGCCGGTGAACTCCTATATTGTATTCATGTTCAAGGATTTCGAGGATGTTATGCCAATCGAAATTGCCGAAAACTCTATCTATCTCAGGGAATTTCTCTTTCAGGGAGTCTCCGTATTTCTGCCCGTAACACCCCATGACCCATAATTGGGCGATGCGTCCCTCTTTTTTGTGCTCGGTGTATTGGGCTATCAACGCAGAGGAATCTTCTTCTGCGTCACCGATGAACCCGCAGGTATTGATAATCGCAATATCGGCATTTTGGGTAAAGACACCGAAACTGGCTTCTAAACCTGCTTTTTCCACGGCATAGAGTAACCGTTCTGAATCAACAAGGTTCTTGAAACAACCTATATTTTCGATATGTATCTTCATATTTTTTCGCTGTATAAGTGATTGTTTTTGTATCCCGATATACGCACTTTGCGTGTATCGCCTGCCTGCATGGGGGAGTCTGTGCGCACAAATATGTTACGGTGCCATTTGTCTCGTCCGTACCATCCGTCAGCTTGTTGTTGCTCGATGATTATGTCCACTTCTGTATGGATAAGTGCTTTGCTTTGTTCCGCACGCAAACGGGTGTTTAGTTCCTCAGCACGGCGTAAACGGGATTGCTTCGCTTCGTTTGGCACATCGTCTGTGTAGAGCCGATGGGCAATGGTCCCTTCTCGCATGGAAAAAGCGAAACAGTTAATGTCCGCAAATTGCGCTTCCTCAAGCATTCGCAATGTCATCTCGAATTGTTCTTCTGTCTCAGTCGGGAAACCGACAAGGACATCGCTTATAAATTGCAGATCAGGTACGATTGCGCGTAGCGATTTCATCCTCTTCAGGACTTCTTCAACGGTATAACCTCTATTCATTTTACGCAAAATATCGTTGCTGCCTGATTGAACGGGGAAGTGCACTACCCGCATTATGTTTTCGTGCTTGGCGATAACGGACGCTATCTTGTCGCTTAAGGTTAGCGGGTGGGAGGAAATGAACTTTATCCTTTGTGAAGAGCAGCACCCGGCCATGTCGTCCAACAGTTCGGCAAAACCGATCGTCTGACCATTACGCTTACCCTCCCAGACATCTACAATATGTCCGAATAGCGTGATTTCCTTGTACCCTTCTTCACAGATGGACTGTGCCTCCCGCATAATTCCTTCATAAGTTCTGTTGGTCCGCTCTCCCCTGGAAAACGGCTCAATGCAATAACTGCAGAAACGGTCACAGCCTTTCATGACGGTTATCGCAGCCGTCACATGGTCTTCAAGTTTACGAACCGGCAACACATGGTCATACACCTCATGGGGGGAAGTGTTAAGCAGTTCGATATGTCTTTCTTTCTGCTCTTGTATTTCCCTTATTGCGTTTGCCAGACTGTGGTACGAAGTAGGGGCTGCCAATATCTGAACCCTGCTGAAACGATCGAAGAAATCTCTTTTTACCTGTGTCGCCATGCAGCCTGTCAGACATAACACGGCATCGGCACGTATTAGCTTCTCTATCTCTTTCAAGCGTTGCTCCGCCAGTTTGTGCCCTGCCTCCCGGACAGAGCAACCGTTGATTATGACAATCTCTGCTTCGCTGATGTCCGAGGTGTAACTATAATCCGCCTCTGACAGTAACCGTAACAGGATCTCGCTGTCAAGTAGATTCATGCGGCAACCGTATGTCTCGACATATACGTGCTTTAACATTTCTTTTCGCGAGCCAAATCTTTCAAATACATATCATATCGCATTTCCATTAGCGGTGCGATATGGGTTTTCTCTGGACAACAATGGTTCATATGTGTCCCTTCCTCTTTGTTACGGAGCCGGACTAACGGACAACCTCCTCCGCATAGGCTGATGAACTGGCAGTCAAGGCATTTGGGGTCTTGTGTGTAATCCGCACCGGTTAGCCATCGGGAGAATTTGACGATATCAATACCGCCTTTATGAACATTACCCACTTCCTGCTGCTTATTACCCACCATGCGCCAGCATTTATATAATTCACCCTCCGGTCCTATTACAAAAGCCCAATATTTGCTTGCTACGCAACTATGTCGTCTGTATTTCGGGAGGAAGGACTTGATTTCTATTCCATACTTGTTGTACACGTCCAGCGCAAATTGGGCTTTGTAACTGCCACTACTGATGTTATGCTCTGCAGACACGCATTTGGACGATAGCAAGTCGGATACGAAACCGGGATAAAGCGTTATGCGAGGATTGTCAATCTCATCTTTGAAAGCACGATAGAAGACGTCATATTCGGCCATGTTCCGTCTGTCCACATTCGTGCGGATATCAATCGTGACGGAATGATTGACGGATAGCAGGTATTTGATGTTCTCCATTATCTGTCGATATGTCCCTCCGCCGTTGAGTAACATACGGCGCTGGTTATGTATGGCCTCGGGACCGTCCAAGGTGATTTGTATATTGCGTATTCCCAAACTCGCTATCTTGTCCGCTATGGCAGGCTTGAGCAGATAACCGTTACTGACCATTTTCGCGCTGTATTCAATAGGCATGCTTTGAAAAGCGGAGGATAGGCGTTCTATGCTGCCGAAATTCATCAACGGCTCCCCTCCGTACCATACTACGTTGAGACGTTTCAGTAAGTTGTTTTGCTGAACAAACCGCACGATAGACTCCTCTGTCTCCCTGTCCATATGAACAAGGGGTCTGTCCTGCTCATAGCAGTAGATACAACCGAAATTGCAGGCTCTCGTGGGCAATATGGTCAGCGACATATCCGTCGGATTGTATCGGTTTTTGAGCACATCCGCCAGATACACATTCAAACAGTCTTCTTGACGCTCGACCAGAATGCGAGCTTTGACCAACTCTTCCCAGCCGTCAAATTGTCTGTACTCATCCGGATGATCGGATAGATACTGCCAAGAATCTATGTCCTCGGCATTGATTTGGACGAAAAACTGGGACATCGTATTATAGAGTAACCAGCCGTATTTGTCCGATGGTACTAATATCGTATATTTTGACCAAACCATAATTTTTCAAATAAAGAGACTGCCTAACTTGACTTGTTAGACAGCCTCCGTCTTCACTTCTACATACTCAAATCACCCCAACACATGTCGCAGGGACCTTGTTTAATGAAATTCGAATAGCTAAAAACACCATTCTCTGCGATAGATTGCTCTACCATGTGAAATTGAATTTTTTTCATCTTAGTGCAGATTTAACATTTAGCCTACTCTATTCTGGATTTTCGGCATCCTCCGTGTTATTTTTGTTCACTCGTTGGCGGAATTAAATTAAGTTCAATAGTGTCCACTAAACTTAAAATAATTGTTCTTTGATGTATTGAAAATTAGTTTGTTATAGTGTTATTTTGTTTTCGTTGATTTGAATTTGTACCTTTGCCGAGGACATGATAGTAAGGTGATGGATGAAATTCCTTATCAATCAGGAGTTTATTACATTTTTGATAGAGCATATAACGCGTTCAAGCAACTACATCTTATCACCACTCCAAGAGTTGCTGAGCCAAACTAATTCTCAAAATGTCAAAGAACACGATATTGTTAACAAACAACTAATGTTCGATTTTTAAGATTGATTTTTAACGTTTATTTTTAGTGGACAATAGTGAGTTCATATATGGTGATGAATAGTGGTTTTTGCGTTGGTAATTTCGCGGCAAAGTTACGGGTTTTGGGGCACATGGCATATAGAAAAATCTTGATTTTTGCCTCAAACCCCTTCTATTTCAGTACTTTTCCTAATAAACTTTCCTTCAATACTCCTTGTTCATGGCTCTTGGTTCCTTGTTCTTGGCTCCTTGTTCTTGGCTCCTAAAAACAAACAAAGACCGCCTAATATCTCTATTAAGCAGTCTTATATGATATTACAATCGTGCAAACTCCGAAGATGGAATTTGCTTTGCTATAACAGCCATTCGCTCCCGTGGGGGGGGTAAAATTAGAAGCAAGTATGTATGACAGATTGCGCATGGTGAATCGCTACAATAGTTTGACTTTAACGAAAAGCATTATTTCATTTCCAAGCACAAAGGTAGTGCTTTTTTTTGAATCAACCAAATTTTTGTCAAATTTTTTGTATATTTTGTTAAAATCTTGTTCCCGCGCTTCCTTATTATCTTGCGCTGATTTGGCTGGCGCCTACTGCCATTTGGTGCTGCACGTTGGGCTTGCCGCGGTAGGTGATTTTGCTTGCCCCTGCGGCTTGCGCCCATAGTTGCTGCTCGGCATACACATCGGCTACGCTTGCTCCCGCGCAGTTGATATGCGCTTCCTGCACCTTCATGTCTTCTGCATCCAACTTGGATGCACCGGCAACCTCCGCCGTCAGCGACTCCATCGTGCCTTCCAGTTCGGCTTGGGCAGCCCCCGTGGCATTCACTCTCAGCGTCTTGCCTTGCAGGTTGAGGTCTGCTTGGGCGGCTCCCGTCAGGCGGAGGTCAAGGTCGTAGCACTTGAAGACTCCCTCGGTCTCTATCTGTGCGGCAGCCGTTGCCTCGATGCGTTGCAGTTCGGGCACGGCAATGGCAAACGAGGCCTTGGTGTAGCGCCCTCGCTCGGGGCGGAAAGTAATCTTCAGCACCCCATCTTCCACTTCGGCTAGCACTTGGTCGGGATGGTTGCTCGTTAGGCTGACTTGCTGCGTGAGCGACTGCGAGAGCGACACCTCGAAAGGTCCCGTTACCTCAATGGACTGGAAAGCAGGCAGGTCGAGCACCGCCGTGGAAGTGGGTTCATCGGACTCATACTCATCTATACCATTATCTACCAGTTGGATGAGTTGCTGAAGGTTCGCGGGGCTTCCGTCCACGCGAATACCGTTGAAGAACAAGCCGATAGTCAGCGCAATGGCAAGCAGCCATGCGATGATGGTGCTCCACCAGAAACGGGCTTTCGGTCCGCGGCGCAACCGCACGTAGGTTACAATAGAGTGGACGAGCATGACGATAGGCAGGATGATAACTGCCAGCACGGCGATGACGAAGAGCGCAGTGAGCCAGCCGCTGCCGGCGAAGAGTTCGATACCCAACAACGGCAGTGCGGTTGCCAGCCCCGCGCTAACACCAAACAACGCCATCAGCAGCGAGAAAGCCACGATACAGAAGATAAAGAGGAAAGGCAGTGCCATCAGGATAAGCAACACCTTGAGCGCAATACCTAACGAGCGGGCGCAACCTTGGTTGTCGGAGGGTTTGTGCTTCACCACGGGGCGTTTGTTCTCTCCGAAATCGGAGGGTTTGCCCAAGCGTTGCTCCAGTTGGTTCACCATCTCTATGTCCACCACCTGTACGTTCTTGGCAAAGAGGGCGGATTGGAAGAGTTCGGCGATACGCGCTTCGAGGTCGTTCATCACCTCTTTGCGGTCGTCGGAGGGCAGGCGCAACTCTATATCGTGCAGATAGTTAGAGAGCGCAAGATAGGCATCGTTGTCAATATGAAACACTATGCCGTTGAGATTGATTGTGCGAGTTTCTTTCATTGTGGTTTTCGTAGTTTTCGGAGACTCCGAGTATTCTGATTATTCTGAGTACTCCGAGCATGGGCACTCATAATTCATAATTCTTAATTCTTAATTCATAATTAAGTCGTTGTTACTTTCTGAATGGAAGCAGTGATAGCATTCCATTCTTGTTCCAAATCAGCGAGGAGGGCGGCTCCTTCGGGAGTCAAACGGAAATACTTCCTCGGAGGCCCTTCTCGCGACTCCTCCCAGCGGTAGGTCAACAGACCGTTGTTTTTCATACGCGTGAGGAGAGGATAGACCGTGCCTTCCACCACCAAAGAACAGGAAGCAGTTGCAGAGACTATCGAGAACAATATTGGTAAGGAAATTGTTGAGAGAACCCAAAGCAACCCCAAATACTACGAAAAGATGTCTGCACTTCTCCGTGAATTGATTGAAAAGCGCAAAAATGATGTGATCAACTACGAGGAGTATCTGCGTCAGATTGTGGAACTGGCAAGGAAGGTGCATAAGCCGGAAAGCGGCACAGAATACCCTCCGGAAATCCGGGAGAGTGCCGCCAAGCGAGCCTTTTATGACCATCTTAACGGGGATACGGTTGTGGCCAATCAGATATATAACGCTGTCATGTCCAGTAAACAGGACAATTTCCGGGGAAGCAAAATCAAAGAGCGTAAAATCTGGCGTGCTATTCGTGCTGTCGTAAAAGATGACCAGAAAGCCGATCAGTTGCTTGCATTGGTAAAGGAGCAGAGTGAATTTTAGTGGATGAACTGCAAATCGGCAATGTGAGTATTGCCGTTACAAAAAAGAACATCAAAAATATGTACATTCGTGTTCTGCCACCTGATGGGAAAGTCCAAATTACTGCACCGCACT
>JAXDTJ010000046.1:0-27198 GCA_034090015.1 Paludibacteraceae bacterium | reverse complement strand
CTCATAGCCCATCATCGAGAACACCACCGTCTGCTTACCCTCGGGCAGATTCTTAAGAAAGTAATGCCCCGACTCATCGGTCAAACAACCGATAGTCGTCCCCTTAATCTGCACATTCACAAACGGCAAATGCTCGCCCGTGTGTGCATCCAGCACATGCCCCGTCAGGTGCGCATCCGCCACCGCGGACGCAGGCGCACTACTGGGGACGTGGGCGTCTCGCCCGCGGTAATCTTCTGCCCCGACAAAAGAGTCCACAAACCAACTCGCCATAGCCGCGAGCACAAAACAACACAATCTTTTCTTCATACTTATACCTTATATTATTAGTTTAGCATGAGTTCGAAATAAACCACGATATATAAGAAAAGATTTTCATAATAGATTTTCTTCAGATTTCTGAGCGAAGCGAAAGGGTATAAAATTATAACTCACCATATTATCAGTTAAGATTTTTTGCGTTATTTTTTGCAATGATTTTTAGAGAGGCAACATAGTAAAATCCAATCCATAATCCTACTAAAAATAAGATGAGCGATTGTTTAGATTGTTTCGCTTCGCTCAGAAATCAAAAGAAAATCAAGTTAAAAATCTTCTTTCGAACTCACATTAGTTTCAAGTTAAATTACTCTTAAAATAACAGAACTCAAATCCCGCTGCAAAGGTACTGCTTTCCAGCCGATGCCGCAATACCTAAAAAAGGGGATTTTCACCAACACACAGTCCATCCCCCCACGGTAAAGACCTGCCTCTACCAAGACCACCAGCCTTCAATCTCGAAAACGACTCGAAAACGAGACGAAGAAAAGAGCAGACATAAAGCACATAAAAAAGGCGGCTCATCGCCGCCTTTTTTAAGATACATTGCATTATTTAAAATGTCAAAGCTAAACCCATACCTTCCATCGAAGTCTGGAAATTGAGCGACAGACAATTACTATTGCCTGCACAATGCAAATTATAGATGTTGTGATTGTTATTCCTTTGTTTATAACCAACCGTCAATAAAGGAACTGAGATTGCTGCACTTGCCGCACCTATTCCCATAAACACACAACCGGTAACTGCTCCGCCATACGTCTCACAACAAAAGTACATAGGCAAACCGACTACCAAACAGAGAGGAACACCAATACTCAACATAGTATATCCGCCCTTTATCATAGAGGTAGATTTTTGGTATTCTTGCCATGCCGCAGGACAGTTCTTCTTGATAAACCAACGATAGGCATCTCTGTCCATCTTTGTCTCTTTACCGTCTTGAATCAAAGAGTAATAGTTGCCGTAGTTTTCGATTCGGTTCTCACCGAGAGACTGATTGGCTACTGATTGTTTGGCTTCAAAAGTTTTAACCGTTCCATTTTGAAAAATAATGGAGTTTATCTCTTGTGCCGTTAAAATAAATGTAGGTCCCGTTTGGTTATCCCACATCTTGTACTTTACCTCCGTGGAGGACACTTCTTGAATTAAGCACTCTATGCGTTGTGCATCGCGCGTGATGATGATGTCTTGTGCAACGGCTGCCATCGCAACCAACACACAAATAAACATTGAAACCAATCGTTTCATAAAATCTCCCTAATACGTGTCGGGCGCAACTGTTGTTACCCATTGACTCCATATAGGTAAGTGATATACAAACAAAAAAAGCGTGGAGCCTCTCTTTGCTTATCCTACAGTTACGAGGTTCTGGTAAACCCTTATACAAGAACAAACAATTTGTACGCCCACGCCGAATATGATAATCTTCGCACGTGGGCGAAAGGACTAATCATATCCTGCAGGCGTTCATTGTCTATCTTGTTTCGGGTATTTGAAAAGTACCAGATTCCGTAACTCCAAAACAAGCGCCAATAAACGCTTTTATATAAAAACTATGCGAAACTTCGATGCTCGGCGTGTGCAGTGCTTTCCACCTGCTAATGATAGATTCGGCGTGAGCCCCACCCGCAACCCCATCTTCGGTTTCGGCAGCAAAATTACTACATTTTTTTGAATTATGCAAACACCCCCGCCTTTTTATCCCTATTTTTCTGAACTTAGACGAGAAAAACACCCAAACAATTCGCGGGAGACAACACAATTTGGCAAAAAGAGCAAAGAAAAAGGGAGGCGGCTAACTCGCCGCCTCCACTAATAATGAAGTCCATTTTTTAGTAACCCAAAGCCAATCTGTCCGGGTACGCCCGCGACCTGTCGGGGCTTAACTAACTTCCCAAAATCAAGAATGACACAAGTCATTATTTAACCCGACTGCCTTTCATATTGTAGGTACGATTCTTTTTGTCAACCAGCACCTGCCCATTTTGGATATACTTCACGACATTGCCAGCAGATGTAGGCTGCGAAACGGCAGATGCCCCACCATACTGTCCTCCTAATCGATAAACCTTGCTGGTATAAGAATTTGCGTTATAATCAAAGAGCCACACTAATAACTTATACTGATTATCCACCACAAACAATCCACCCGAACTCACCGTATAACCTGTTCCAAAATCATACACTTCCTTACCGGTCAAATCATACAACCCCATATGCCAAGCCGCATTATACTGACCATCGGAATAGGCATCATGATTTGTCGAGAAAATAAGTACATAATACGCATCATCCGCATAGTATATACCTTTCAGCGGAGAATAGGCATAACTCATCTCATAATCGGACGGAATTTGTGGTGCGAATGACGATACCACATTATAATTCTTATCATAAATCCTCACATTGCCGGCGTCCTTATCGAATGCCAAAAACAATACATTATCATTTTGAAAGACCAAACTGCAACCACTGAGCGTTACTTGCTCATCCGTGAACGTATGTTCTAACACAATACCTTGGGCGAACGCACCGACACCCACCAACAAACCAACTAAAAAGAAAAATATCTTTCGCATCATATCTGCTCTCTCAATAAAGTCGGAATTCCCCTGCGCGTATCCCACCAATCAACAATCATTATTACATCATTCTCTACACAGTAGATTCCTTTTGACAGTCCCGCCACCACAAATGACCTATACTCGCGTTTCGAGCAATCCAGCAGAGGCTCCATCACGCCTATATAGGGAGAAACTTGCAACGAATCCACCCACTTATTCACCGCTGCCTGATACCGAACAAAAGCCTCCAATCCAAAATACTCAAAGATATAATCTTCTATTGCCTCTTTGCGCAATAAAGCTTTATCAGACCAGATGACTTTCATATTGCTGACACAATTTATTAAGCCGTTCCAATCCTCTTTGACGGACTTCTTCATCGGTATGGTAGTTCCCGCTTAAAATCTGCCGAACACCATCCTCTACACTCGCCTGCAAAGTTTCTACAACAACGCATTGCCTATCCATAGTTTGTGTATTCTTATCCATAAATTAGTGAACTATTAAAATCGAGGGCAAAGTTAGCATTATTTTTTCAATTATGCAAATTCCCTCGCTTCTTCGTACAAACAAATTTGCGGGAAACTACGAAAATCGAAAAAAAAAATTTCGGGGTCAGCATGATTTTTCGGTGAAAAAATTTGCGGGATACAAATATTTTTTGTACCTTTGCCCCGAATTTCAAAGGGAAAATCATGGAACGAGTTTTCAAACGCAAAATTTACCAAGACTTATTGGATTGGAAGACCACGGAAAATGGTCGTACTGCCATCATGGTGGAGGGTGCCCGCCGTGTGGGCAAATCGACCATTGTGGAGCAATTTGCGCAACAGGAATACGAATCATACATCCTTATCGATTTCAACAAAGCCAAGCGAGAGGTGGTCGCCCTGTGGGACGACCTCACGGACTTAGACACCCTCTTCCTAAAACTCCAGCAGATCTACGGCATAACGCTCACACCCCGCCGGTCGGCTATCATCTTCGACGAAGTGCAGCAGTGCCCCTTAGCCCGCCAAGCCATCAAATACTTGGTGCAAGACGGCAGATACGATTACATCGAGACCGGCTCGCTCATTAGCATTCATCGCAACACCAAGGTTATCACCATCCCCAGCGAGGAAGACCGCATCACCATGTATCCCATGGACTACGAAGAGTTCCGCTGGGCGTTGGGCGATACAGCGACCATCCCGTTGCTCCGAGAACAATTGGACAAGCGCATATCCTTGGGCGATGACGTTACTCGCACCAAGATGCGCGAACTGCGCCTATATATGTTGGTCGGGGGAATGCCGCAAGCCGTCAACACCTATCTGGATACCAACAACCTGCGCGCCGTTGATAAGACGAAGCGCGGCATCATCAAACTCTACTTGGAAGACTTCCGAAAGATTGATGCCACCGGCAATGCAGAGCGTTTGTTCAGGAACATCCCCGCGCAACTGAGCAGCAACATATCGCGCTACCAACCCTACCCCGTCATCGGGCAGCAGACGGAGACGAAGATGGCGGAGTTGCTGCAAGCCTTGGAAGAGAGCAAGACCACCCTCTTCTGCCACAACTGCACCGACCCCAAGGTAGGCATGTCGATTACCAAAGACCTGAGCCGTTATAAGATATACATGGCAGACACAGGGCTGTTCGTTACGCTATGTTTCTGGGACAAAGCCTACACCGAGAATGTGATTTACGACAAACTGCTGAGCGATAAGTCGGATGCCAACTTGGGCTATATCTACGAGAACCTTATCGCGCAGATGCTGGCAGCCGCCGGCAACGAACTCTTCTATCACACATGGGCAAAAGACGAAAAGCACAACTACGAGATAGATTTTCTGCTCTCCCGCGGGAATAAGATTTGCCCGATAGAGGTCAAGTCTTCCGGCTATAAGACGCACAAGTCCTTGGATGAGTTCTGCCAAAAATTCTCGAAATATATCGGGCAGCGCTACTTGGCATACACCAAAGACCTACGTAAAGACGGCGAGACCCTGCTGCTACCTATATACATGGTCGGACTAATTTGAATCGGAGACGTCCCGACTATGTCGCGGACGGTGAACTTGATACTTGATACTTGAAACTTGATATTTGATACTTGAAACATTATTATGAAACGCCTATTACTTATCACCATGAGTCTATTATCTTTTTTCGGACTGAGAGCTGCCGATTTTCAGTCGGTGGATGTGAAAGAGTTTGCCAAAGTGCTGCAGCAGGACAACACCTTTTTGTTGGATGTGCGCACGGAGAAAGAGTATGCAGAGGGACACCTGAAAGGGAGCGTCTGCATCGATGTAACGCAGGCGGACTTCTTGGCGAAAGCGGAGAAACAACTGCCCAAAGACAAGACCATTGCCCTCTATTGTCGCAGCGGCAGACGCAGCAAGAAAGCCGCTGAACTGCTTGCCAATGCGGGCTACAAGGTAGTGGAACTCAGTAGCGGCTTCCTCGGTTGGCAGAGTAGCGGCATGCCCGTGGAGTGATTTGACCATTTAAGAATTTACCATTTGACAATTGGTTTGTTACGATTTACAGCATGACCTACGAAGAATACATCGCCCAAGAGAACCTCGCCCGCGAGGAGGAACTGTCAGATGACCAATGCTTCCTCGCCAATCAGCCCGAAAGGCAATTCGTCCGCGGACACTAATAATATTTGACAATTTGACAATTTTTAGAATTTTACAAATAACATAGGAAGCCCCCCGATAACAAAGCCGGCTTTTATCCAATTCGCGGTTTTTCTGTTCCTTTTCTATAATTTTTACGATAGGCAAAGCCTTAGTTTGTTTTGTCGGTCGAAAAATAGTATCTTTGCGTGGTTTTTAGCAAAGATACTATTTTATATATTTTTTATGGAAAATACTTATCGTATCATGAACCCTACGAGACACATGTTCTCGTATATCAATCAGTCGGTTCGCGACAACTGGAAGGAGTCGGCATTCAGTGATTTCCACAAAGACGTACACTACTCTTTCGGCGAGGCGGCGACCTTGATGGCGCGGCTGGGGCTACTCTTCGACCGGCTGGGCGTAGCGCCGGGCAGCAAGATTGCCATCTGCGGCAGCAACTGCTCCAACTGGGCAGTGAGTTTCCTCTCTATCCTCACCAACGACCGCGTAGTAGTGAGCATGTTGCCCGACTTCATGGGCGAAGACATCGAGAAACTGGTTAATCACTCAGATGCCCGTCTGCTCTTCGCAGGCGCGAACATCGTGAAGAAAGTGCGCGCGGAGGAGATGCCCGCCTTGGAGGCTATCATCACGATAGACGATTTCTCGCTTGCTTATGCTAAGGATGAGCAAGCGAATGATGCGTTTGACGGATTAGATAGTGCTTTCGCACAGCGATACCCAAAAGGATACACTCCGCAGGATGTGCATTATCGCGAGAACAACCTCGATGACCTTGCCCTCATCAACTACACTTCCGGCACTACATCCTCACCCAAAGGCGTCATGCTCTCCTATCGTGCGCTTTCGTCCAACGTGCAGTATTCGATAGACAACATGGAGTGCCACCCGGGGCTGACGCTGGTGTCTATGCTGCCGCTGGCGCATATGTTCGGTATGCTGGTGGAGTTGCTTTTCCAATTCGCGGGAGGCTCCCACGTGTGCTTCATCACACGCCTCACCACACCTATCCTCATGCAGGCATTCAAAGAGTGCAAGCCGCTGCTCATCGTGGCAGTGCCGCTCGTATTAGAGAAGATTTACCAGAAGCAACTCAAACCCGTGCTGAGCAAGCCGGTTATCAAAGTTCTGTGGAACATGCCCCTGGTCGGGAAGATGATACGCAAGAAAGTGCACGACCAACTGATGGCGGCTTTCGGCGGCAACCTCAAGAGCCTTATCGCCGGCGGGGCAGCGATGAACCCCGAGGTGGAGAAATGCCTGATGGACATCCGTTTCCCCTTCCTCGTCGGCTACGGCATGACCGAGTGCGCGCCGCTCATAGGCTACGCGACTTGGCAGGAGTTCCGCGCACGCAGTTGCGGGCGGCTGGTGGATCGTATGGAGATACGTATCGACTCCACAGACCCTGCGAACATCCCGGGCGAGATACTGCTGCGAGGCGACAACGTGATGATGGGCTACTACAAGAACGAAGAAGCCACCCGGGCAGCGTTCACCGACGACGGATGGATGCGCACAGGAGACATGGGAGTGATTGACGAAGACGGATTCATCTACCTGCGCGGGCGCTGCAAGACACTGATTCTCAGCCCGAACGGGCAGAACATCTATCCCGAAGAGATAGAGGCAATACTGAATGCGGAAGACATCATCGAGGAGTCCCTCATCGTCAGCCGCGACAATAAACTGGTGGCACTTATCTACCCCAACGCCGAAGGCGTAGAGCCAATGGCATTGCGTGACCTCGTGGCGCAAGCGGTGGCGAACGTGAACAAACGCTTGCCTAACTACTGCCAAATATGCGGCTACGAAGTGCAGAACGAAGAATTTGCCAAGACTCCGAAAAAGAGCATCAAACGATTTATGTATCAATAATTACTCCCCTCTACATCCGAGTGCGGTACTCGGTGGGGCTCATGCCTGTTTGCTTGCGGAAGAACTTGCTGAAACTGCTCTCCGTGCCGAAATGGAGCGCAAAAGCAATCTGCTTGACAGAATCGTCCGTGGCAAGCAGGCGTTGCTGTATCTCGTGCAAGACGATATCGTTAATCACCTCCTGCGGCGAGCGACCGTCCACCTGTTTGCAGATTTGGTGGAGATAACCGGGGGTGATATGTATTTGCTGCGCGTACCAGCGCACCTGCCGCTGCGCGCCGTGGGTATCGTTCACCAAGCGATGGAACTGCAAGTACAACTGCTGCGCACGGGTGTTAGAGGAGTCTTGTCCCCGCCCGCGACACGGTCGGGGCGTCCCCGGTATCTTGTCGAGAATGGCACCTTGGGCAGGCATCGCATCGCTCACCCACGACAGCAACTCGAAGATAATCGCCTGCGCCTGCAAGAACGCCACCCGCCGCTCGTAGTGGTTGCGCTCGTCGGAATAGAAACGTACCAGCACACGGTAGGCGGCAATCATCTCCACATGGCGCTTGGTCAGCCGGATGACGGGGTGCTGCAAAAGGAAGCGCGACTTCTCTATCCACCCGCGCTCGTCGCGCAGGCAGGCGTAAAGGATATCGTCCAGCGTGCGGACATCGATGGCGTAGATGGTGCAGGCGAAGTCGTCAGACTGCTCCACACACTGCAAAATATTGCCCACCGCCCCGAAGAGCAGGTCGTCCGTTTGCAGCAGATACTCCTGCTCGGCATAGACGGCGCGCAGTTGCCCGCCGGTAACCTGCAACAGATAAGCGAGCCCTGCGGTAGCACGCTGCTGCTCGCAAAGCTCGCTTATGGAGTGTAGTAGTTGTATGTCCTTGAAGGTACGCACGGGAGGCTTAATTTTGAATTATGAATTATGAATTATGAGTGCTCATGCTCTGAATCATTGACAGACGGCGTGCTCATAATTCATAATTCATAATTCATAATTCGATTTTACTTCACTTCTTCGAAGTCCACGTCCTCTGCGCCGCCGTCGTTCTTACCGTTGTTGGCAGAACTATTGCCAGCGTTTCCGTTGAATCCGCCGGAGAAGTCAGCGTTCTGTGCGCCTGCTTGCGCGCCTGCATTCTGCGCGTTGTACATCTCTGCACTGGCAGCCTGGAAGGCGGTCATCAGGGCTTGGTTAGCCGCTTCGCAAGCGTCGGCGTCCTTCTTCTCGTAAGCCTCTTTCAGGTTCTTGAGGGCTTCCTCAATGGGCGCTTTCTTGTCGGCAGGCAGTTTATCGCCCAGTTCGGCAAGTTGCTTCTCGGTCTGGAAGATAGTAGCGTCAGCGCGGTTCAGTTTGTCGATACGCTCTTTCTCGCGCTTGTCTGCCTCGGCGTTAGCCTCAGCCTCGGCCTTCATACGCTTGATCTCTTCGTCGCTCAATCCGCTGGATGCCTCGATACGAATCTTCTGCTCCTTGCCGGTAGCTTTATCCTTGGCGGTTACATTCAGGATACCGTTGGCATCGATGTCGAAAGTAACCTCAATCTGTGGTTCGCCGCGGCGTGCGGGCATGATACCGTCGAGGTGGAAGATACCGATTTGCTTGTTCTGCGCTGCCATCGGGCGCTCACCTTGCAGCACCTTGATTTCCACAGAAGGCTGATTGTCCACCGCGGTGGTGAAGGTCTCGGTCTTCTTGGTAGGGATGGTGGTGTTGCTCTCAATCATCTTGGTCATCACGCCGCCCATGGTCTCGATACCGAGGCTCAGCGGGGTTACGTCCAAGAGGAGCACATCCTTCACATCTCCCGTGAGCACACCGCCTTGGATGGCTGCACCTACGGCTACTACCTCGTCGGGGTTCACGCCCTTGTTCGGGGTCTTGCCGAAGAACTTCTGCACAGCGTCTTGGATAGCAGGGATACGGGTGGAGCCACCTACCAAGATTACCTCGTCGATATCGCCGGTGCTCATGCCGGCTTTCTGCAAAGCGGTGCGGCAAGGCGCGATGGTACGCTGGATAAGGTCGTCAATCAGCTGCTCGAATTTCGCACGGGTCAGGGTCTTTACCAAGTGGGCAGGCACTCCGTTCACGGGCATGATATAGGGCAAGTTGATTTCGGTGGTCGTAGTGTTCGACAACTCGATTTTTGCCTTCTCGGCAGCCTCTTTCAGACGCTGCATCGCCATGGGGTCTTTGGAGAGGTCAGCGCCGCCGTTCTCGTTCTTGAACTCCTGTACGAGCCAGTCGATGATACGGTGGTCGAAGTCATCACCTCCGAGGTGGGTATCACCGTCGGTTGCTTTCACCTCAAAGACTCCGTCGCCCAACTCCAAGACGCTGACATCGTGGGTACCGCCACCGCAGTCGAAGACCACGATTTTCATGTCCTTATTAGACTTGTCCAAGCCGTAAGCCAAAGCGGCTGCGGTAGGCTCGTTGACGATACGGCGCACGGTCAGTCCGGCAATCTCGCCGGCTTCCTTGGTAGCCTGACGCTGCGAGTCGTTGAAGTAAGCAGGCACGGTGATAACGGCTTCCGTTACCTCTTGCCCGAGGTAGTCTTCTGCGGTCTTCTTCATCTTCTGAAGGATGATGGCAGAGATTTCCTGCGGGGTGTAGAGACGACCATCAATATCCACACGCGGGGTGTTGTTGTCGCCCTTCACTACTTTGTAAGGCACGCGCGCAATCTCGTTGCTCAAGCGGTCGTAGGTCTCACCCATGAAACGCTTGATAGAATAAACGGTCTTGGTGGGGTTGGTGATAGCCTGACGCTTTGCGGGGTCGCCCACTTTGCGCTCGCCGCCATCCACAAAACCTACTACAGAAGGAGTAGTACGCTTGCCTTCGGAGTTTGCAATCACAATAGGTTCATTACCTTCCATCACTGCTACGCAGCTGTTGGTGGTTCCTAAGTCAATACCAATAATCTTGCTCATAATCGTTTATGCTTTTTTAGTTAATATTCTTTGTTGGATGAAGGATTCTTTTTGGACACAGGATGAAGGATAAAAGATTAAAGACTTATTACCTTGTCTATGAGTTTTCAGAGTTGAGTCTATTTAGTCTTTGTTCCTTGTTCTTTGTTCCAATCAAACAATTTAGTCTTTTATCCTGTGTCCTTAATCCTGTTTCTAAACTTTCACTGATTTAGTATCAAACATTGTGCCAAAAAGCAAAATACGGAAAATTGGCAGACTTGTACTGACAAAATGGCAGACTTGGACTGACAATGTCCGAGTACGCAGGTGTCCCACCTACCAAAGACACCCTCGCAGCATGGAACTACGAGGGTGTCTATTATAAGGTGTGAAGGGATAGCACGAGACTACATCCGCTGCCCCATCATGTCGTAGGTCTCGCCATTGCGGAGGATGAGGACCTGCCCGTTGCGGAGGAGTTTCTGCACGCCGTGCGTGTCGGTGTTGCGGGCGTTCTCAATGGCAGTGGGGGCATCCGATTCGGCTACTATATTGAACTCTTGCCATACGGCAGCGGCTTTGTAGTCCTCCACCGCCTCGTCGGGTACATAGAGAGGAATGGTACGGGGAACTCCGTAGAAACAATCGTCACCACAAGTTGGCGGTGTTTGGGCTAAACAGGTGATTTGGGTGAGTGAGGAGCACGCTAGGAACGCACGCCACCCAATGCTCGTTATGGAATTGGGGATGGTGATGGAGGTGAGGGAGGAACATTTATAGAACGCATAGTCTCCAACGGTTGTTACGGAGTTGGGGATGGTGATGGAGGTGAGGGAGGAACATTTATAAAACGCATAGTCTCCAACGGTTGTTACGGAGTTGGGGATGGTGATGGAGGTGAGGGAGGAGCAATCGCTGAACGCACTACTTCCAATGCTTGTTACGGAGTTGGGAATGGTGATGGAGGTGAGGGAGGAGCAATCGCTGAACGCACTACTTCCAATGCTTGTTACGGAGTTGGGGATGGTGAGGGAGGTGAGGGATGAGCAACCATAGAACGCACTACCTCCAATGCTCGTTACAGAGTTGGGGATGGTAGTTGATTGGCAACCTGCAATGAGAGTCTTACTTGCTGTCTCAATAATAGCATTGCAGTTCTCTCGAGTATCGTACACCGTATTCCCACTTTCTACCATCATGGAGGTGAGGGATTCGCAACTAATGAACGCATAGTTTCCAATGCTTGTTACGGAGTTGGGGATGGTGATGGAGGTGAAGGAAGAGCAACCAGAGAACGCATTGTTTCCAATGCTCGTTACGGAGTTGGGGATGGTGATAGAGGTGAGGGCGGAGCAACCAGAGAACGCATTGTTTCCAATGCTCGTTACGAAGTTGGGGATGGTGATGGAGGTGAGGGCGGAGCAACCATAGAACGCAGACATTCCAATGTTCGTTACAGAGTTGGGGATGGTGACGGATGTGAGGGAAAAGCAATTATCAAACGTATAGTCTCCAATGCTCGTTACGGAGTAGGTAGTGCCGTTGTAGGTAACGGTTTCGGGAATGGTGGCGGTGGTTAGACCTTGGTAGTTTGCACTATTCCAAATTTCTTGCCAATATTTTTGGTAGGTTACTTCCACGGTGGTGTCGCTGGTGATATTGTAGTAGAGGTCGCCGGATTGGAAATCGTAGGCGAAGGTAGTTGCTGCGGTGCAGAGCAGCGACAGCAAAAGAATAGATAAGCGTTTCATACTATTAGTTATTTTGTGGATTATTTATTATTTTCAGTGTTTCTATGTTGAGTTATGTCGCCCCGTTGGGGCTTGCTTTTGAGGGGGTGTTGCTTTACGTAGGGTTTCACCCTACGCTGGTTTATATCGCCCTTACAGGGCTTGCATGGTGTGTGTGCCGCGTTTTCGTAGGGGCGAGCCCCTATGCTTGTTTTATTTCGCCCCTTCCCGACATGTCGGGATAAATCTCGGCTTGCATTAGGTAAGCAATATAGGTCAACTCGTATATCATTATCTAAATAAAAAAGCGTGAATTTTCGGGTTGCTTCATTTGATATTCTGAGGTCTTCGACTACCCTTATACATTCAAATTTACGCACAGAAAACTCACGCAACGCGTGAGCGTGCATAAACCCATGCTTGAATGTATAGTTGACTTTTTGAAAGTGTCGAAGTTTCAAAATATCAAGTTCGGCTTATAACGCTACTAAATAAATATGTACTCCCCATGTATCAACTGCGGTCCAAAGGTAGTGTTTTTCTTTGAATTGTGCAAATAAAATTTGCATTTTTATGATTTTGGGTGTGGATACGCGGGAAGAGGGGGCTCTATTTTAGCCCCGACATGTCGCTGGTACACTCGGTAGGATGTGTGGGTAGAGTCTCGGTCGAGTCTCGATAGAGTCTGCTCTCTGACCCGATCAGATACCGATCAGATACCGAACAGATACCGATTAGATACCGATTAGAATGGCTGAGGGATAAATGATATACAGCGGTTAGAATTGGTAACGGATATAGTCCCAGAGGAAACGGACATGTTTGCCGTTGTACATGTGGGTGTAGCGTCCACGTTTGTGTTCGCTCTCGAGCCAGGCTTCGTACTCTGCTTGGTAACGTGCTCGCTGCTCGGGGTCGCGGTATGCCGCCGACGCCAATGCCTGACGGTTGCGCATAGCGTCCACCTGCTTCGCCTGCTCGTCGGACATCTTCCATCCCTTCGGACGCTTGCGCGGCTTCTGACGGATGATACACCAGCCGGGTTCGTTCTTGAGCGGAGTGGCATAGAAAGAGTCGCCGAGCGCTCCCGACAAAGAGTTAAGCCATTCGGATAAACGTGCTTTCATAGTTGGGAAAAGAAATTGGATTTTAATTCAAATCATACCCGTAGTGTTTCAGGCGGTTTTGGTTGCTGCGCCAGTCCTTATCCACTTTCACAAACAGTTGCAGGAAAACGGGTTTTTGGAAGAACTCCTCGATGTCCGCCCTTGCCAGCGAGCCTACGCGCTTCAGCGCTGAGCCCGCTTTGCCGATGATGATGCCTTTTTGGCTCTCGCGCTCCACGTAGATGACCGCGCTAATGCGGATAATGCCTTTCTTGTGCTGCTCGGAAGGCTCTTCGTCGTGGAAGGACTCCACCTCCACCTCCACGCTATAAGGAATCTCCTTGTCGTAGTTGAGCAGGATTTTCTCGCGGATTATCTCATCCACGAAGAAGCGGGCGGGCTTGTCGGTCAGTTGGTCTTTCGGGAAGAAGGGCGGGCACTCGGGCAGGGCGTCGCGGATGGCATCGAAGAGTTGCGCCACGCCGAACTTCTCGCGCGCCGAGATGGGGAAGACGGTTGACTCGGGCAGCAGTTTCTGCCAAAACGCCACCAACTGCTCTAAGGTCTCCTGCGTGGTGAGGTCTATCTTGTTGATTACGAGGAACACACGCGCCCGCGAAGCCGCCATCTTCTTCACCTTTTCGAGGAAGTCGGCGTTGCGGTCGGGGTTGTCCTGCACATCGGTTACATAGAGCAGCACATCCGCGTCCACCAACGCCGAGCGCGAGAACTCCAACATCTGCTCCTGCAACTTGTAGTTGGGTTGCAGCACGCCCGGGGTGTCGGAATAGACCATCTGGAAGTCTTCTCCGTTGACGATACCCATGATACGATGACGCGTGGTCTGCGCCTTGGAAGTGATGATAGACAGACGCTCACCCACGAGCGCGTTCATCAGCGTCGATTTGCCCACATTGGGGTTGCCTACGATATTTACAAAACCGGATTTATGCATCATTTTAGAAATTTACGATTTACGATTTACGATTTTGCCATGCGGAATAGTCCGATAGCGGGTGCAAAGATACTGCTTTTTATTGAATTATACAAGAAGGAATTTATGAATTAACAATTATCAATTAATAATTAACATGCACCCGAGAAAAAGAGCAGTGGCATGTTAATTCTTAATTGTTAATTATTAATTGTTACCCCTCTCTGCCGCAGAGCAAGCGGAAGGGGCAGTAGGACTTACATTGGTCTTCTGCTACCATCGGGAACTCGGTGTCGGACTTGATGTCCGACACTTTCTTTTGCAGTCGTTCGAGAAACTCGTTGCGGATGTCGAGGTAATTTTCTATCGCAGCCCCCTCTATCTTCACCATGCCGTCCGTTTGGTTGAGATTCTTTTGGGTAAAATATAGATGGGGAGTCAAATGTAAATTTGAAAATTTGCAAGTTTGTAAATTTGAAAATTGGCTTGCAGAACCATTCATTTTCAAATTTTCGGAACTTGTCCCGACCTGTCGGGATTTACACATTTTCACATTTTCGTGTAGTGCGGCTTCGCTGTAGATGAGCGTTTGGAGGATATAATGTGCATTGGGAGATTCTAATAGTTCATCCCACGTAGTCTCTAATTGCTTGGCTTGGTAGGAGCCCGTTTTGTAGTCCACTATGCGCACCCTATCGCCTAACTTATCCATGCGGTCGATGCTGCCGCCTATCTTCACGCCATCCAGCATGAAATAGTGTTTTTCCTCCGTGAGTAGTATCGTCAATCCGTGGTCTTGTGCGTCTTGCTTATCGCGGCGCAAGATGTTCTTCACAAACTCAATAATCACGATGTTCTCCATCGGATGGCGGTCGAAATGGTACTCCACCCCACTCTCTTGGCTCACCTCGTCGTAGGCTCGCCGAAGGGTGGCGGTCAGCAGCGCGGTGTCGTTGGCGGTTTGCTCCAACCATTCGGTATACAGCGGGGTGTTCAGTCTGTCTTGATACAAGTCTTGCATCACGCGGTGGACGAAGGTGCCAAGCGTGTTGGAAGCGAAAATAAGTGTGTCGGGCTCTACCTGACGGAGGTGCTCCACATACTGCCAATAGAACTTGCGGCGGCACTCGATGTAGGTGTTGATGGCGGAGGGGGAAAGGGAGGACCCTCCCCAGCCCTCCCTACAGGGGAGGGAGAAAGTCTCATTGGATGAAGGATGAAGGACACAGGATGAAGGACTTATAACCTTCGTCTCTGAAATATCAGAATAATCTGAATAGTCTGAGTTATCGGAATAGGAGTGTTTTGCTTCATTCAGTGAGAGTTTGCGGATGGTGAAATGTTTGGGATTGACCATCATCTGCATGATAAAGCGGGACATTGTTTTGCGCCCCATAGCGGTCTCGGCTTCGCTGAAAAGCAGCGTAACATGCTTTGCCCGCGCCATGAGTCGGAAGAAGTTGTAGGCATAGACCAATGCCCCCTCGTCTTTGGTAGGCATGTGGTAGGTCTTGCGCAGGTAATAAGGAATAAAGGAGAGGTCAGCCTGCTGTTGGGGCACCACGCCTTCTTCCACATTGAGCAACAGCAAGTTATCAAAATCAAGCATACGGGTCTCCAGCACACCCATCACTTGAATATCGGTAATCGGCTCGCCGTTGAAAGGCAGCGAGATGCCGCTCAGGAAATGCACCAGCAGGTTGCGCAACAGCGGCAGGGAGGTGATTGCCTCGCGCAAGAGCGGTTCGGAGGTGAGTTGGCGGAAACGATTGATAGCACAGCGCAACTGATAAACAGACTCGCGCAGCAGGAGCGTATGCCAATTGTTAAGACCCTCACGACCCTCTACATCTCCCTTAAGGGGAGACTTTTGGTTCTCAACTTGTCCCGACCTGTCGGGATCAAGCGTTTGTAGCAGCAAGTCCAATATGGCTGATATCTCTTCGTGAGGAGTTCCCGCAGGCGAGACGCCTGCGTCCCCAGTATTCTTGATTGTTTGTTGCTCCAGCACTTGCAGCACTTGGGCATAGACCTTGGTGTTGGCAAGCGGGAAGCCCTTGGTGATGTTGATAGGTGCGGGCTCATTTGCTTCGTCTAAGGTCAGCGCGGGCAGGGCGTAGATGACGGGCTCCAACATCCCTTCATCGCAAATCACCACTGCCGTTCGCTCGCCTTGCTTCGTGTAGTGCGTTTGCAGCCACGGCGCGACATACTGCGCCTGTGCATTACCTGTGGTCGTTGCGATGACCTCTATCGGTTTGGGTTGCGTCCACGGCATAGGTTCAGCGGCATTCCCCAAATCACGGATATGCTGCTGTACGAACGCAAATGCCTTGGTGTTGGTTTGGAAGTCTTCTACATAATCCCAATAGAAACGCCCGTTTCGATGGTCTTTGAACCAACGCATTAACTCTTTCTCCACACGGAGCAGATAGTTGAAACCGATGAAGCAATAGGACATATTCCCCTCCACTTCTGCTAGTCTCTCGTCTATGTGCTCTAAGGCGGCACGCATACGCGCGCCCTCGTAGCCCCTGCCCTCGCTTAGCAGTTGCTCATTGAGGCGGAGATAGATGGTGTAGAGGTTGCGCCACAGGGCATCGTACTTCGATTGGATAGACTCTTCGTTATACTCTTTGCTTGCACCTGACTGGCGAAGCAGGTCTTTGAGTCGCGCAACAGTCTCTTCGTCTAACTTTACCTGCTCTAATTCCCGCGCCGCGATAGTGTTCTCAAAAAAGGCTTTCACCTCATTTTGGGGTACGGCTTTGTCGATATTGTTGAAGTCGGAGATGATTTGTCGCCCCCAGCCATAGAACAAATCGAGCTTTATCTGCTCGCCGGTAACCTCTTGGTAAATACGGAATAGTCGGCAGATAAGCCTCAGTTCGTCCTCCTCTTGCAGCGGCGAGAGGGTGTCGAAGAGTTCGCTCAGCGTGGTGATAGTGGGCAGAAAGACGGGGGCAGGATGCTCAGCCCGTTGCAGTTGCTTCAACTCGTTTTTCAGTACCAGCCCCGCGCGCCGCGAGGGGAACACAAGCGTTACATCACGTAGTCCCTCCCACGTGTAGTGGTTCACTATATCTTGGGCTGTTTGTTGTAGGAAACTATTCATAAGATTTTATTGATTATAAGACCGTTTCACTGTCTGACCGCTCACTTCGTTCACTATCCGACCGCTTCGTTGAACGACTGATTTACCTTTCGATACTAAATCAGTCTGACAGCGAACGAAGTGAGCGGTCGTTTGTCGGATAGTCGTAAGACGGTCTTTCAGCGCGAAGCGCGGTCAGACAGCGCATTAACGCGTTCTAATTTTCCTTGTTGTGCGTACCAGAGGTAGCCTTCCACTTCGCGGTAGCCGAGGAGGCGCATTACCTCCATATAGTCTGCCACCTGCTTGTGGTACTTTGGATTGGGTGCGCCGAACTTATAGTCCAGCACTATCGCTTTGTCGCCTTTGAGCATCACGCGGTCAGGGCGCTTCTCCTCGCCATTCACCATCATCGCCTGCTCGCGGAGCAAGTCCCACGAACCGTCAAACCACTCGCACATCTGCGGGTTCTCCCACGCGCGGTTCAGCAGCGACTCCACCTCACAACGTTGCGCCTCCGACTCTATCACGCCGCGTTGCATATAACGCTCCACCACCGCCGCCTGCTCTTCACGCGTTACCATGTGCGCCAGTATATCGTGGCAGAACGAGCCGATATTGATATGCGCTATCATCTGCTCCGCTTTCTCCTCGCCGAACAAACCATAGAGCATCGACTCCTGCGACTGGCGGAAACGCACTTGGTCGTCGTTGCTCTGCATGGCAGCCTGCACCTCCTCGGCGTTGCGGAATGAGAATAAGTCCGCTTTCTGCTCCTGCTTGGGGCGGTGAATATACGGCGCTTCGCCTAAGAGATATTCTGCAAAGCAAGGCTTCGTCTCGTCAGAATAGTTCTCAAATGCCTCCAATGCCGCCTCCTTGAGCACATAGGCATTCATCAGCAGCGTCCCCACATGTTGGTCCACTTCGCCCTCCTTCGTCTGCACAAGCCAGTCGGTGTAGAGGTAAAGGTTGTCGGCAGCGCGGGTGAGCGCCACATAGAGCAGGTTGAGGTTATCCACGCGTTGCGCCTCCGCCTCCTGTTGATACGCCGCCTCGTAGCCCGTACCCTCCATCGCCTGTTTCCATGGGATAGGCACCTGCTTCAGCCGCTTCACATTGCCCTGCGGCTCCACGCAAGCCTCGCACCACAGATTGGGGTGCTTCGTATTGTCCACCACTGCCCAGTTGCAGAAGGGGATGAACAGCGTCTTGCTCTCCAAGCCCTTAGAGGAGTGGATAGACATGATACGCATGGCGTTGCTGTCCGGCGCAGAGATGGAGTCGGTGTGCATCATATCCGCCCAATACTGCAAGAAAGCCTGCCTATTGGCTCCCTCGGTAGCGACATAGTTCATCAACTTGTCCATGAAACAATGAACATAAGCGATGTCGTCGGGCATAAACCTACCCTCTTCGTCGCACAGTAGCAGTCGTATGAGGGCTTGCACTTGTTCGTAGAGCGGCAAGTCGTTGGTCGCTGCAAGCCGCTCTTGCAGGTTCGCTTTCGCGGGGTGATGCTCGGGCAGGTGCAGGTCCACATAACGAAGTGCGATGTTCTGCGCGGGGTCAGTCGCCAAGAGGGCGTTTATAATCATCTGCACGGACTGCGATTGGTCGATATGGAAACTGTCGGCAGAGACGATACGCACCTCGTTGTGCCATTCCACCTGCGCGTTGTAGAAGTCCACCACCTGCTGCGCCTGTTTGTTTATGCGCACCAATATCATGATGTCCGATGCGCGCTCGCCTTTGTCCAACAGTTGGCGGATGGTGGCGAACATATCCGTCAGTATATCTTGCTGCACCCGCTCCGTCTGCAAGGTCTGCTCGGCAAGTGATACTGGGGACGCAGGCGTCTCGCCTGCGGAAGTTGCCGTTTTCTTCTTCGTTGCCCTGCACTTGGGATACACCCGCAGGCGCACAAAGCCGCCATCGTTCTTGCTGTTGTAGAAATCGGAGAGGTTATCTCCCCCTTCGTAGGGGGAGTTAGAGGGGGTCCTATACCCCTCATCATACAGCCCTTTTATCTTCTTATTCTCCTCATTGAGGTCGCACACGCGCATCATGGTTTGTAGGTTGAACTGCACCACGTTTCGCCGAGAGCGGAAGTTCTTCACCAACGGCGCAAAGTCCTTGTTGAAGTAGGTTTGGAAGGGGTCTTTCTCCGTACCGAGTTCCGCCATGATATGCCAGTCGCCGTTGCGCCAACGGTAGATGCTCTGCTTGATGTCGCCTACGATGAGCAGCGTGTGTCCTTCGCCAGCCAGCACATCGGCTATCAGGGGCTGAAACACCTGCCACTGGAGTGTGCTGGTATCTTGGAACTCGTCTATCATGATGTGCTTGTAGCGGATACCGGCTTTCTCCAATACGAAGTCCGCATCGCCCTCTTTGAGGGCATTGCGTAGGGTGTCTGCCGTCTTAGCAAGCAGCATACGGTTCTCGTCTTGCAGACAGGTCTCTATCTCTTGCAGTAGGCTCTTCATCAGCCGCATATCGTTCAGACATGAGCAGGTGAGCATACACTCGCGGTATATCTTCCCGCAGCGCGACGCCTGCTCGTTGATATTCAGCAGCAGTGGGTCGGTGGTTTTCTCCAACTTCTTCTCCGTCAGCCAGCGAAAGCAGTCTTTGCTCGGAAGCGTCCTATCGCCCGCAAGCGAGCGCTCTATGCGCGTGATAGCTTTCCCCACATCCTTATCCGGTTTCGCTAATGCTTCATTGGCAGTCCTCGCCTGCGCCACCATGTTCTGCAGGTTCTGCATGGCGGGCAACTGCGCCCAGCGGTCCAAACTGCGTTTGTAGCCACTTATCGTCTTCTCATCCAACTCCACCTTGCCGTCCGACACCAGCATCTGCACCTGCTCGTTGTAGAGGTCCAGCGCCAAGTTGATGAGCGTCTGTCGTATGTCCCAACGCCCTTCCTGACGCAGTTGCTCCTGCAAATAGTCGCCCATTATCTGTTGTAAGGTCGGGCTCATATCGGTGGTAAGCAGTCGGTCAACTGCCTTAGTAATCACTTGCTTGAGGTTCAGTTCTACACGAAAGCCTGCCGCCTTTCCCAGCATCTTCGCCATGCCTGCGAGTAGCGTCTGCAAGAAGGAGTCGATAGTGCTAACCTGCACATTATCATAGTCCAGCAACATCTCGCGGAAGCACTGTTCCGCCCGCGCTCGCACAGACCACTGACCACTGACCACTGACCACTGACCACTGACCACTGACCCCTTCCCGCTCAACTCCAACGCTTTCTTCAAAAACGCCTCATCACCGGTGCCGGTGGCTATGCCGTAGAGGTAGCCTAAGATACGCTCCTTCATCTCGGCGGTGGCTTTGTTGGTGAAGGTTACCGCAAGGATGTTGCGATAACTCTCGCCGCTCAAGAGCAGCCCCACATAATAGGCTGCCAGCGTGAAGGTCTTGCCCGTCCCCGCCGAAGCACGGCACACGTTCATAGGATGTTGATAATATATTGCCATATACTTTATATGTTAGAGTAGATAAATTCTTTTATCATGTTAAGAGCGGGTGATTAACGGGTGATTAACGGGTGATTAACGAGTCAATACACTGAGGGCATTTAGCGTGAGGCGAGAGAAGGCGTAATCATCCAAGCGCGACCACTCCACTACCATCGTGCCCGCAATCTTCGGCAATGTATCCACAGGGAGGTAGAAGAAGCGAGCATGGAGGCGCTGATGAGAGAGAACATGCGTAAAGTCGCGATACACCACGCCCTTCTTGGGCGGCAGAAGTGCATCCTGCGTCTCGCGCAAAGGAAACTCATACAAATGCTGCCATATATCCTTGCCCGTCCGCTGCTGAATCAGCGTCTGCGGCTCCTCGCCCTCGTGCGCGCGGGAAACATATATATAATAGTTCAGATAGCGGTCTCGCAGTTGGGGTCGGGGCTTGCGCACGGGCAGCAGTTCCGCCGTATGGTGCTGAAAAGCAAGGCAATGCACCTGCAATGGGCAGCGCGTGCAACGATTTTCCTCGTCTTCGGATGGAGACAACGAGGGCGTGCAATAGAGTGCGCCGAACTCCATCACGGCGGAGTTGAACAGTCGCGCATTCGACTTGTCTAATATCTGCTCTATCAGTTGGTGAAAATGCTTCTTCCCCTGCGTGGTGTCGAAAGGCATATCGCAGTCGAAGAGCCGCGCCACCACCCGATATACATTGCCGTCCATAGCGGGATAAGGCAGGTTGTAAGCAAAGGATGCTATTGCCCCTGCCGTATAATCACCCACGCCCGGGAGAAGGCGTATCTGCTCGAAGGTCTGAGGGAAAGGCAACCAGCCCTGCTCCACCATCATCTTCGCCGCTTTGTGGAGGTTGCGGGCGCGGGAGTAGTAGCCGAGCCCCTGCCAGTAACGAAGCACCTCATCCTCGTTTGCCTCAGCCAATGTTCGCACATCAGGAAATCGCTGCATAAACCGCAGGAAATAGTCCATCCCCTGCGCCACGCGAGTCTGCTGCAAGATAATCTCGGAAATCCAGATGGCATAGGGGTCATCCGAATCACGCCATGGCAGTACGCGGTGATTTTGGTCGTACCAACGATAAAGAGCAGTATGAAGGAGAGAAGTTTGCATATTCTGTATTTCTGGTTTCAAGTTTCAAGTTTCAAGTTTCTGGTTTCAAGTTGTTGAGTTAAAGGTTACTATACCTGAAACTTGAAACTTGAAACGCATTTATTCCCTTTTCGGGGCGCAAAATTACAAAAAAATGCACGAAAAAGCAATTTTTTTCAAAAAAAACTTTTGTATTTCAATAATTTATAGTAACTTTGCACCGATTTTCGCGGAAAGAAGAACGGCTACGGGGAAATACCGCTACAAACTATACTCACTACGAAAATAACAAGACCAAAGCAACTAACGTAAATAACGCAATAAAATCATTAACTGTTATGACAAAAGCAGAACTTATCACGGAAATTTCAATCAAGACCGGTTATGACAAGAAATCAATAGGTCATATACTGGAGTCTGCGATGAGCAACATCAAGAAAACAGTAGCGAACGGCGAGAGCGTATATCTCCGCGGTTTCGGCACATTCACCACCAAGACCCGCGCTGCCAAGATTGCACGCAACATACTTGCAAACACCAGCGTAGAGGTGCCCGAGCATAAGATTCCTGCTTTCAAGGCTTCCCGCGATTTCGCAAAGGAAGTACGCTAATACGCAAACTTACGAAAACAACATAATAATTAACCATTTAATAACTAACAATTATGCCAAACGGAAAGAAGCATAAGAGACATAAGATGTCTACTCACAAGCGTAAAAAACGTTTGCGCAAGAATCGTCATAAGCATAAATAAGACGATTTAGCGTGTGTGTTCAATATTGTTCAGGGTAGTCGCCAAATGTAATAAATTTGAAAATTAAGAATTTGAAAATTTGAAAATGATTTTCGCCGCAAGGCCATTTTCAAATTTGCGGAACTTGTCCCGACCTGTCGGGATTTATAAATTTTCAAATTGAAAAAAGGGGCGCTACCATTGAACTCTATTGAACTAATTTTATTTATCTATGTAGTATGAAAAGCGAATTGATTGTGGATGTACAGCCACAAGAGATTGCTATCGCGCTAACAGAGGATGACCGCCTGCAAGAGGTGAACCGCGAGAAGCGGAATCAAGACAACTTCGCAGTGGGGAATATCTACTACGGGCGAGTGAAGAAAGTGATGCCCGCGCTGAATGCAGTCTTTGTGGATGTAGGCTATGAGAAAGAAGCTTTTCTCCATTACTTGGATTTGGGTGCACAGTTCCGCACTTTGCGTTCGTATGTTACGAAAGCGGTGTCGGACAGAAGAAAAGTGCCGGCAACGGACAAAATCAAACGCGAGCCCGAGGTGGGCAAAGAAGGGCAGATAGCCGATGTGCTGAAAGTGGGCGACCCCATTCTCGTACAGGTAACCAAAGAGCCCATCAACACCAAAGGGCCGCGCTTGACGGCAGAAATCAGCATTGCAGGACGCAACATGGTGCTCATACCGTTTGCGGACGGCGTGATGGTGAGCCAGAAAATCAAACGGGAGGCAGAGCGTTCGCGACTCAAGCAGTTGTTGCTCTCCATTAAACCCCAAGGATTCGGCATCATCGTACGCACCGTGGCGGAGGACAAGCGCGCCGCGGAGTTGGACAACGAGTTGCGGCTGCTCGTGCAACGCTGGGAAGACACCGTCAAATCCCTCCAGAAGAAAGAACCCGTCAGCCTCGTGAGCGAGGAGATAGGGCGCACCATCGGAATCATTCGCGATGTGTTGTCTCCCGACTTCACCTCCATTCAGGTCAACGACCAAGGCGTTTACGACGAGGTAAGGCAGTATCTGGAACTCGTTGCGCCGGAGAGCGCAAAAATTGTGAAACTCTACGAAGGGACACAACCGATCTTTGACAAGTTCGACATCACTCGACAGATGAAAACAGGCTTAGGGCGCGTGGTTGGCTTCAAACACGGCGGCTACCTGATCATCGACCGCACCGAGGCACTCTTCTCTATTGATGTGAACTCAGGAAGCAAAAAGATTTTTGAAGACCAAGAGGAGAACGCATACCAGTTCAACATGCTGGCAGCCGAGGAGTTGGCGCACCAGTTGCGGCTGCGCGATATAGGCGGCATCATCATCGTGGACTTTATTGACATGGACTCGAAGGAGCACCAACAGCAACTCTACGACTACATGCGCAAACTGATGGAGCGCGACCGTGCACGCCACAACGTGCTGCCGCTCAGCAAGTTCGGACTGATGCAGATCACACGCCAGCGCGTGCGCCCCGCGGTAGAGATGGAGGTGATGGAGGTATGCCCGACCTGTATGGGAAAAGGCAAAGTGCAACCCACCCTACTCTTCACCGACCAAGTGCAGGAAGAGATAGAGCATTTCACCGAACATTTCGGCAAGCGATTGCGACTGCATCTTCACCCCTTCGTCTATTCTTACGCCACGCGCGGACTCTTCAGCAGTTTAGCCAGCCAGTGGCGGCGCAAGTTCGGCGTCAGAGTGATTGAGAACCAGAGCCTCGGCATGCTGGAAACTCGTTTCTTCGATGCGCAGGGCAACCCATTGCAACTGCCCAAAGAGGAGAAAAAAGACGAGAAGAAAGCCGACAAGCCAGAGGAGAAGCAAACGGCTCCCACAGAGGAGAAGAAAGAGCCGCAAAAAGCCGCTCCCGCTGCTCCCAAAAAGGAGACAATAAAGAAAGCTACTCCTGCCGCGCCTAAGAAAGAGCCGAAGAATGGTACTCCCGCGGAGACAAAGAAAACTGCTCCCGCGGAGACGAAGAAGGAGGCTCCCACAGAGAAGAAAAAGGCTCCCGAAGAGACAAAGAAAGCCGAAAAGAAGGCAAACAAAGAAAAACAACCCAATCCCCTGAACGGAGAAAAGTAACCCTATCAACACAACCGTCTAACCCAAAAGTTAGGCGGTTGTGTTTGTTTTGGTTAGAAAGAGACGAAGATGGTGTAGTCGGAGGGTGTAGTCGGTGCCGTCTTCCATGATACTGCTGCCGGCATGGGCGGTGGTGGGGGTATCGAAGGAATTTACAGCGTATACCACAGAAATACTATGGTCGTAACTTTACTTCAGGACAAAAGTATTTGATTATGGCACCATACTTCTTTATTTCACTATTGCTCATGTATCTTGCATCACCTCCCTTTGCTCCAAAATAACGCTGCACATGCACTGTACCCTTAACAAATTTCTTTCCATCCGAATTTTGATGTGCATGTCCCCAATCGAAATCAACAACTTGCTTTCGGTTGACATACAAACGCATTTGACGAGGCTTATTTTGAGGACCAAGCCCCACATAAATGTCTGATGTATTAGCAAATGCAGGTAATCCGGCATGATATCCGTTTTTACCTTTATCAGTCTTCATTTGAACAATCTTACATTTATATCCATTGATAGTAACTGGCTGACCAACCGTCTCGTATAGATATGTACTAAATCCGCCCGACGGATTATATTCATTTCCATTTCCCATAATTTACAATAGGTTATAGTTGTGGTCATATTCTACTCCTGCATAATTACGATGGCGTAGCCAGTCTATCAAAGTGATATTCTGCTCAGAGAAATGACACTCTTTGAAATTGGTATTCATCGCTTCTTTCAAGGTCATTGCGTGTACTTCTTCCGCAAAATCTTGCCCTTTATGCTTTCCATTAATAAACTCAGAATCGTAGCACCTAACAATGTAGATACCATCATCGTTACTATCTTCATGCATGATTAGGTCATTTGCCGGAGCGGGCTCATGATGAATCTTATGGCTCATTACTTCGAAGAATTGTTTCTCCTCATTGGAGACGTATTCATTCTTCATTGTCTCTAAATACTGTTCATCCTCGGGACGAACATACAAATTTATGAATTTACTCATGTCTAAACTTTTTTGAAATAAAACTTTGTATAAATAAAAGTGGAGTTTGCAAATTGGGAACAGATTCCTCATCTCCATAGACAAGAATAGCAGTTGGTTTCTTCTGTTTTTCTAATTCACGCAATGCCTCTTGCCAAAGCATTTTATGTGCACGGGATTTATGATGTCCCATACCACTTACCGCTAATAAACTTTGTTCAGGTAGTCCCTCAAAACAATATCGAAAAGAATCTACATTTCCCCAACTAGCAGTAGGTAAAACATTATAACCACATTGTTGCCAATATGCACCCACAAAACGAGTCATATATAAATGACGCTTGTTACAAAAATCAGGAACATCCACCCCAAGACTATAATCAGGTGTTAATAGCAACTCATAATCACGCATTTCGTAGGTTCGTGTATCTAACTTTTTCCACAATCCACTAAAACAGCAATCATACAGAAAGAAATGTATGGCATGTTGGTTACCACCATATTTCTTTCTTTCCGTATATGGTACGAAATCGTAATCAATCGCACCATTATATGGTTTTAATATAGGGAATCCATTCGTTTCCGTGAAATCAAAATCTTTTATTAAGTTCAAATTTTCATGTGGAAACGTCCTTTCTCCGCGCTTAGAGATACTATCCGCAATGTTAGTGCCATTGACGAACTGCGCTATATAAAGTTCCTTTTTAGAAAAAAACTATCTATATTATGCATACATTATAATTTTTGTATATGCACTCTTCAGATAGATTCAACATGCTATCTGCAGAGAGCGATTAATAAATCGGTCTATCAAAAGACCTTTCCTATTATCGTTTATATCTGCAGAAACATCATCATCAGATGATATATATACATGATAATGAGACGTTACGAATAAGAGACGTAGTGCATCATCACCAAATTGTTTAGATTTAGGTTTGCTTATTTTTGCGTTATACAAGTAACTACGCATTACTTTTCGCATTACCATTGCCCGCTTTTCTTTTATCTCATGCTCCCATGCTATATGTTCTAATGGTTCTAAGCAATAGACAGAAATATCCGATGCAATATACTTGAATATAGAAGCAGGTTGGACTTCTATATTAGTAGTTTGTTTCTTTACCTCATAAATAAACTGCTCCCGGATGGCCTCTTCATCTATGTCATTCCATGTAAGCAGTTTTGTACACAATACATGAGTTTTCTTAAATTCATCACAAAATTGGAAAAAAGCACGTTGTTCATCGGGACTCAACCGATTCACAGCACAACGCGTCCGATTAAAATATGCTTTCATCTTGCGAGCATACGCATCCGCAAAATAGACAAGCGCATTTTCATCTATACATGCGCTTCCCTTGATATTGTCATTGACACCAATATTGCGTGCTATATTCTGCACTGCAATCATAGGTACTCCCATCACACGTTGTACAACCTCTAACGAAGTACTAAAACGTGCCTTTGAAGTTTCTTCAATGATAGAACTCAATATATTTGATAAATAAAAATTCATTTCGTTGCAAAGATACTGCATTTTTTCGACATATGCAAATAAAGCATTTCTTTTTCTTTATAAATGAGGTTACTTAGTAGAATTGATAGTTTTAAGT
>JAXDTJ010000045.1:0-5197 GCA_034090015.1 Paludibacteraceae bacterium | reverse complement strand
CCCCTCCCTGTTAGCCCTGTTTCAGTACCCTTCACAGGGCTAACAGGGGGAGGGGGAATATTGCGTTTCTAAATAGACACTATACGAACTGAACGCGCTCTGCCAATGGGCATACCCCAACCGTATCTTCAAAGCGGCGTATTTCGTGGGCAAGCACACCTATCCGCGCCTGCACATGGTAGAACTCACCTCCTTCGGTTGCGGACCCGATGCCTTCATCTTGGACGAAGTGCGCCAAGTGCTTCGCCGCTACCACAAAAACCTGACTATATTGAAGATAGACGATGTGAACAACATCGGCAGCCTCCGTCTCCGCGTCCGCTCCCTGATAGAAAGCACTGTCGGGGACACCACGACCGCTGACGCTGAAAAACCGTCTGACGACTGTCCGACCACTGCGTTGTCCGACCACTGCGTTGTCCGACCGCGCTTCGCGCTGTCAGACTGATATAGTATCTAATGTAAGTCAGTCGCTTAGCGCAGAGGTCGGGCAACAAAGTGGTCTTTCAGCCCCGACGGGTCGGGGCGTACCCGGACAGCGGTCGGACAGCGCAGAGCGCGGTCTTTCAGCGCAGCGGTCGGACAGCAAAGCTGTCCTTCCCCCATCACCACCAAGCCTTTCTTGCCCGAAGACCGCAGGCGCACCATCATCGCGCCCTATTTCGCGGAGGGCTACACCGAGTTCATCCCTACCATCCTCGCCATGGCGGGCTACCGTGTGGAGCCGCTGCCGATGGGCTGCCAAGCCGATGCTGAGGAAGGACTGAAAGATGCCAACAACGATATCTGCTACCCCGCTACCATCGTGATTGGCAGCCTGTTGCGGGCACTCAAATCGGGCAAGTACGACCTGAGCAACACCGCCGTCGCCATCACGCAAACGGGCGGACAATGCCGCGCCTCCAACTACTATGCGCTCATCAAGAACGCCCTCGTGGCGGCAGGCTTTGCCGAGGTGCCGGTCATCTCCGTGGCGACAGGCGCGAGCATGGGCAACTTCCAGCCGGGCTTCGAGATTCCGTGGCGCAAGAAAGCGCGCCCGACTATCGAGGCACTCTTCTATGCCGACGCGCTTGCCAAACTCTACTATCCTTCCGCGCCGCGGGAGAAGGAGCGTGGCACTGCGCGCAGGCTCTACGACCACTATATCGCTGCCGCACAACCTCTCCTCGCAAAGCGCGACTACAAAGCGCTCCACCGCCTCTTGACGGAAGCCGTGGAGGAGTTTAAGCAAACCATTGACCTGCACAAGCAAGTGCCGCGAGTGGGGCTGGTCGGAGAAATCAACGTCAAGAACAACGCTTTCAGCAATCTCTCTGTCGTTCAGTGGCTTATCGACCGCGGGGAGGAGGAAGTGCCGACTGCGCAGTCGGGCTTCTTCTCTACCTCCTTCCCCAATGCACACATCAACCGCAAGTACCACATCAAGTCCATGCACACGCCTCTGTGGGTCATGTCGCTGGGGCACAAGGTGCTACTGCGAGTGGCGAAGCAGTACGACGCACTCTGCGCGGATTTCCCCTTCTATCGCTACTTTGAGGACATCTTCACGATTAGCCGCCTCTCAGAGCAGGTCATCCACCCCGCGGCGGACTTCGGCGAAGGCTGGTTCCTGCCCGGCGAGATTTGTGCGCTGGCGGAGTCGGGGGTGGAGAAAGTGGTGTCGGTGCAACCCTTCGGCTGTATCGCTAACCATATCATCTCCAAGGGAATAGAGAAACGAATCAAGCAGACCTACCCGCGTCTCTCGCTCCTCTTCCTCGACTTCGACGCAGGCACCTCCGCCGCCAACATCTACAACCGCCTCCACTTCCTCCTTGAAAACTAATACCGTGAACATGCAATTTTCGTGTAAGGACTTTTTAACATATAATTATCGTGTAATTATTCATATAATTTTTTCATAGCAAAATTAATGGTTAATTATATGATAATTACATGTTTAGAAAATAATGAATAATTTTTGGAAATATTTGTTCAAAATAAAGTTTTAGGATATTTTTGTAAGTATTATTGTTAGTTTTTGTGTAAATGAATATGACCCAGACTTCCATGGAAAGCCGCATTCTCGAAGCGGCAAAAACACTCTTCTTTCAAAACGGCTTTGCAGCCACTTCCACCACGGATATTGCTCGCCTTGCAGGCTGCAACCAAGCCCTTGTGCACTACTATTTTCGCACCAAGGAGAAACTCTTTGCGGGTATCTTCATGGAGCAGACGGGACGCATGTTGGAGGTCATCAATGCCTCCTTGCAGAGCGATGCGCCCTTCGAGCAGCAGATACGACATTGTGTCTCGCTCTATTTTGACACGCTCTTGCAGTCGCCCAACCTGCCGTATTTCGTACTGAACGAACTTATCCACAATCCCTCGCGGCGTGCCGCTATCTTGGAGATAGTGCAGCATAATCCGCAGTATGTCTTTACGTATCAGCGTTTTGCCCATCTTGTGCAGCGCGAAAGAGAAAAGGGATGTATCATTTCGATACATCCCCAAGACTTGCTTTTGCATGTTGCTTCGCTGACTATCTTTACTTTCCTCTCGCTGCCGATGTACGAGGACTTGTTCCATCCCACTGCCGAAGAAAAACTCGCTTACCTCACCCGCCGCAAAGAGGAAACCATCCGCCTTATCCTACAAGGCATCAGACCCTGAAACTTGCAACTTGTTTATCCCGACATAGTCGGGAAAACCTGCAACTTGCAGTCTGCCCCATTACTTCCCCATGGCTTGAAAAGCGATGGCGTACTCGCGCATCTGCTTGAGCATGGCAACGAGACCATTGCTGCGGGTGGGGGAGAGATGCTCGCGCAGACTGATGCGGTCGATGAAGTAGAGGTCAGCATCCACTATCTCTTTCGCCGTATGCCCGCTCAAAACTTGGATAAGCAGCGCCACGATGCCTTTTACTAAGATAGCATCCGAGTCGCCTTGGTAGATAATCTTCCCGTCTTCCACGCGGGCAGTGAACCATACTTTCGATTGGCAGCCGTCTATCAGGTTTTGCTCCGTGCGGGCTTCTTCGGGAAAAGGCTCCAACCCGTTGCCGTAATCAATCAGCAGCGAATAGCGATCCATCCAATCGTCAAAACTACTGAACTCTTCGATAATCTCGTCTTGTATGTCGTTGATAGTCATCATTTTTCTTCTTTTATCAGTTTATATAATAATTGCGCTAAGCGCTCGTCATCTTCTTCGGCGATGCTTTCGCCCACAGGTGCATCTACCACATAGTCTGCTTGCAGATAGTAAGGCTCGCGGGCTTCTAAGTGCGGCGTGATGAAGGCGAGCAACTCTTCTTCCGTATGCCCCTGCAATACGGGGCGAAGGGATAAGTCGGTGAGCATCAGTCGCTTGGCGAGGTGCTTGGGTTGCCAACGAAGGTAGATGCTGGTGCCTAACTCTTTGAGGCATTCCATGTTGTCTTCCCAGCAGGGGTAGCCGCCGCCCGTAGCGTAAATCACATGCTCGTAGGGCAATTCCGCCAAGTCCTCCACCACGTACTTCTCCTTGTGGCGAAACTCCTCTATGCCGAACTGCCGAATATAGTCGGCAGTGGAATAGCCGTGTATCTCGTGGAAAGCATTATCCAAATCCACGAAGTGCCAGCCTAACTTATCTGCCAGCAACTTGCCTGCCGTGGTCTTGCCGGCACCCATATAGCCGATTAAGTAGATAGGAAGTTCCATCATTGTTCCTCCTTGTAGTTTTCTTGCCAGCGGATGGTGCCGTTTTCGTCGATGAAGGCTTGGGGAAGGGTGTAGGCATCGGGGGCGGGAACAGGGTGGAGTAGTGTCCATTGGTCATCGTACATCCGTGCGACTGAGGAGCAGAGTGGGGCACAGACCGTTTGCACGAGCAAGATACTGTCGCCGTAGTGGTAGGTCTCAAGATAGCAACTATCAGCCAACTTGACGAAGTATGAATTGTTTCTTGCCTCCACTTCAGGACTACCGTCTAATGCAAACACATCAGTGATTATCTGCTCTAACACCGACTCTTGCGCCATCGCAAAAATTGGTAGGATTGCAAGCAATATGACCAACAAATTTTGTTTCATAGTATGGCAGCAACGAATAATTGATGACCAATTATACGATAATTATATGTAAAAATTCCGCACGTTAATTATACGTTAAAAGTTAGCGTCTTAGCAATACCACCGCGTAGGCGGCGATACCTTCTTCTCTGCCGACGAAGCCGAGGTGCTCGGTGGTGGTGGCTTTGATGCTGACGGAGTCCGGCTCTACGCCCATCACCTCTGCCAAGCAGGCTTGCATAGCGGGGATATGCGGATTGAGTTTCGGAGACTGTGCGCAGATGGTGCAGTCGCAGTTTCCGAACTCGTACCCTCGCTCGCGCACCATCTCCATCACGCGGCGGAGGAGTATCTTCGAGTCGATACCCTCGTATTCATTGCCTTTGGTGTCGGGGAAGTGATAACCTATGTCACGCATGTTGGCGGCGCCGAGGATGGCATCGCAGAGCGCATGGATAAGCACATCGGCATCGGAATGACCGAGCAGTCCGCGCTCCGAGGGTACTACAATTCCCCCCAACCACAACTTGCGGTCGGGGGTGAACTGGTGCACATCATATCCGAATCCTATTCGCATATTTTATCGTCTGTTGTTCACGAGGTCTTTGATACCCGCGAGGTCGAAGCCCACGGTGAAACGCATGGTCTGGTCAAGCGGGTTGGAGGCTGCCAAACCGATGCAGTAAGCCACGTCTAATGAGAAAATCGAGAGGTGGAAGCCGGCACCCACGGTCAGGTAGTTGCGGTTACCTTTGTAGAAGTTCTCGTAACTGTAACCGAAGCGGGCGAAGAACTGCTTGTTGTAGGAGTACTCCAAACCTGCTCCCCAGCGCACTTCCTGAAACTCCTCTTTCGCTCCGCGCGGCGCATCGGCAAACGATTGGAAGATACCTTTCACGGAAGAGAGTTCCGAGTAAGCGTCTTGCGACATCTGCCATGTGGTCTCATCCTCGGGGTCAAAGCCTTCTGTGAATTTCGATTTGCGCGAGGGCACCATCATCTTGTCTGCTTGCAGGCTGAAAGTAAGGCTGTTGTACTTGTCGAAAGGCAATTCGTAGTTGGCGCCGATACGTAGGGTAGCGGGGATAAAGTTGCGCGTTACTTCATCGTAGGTCATCTTGCCGCCGAGGTTGCTCAAGTTAAGACCCAAGGAGAAAT
>JAXDTJ010000001.1:0-63279 GCA_034090015.1 Paludibacteraceae bacterium | reverse complement strand
TTTTTTTTTTTTTTTTTTTGTTTTTGTTTGGGGGGGGGGGCCCCGCCCCCCCACCTCCATGATGTCGTTACTATTTTGTCTTTGTTCCTGGTTCTTGGTTCCTTGCTCCCACAAGAACTCCACCACATCGTAGTTCTCCACATCCTGCACGTCAAGCATCATCTCTTGGATGCGTTGGCGGACTATCTTGTTCACCTCGCGTTGTGCGGTACGCGGCTTGGTCTTATAGAGTTCATAGTAAGGTTGCAGGTGCACGGGCTCGCCGAAGCGATAGAGCGCCTCGGTCTTTGCCTCGAAGTAGTCGGAGTAGTGGTTGCAGCAGGGCACTATCACGATATCTTTCTCGAAATTTGCTTTCTCTGCTGCCTGAAACGCCAGCCTTGTGTAGCCGAAGGAGAACTCGCCGAGGTAGTGTTTGTCTTGGTGTCCGCCTTCGGGGAAGATAATCAAGCGGTTGCCTTCTAATAGTTTCTGCTCCGTGGTGGCAAGCATCGCCTCGTTCTTCTGCAACGCCTCTGCGCCATCGAAGTTCAGCCGGAAGGCAGGCACCAAGCCGAGCCAGTTGAAGAACTTATCCGCTATCGGGCTTTTTCCGAACACGTCTCCGCGCGCCACCACGTAGGGATGGCTCTCGTTCTCTAAGCCGAGTAAGAGCAGCAGCGGGTCGCAAGCGCAGTTCTGGTGGTTCGATGCAAACACCACGGGAACACCCTGCTCGGGGATGTTCTCTTTGCCGATATAATAGACTTTCTTATAGAAGACGCGGCTGTGCAGAAACCGCACATAGTGCTTAAACACGCGGTAGCCGATGCCGCCCTTAGGTATAGGTAAATTATCTTTCATAGGCATAATTCCGCAAAATCGTCGGCAAAGGTACGGCTTTTTGTCGGAATAACCAAAAAATCGAAAAAACGGTCAACTTATTCCGAAAAATTGCTAATCATAATTGATTGCACAAAAAAACAAGGAAACTGATTTTTTTTGCAGTTCCCTTGTTTAGGAGGTATAAAGCGAAAAACTTATGCGAGTTTGTTCACGTAGATTGCCAACTTCGACTTCAGGTTAGCAGCCTTGTTCTTGTGGATGATGTTGCGCTTAGCCAACTTATCCAACATAGAGCTTACCTTGGGCAGTGCTGCAGCGGCAGCGGCTTTGTCAGTGGTAGCACGCAGGTCGCGAACGGCATTGCGAGCGGTTTTTGCATAATAGTGGTTGCGAGCCTTGCGAGTAATCGTTTGGCGGATTCTCTTTAATGAAGATTTGTGGTTTGCCATCTTTGATAAGACGTTAAGTTGTTAGACAAATGATTTACCTTTGAGGAAGGTTTTCTTTGCGCTTGTTATGGTAGTCCATAGCAGAGTCGAACTGCTCTTTAGAGAATGAAAATCTCTCGTCCTAACCGATAGACGAATGGACCCTGACAATTAACAATTAATATGCCACTGCTCTCCACTTTCAATGCGTGTCCAGTCGAAAGCGGCTGCAAAAGTACTGCTTTTTTTTCAATTACGCAAATTTTTTGGTAAAAAAAGTGAAATTTAAGGCTTTTTTTTGCATAATTCGGGAAAAAGCAGTACTTTTGCAGCGGATTAAGGACAAAGGACGCAGGATGAAAGACTCATTACCTCCGATTGACCTTTTAGCGTGTACAATGAAAAGATTCCTATATATATTTATAATGTGTAGCGTGGCGATGGTCTGCAACGCGCAGGAGGTGCATCGGCAACCTGACTTGCAGACGGCGGACAACACATTCTTCGACCCCACGCGCAAAGAGACGAAGAAGCAGGACTACCATTTCGGCGTGGAGTATCGTTTGGAGGTGGGCTACACGCAGCCGCAACAGCGCACTGACACCTACACCTATCCCGATATGTACTTGCACGGGGTGCGCATCGGTGCGACATTCACGTTCCTGCTGCCGCTGCATTTCAGCATGCAGACGGGCGTACTCTACTCGCTCTCCTTAGGCAACAACGACCAACATTGGCGCTCGCAGACTGCCGCCTCGGTGCAGGAGGAGTATATCCACCACCGCGTGTTGCAGCATAACCTCACCATCCCCGTGCGCTGTTTCTACACCATCCCGCTGTGGAAAGAACTCAACATGTTCTTCTACGCCGGTCCGCAACTGCATATCGGGCTGGCGGAGGTGGATTATATGCAACTCCATTTGAGCGAGGGCACGCAGCAGTGGTTGCAAAGTCAGGGAGTGCCCACCGAGAAATACGACCGCCTGCGCACGGATGAACTCTACCGCACAAACATACAGATGGGCTTGGGCGGCGGCTTCGAGTGGGATAAGTATCGCCTGCAAGCAGGCTACGACTTCGGACTGAACAACCGTGTGAAGAGCAAGACCATCGCCGAGCAGCAGATGTGGGAATGGGGATGGTATGTAGCGTTCTCGTATAAGTTTTAAGACCCTCCCGACCTCCCTTGAAGGGAGGAGTTTGGGAGACCTTTGCTGTTTCAGCGGGCGGGGACGCCCGCGTACCCGGACAGAGAAATCTGAATAATCTGAATAATCTGAGTACTCTGAATACTCCGAGTGCTCTGAATAAAATCAATAAAATACTTACTGTCTTCGGGGGTGCCCGCTTCGCGGTGCTGAGAAAACACCCTTTGAACCTGCACAGGTAATTCTGTAGAGGGAGTATGAAAAAACAATCTTTTCTTTCTGTGTGCTGCCTATCGGCAGCCGTTGCGGTCAGCGGTATACGTGCGTATGCCGCAGATGACACGCTGACTGTTGTGATGAACCAGATGCAAGACGTGCAAGTGGTCGCACAACGCGTACAACAAACCACCATCAACCACGATGTGGTGGGTAATGATCGTCTGAACCGTGAGAACACGGGTCAGAACCTGCCCTACCTGTTGAGTACGATACCCGCCTTGCAGGTAACGAGCGATGACGGTTTGGGCGTGGGCTACACGTACTTCCGCGTGCGCGGCACCGACCACACGCGTATCAACATGACGGTGAACGATGTGCCGCTCAACGACCAAGAGAGCCAGACCGTCTTCTGGGTGAACATGACGGATATGGCGGCATCGATGTCGAGCATCGATGTGCAGCGCGGCGTGGGCACCTCGACCAACGGTAGCGCCTCGTTTGGTGCGTCGCTGAACATGTACACGGGCGACAACGACACCGCGAACCACTTCACGCTGGCGTTCAACGGGGGTATGTACAACACCTTCCGCGAGATGGTGAGCGGGCATATCGTGCTGCCGGGCAACTGGCGCGTGAATGCGCGTTTCAGCAAGGTGAACTCCGACGGATTCCTCTATCGCACCAACTCCGACCTGTATTCCTACTACGGCGACCTCGGCTGGTACAGCGACAAGACACAGGTGGTGGCGCGCTTCTTCGGCGGCAAGGAGAAGACCGGCATGGGCTGGGATGGTGTGGACTACGACACCGCCTACGGCATTGACGGTGCAGACCGACGCTACAACCCCGCGGGAAAATACAAAGTAACTATGGTGGACGAGAATGGGAATCCCGTTTTAGACGAAGAAGGAAACACACACAAAGAGACTCGTTACTACGACAACCAAACGGACAACTATGCGCAGCAGCATGCGCAGGTACAAGTAACCCATCGCTTCACACCTAACTGGAGCCTGAACGCGACGCTCCACTACACCCACGGCGGCGGTTACTACGAGCAGGCAGAACAGAAATCACTCGGTTATTTTGGTTTTACACGCCAATATGCAGGGGATGATGAAATAACACCCAATGACATCTATCAGAAACATCTCAATAACCATTTTGCAGGAGCCATTGTAAGCGCCAAATATGTCAATGAACATGTGGATGTACAGTTTGGTGCTGCGGGGAATCATTACTATGGGCAGCATTGGGGAACTCTGCTTTGGTTAGACGAGAATGCCGCTATGCCTGATGAGCATCGCACGGCACTATTGCGTTCTAACCCCAAGTATGAATTCTATCGTAGTACGGGTAATAAGACGGATGCGAATGTATATTCAAAGGTCAATTGGCGTGTCATCAATCGTTCACAAGAAAAATTGTCGCTATATGCTGATCTGCAATATCGTTATATACGCTATGCGATGGAGGGAATCAACAACGAGGTGCTAAAAAAATATAGTGATAAGCCTTGGATGCAAACGTTGCCACTGATGGTCAACTACCATTTTTTCAACCCCAAAGCAGGGCTCACCTATGAGAATCACGGACATTTGCTCTACGGGTCGTTTGCAATGGCTAACCGCGAGCCAAGTCGTGATAATTTCCGCGAGAATATGGCGTATAACTCACAAACAAATGAGTATATCGGCGAGGAGCCCAGCCCCGAGACGCTGTACGACTACGAGTTAGGATACCAATACAGCCACCCCCGTTTCGCTATCGGAGCAAACCTCTACTTCATGGACTACGACAACCAACTCGTCCTCACAGGAGAATACAACGATGTAGGTGCTATGCGAACCAAGAATGTGAAAGACAGTTACCGCATGGGTATCGAACTCACGGCGGGCGTGAAGATAACCGATTGGTTTCGATGGGACGGCAACTTCGTGCTCTCGCGCAACAAGATACAAAATTATGAACAGTATGTAGATATATACGAGTGGAACGATGCAGAGGAAGACTATGTGTGGGTGGACTATGAAACGTGGACATTCAAGGAGACGACTATCGCTTTCAGCCCGATGATTACTGCTATGTCTCTCTTCACCTTTGATGTGGCAGGGTTTGTTGGTACCGTGCAGACGAATGTTGTTTCAAAACAATACTTGGATAACACAATGCGCGAGAGTGCGATGCTCAAAGCCTACACTACAACGAATGTGAACCTGCAATACACCCTGCCGCTACAGAAGTATAAACATTGTCCGGATATTAAGCTGCTCTGCCAAATCAACAATATCTTCGACTATAAGTACGCGAGCAACGGTGGTGCGGATGCCAGTGCGCTGCGCGATGGTACTCACCCGTGGCCGTGGTACTACGCGCAAGCGGGCATCAACGTGCATGCCGGCTTCGTAGTGAATTGGTGATGGTATACTTTCCCCCTTTGCTATCCCTCTCCCACAAATGGAGAGGGATTTTTTTGTATAAGAAGTGAGAGGGGAATTTGGCTCTTTAAGTGGAAAAACTACCGTAATTTGTACTTTTCAGATGCAAAACTACAGAAATTATGCACTATAATTTGTGTTTGTCAGAAAAAAGTTGTACCTTTGCGCACCTTAATTTTCCGAAAACGTATAACGAATTGCAATTGGTTACATATGAATCCATCGAACAATCTGTTATCTCGCATGTCAAGGCGTATTGCGGAGAACCGCAAGCATTTCTATTGGGCACTGCCCGTGTGCTTTGTAGTAGTTTTTGCCCTCATGCTTTGCATTCCGCGTACCTATTCTAGCCGTTTTTCCTTTGCTGAGGAGAGTCAGCAACCGATTGAGCACTATCGTGTAATGACGCTGAACAACCCCTCCGAGTATGATTTAGGGCTTGCGCAGACCCAAAGCGCCATTGACCGTTTCGGGTACGGAGAGTTGATACACTCTTCCCAGTTTCTGCAACCGCTCTTCTTAATGCCGGTGAGCACCTTGGACGGCGAGTTTGAGGGCACTTATGCCGACTATGTGAACAAGGGCATGCGCCAACCTTTTTGGTCGAAAGCCAAATCATGGATAGTCAATCTTATCAAAGGTCAGAAGAAAGACCTCAGTCCCGTACAACCGGAAAAAGACGGGTTGAGTTTAGACCGTCGTCAAGCGGGCATTTTGTCTGCTATCAGCGAGCAGATTCTTTTCAAGGTTGATGACCATACGGATGTGGCTACCGTGGAGATACGTACCCAAGACCCGCAAGTGAGCGCACAGGTAGCGCACTATGTGGAGCAGCAGTTGCATGCTTATGCAAAAATGTATCAGCAGCAGAAGATGCAAAAGACGCTGGACCAAATGGAACACATTACCCGTGAGGCAGAACAAGCATGGCATGAGGCGGAGCGTACACACGCATCCGATATACAGTTGCGCAAGAATATCTACGAATCGTTCTATCGCCAGCAGTTGGTATATCAGGCACAGATGATGTCGCACCCTGCTTTGGTAACATTGTCTGACCCGACTATCAATTACCGTCCTGTTGCCCCGCATCGTCTGCTGGTGTCGCTGTTGATAACCATCCTTGTTGCATTAGGGATGGGTACTTGGTTTTGCCGTCATGAGATAGCAGAGGCTTTGTAAGCAGTGAATCTACGAAAGATTACAGATAGTGCTTTGGCGCGCGACTCTTTCTGGGCTGTCGTGGGCAATGGACTTGGCAACGCGTTTCTGCTGTTGGCAGGTATTTTTATTGCCCGCCTATTGGGAAAAGACTTGTATGGAGAATATGGGGTAGTAAAAACCACGATGATGTATTCTGCTACCTTCGCCACTTTTGGTTTAGGCATCACCTCTACGAAATTCCTGTCGGAGTATCTGCAACAAAGAAGACAATATGCGTTAGCAATCATGCGCGACTCGCTGCGCGTAACCTTTGTCTTCAGCTTGCTTATTGCTATTCTTATTTTTTTATCTGCCCCTTACCTAAGTGCATATTTGCATCACCCCTCCTTGTCGCTGGCATTTCGCATGCTCAGCGGCATCATTGTGTTCAAGGCATTGGTTACTACGCAGCAGGGTATATTAGCCGGATTGCATGCGTTTCGTGCAGCAGGCATCAACAATATTTTAGCGGGCATGAGTATGCTGCTGATGAGTGTTCCGCTCACATATTGGTGGGGACTGCGAGGGGCATTAGGGGCACTGATGGCATCTCAGGTGATTGCTTGCATCCTCAACTACGTGTCTATTCGTCGATGTCGTGCTGCACTCGTAGAAGAACAACAAACCGACCACTCTTTTGTGCGGGAGTTGGTTTCTTTCTCGTTCCCGATAGCGTTGCAGGAGAGTTCGTTCACTATCTGCAGTTGGCTGGGTATCATGCTGCTGACTCGCTATGCTACCGTGGGCGATGTGGGGATATTCACAGCCTGCCTGCAATGGAACGTTATCATCATGATGATTCCCACGCTCTTGTCCAACGTGGTGTTGGCGCATTTATCCGGCACTACACACCACAGCGAGACACACAAAGCAACTATGCGGCGTATGTTGTTGGTGAATGTGGTCTGTGCCGTCCTCCCTTTTGTGGTCATATACCCGCTGAGCGGCTATATCTCGCAACTATACGGCAGTGAGTTCGACACCATGACTTCCGTGCTTCGGATACTACTATTGGACGCACTCCTCTTCAGCGTTACTACGGTGTTTAAGTCGGAATACATTGCACAGGGGCACAATTGGTTGCTCTTTACCGTGCGTGCTGTCAAAGATGTGCTGTTGGTCGTCCTGGCTTATTTCCTGCTCACCGGTTCGTTGTCGCTACCCGGTGCCGTGTGTTATGCCACCGCCTATATTGCATCGTCTGTACTATATTTACTGCTGATTGTAGGCATCTATTTTGTTCATGGAATGCACCGCACCCGGAACGCATAGTCACTCGCAAGATACTCACGTAACATGTTAGAAACCCTGCTCATATACAACGCCATCTTGTTAGCCGCTTGCGCGGCGGCATTTTGTGTGCGCTGTGCGGAGGGGTGGCGAGAGTGGGTGTGGCGTACAATCTTGCTGCTGGTAATGCTGTTGCCGGCTGCATTACGCTACAATATCGGAACAGATTATGCCAACTATGTGAATTATTTCAACTCGCCCGACGGAGTGATACAGCGCACAGAAATAGGTTTCCTGTTCCTCAATAAAGTGGTGATAGCAATGGGAGGCAGTGTGCAATGGATGTTCGCATTGGTAGCACTGCTGACCTATCTACCGTTGGCATTCGGTTTGAGCCGCAATAGGATATTGCCCGTGGTAGCACTATATATGCTGACGCTGTATCTCAGTTCCTTCTCTGCCATCCGTCAGATGTTGGCTATATCGTGGGTATTGGTGGCACTGACGCGCTATTTGGATGACAACCGAGTAGGATATGCGTATTTCTGGATAGCAGCTGCATCGTTCTTTCACTTGTCCGCTTTGATAGTATTGCCGTTTGTGCTGATACGAAAGGTTCATATCTCTGCTTGGTTTCTACTACTATTAATGCCGGCATTCTACTTTATAGCTACGCATGGCTTTATTGACTTTTTATTCTCTTCCGATATTTTTTTAGGGACTAAATACGGCAGGTATGTCGATAGTCAATATGACCACAAGACGGAGATGGGAAGCGGATTAGGGGTGCTGCTGCGTATGCTTATACCGTTGGCGTACATGGTATATTCCGGTCGGTTGGAACGCAAGAATGATATTGTTCTCTATACCGTGGTAGCATACGTAGTGTCGTATATGCTGTCCATACAAGTCCATATTTTCAATCGATTGGTAGATACGTTCAGTTTTGCGCCCATATTGGCGTTTGGCGTGATGAGCAAAGAACTGAAAAAGCGCTTAGCGTTAGTTATTCTTTTTGTGCTAATGCTCATCAATTTTGAGAAAACCATTGTGGCAAACACGTCTGACAGGCATGGCGGGTTAGGCATCACCCCCTATGTTACCATCTTCGACGCGCACTTGTAAACAATATGACCAAGAATGAGAAAATAGACTTTGTAGTCCTATGGGTGGACGGGAATGACCCTGCATGGCAGGAGCAGTTCAATCGTTATGCTCCCAAAGAGAAGCAGATAGCCATTGATGCGTCTGTTGAGCGCTACCGCGATTGGGACTGTTTGCGCTACTGGTTTCGCGGTGTGGAGCAGTTCGCGCCGTGGGTCAACCGAGTGCATTTCGTAACCTGTGGGCAAGTGCCGGAGTGGCTGAATACCGATTGTGAGAAACTGCATGTGGTGTCGCATGCGGACTTTATGCCTGCGGAGTATCTGCCTACTTTCAGTGCCAATCCGATAGAGGACAACCTGCACCGTATAGACGGTCTGGCTGAGCAGTTTGTCTATTTTAATGACGACCTCTTTCTTACCAACACTATTCAACCAACTCGTTTCTTCCGCCATGGTCTCCCCACCGATATGGCGGTATGCAACACCATACAATCGCCCGAACTGATGGGGCATATCACGCTAAATGACTTAGACATTATCAATCGCCATTTCTCTAAACGAAAGGTGTTGCGCCGAGTCGGACAGTGGTTTCGCTTGGGATACGGCTTGCAGTATATGTTGCGCACAGTAGCACTGCTTCCCTGGCCGCGTTTCTCCGGCTTTTTCGACCATCACCTGCCGCAAGGCTACCGAAAACAGACGCTGCAAGAGGTGTGGGAGGCAGAGCCGCAAATACTACACGAGACCTCTACACACCGCTTCCGCCACATAGAGGATGTCAACCAGTGGCTGTTCCGCTACTGGCACCTATGCAAAGGCGAGTTTGCGCCGCTGAACGTAGTGCGCGACAGTGCATTCTATAAATTGACCGATGAGAACTTCGACGAGGCAGTGGAGACAGTTGCGAAACAGAAGAAGAACATCGTTGTGCTGAACGACAGCGAGTCGTTATCCGACTTTGAGGGGAAGAAGACAGAACTGCGCCGTGCTTTTGAATCTATCTTGCCCCATAAATCCATGTTTGAGAAATAACCCATGCAGGTAGTTTTCGACAATATCATCTTTGCACTCCAGCGAGTGGGCGGCATTTCCGTTGTTTGGCAGGAACTGTTGTCCCGTGCACTGAGAGATAATCGTTTTGACAAGAAGATTCTGGATTACCCCTCGCAGAATGTGTGCCGTCAATACTTGGATTTCTCTTCTTGCGAACTCATCTCCAAGCCCCTGCGCATAGCAGAGCGCTACCGTATCCCCGACTTCCGTTGCGAGGAGCCGACTATTTTCCATTCGTCTTATTTCCGCATTGTCCAAGGGGCGAATATCAAGAATATCACCACTGTACACGACCTCACCTACCACTATTACCGTTCCGGCTTGCCTCGGCGCGTGCATCTATGGGAAGAGCAACGCGCATTGCGCCATAGCGCGGGTGTCATTTGCGTCTCCGAGCATACCAAACGCGACTTGCTGCAACTGTATCCTTGGCTTGACCACAACCGTATTGCCGTGGTGTACAACGGTGTAGGCGCACATTTCTGCCAAGACCCAAGCGTAGAGAAGAAAGGGTACCTCCTCTTTGTGGGCAACCGTTCTGCTACGTACAAGCGGTTTGACGTAGCCGTAGAAGTGGCTCGTCAGACAGGATTACCACTCGTGATGGTGGGAGGAGCACTCAGCGCGGAAGAGCGCAAGATGCTGGATGAGCGGTTGGGCGCAGACCACTACCAATCGTATGCCGGTGTGTCAAACTCGGCGCTGAACAAGTTCTACAACGAGGCACTCTGCTTGCTCTATCCTTCTGATTACGAGGGCTTTGGCATTCCTATTCTGGAAGCGCAGAAGGCGGGTTGTCCTGTGCTGTGTCAAGCTACCTCTTCCATACCGGAGGTGATGGGCGAGAGCGGTATCCTGCTGCCTGCAAGCCCACCCCGACAACTGGCTGCGGGAATGGCGGATATGGTGCGCCAACTCCTGTCGGGGCAGATAAACACCACCGAACTGACGGAAAGAGGGAAGACCAATGCCACCCGCTTCTCTTGGGACAAGACCTACCGACAGACCTGCGACTTCTACCGAACAATAGCAAACACTACCATCTGAGATAACTCCTGACCAACATGACAGTCTCTATCATCACCCTCACATATAACTCCGCTTCCACGCTGCCCGCCACGCTGGAGAGCGTTATCCGACAAGATTACGCACAGATAGAGCATATCTTGGTGGACGGCAACTCGAAGGATGGCACGCAGCAGATACTGGAAGAGTATGCCGCACATCGCAGCAATGTGCGTTATGTATCAGAGAAAGACAGCGGTATCTACAATGCCATCAACAAGGGGATACGCCTTGCCACCGGCGATGTAATCGGCATTCTTAATTCCGATGATGTGTTGGCAGGCCCGCATGTCATCCGCCATATCGCAGAGGCTTTCCGATCTGAGAAGAACCCTGACATCGTGTATGGTGATTTGGTCTATTGCAACGGGAACAACACCGTCGTTCGCCATTGGCGAAGCAACACGTTTAACCCGAAGAGCCTCAAATACGGGTGGATGCCGCCCCATCCTACCTTCTATTGCCTGCGCAAGGTGTATGAAGAACAAGGACTATACGATGAGCACTTCCGTATATCAGCCGACTATGACTTTATGCTGCGTGTCTTCAAGCAGAACTATCGCGTAACTTACCTGCCGGAAGTGCTGGTGCGTATGGCTACGGGCGGCGCAAGCAACCGCAACCTGCAGGCGATGTTGCGAAAAAGTTATGAAGACATGCAGGCAATGCGCAAGAACCATGTGGGTGCAGGAGCGCTCACCGTGATAGCAAAGATACTACGAAAAGGCAAACAATTCTTCCGAAAATAATGCTCAATATCTCTATCGTAACCTATTGTCCCGATTGGCAGGGGGAGGTGCTGCCGCTGGTGGAGGAACTGCAGAAAGTGCAGGTGCTCCATCAGATTTATATTGTGGACAATAGCCCCGAGCTATTCGCCGTCAATGCTTACGATAGAGTTCGATATATCCATACGGGGAAGAACTTAGGCTATGGCAGGGCGCACAACATCGCCATTCGCGAGACCATCTACGACCAAGTGCCGCTGCATTTGGTGATGAACTCGGATATATTGGTCAAGGCAGAGGACATTGACGCACTGTGCGCTTTCATGCAGTCGCAGCCCGCTGTGGGTCAGTTAATGCCTCGTGTGGTCAATCCGCAGGGGGAATTGCAGCACCTATGCAAGTTGCTCCCTACTCCATTGGATGTCTTTGGCAGACGATTCTTGCCGGCATCGTGGATGCGCAAGCGCAATGCACGATACGAGTTGCACGATGCGGACTACTCTCGTCCGATGAATGTGCCGTACTTGAGCGGTTGCTTCATGCTCCTGCGCACGGAGGCGGTGCAGAAGGCAAGGATCTTCGACGAGCGCTATTTCATGTATCCCGAGGATATCGACCTCACGCGCACCATCCACCGTGATTATCTCACGCTCTACTATCCCGCCGTAACCGTAGTGCACAACCACAAAAAAGCATCCTACCATTCGTGGAGGATGCTTTGGGTGCACATCGTGAATATGTGCCGCTATTTCAACAAATGGGGTTGGTTCATCGACCCCGAGCGTCGGCAGTTCAATAAAGAAACAGAGGCTTCTTATGCTGTTACAAGACGCCAGCCCAAATAGCCGCCATAGACGATGAGCAGGATGGCACCGTGCCACCAGCGGATTTGGTGTTGCTTGTTGGTCATAACGAAAATCCATACGAGTACGCAGCCTAATGCCGCCATGATGCTGTCTAAGATGAAACCCGTGTACGATGGCAGCGGTTTGATGGTTGCGCTACAACCGAGTATCATAAACACATTGAAGATGTTGCTGCCGACCACATTGCCAAGTGCGATGTCGCAGTTTTTCTTCGCTGCTGCTATAAGCGAGGTTGCCAACTCAGGCAGGGAAGTGCCCAGTGCCACAATGGTGAGTCCGATAAGAGCTTCGCTCACGCCGGCTTTCTCCGCTATATGGACGGCACTCTTCACTATCATCTCTCCACCCAAGACCAAGCCCGTTAATCCCAACAAAATCAATAAGATGGCTTTCCATACCTTCATCGGTCGGAAGGTCTCTTCGCCTGCGCCTTCGGCGTCCTTTGCATGGCGGAATGTATAGACCATGAATGCCACGAAGATAATGAGCAGGAGTATTCCTCCCCAACGCGGAATGCCGTTGCAGAACAAGCCGAAGAGCAACACCAACACACCCGCCAGCGCCGCCAAAGGGATGTCCACTTTGCGGCTCGTAGCCTGCGACACAATAGGATAGAGCAAAGCAGTGCTACCCAAGATAAGGAAGATATTGAGGATGTTGCTGCCCAAGACATTGGTGATTGCCAAGTCTGTGGAGCCGTTGCCCACTGATGCGAGGTTCACCACCAACTCGGGCATGCTAGTACCCATCGCGACGATGGTCAGACCGATGACGAGGTTGCTGACATGAAAACGTTTTGCCATCCCACTCGCACCATCTACCAACCAGTCTGCCCCCCAGACCAAGAGCACAAAGCCCGCTATTAGCAATGCCGCGGCGACCCACCAGCCGCCGGACTGCATCCATGTGTTAAAGAAATCAAACATAGTTTTATTGATTTTTTGAACGCTCCGCTGAACGATCGTTTCACTGTCCGACCACTTTGTTGTCCGACCGCTCCGCTGAACGATCGTTTTCACTATCCGACCACTTTGTTGTCCGACCACTTCGCTGAACGACCGATTTAGTATATGTATATCAGTCTTGCAGCGAACGAAGTGAGCGGTCTTTTGTCGTTCAGCGCGCAGCGCGGTCGGACAGCCGTAAGGCGGTCTTGCAGTAAGCGTAGCGAGCGGTCTGTCAGTCGCAAGACGGTCTTCCAAGCCCCTATGGGGCTTGGTTACACATTGAACAGGAAGTGCATGATGTCGCCGTCTTGGACTACGTAGTCTTTGCCTTCAATGCCCAGTTTCCCTGCGGCGCGGCACTGCGCCTCACCGCCGAGGGTGATGAAGTCCTCGTACTTGATGACCTCTGCGCGAATGAAGCCGCGCTCAAAGTCGGTGTGTATCACGCCTGCGCACTGCGGCGCCTTGCTGCCCGCGCGGAAGGTCCATGCGCGCACCTCGTCGGAGCCTGCGGTGAGGAACGTGCGCAGGTCGAGCAAGGCATACGCCGCCTTAATGAGCCGGTTCACGCCCGATTCTTCCAATCCGATTTCCTCCAAGAACATCTGCCGCTCCTCGTAGGTCTCCAGTTCAGCTATCTCGCTCTCTATCTTCGCTGCGAGCACCAGCACCTGTGCGCTCTCGTCCTTCACCGCTTCACGCACCTGCTCCACATAATGGTTGCCGCTCACTGCACTCTCTTCGTCCACGTTGCAGACGTACATCACGGGCTTGTTGGTGAGCAGGAACATCTCTTTCGCCGCCTGCTCCTCCTCTTTGTTGGTGAGTTCTACGGTGCGAGCGTTCTTGCCTTCGGAGAGCGCTTCTCGGTACTTGTAGAGGACATCCAAGGCAATCTTCGCCTGCTTGTCGCCGCCCGCTTTCGCCTGCTTCTCCGTCTTCTGGATACGGCTCTCCACGGTCTCCAAGTCCTTCAACTGCAACTCCGCGTCAATAATCTCCTTGTCGCGCACGGGGTCCACCGTGCCGTCCACATGCACCACGTTCTCATCGTCGAAGCAACGGAGGACGTGGATGATAGCATCGGTCTCGCGGATGTTCGCCAAGAACTTATTGCCCAATCCCTCGCCTTTCGACGCGCCCTTCACGAGTCCTGCGATGTCCACTATCTCCACCGTGGTGGGTATGACGCCGCGCTCGGGCTTGCATAGTTCTCCTAACTTGATGAGCCGCTCATCGGGCACGGTGATGACGCCCACGTTGGGCTCGATAGTACAGAAAGGGAAGTTGGCAGACTGGGCTTTCGCATTGCTCAGACAGTTGAAAAGGGTCGATTTGCCCACATTGGGCAGCCCTACTATTCCGCATTGAAGAGACATACTGATATTTACGATTTACGAATGACGATTTACGAATGACCAAAACGGGCAACAAAATTACTGCTTTTTTTTTAATTAAGCAAATACTATGCCGTTTTTGTTATAAAATTTGTTATTCAAGACAATATGAGCGCTATATACCGCTGTTGTAACTTTGCGACAGTGTATATCATATACTACCTCTCATTTTAGTACAACGTGGTACATTTTCTTATCTCTACCACTAATCCAAATGTACTTTCTTTTAGAAAATAGCGTATTTTTTTTTGTATATCTAAAAAAAAAATTGTACCTTTGCAGCCCCTTTGATATTATAATCAATCAAATACATCCTTCATATAAAGGCAGAAAAATGATAGGACTCTTCAACGATAATTTCCCTCCCGTCATGGACGGCGTTGCACTGACTGTGCAAAACTATGCTTATTGGCTGCGAGAACAGGGAAAAGAAGTTTGTGTGATCACTCCCTATGCTCCCCATGCACAAGAAATTATTCAGTCTGCTAAATACCAACTCGAGAGGTATGTTTCTATACCTATTCCTATGCGCAAACCCTATCGACTTGGTATGCCTTTTTTGGACTATAAGTTCCTAAATCATCTCCATTCCAAGCAATTTCGGATAGTTCATGCCCACTGCCCTTTCACTGCCGGTATGCTGGCGCGTCAAGTCGCTACCAAGCAGCATATACCCATGGTGGCTACCTTCCACTCAAAGTACCGACAAGACTTTGAGCGAGCATTGCGCTACAGACCCATTGTGGATAAGGTGGTCGATTATATCGTCCGTTTCTACGAGCAGGCAGACGAGGTATGGATACCCCAAGCCGCAGTAGAACCTACTCTTCGAGAGTATGGTTATAAAGGCAATGTCATTGTTGTGGATAACGGCAACGATTTTGTTTCCTCGCCGCAAGAGGTGGAACAAATGCGCACGCAGCAACGAATGCTCTTGCATCTCGATGCAAAACAAACAATGTTCCTTTTTGTCGGGCAACATATCTGGGAGAAGAATATCGCCTTCATTCTCGATGCGCTTGCTCTAATCCCGCAACTTCCTTGGAAACTGTACATGATCGGTACCGGCTATGCGCAAGATGCTATTAAAGAGAAAATCAATCGGTTAGGACTTTCCGAGAAAGTGATTATGGTCGGCACTGTGCTGGATAGAGATCTGCTCAAGCGATACTACGCCGCAGCCGATATGTTCCTCTTCCCCTCGCTCTACGATAATGCACCCCTTGTTGTCCGAGAAGCCGCAGCGATGCACACCCCCGCACTGCTCCTGCAAGATGCTACTGCCGCGGAAATCATCCGAAACAACGACAATGGTTACCTCTGTCAGAATGACCCCAACGCCTATGCCCAACTACTCGCATACCTCATCGACCACCCCGATGAAGCAACAAAAGTGGGTAACCGAGCCTCACAAACCATCGCGCGGTCATGGAAAGATATTATGACCGAAGTTAGCGAGAGATACGATGCAATCATCGACAGATGGAATCGGACACATAAATAAAATGTACAAAAAGATTGTTTGGTTGTTGTTGCTTCTTTGCACGTGCTTTCAGCTGTATGCGCAAGAAGATACATTCATCGACGGACTCATCGTCGATGCTGAAACCGGAGAAACACTTCCTCTGGTGCAAGTCTATTTTGTGCAAAAGCAAGACAATGTATGGAAACCGACCAACATCGGAACGACCTCTGACCTTGACGGGAAATTCTCTATACCGACAAACTCCCAATATACCACCCTTTGCTTCCAAATGATTGGATACAAACACGAATACCTCACTATCCGAAAAGGGCAAAAAAAGCACAACCTCAAAATTAAACTCAACGCCGATACCTACAACCTGCAAGACATCATCGTTAAACCTAACAAAGAAAAGCAGAAATACAGACGGAAAGGAAATCCTGCCGTCGAACTCATCAAAAACGTCATTGCACACAAAGACTCTTTCAACGTAAAAACGCAAGACCACTATACGGCAGAAACATACCACCGTATGTCGTTTGCACTTGAGAACTTCACCCCCGACTTCAACAAACCCTTTTGGAAAAACTTCCTCTTCATCCAAAAGTATATTGATACCACCGAACTATACCCCTCCATCACGCTCTCTATCCGCGAGAATTTCGCTGATGAATACTATCAGCGCAGACCCCGAAAAGAAAAGCATATCGTTAGCCGCAAGCGTATCTTCGGATTGGAATCGCTCCTTACCTCTTCTTCTCTCCAAGAGAACATGAATGCCGTCTTTACGGATATAGATATCAACGACGATAATATCAATGCCCTCTTCAACCGCTTCGTATCTCCCATTTCCACTCCGTTAGCCGTCTCCTACTACCAGTACTATCTCGCCGACACCATCCTCATTGACGGCGATTCCTGCATTGACCTTGCCTTCGTGCCTGTCAACTCACAGAGTTATAGTTTCACGGGGCATCTCTATATCGTCAACGATTCTACCTACAAAATCAAAAAGTATTCCCTCTCTGTCCCCAAGGAAATCAACCTCAACTTCGTTAGCGACTACACCGTTGAACACCAATACAAACGCCTCGAAAACGGACTTTGGGCACCCGACAGAACAACCACTTCCGCCAAATTCTTCCTCTTCAATCGAAAGAAGAACATCATCGCACGGCAAACGAAAATTTATACCGATTTCGACTTCGAAACACCCCTTAATCTCGCCGTCTTCTCCCCGTCTGTCCCCACCGACACTGTCAAACCGCCCGACTCCACATCCATCCGAGAAGACTTCCTCTATTGGGATACCCACCGCCCCGAGCCACTCTCCTTCTACGAAGGCTCCGTCATGGACCTCGTCGCTGAGTTCAAAGCCACACCCAAGTTCAACTCCCTGCTTATGGCTGTCGATGCCATCACCACGGAGTATGTTGCCACCGTGCCCTCTACCCGATGGGGAGAGTCCAAATGGGACTTCGGACCTATCTACAACACCGTCTCGTGGAATCCGCTCGAAGGTGTCAGACTACGCGTCGGAGGGGTTACCACCGCCAACCTACACCCGCAACTCTTCCTTTCCACATACCTCGCTTTCGGTACACAAGACCTCCTGCCAAAAGGAAATGTATCGCTCATGTGGTCGTTCAACAAAAAACACTACCACCAATACGAAGCACCTCGACACTATATCCAACTCCAAGCGCAATACGATGTCGAAGAACCGGGACAGCAAACGGGTATCATCACCAGAGACCACATTCTCATGTCCATACCTACCTCCAAACCTACGATGAAAAACTATCAGTATGTATGGAGAGCAAAAGCCACCTATATGAAAGAGTGGCACAACGGACTAACCCTCAAAGCGGGATTCGATTTCGAGAATAACACCCCCGCAGGAGCACTCTACTACAGCCGCGTCAAGCAATACCTCGGCGGCAATGTCGCCATCACTCAACAGGTCCCCTCCTACAACAACTACGAAGCCGCCCTCGAACTCAGATACATCAACGGCTCACCACTACCCATCGACCGTATGGGCACCGAATCACCCTTCACCGTCGAGCAAGATGCACCCATCATAAGCCTACGACACACCATGGGCTATTTAGACGACAGATACTCAGGAGGACAAGGATTCTACTACAATACCACCACACTCTCTGCCGAGAAACGCTTCTGGTTCTCGTCCTTCGGACACTTAGATGCCAAAATCCAAGCCGGTGGCGTTTGGAATAAAGTGCCCTTCACCAAACTCTATTTCCCCGCCACCTCCACCTCTATCTTCCTCGGCAAGAGTGCTTTCAACCTCATGCAACCCATGGAGTTTATGATGGACTATTATGTCAGCCTCTTTGCTACTTACTACTTCAAAGGCTGGGTCATCAACCGCATCCCCGTGCTCAACAAAACCAAACTCCGAGGCGTCGTCAGTGTCGCTGCCATCTACGGAGGACTAACCGACAAAAACAACCCCTACCTTCCGGGCAACGAAAACCTCTATATCTTCCCCAACAACGCCACGTACGACCACGAGGGAAAATATCTCAGCGGCTACACCTCCTCGCCTATCGGGAAAATACCCTACGTAGAAATGACCTTCGGTATAGAGAATATATTGAAATTCATACGAATAGACTATGTCCGTCGCTTCACCTACAACGACTACCTCCTCCCCGACGGCATACACCACCGCCAAATCAAACCATGGGGCAGAAACGGCGTCAAAGTAACCATCCGCTTTGCTCTATAATCACACGCTGCCCGACGTGCCGTTGTCTATTCGGGTGTGCCCCTGCTTATCCCGATATGTAGGGAACCCATCGAAAAAAAACGTAAATTGTAAATTTGTAAATCGTAATTATAATGTGGATGTTTCTTTTGATGTTGTTGCAAACCTCGATGCTCGTAGGAGGGCAAGTGCTCCTCAAACTCGGTATGCAAGATATGGGAGAGTTCTTATGGACTTGGGATTATATCCTTCATAATGTCTTGCTCAACGGCTGGCTGCTTCTCGGAGTGCTGTTGCTTATTGCTGCCAATGTCTTTTGGCTCTGGCTGCTCAAGATGTACCCCTTCTCTATCATCTATCCGCTTACCAGCATAGGTTTTGTGTTGGGCATGCTTTGCAGCGTACTCATCTTCCACGAACCCGTCCATGCCATGCAATGGGTAGGCGTCCTCTTGGTAATGGCAGGCTGCTACTTCATTGCCAAGTAATAAAAGAGACTACCTAACAAATCCTATGAAGCGTTGCCACTGGGGACGCAGGCGTCTCGCCTGCGGGCGTTTTGGAACAAAACGAAGGTTTTTGCGGTGATTTTTGCAGCTTATAAGCCATTCACAAACAACAAGAGACTGCCCAACAAACTTGTTAGACAGCCTCTTTTTTATCTAATCGTTCTCTCTCAGAACAAACTCAACTGATTGTCCTCCTCATCGGTATGGTGCGTGGTGATGGTCATCGGCACATCCTCCACCGAGATTGTCGTCTCCTGCTTCTCCTCGTGGAGCTCTTCATGGAGGTGCGGTCTCCGGGCCGCACCCTCAGCGTCCTTAACACCCTCAGTATCCTGTTTATCAGCACCTTCCGTCTCCGACGAATCCTCCCCCTCAGAAGCCGAATCTTCCTCCGGCTCCGGCTCCGGTATGATGTCCTCTATTCGGCTGATTTCCAAGGTGGAGAGGCGCTTTCCTTTTGCCTTCGGCGATTTCTCATCGATAAACTCCGCCATCGATATCTCCTGCGCCTCGCGCGCCTCATCGCAGAACACCAAGCGGAAAACAGGCTCCTCGCGGTCGGTCAGCAGCACGATGCGCGACTCCTTGTTCTCCCCCAGCATGTTCTGCGGCTTCAAAGTAGCGTCAAAGGTAAACCGCTTCGCGTAGTAATACCCCAAGTCGGCATTCCACAGCGCCAGCGTCCACACTTTCTCCGCATCGAACTTCTCAATGCGCAGGATGTTTTGGTCAAAATGAGCCGTCAGGTCAAACGTCGTCAGGTAGTAATCGCCCGTTGTGGTAATCACCAATATGCGGTCTTCGTCCCAGAACTCGCCGAGGTAGTTCCCTTGCCCGTCGTAGTTGATACGCAGCACATCGGGGTCGAACCACACCTTCCTGCCGCCAAGCGTCGAGTGCCCTTTCTGCTTGAGCGTGATGCTCTTCACCTCAAACTTCGTCAGCACGTTGCCCCGCGCCGTCCGGCTCTTCACTGCTAACTCGCTCAGGTCTTTGCACACCTCCATCTTCTTCAGGTGCAGCGCAGGCTTTAGCTGGATGCGTATCACCTCCGCCTCGCCGTTCGGGTTCGCTGTGAAATACACTACCTTACTCCCCGCCTTGCCTTGCGTCAGGTCATATTCCTTGTCGCGCGATACCCCCGTAACCGAGAACCGCTTCATGAAGTACACCCCGCCTTTTCCGTCGCGATATACCACGTTGTATATCGTCCTGTCGTCATTGCGCTTGAAGATAGCGATATGCAGGATATCTGTACCGATAAACAACTTCTCCGCCACGCGCATCACCTTGTATTTCCCGTCTTTGTGGAATACGATGATATCGTCTATGTCCGAGCAGTTGCATAGGAACTCGTCCTTCTTCAGCCCCGTCCCCACAAAGCCCTCCGCACGGTTGATATATAGTTTCTCGTTGGCTTCCACCACCGTCTTCACGTTGATGTTCGCGAAGTTCCGCACCTCCGTCCGGCGCGGATACCGCTCGCCGTATTTCTTCTTCAGCATCTCAAACCAATCTATCGTGTAGTCGGTCAGGTGTGCCAAATGCTTCTGGCAGGCTTTTATCTGCTTGTCGAGGTCGCGCATCAACTCGTCTGCCTTCTTCGAGTCGAACTTCGTGATACGAATCATCCGTATCTCAAACAGTTTCTCGATATCCTCTTGCCTTACCTCGCGTATCAGTTGCGCTTTCCACGGCGTCAGCGCCTTGTCCACAAACGCAATCAGTTTCTCTTTATTCGGCGCATTCTCGTAGCCTTCTTCCTTATAGATACGGTTCTCGATAAATATCTTCTCAAGCGAGGTGTAGAAGTATTTCTCCTCCAACTCGCCTTTCTCTATCTCCAACTCCCATTTGAGCAACGCCATCGTGTTATCCACCGACATCCGCAGCAGGTTGCTCACCGTGGTGAATATCGGCTTCTTGTTCTGCACCACGCAGCAGTTGGGCGAGATGTTCACCTCGCAGTCGGTGAACGCATACAGCGCGTCTATCGCTTTGTCCGACGACGACCCGGGTGCCAACTGCACCACAATCCGCGCCGTGTCCGCCGTGAAGTCATCCACCTTGCGAATCTTAATCTTCCCTTTCTGGTTCGCCCGCAGGATGGTCTCGATAATCTTCGTCGTCGTGGTGCCGTAGGGTATCTCGGTGATAATCAGCGTCTTGTTGTCATCCGCTTTCTGTATCTTCGCCCGAATCTTCACCGTCCCCCCGCGCTCGCCGTCGTTGTAGCGGCTCACGTCTATCTCGCCCCCCGTCGGGAAATCGGGATAGAGCACAAACTCCTCCCCCCGCAGATACGACAGCGCCGCATCGCATATCTCGCAGAAGTTATGCGGCAGTATCTTCGAGTTCAGACCTACGGCAATACCCTCCACGCCCTGCGCCAGCAGCAGTGGGAACTTTATCGGCAGGTGAATCGGCTCTTTCTTTCGCCCGTCATACGACAGCATCCAATGCGTCGTCTTCGGGTTGAATACCGTGTCGAGCGCAAACTTGCTCAGCCGCGCCTCAATATAACGGGGTGCCGCCGCGCCGTCGCCCGTGAGGATATTCCCCCAGTTACCCTGACAGTCTATCAGCAGGTCTTTCTGCCCTAATTGTACGAGAGCGTCTCCAATGCTCGCATCGCCGTGCGGGTGGTATTGCATCGTCTGTCCCACGATGTTCGCCACCTTGTTCATCTTACCGTCGTCCACGCACTTCATCGCGTGCAGGATACGCCGTTGCACAGGCTTCAAGCCGTCCTCTATCGCGGGGACGGCTCGCTCTAATATCACATACGAAGCATAGTCCAAGAACCAATCTTGGTACATGCCCGTCAAGTGATACTTCACAGAATCATTGAAGGCATTCTCGCTCATAAAGCGCGATTACTCAACGAATTTGTTTACTACGACGTAGGTCAGAATACCTGCCAACTCGGTTGCCAAACCTGCCACCAGCAGCCAGTTTGCCTGCGTAGCGAAGTTGTAAACCACCAAGAAAGCCACACCCAGCAGAAGGATGATTACGCCTAAGTTCTTAAGAATTGCGTTCATATCGTCTTAGAATATTAAGATTAGTTCTATAGTAATTTGGGCAATAAATGAAAGTTTAGATAACTATTAACGAATAATTACACGATAATTATATGTTAGGTTCAAGTTCGGAAAAGCGAATGTCTAATAAATGAAAGTTTAGATAACTATTAACGAAAAATTACACGATAATTATACGTTATAAAAGAAATATTTGAACAATTGTTGATAATATTTGTTCAAAGGAAAAATGGTATCTTTGAAATTAATGTCTAATTACACGTTAATTACATGTTAAAGTAAACTTTTCGTCAATTTTTGTTCTTTTCAAACCAAATCGGCTGCAAAATTACGACTTTTTTTTGATAAAAGCAAGATTTCCCCGTTTTTTTTGCAATTTTCGCAAAAACCCACACCCATAGCAGACGAAGGTAATCCTTCTTTTATCCTTCATCCTCTTTATGAAAATTTTTGTAGAAATTACTTCACGGCAACTTTTGTTGAGATACATACCCCTAATTTTGTAATTTTTTTGTGAAATCTTATCTTTTTGTTTGCATATATAAGAAAATAGCAGTACTTTTGCAGCGTCTTTTGGTAGCAATCTGCTATTTTTATAGTGTGTAAGTTTATTCGACCGTCTAAATTTACACACTTTTTCTTTGCCTTTTTCCTTTATTTCTGCCGTCTTCGCTGTGTAAGTTTAGACGGTCGTCTATTGTTTCCCATTCAATACCACTTGTTATATCCCCTTACGCACTTCGTCCAAAAAGACATTTATCGTCTATTGAATGCGAAAGCATACAATACTAATCATATCAATAATCAACAAACTAAAGTTTAACATTATGAAAAGATTTACTCTTTTATTGTCTGCCATGCTACTCGCATGCGCAACAACCCTATGGGCAGAGGGAGAGAACACATCCCTTGAAACATTATTCCATGAGACATTTGGCGATAATCCAAACAGTGCTCGAGTTTGGGATGACAGTTACAGCGTAAAATCGGGTGTGGCTGCCGTTTATCAAAACGCTAAATATAGCATAACTAATGCTAAGCAAGGAAAGAATACTACGGGGCAAACAAAATCTGGTCTAAACCAATCTTCGCAAGGACAGGATGCCATATTTATTGCAGGTCCCTTATCCGTGGCAGGCTATCAAAATTTAGAGGTTACATATTATTGGAAAGCAGGAAGTATAAAAGGAACATATACCACTAATTTATACTACTCAACAGATGGTACAAACTATACGAAGGTAACGCGAACCAGTGGTACCGGTGCTACAACATTTGTGCAGTGTGTTTATTCTTTGCCCGAAGCGGCGCAATCAAACAATCTTTATCTCAAAGTTGTTTTCAACACATCGAATACCCAAGCCATAATTGATGAGTTTGTATTGATGGGAGAGAGCGCTTCCACTGCCACCCTCCAATCCATAGAGATAACCGGCACTCCTACCAAGACAACATATATGGCAGGCGAGGCGTTCAGCACCGATGGCTTGAAGGTAATGGGTAACTATGATGATGACACGCAGAAAGAGATTACTGAAGGTATCACTTGGACTGTAACGCCTGCTACGCTAACCGCAGGGACGACGCAGGTAAGCGTTACTGCTACCGCAGAGGGAAAATCAACTACTCGTACTATCACCGGTCTCACCGTAACCGCTCCCAAGACGCTCACTTCGATAGCCGTCAGCGGCACTCCCGCGGAGTTCTGGAAGGGCGATACCTTCAACCACAACGGCATGACCGTAACCGCGAAATGGGACGATGCTTCCACAACGGATGTTACTGCCGAGGCTACTTTCTCAGAACCCGACATGGCCACAGCAGGGGTGAAGACCATTACCGTAACTTACAAGGATAAGACTGCTACCTATGACATCACTGTGAAGACCATTGCGAACACCCAAGAAACGGCTTATACTACCACTCAAGCAATCGCCTTGATTGATGCCGGCAAAGACTTGACTGCCAATGTGTATGTAAAAGGTACTATCAGTCAGATAGATGGCTATTCTTCCGGTACTATTACATATTGGTTGGATCAAAATACCTTTGAGGTATTTAAGGGGAAAAATCTGAATAATACAAACTTTACCGCTGAGGATGATGTAGTGAAAGGTGCCGAGGTGATTGTATATGGTCAGATAACGAAATTTGGCTCTACCTACGAATTTAATACCGGCAACTACCTCGCATCCTACAAGGCTCCCGATGTGGTCAAACAAGATCCTACTCTTACCTTGGGCACTTACAAAACAAGTATGGATGCAAACGAGGCAAATGATGAATATAGCGTTACTTACGATGGTGATGGGACCCTCTCCGTTACCTCCTCTAATGAGGAAGTTGCTACGGTAACAATCAATGGCACCAATATCGTAGTAGATGCATTGGCTGAAGGTACAACCACTATTAGCGTTTCTGCCACAGAAACAGATACCTACTATTTTGTAGAGAAGAAATATACCTTGACAGTTTATCCCGCATGGGTGGCGGCTTCACTTCCGTTTACTTTTGATGGCGGTAAAAGTAGCATTTCCCCCAAAAACGGTATTAAGCAAAGTGGTTTAGGTAGTGATTATGATTCGTCTCCGAAACTTAAGTTTGGTGAGACAGGTGCATCTTTGATTATTTGGTTCAACGAAACAGCCGCTTCTGTAAGTTATTCCATAAAGGGTAATCCTTCGAGTGGCACTTGGTCCGGCACTTTTGATGTGCTTGAATCGAAAGATAACCAAAACTATAGTGCTGTAGAATCTTATACGGACTTAACTCAAACAACACTAACAGAAACCAAAACGTTATCTTCTTCTACCCGTTATATCAAATTCGTTTATAGTAACAAAGCTTTCGGCAACGTAGCATTGGGGGCTATAAAAATAGCAAAACCATCTACTCCCTCCGCTATCGACAACGCTGCCGTTGAGACACCTGCAGTGAAGACCATCGAAAACGGACAACTGGTTATTCTCCGTGATGGTGTGAAGTACAACGCCATGGGTGTACGCTTGCAATAAATGCAGTATCGTCTTTCCCTGCGCTTGAAAACACCTTTTTAAGCGCAGGGAAACAAGAATAAAATCCCCTATGCTACGGTGTCCGGATGGCAATTCGTAAATCGTAAATCAGGTGGGTTTCCAGCCGCAGCGGTCGCGGGAGCGAGTGGGCGGTTGCAGATTAATCAAAATTAGATTGTTTGTAAATTATGAAAGAGAGCCCGTCGGGAGATGCGCTCTCTTGTTTTATACACGTGCTTTTGCAATCTTCGTCGACGGTATGTCAATTTTTCTACATTTTCCGTAATTTTATGGTTACCTATTCACAAGAAAAGCAGTACCTTTGTCGTCGGAATTGCCCACGCAAAGGAAAGTGCTACGGCAACTATTTCCACTGACTCAATAACATTAAAATTACAATAGTATGAAAAAAGCACTAAACAAATGGACTGCCCCCAAGAGCGTGGCACCCGAGCGTATCATCCAATTCGGTGAGGGTAACTTCCTCCGCGCATTCGTCGATTGGATTATCTGGAATATGAATGCCAAGACCAACTTCAACGGCTCCGTTGTAGTGGTACAACCGATTGACAAAGGCATGGTAGAGTGGCTCAACGGGCAAGACTGCCTCTACCACGTGAACCTGCAAGGTCGCCTGAACGGCGAGCCCGTGAACTCGCTGGAGCGTATCGACGTCATCTCGCGCGCCCTCAACCCCTATTCGCAGAACGCCGCTTTCATGGCATTGGCAGAGCAACCCGACATCCGCTTCATCATCTCGAACACCACCGAGGCTGGTATCACCTTTGACCCCTCGTGCAAGTTCACCGACGCACCGGCAAGCGCATACCCGGGCAAACTTGTGCAACTGCTCTACCGCCGCTACAAGACCTTCAACGGCTGCCCCTCCAAGGGACTTATCCTCATGCCCTGCGAGTTGATTTTCCTCAACGGACACCACCTCAAAGAGTGCATCTATCAATATATCGAACTCTGGAAAGAAGACCTCGGCGCTGACTATGAAGGCTTCAAAGAGTGGTTCACCAAGTACAACTATGTCTGCGCTACCCTCGTAGACCGCATCGTACCGGGCTTCCCCCGCAAGGACATCGCCGCTATCCAAGAGAAAGTGGGCTACAACGACAACCTCGTGGTGCAAGCCGAGATATTCCACCTCTGGGTTATCGAGAAACCCGAGAACATGAGCATTGAGCAACTGCGCGAGGAGTTCCCCGCAGAGAAAGCCGGGCTGCATGTGCTCATCGCAGAGTCGGAGAAGCCCTACCACGAGCGTAAGGTTACCCTGCTCAACGGTCCCCACACCGTCCTCTCGCCGGTGGCATACCTCAGCGGTATCAACATCGTGCGCGACGCTTGCAACGACCCCGTTATCGGACAGTATATCCACAAAGTGCAGTTCGAGGAACTCATGGAGACCCTCAACCTGCCGATGGACGAACTCCGCCAGTTTGCAAGCGACGTGCTGGAGCGCTTCAACAACCCCTATGTGGACCACCAAGTTACCAGCATCATGCTCAACTCCTTCCCGAAATTCGAGACCCGCGACCTGCCCGGCTTGAAGACCTACTTGGAGCGCAAAGGCGAACTGCCGAAGGGCTTGGTACTCGGTCTTGCCGCTATCATCACCTACTACAAAGGCGGCACCCGCGCCGACGGAGCACCCATCCAACCCAATGACGCACAGGAGATTATGGACCTGCTCACCCAACTCTGGGCAACGGGCGACCTGCGCAAAGTGGCAGAAGGCGTGCTCGGCGCTACCGACATCATCTGGAAAGAGAGCAAGCAAGACCTCAACACCATCCCTGGATTGACCGACATGGTAGAGGGCTTCCTCCGCAGCATCCAAGAGAAAGGCATGGTAGAAACCGTAAAGAGCATTCTCTAAATTGACAATTTTACTATTTACTATTTGACAATTATTGTGCACCGCATAGTCAATTGTAAAATTGTAAATTGTCAAATTGTAAAATAGTAAATAGTCAAATAGTCAAATAAATTATGACTGATATCCTGAAAATCAATCCTGCCGACAACGTGGTTGTAGCCATACAGCCCCTGTCGGCAGGTGCCGTAATAGAAGTGGACGGCAAGACAATCACCGTGCAGGAAGACATCCCCGCAGGACACAAAATCGCCATCGCTGACATCAAGACAGGCGAGAACGTGATTAAGTACGGCTTCCCCATCGGGCATGCCCGCGAAGACAAACAAGCCGGCGCGTGGATGAACGAGAACAATATCAAGACCAACCTCGCGGGCTTGCTCTCCTACGAGTACCACCCCCAAGACGTGGTGCTCAACATCCCCGACGACCATCGCACCTTCATGGGCTATCGCCGCAAAGACGGGCAGGTGGGCATCCGCAACGAGGTGTGGATTATCCCGACCGTTGGCTGCGTAAACGGTATCGTCAGCCGTTTGGCAGAACAACTGCGCCGCGAGACGGGAGCAGACAACATCTTCGCTTTCCCGCACAACTACGGCTGCTCACAGTTGGGCGATGACCACGAGAACACCAAGAAAATCCTGCGCGACATGGTGCACCATCCCAATGCCGGTGCGGTCTTGGTGGTAGGACTCGGCTGCGAGAACAACCAGCCGGATGTCTTCGAGCAGTTCTGCGGCGACTACGACCACGAGCGCGTGCGCTTCGTCGTGAGCCAGAAGATAGCCGGCGATGAGGTGGAATACTGCATGCCTATCCTGCGCGAACTATATGCCCTCACGCAGCAAGACCAACGCACCGAGTGCCCGCTCTCCGAACTGCGCGTAGGCTTGAAATGCGGCGGCTCTGACGGCTTCTCCGGCATCACCGCTAACCCGCTGCTCGGTGTCTTCTCCGACTACCTTGTAGCGCAAGGCGGCACCACCATCCTTACCGAAGTACCCGAGATGTTCGGCGCAGAGACTATCCTCATGGACCGTTGCGCCAACCGACAACTCTTCGACGAGACAGTGTCGCTCATCAACGATTTCAAGGACTATTTCCTCTCCCACGGCGAGCCTGTGGGCGAGAACCCCTCGCCGGGCAACAAGGCGGGCGGTATCTCCACGCTGGAGGACAAAGCACTCGGCTGCACGCAGAAATGCGGTAAGTCGCTTGTGCGCGGTGTGTTGCCCTACGGCGAACGCTTGCAAGTGAAAGGACTCAACCTGCTCTCTGCGCCGGGAAATGACCTCGTGGCTGCTACTGCACTTGCTTCCGCAGGTTGCCATATCGTACTCTTCACCACAGGGCGCGGCACCCCCTTCGGCACCTATGTGCCCACCATGAAAGTGTCCACCAACAGCAACCTCTATCGCAACAAACCGCAGTGGATTGACTTCAACGCGGGCGTGATAGCCGAGGGAGAGCCGATGGAGGAAGTGGCAAAACGCTTCACCGATTATGTCATCTCCGTAGCCAACGGCACGCTCACCAACAACGAGCGCAACGGCTACCACGAGATAGCCATCTTCAAAACCGGCGTAACGCTTTAAGCGCAGCCACTGGGGACGCAGGCGTCTCGCCTGCGGTCAGTTTGGAACAAACTGCTTAGGTGTATAGCCTACTACTAATCCCTACAACAGCAAGAATGCCGCAAAAATCGCAAGATTTTGCGGCATTTTTTGCCACAAACCTTGTATATATCCCAAAAATTCACTACCTTTGCCCACTCTCAACTCTAAACACTAAACTCTCAACTCTCAACTCCCCTTGCCCCTCTCCCTCTTCCATAGTATCCTCCAACTCCTCTTCCCTCGCTGCTGCCCGATGTGCGGGCGAGTGATAGACGATGATATGGATTGTATATGCCCTGCTTGTATGCAGACGCTGCCGCGCACGGAGCAAGCCACGCAGCGTGATAACATCACCGAGCAACTCTTTTCCTGCGATTTCTCTCGGTTTCAACGGGGTGCTGCGTTTCTTTTCTACGACAAAGGGCATCCTATCCGCAAGGCGATTCATCGCATGAAATTCCACGAACAACCTGAAATAGCCACCCTGCTTGCCAAAGAGGCGGCATACGACTTCCTGCAAACGGATTTCTTCGAGGGCATAGACATCATCATCCCCATCCCTCTCCACCCCAAGCGCTTGCGCGAGCGAGGCTTTAACCAGTCAGAATATATCGCGCGGGCACTGAGCGAAGTAACGAAAATCCCAATGAATACGACACTATTGACTCGCAGGAAGCATACCGCGCAGCAGGCGTTGCTGCAAGGAGACGAGCGAAAGACCAACATGGTGAATGCGTTTGAGGTGAACCATCCCGAGGAATTGTATCGAAAGCATATCCTCTTGGTGGACGACCTAATCACCACAGGAGCCACCATGCGAGCCTGTATGCAAGCTCTCCAACCCTGCCGCGGCGCTCACTACTCCGTCTTCGCCCTATGCAAAGCAAGATAGGGAGGGAATTAGGAATTAGGAATTAGGAATTAGGAATTAATATACCTTGCGCCGCAGGCGATTTATCGCAGCGGCGAGCCCCTAAAAGCGGGCGAGGACGCCCGCGTACCCGGACTACAAACCACTGACCACTTATGAACCGTTTTCGTTTTGCTCATATTGCTCGCACGGTGTTTCATAGCCACTATGCCGTGGAGATAAAAGGTTTGGAACATTTGCATGACGGGAAAGTGCATCTCGTGATGCCCAATCATCCCGCTTTCATCGACCCTTTGCTGCTCTTTGCCGAGTGCTGGGATGTGGCTTTATGCCCGATGGTGGATGAGCGTTTCTTCCGCAACAGGCTCTTTTTACCGGTGTTACAGATGCTGGACTCGGTGGTGGTACCCGACTTGGAGAAAAGCCGCCGCCGTGAAGATGTGGCGCAGGCACAACAACTCACAAGCATTGCCTTGCAGTCGCTGCAAGCAGGAAAGGACACGATTTTCTACCCCTCGGGGCACGTGGCGTTAGAGCCCCGCGAAGTGATTGGTAACCGCCGCTTGGCTTATGAAGTATGTCGAGAAATCCCCGATGAGACCGAGATAATCTTAGTGCGCACTACAGGTTTAGAGGATAGCCTATGGAGCAAGCAGAAGACGAAACGCTTGCGCCTCAGGCGGAAAGTGAAGATGGAGTGTGTAGAGATGACCGCCGAGGTGAAACAGTGGGCTGCATCCACGCTTGACCGACGAACATTCAATCAACGCCTTGAAGAGTGGTATAATAAAAAGGCGTGATACGTTTTCTAAATTTCCCTTTAACTTAGATTAACATGCCGATGGTCGTGGAGCAGCCGTTGGATGGCGAACTTGCCGGTTACGGCGGCGTTGGGCAGACCTCCCGGGGCTTGCAGCCACTGCCCCGCGAGATAGACATTATGGAGCCCACGCAGACGCCCGTCGTGCGTAACCTTCTTGTTGTAGGGCGTGAGCGCGAAACTCATATACGCCCCTTGGTAGGTGTTGCAGAAACGGTGGTTGGTGGCGGGGGTGCACACATCCAGCACCGTCAGTGCGTCGGCTAACTCGGGGAACGTGCGGACGAGGCAGTCCGCGACACTTTGTGCGACAATCCCTTTCTCGGTGCGGTAGGTCTGGTAGTTGTCGGTGCGCAACTGCTGCCAGTAGTCGAAATCGTCCGCGTATTGGGTGATGAGCACTTGGAGGATAGTGGTGTCGGCGGGAGAGAAAGAGAGCTCGTAGTTGAAGTGTTTGAGGAAGGCGTAGGGGATGGGCTTGCCGTTGATGCGGAGACCATTAACTGCGCGCGTATTCCCCGCGTCCTCTGTGGTGCGACATGGAGACCGCACCTCCATTACCGCGGGCGAGACGCCCGCGTCCCCAGTATTTGCACTCAGGTCGAGGATACGCGCTTCGGGGATGGTGGTGGTGCGATGGTTGACGGCGAAATAGAGGTTTACGCTGCTGTAGGTGGGGTATTTGTCGGGTTGCCCCATGAACCGTTCCCACATGTATTTGTCCATATAGCCCACGGGGAGCAGGCGGGTGATGGCATGGTGGAGGTCGCAGGCGAGGATGATATAGTCCGCCTCCACGGTCTGCCCGTTGCGGAAGGTAACGGAGACGGCTTTGTGGTTAACGATATTCACACGCTCGGCTTCCCAACCCGTCTGCAGCACGCCGCCCAATGATTGGTAGCGGCTGACCATGCGCTCCACCATGCCGCGGCTGCCTCCCGCGGGCAGGTCGGCATTGCCGTCGGTGAAGATACCGAAGACGAAGAAGAGGGAAGACACGTTGTAGTGGACGGGGAAATACGCCTGCAAGAACTTGCGGATGAGCGGGTGGCGGAATTGTTCGGCATATCGGGCAATACTCATCTTGGCATACTTGCGGTGGGCTTTCCCGATATGGCGCATCGAGTAGATGAGTTTGGCTTTCTGCCACAGCGAGTACTGCTCGAGCGGTTTGTCGGCGATGATGACGGTGTCACGATAGGTACGGACGAGGCGGATAAACTCCTCTATGCGGGGTGCGTCGTCGGGGGACAGACGGAGCATGTCCTCGCGCACCCGAGTGAGGTCGCGCCATAGATGGAGCGTCTCGCCGTTGTGCTCCACCTGCATGAAATACGCAGGGCGATGTATGGAAACTTCATCAGAAAGCACACCCACGTCCTGCCAAAGGCGATACATGGGTGTGCTACTGTTGGTGCCTGTGAGCCAGTGCACGCAGTTGTCCAAGAGATAGCCCCTTCGTTGCCAATAGGATAGCAATCCGCCCGGCAGGGTGTGCCGCTCATAGATGGTGGTGGTAAGTCCGGCTTTCTCCCGATTGGTCGGGATAAGATGTGCGTAGATACCTGCGGTGAGTCCGGCTACACCGCCGCCTATGATGATGAGTTTTTTGGATTGCATGTTGGCATTTTATGTTAATCATTTCATGTTGGTCGTTGCACGTTGATCATTTCATGTTGGTTATTTTATATTAAACGCAAAGCACCAACAGGAACTGACTAACACGGAGTAATTAACAGGAACTGACCAACATAAAATGTTTTTACTCTTTTCTCGGGTAGTCGATGTTGTAGTGCAGTCCGCGGCTCTCTTTGCGCTCAAGGGCTTGGCGGGTGATGAGGTAGCCGACATTTATCATGTTGCGCAGTTCGCAGATGTCGCGGGTTGCTTTCACGCGTTTGAACAGGTCTTCCGTCTCCTCGTAGAGCAGGTCAAGTCGCTCCCACGCGCGGCGCAGGCGCAGGTCGGAGCGTACGATACCCACATATGTAGACATGATTTGCCCCACTTCCTTCACGTCCTGCGAGATGAGCACTCGCTCCTCGTTGCTGAGCGTGCCTTCATCGTTCCAGTCGGGCACACGCTCGTTGAAGTCGTACTGTTCTATCATGCTGAGGCTGTGTTTGGCTGCCGCGTCAGCATAGACCACTGCCTCGATGAGCGAATTGCTTGCCAGGCGGTTGCCGCCATGCAGTCCCGTGCAGGAACACTCGCCCACGGCGTAGAGGCGACGGATGGACGACTCGCCGTCGAGGTTGACCTTGATACCGCCGCACATATAGTGCGCGCAGGGCGCAACGGGGATATAGTCTTTGGTGATGTCGATGCCTATGCTCAAGCACTTGGCGTAGATATTGGGGAAGTGGTGTTTGGTCTCCTCGGGGTCTTTGTGGGTAACATCGAGGCAGACGTGGTCCAGTCCGTGAATCTTCATCTCGTTGTCGATAGCGCGTGCTACGATGTCGCGGGGCGCAAGCGAGAGGCGCGGGTCGTATTTCTGCATGAACTCCTCGCCATTGGGCAGTCGGAGTATGCCTCCGTATCCGCGCATGGCTTCGGTGATGAGGTAGGCGGGATGGGTCTCCCCCGGGTGGAAGAGGGCGGTGGGGTGGAACTGCACGAACTCCATGTCTTTCACCAGTCCTTTTGCACGATAGACCATGGCGATACCATCGCCGGTGGCAATGTTGGGGTTGGTGGTAGTGGCATAGACGGCACCCGTGCCGCCGGTCGCCATGAGGGTTACGCGGCTCAGGTAGGTGTCTATCTTGCCTGTCTCGGGGTTGAGGATATAGGCGCCATAGCACTCGATGTCAGGGGTGCGGCGGGTAACACGCACACCGAGGTGGTGCTGGGTGATGATTTCCACGGCGAAATGGTTCTCAAGGACATCGATGAAGGGGTCGTGTCGCACGGCTTCCATCAGTCCGCGCTGTATCTCCGCACCGGTGTCATCGGCATGGTGGAGGATACGAAACTCCGAGTGCCCGCCCTCGCGATGAAGGTCGAAAGCGCCTTCGGCATTGCGGTCGAAATTAACGCCCCAGTTGACCAACTCTTCTATCTGTCGGGGGGCGTTCTTCACTACCTGCTCTACGGCACGGGGGTCGGACAACCAATCGCCCGCGACCATAGTGTCGTGGATATGCTTCTGGAAATCATCTACTTGGAGGTTAGTTACGGACGCAATGCCGCCTTGTGCTTTGGTGGTATTGGCTTCTTCTAAGGTTGTCTTGCAGCAGAGGGCAATCTTATACTTTCCGGCGCGTGCTACTTTCAGCGCGAAACTCATACCGGCTACGCCACCGCCGATGATGAGAAAATCATATTTTTTCATTGTATGTTGGAAACTTCGTATTGGGGACTTCGCTTCGCTTTGTGTAGGAAACTCCGCTTTGCTCCGTGTAGCGAACTTCGTGTACAGCGTGGGGCATTATTGCACGGAGTAAATGAGAAAGTTTCAAGTTTCTCCTTTCAAGTTTCATTCCATGAAGCCACGGAGAAACCTGAAACTTGAAACTTGAAACTTTCTAACAGGTAGTTGTACCTACAAAAACAGACTGCTGATTACTCAGCCACGGTCTCAACTACTTCTTCTACTACAACAGAGTCTGCAGCAGCCTTGCAGCATGCAGCAGCGGAGTCTGCGCAACAGGGAGCAGCAGCCTCGCAGCAAACAGCCGCAGAGTCGCAGCAAGTACCCTCACCTTTGCAGCACTTTTTGTTGTTGCAGCAGCAGCTCATTGCGCACAGCGCAACAGCAGCGATAAGAAGAACTTTTTTCATGACTTTAATGCATTAAAAGGGTTATGTTTTCGAGTTATTTCGAAAAACGCTGCAAAATTAGCACATTTTTTGCATATCTCCAAAAAAAATAGTATTTTTGCAAAACATTTTTAGCAAAATCATGGAAAAACAGCAAAAAAAGACCTCTCCGGCAGAGAAAAACGGCAAAAAGACATGGCAAACCTTGTTGTTCAACCTGCTCCTCGCATTGATAATCATCGTTCTGATTCTTTTGGGACTTTGGTTTTGGTTGCGTAGTTACACGCACCATGGCGAGGAAGTGAATGTGCCGAGCGTGGTGGGGCTATACATGCCCGAGGCGGAGCCTATTGTGCAAGCGGCGGGAATGGTGTTAATCGTTACTGACTCTACGTTTACCAATGATGTTCCGCTGGGGGCGATTGCCGAGCAGACTCCGCCTGCCAACAGCCACGCCAAGCAGGGACGGCAACTCTATGTGGTGGTGAATGCCACCTGCAAGCGTCAGGTGCAGTTGCCCGATGTGCACGACCTCAGTTACCGTCAAGCCACTGCCACTCTGCGCTCCATGGGTGTCCGCGTGAGCGAGGACTATGAGTGGGAGCCTTCGGAGTACAAAGACCTGGTGCTGGATGTGAAGTACAACGGCGAGTCGCTGCCCGTGGGTGCGCACGTGGACGAAGGTGCCGAGGTAACGCTGGTAGTCGGCTTCGGCAAGGGTACGGAGATGACGGATGTACCGAACGTGGTGGGTAGGTCGCTGCCGGAAGCGCGTGCCCTGCTCCTCAGCCAACGCTTGACGGTCGGCACCGTGGAGTATGACGAGCCCATCGACGAGACGGGGCGCACGGAGAACGGAGAATTGCCTGTGGTCTATCTGCAAACGCCTGAGTCGGGGCAACGAATATTGGAAGGTTCCATGGTGAATATCAAACTCTCTCAGGACATTGAGAAAGCCGTTACAACCCATAATACCGATTCGGAGGATGAGTGGTTTTGAGCGATATAGTTGCACGGTGGATAAAGGGCAGTCGCCTGTCCGCGTGGATAAGTACCTGAGCGAGCACATGCCGGGTACGAGTCGCAACCGTATCCAGCAGGCTGCCGAGGCGGGAAATATCCTTGTGAACGAGCAGCCCGTGGCGAGCAACTACAAGGTCAAGCCGCTCGACCTCGTACAGGTCATGCTCGACCACGAGCCGATAGACTTCACCATTCTGCCCGAGAACATCCCGCTCGAGGTGGTCTATGAGGATGAGGATGTGTTGGTTATTAACAAGCCCGCGGGCTTGGTGGTGCACCCCGGGCACGGCAACTATGAACACACCCTGCTCAACGCCCTCGCCTACTATTTCCAACAGACACAGGCGCACCTCGACATCAACAATCCCGAGATAGGCTTGGTGCATCGCATCGACAAAGACACCAGTGGGTTGCTACTTATCGCTAAAACGCCCGAGGCGAAGACGAACCTCGGCAAGCAGTTCTTCGACCACACTACCGAGCGTACCTACAATGCCCTCGTCTGGGGCACGTTCACCGAAGAGAGCGGCACTATCACGGGTGCTCTCGCACGCGACACACGCGACCGTACCATATATAGGATATACGACCTTGAAGAGAACCCCAACGCCAAGGAGGCAATCACCCACTGGCGCGTGCTGGAGCGATTTCCCTATGTGACGCTCGTGGAATGCCGCTTGGAGACGGGACGGACGCATCAGATTCGCGTGCACATGAGGTCCATCGGACACCCGCTCTTTGCCGACGAGAAATACGGCGGCATGGAGATACTGAAAGGTCTGCGTACGCAGAAATACAGCCAGTATATCCACAACTGTTTCGCCCTTTGCCCGCGGCAGGTGCTTCACGCCAAGACGCTCGGATTCACCCATCCACGCACCGGCGAGCGCATGTTCTTCAACTCACCTTTGCCCACCGACATCGCCGCACTCATCGACAAATGGCGCAACTACCAACCGAACACGCTGTTGTAAAGTAAAAAAGTTACAACTTCCAAGTTGAACTTGAAACCAGGAACCTGAAACACATAAAAATCTATGAACAGAATCCTTTGGGCGGACGATGAAATCGACCTCTTGACCCCCTATCTTATCTATCTTCGCAGTAAAGACTATGAAGTGCTGACCGCTACTAACGGGCAGGACGCTATTGACATTTGCCGGCAAGAGCCGCTCGATATCGTGTTCTTAGACGAGAACATGCCCGGTCTTTCGGGATTGGAAGCCTTGCAGGAAATCAAGCGCTTGCACCCCGAGTTGCCCGTGGTGATGATTACCAAGAGCGAGGAGGAGCGTATCATGGAGCAGGCGATCGGCGAGAAGATAGCCGACTACCTCATCAAGCCCGTCAACCCAAGCCAGATACTGCTGTGCCTCAAGAAGCATATCCATCAGCACGACATCCTCAGCGAGCACACCAACCAGTCGTATCGGCAGGAGTTCAGCGACATCGCCTATATGATTGACACCGCGCAGACTTTAGAGGAATGGATGGCGATAGAGCGCACGCTCACCAAGTGGGACCTCGACTTGCAAGACGTGGACTCCTCCATGCGCGAAATGCTTGACATGCAGCGCATGCAGGCGAACGCTGCTTTCGCCAAGTTCATTCAGAAGAACTATGAGACGTGGTTCGCATCCCCCTCGACATCCGTTTTCAGCGGGAAAGCAGAGATGGCGGCGCACCCCCTCATGTCGCCCGACATCTTCAAGCGCGTCCTCTTTCCCATGCTTGACAAGGGTGAGAAAGTCTTCTTCGTGGTGATAGATAACTTCCGCTACGACCAATGGAAGACCATCCAACCGCTCCTCAGCGAGTGCTTTACCGTAACCCAAGAGAGCCAGTATCTCTCTATCCTGCCCACCGCCACCCAGTATGCGCGCAACGCCATCTTCTCGGGGCTCATGCCCTTGCAGATACAGGAGATGTACCCTGACCTATGGGTGGAGGAAGACGAAGAGGAGGGCAAAAACCTCAACGAGAAAGAACTTATCAAGACACAAATAGAGCGCTTCCGACGCCACGATACCTGCTCCTATTTCAAAATCAACGAGAGCGATTTCTGCGAGCGCGTCATCGCACAGATGAAGGGACTGCAGACGCAAATTAATGTGGTGGTTCTCAACTTCATAGACATGCTTTCCCACTCCCGTACAGAGAGCAAGATGATGCGCGAGTTGGCGAACGACGAAGCGGCATATCGCAGCCTTACCCTCTCGTGGTTCCGCCATTCGCCCACTTTCGCACTCTTCCGCCGCATTGCCGAATTGGGCTACAAAGTGGTGCTCACCACCGACCACGGCACCGTCCGCGTGAAGAACCCCGTGCAAATCATTGCAGATAAGAACACCAACACAAACCTACGATACAAGGTCGGCAAGGCACTCAACTGCCAAAGCAAGAATGTGATGGTGATAGAGCAACCCAAGAAAGTGGGGCTTCCTTGTCCGAACGTGAGCAGCAGTTACATGTTTTGCACGGGCAACGACTTCTTCGGCTACCCCAACAACTTCAACTACTATGCCCAATACTACCGCAACACCTTCCAGCACGGCGGCGTCTCTATTGAGGAGATGATTATCCCCCTCATCACCCTCGAACCCAAAGGGTAATTAAGAATTAAGAATTATGAATTATGAGTGCATCTACTCTAACCACTAACCACTGACCACTAACCACTTGCATGCGCCGTCTCAAGTTCATCATCTACGCCATCTTTTCGGTAGCCATCGTGGTAGTCCTCCTGCCGTTCTGTTCGCATGGTACCCCTCCGACTCTGCAAGAGGGGACGCGGGTCATCCGTGTCCTCACCTACAACACCCATCGCATGGGGATGTTTCGCAAACCGACTGATAATCAAGTGATAAACTACCTCCGCAACGGGCAGGATGCCGACATCATCTGCTTGCAGGAAGTGGAGGTGTACAAAGACTCGAAGTACCTCACTTTGCAAGAACTGAAGCGTGCTCTGGGCACCAAGTACCCCTATTCGTACTTCGACTTCTCGGTCTATAACAGCCGCCGCCAGTTTGGCAATGTGGTCTTCTCGCGCTACCCGCTTATCCACAAGCAGACCATACGCTACCCCTCCCGCGCCAACATCTCATCGCAATGCGATGTGGTAATTCCCTCCGACAGGGCGGTTCGGGTAGTGTCGAAGAAAAACCAAGGAGGTGCGGTCTCAGAGCCGCAACATTCAGATAGCGAAGAGATTAGAAGATTCGACACCATCCGCTTGATTACCAACCACTTAGAATCCAACCGCTTCGGAGAGGACGACTTTGAGGAACTCAAACAGAAGTACTCCGTTGCCCACGAGGCAAGAAAAGAGCAGGCGAAGTGTGTGCGCGAAGCCATCGACAGTTCCCCCTATCCTCTCATCGTTGTGGGCGATTTCAACGACCTCCCCATCTCCTCCACCTATTGGAAGATACGCGGGCTCGACATGCGCGACGCCTTCCTCTGCACCTCGTGGGGACGCTACGGCGCCACCCTCATCAAGGGTATATTTGCCGCTCGAATCGACTATATCCTCTGCTCCCGCGCGTTGCAACCGCTGCAGTGCACCATAGACCATGTCCCCTATTCAGACCATTATCCGCTGCACGCCGTGATAGCGTATTAGTAGATGGCGGCTAACCTCTTTGAGGCGCGGAGTTGCTCTTCTGAGAGAACAGGGATGATAAGCGTGATACCTTCGGGAAGGAAATCAGGATTGCTGAGTACGTTGCGGTTGGCCTCGAAGATGTAGGTCCAAAGATCTGCGCGATTGTTGTAGTACTTACCGGCGAGTCGTGCAAGGGTGGTGCCTTGGGTAACCACGATGGTATCTAAGACTCCGGTAGCGTTTCCTGTATTGCTTTTATTTTGTCGGATATCGGACTGCGCGTTGGCTTCTTGCTCAGCGCGCAGTTCTTGTTTGCGTTGTATAAATTCTTCTTCGGTGAGGAGAAGTACTTCTACTCGTCTGTTGGGCGTGTAGGAGGCTTTGCTACGTTTGCCGATGATTTTACCTTCGCCGTACGCCAAGAGTCTGTCGGGGTTGATACCGTATTCGGCGGTGAGTTCTTGCTCTACAGCTTTTGCACGGTCTTGACTGAGGGCGTTGTTGAGATGGTCGGATCCGGTATTGTCGCAATGTCCGATGATGAGTGCGTAGGTGTTCTCATCCGATAGGAGTTGTGCAGCCGCCTGCTGTATAGCGATGAGCGCTTGGTCGGTGAGCGTAGAATTTCCTGTCTCGAAATAGACGAAGAAACGGTCGTTGGTATTGGTGGTCAACAGAATGGTATCTTTCTGCACCACGAAAACGGTATCTTTAATCGGTTTGATAAGTCCTTTATCCATGATTTCGCGCGCCACATCTTCGGGATTGACGGAAGAAGCCACAGGATTACCGGCGGCAATGCTTGCGAGTTGCTCTTCTTGTGCGCCGGAGGTAACGTTGCGCTCGTGCGAACGTTGGTGTGCGTTGATTTTGTAGCGCAGGGTGAGCGCTATATCGAATATACCATCGTTGTTCACGCTGGCTCCGCCGTAGCGTCCGTCCATATCATCGCGTGTGAAGAAATTGTATGTGCCTTTCACGCCAAGCCCGATGGAGCGCCCGATGTTGAACTCGAAGTTGAGACCCACGTTCATATACGGCAGGAACTTATATTCTCCGTTCATGGATTGCGGTTCCACGTTGAGGGTGTTTCCTCGGTCTGCTTGCGGGTAATAGACACTGCTGGTGTACCAAGCCAATCCGCCTCCCGCCAAGAGTTGGATGTTGAACAGACGATGTTCCGCGCGAGGTGCGAAGCAACTCACCAGTTCAACAGGCAGGTAGAGCCCCACTTTGTGTACCATACCGTCTAACAAGACATCTGCCGATTTGTTCTCAATGCCGGTTACGCGATATTTATCAAACATGTAATTAAGTCCAATACCGATATAGGGAGTAAAGGTATATTCTACCCCTAATCCAACGGCAGGAAAACTGACAGGGTGCTTCATTTCGGAGTTGAAATCGCCATCGAAAGAGTTAAAACCGAGGTCAAAGAATACCGACCAATTAGAGAAGAAAGGAACAGGGTTTTTGTTTTCCTCTTGATTCCACGGGTGTACGCCCTTTTGCGTTTCTTCGGTTACGGGAACAGTGTCCGCCTCTTGTGCGTAAGCAATGGCAGAAACAAGACAAAGCGCCGCGATGGTCGCTATTTTTACCAATGGTATTCGCATATCTTACTTGAATATAAATGATTACTTGAAAAAATTCTTGCAAAAATAACACTTCTTTTTCAATTGTGCAAATTTTTGTGTAAATTTTAATAAAAAAGTGGCAATTCTGTTCTTGTAGAATGATTCTATTGGTCTGGAGATGGATGAGAGATTGCTCCTTAGCAGCAAAAGCATGCGGGCAAAATAAAATAAAAGAGAAAATTTGGCTATTTGGATTTTTTTTTGTAACTTTGCGGCGGTTTTTGCTACTTTACGGTAGGTTATTCTATGCAATTCAAGGACATCATCGGGCAGGAAGAGGTGAAACAACGGCTGCGGCAGTCGGTGCAGGAAGGTCGCGTGGCGCATGCGCAGTTGTTCGCCGGTCCGGAGGGTGTGGGTAAGTTGCCGCTGGCGATAGCCTATGCGCAGTACTTGAACTGCCCGCACAGGACGGCGGAGGACTCGTGCGGCGTGTGTCCTACTTGCTTGCAGTACAAGAACTTGCAGCACCCCGACCTGCATTTTGCCTTCCCGATAGTGAAAGGCACAAGCGGGGAGGTGTGCGACGATTTCTACCCGCAGTTTCGAGAGCAGTTGCAAGAGGTGCCTTACTTCGACTTGGAGGACTGGTACAAGCGGCTGGGCGTGGAGACGAAGCAGGGGATGATTTACGAGAAAGAGAGCGGCGAGATAGTGCGCAAACTGAGCCTGAAAGCCTTTGGGGACGGGTATAAGGTGATGGTGATTTGGCAGGCGGAGAAGATGAACGTGAGTTGCGCGAACAAGTTGCTGAAACTGCTGGAGGAGCCGCCGGAGAAGACGGTGTTCCTGCTGGTGAGCGAGCACCCCGAGGGGCTGTTGAGCACCATCCTGTCGCGCGTGCAGCAGGTGAGGATAGGCAAGGTGTCGGAAGAGGAGATGCGTGAGATGGGCGTGCCTTCGGACATCGCGCGGATAGCCAACGGGAGCGTGGTGGCGGCGCGGAGACTGATGGCGTCGGGTGAGGAGAACAACCGGCAGTTGGAGGACTTCAAGGCGCTGATGCGCGATGCCTACACGGTGGGCGTGCTGCAAGACAAGCAGAAGAAATTCGATTCGCTGCAACGGCTCAGACGCTGGAGCGAGGCGATGGCGGACTCGAAAGTGGGACGCGAGAAGCAGAAAGCGTTTTTGCAATATGCGCAGCGGCAAGTGCGGGAGAACTATATCTACAACCTGCAGCAACAGGCGGCACTCAACTACCAGACCAACGCCGAGGCGGAGTTCTCCACGAAGTTCGCACGCTTCATCCATAGCGGGAATGTGGAGCGGATAATGGAGGAACTGGGTCGCGCGGAGCGGCAGATAGAGCAGAACGGAAACGCGAAGATGATTTTCTTCGACCTCTGTCTGCAGATGATAGTGCTGATAAAGCGATAGGACCGCTTCGCTATAAGACCGCCTGCGGCTGAAAGACAAAAGACCGCTCACTACGTTCGCTGAAAGACTGAATTACCCTCGGCTCTAAACGCTGTCCGGGTGCGCGGGCGTCCCCGCCTGCTATCACTAACCACTAACTACTGAACACTAACCACTAAACATATATGGACAACAAATATACACTCAATGAGATAGGTTGCCACTATAGTGCAAAGTCTTGCTGCCGCAATTCGGCGCATATGTTGCCTGTAACGGACTGGCTTGCAGACCTGCCGGAGAATGCCCAAGAGACCGACTTGGTGGAGGTGCAGTTTAAGAACACCCGTAAAGGCTATTTCCACAACGCGGAGCATTTGCCTTTGGAGAAAGGCTCCGTGGTGGTGGTGGAAGCCAACCCCGGGCAAGACCTCGGCGAGGTGGTGCTGACAGGGCGATTGGTGCACCTGCAGATGAAGAAAAACCGTATCGACACAAGTCGCTATGAGGTGCGCAATGTGGTGCGTTTTGCCACCGATGAAGACCAACGGCGCGCCGCTGAGGCGCACAGCAAGGAGCAGGCGACGATGATTAAAGCGCGGCAGTTGGCGAAATCGCTCGGGCTGGAGATGAAAATCGGCGACGTGGAGTACCAAGGCGACGGCAACAAAGCCATCTTCTACTATATCGCCGACGGGCGCGTGGACTTCCGGCAGTTGATAAAAGTGTACGCCGAGACCTTCCGCGTGCGTATCGAGATGAAGCAGATTGGTGCGCGTCAGGAGGCAGGGCGCATAGGCGGTACGGGACCTTGCGGACGCGAACTATGCTGCACTACGTGGATGACCAACTTCTCGTCGGTGGGCACGGGCGCGGCGCGCTTGCAGAACATCAGCCCCAACCCGCAGAAACTGGCGGGTATGTGTGCGAAACTCAAATGCTGCCTCAACTACGAGGTGCCCGTCTATGAGGAGGCATCGAAGAAACTGCCGCCGCGCAACCTGCCGCTGGAGACCAAAGACGGCACCTATTATCTCATCGCTACCGACCCGCTGAAGGGGGAGGTAACCTACTCCACCGCGCCGCGTGTGCCCGCTAACTTGCAGGTAATCAGCCCCGAACGCGCGAAAGAGATTATCGCGATGAACCAGCGCGGCGAGAAACCCGACAGCCTCGGTGGCAAATCGACCGCGGCGGTGGAGGTGCCGGAAGTGGGCTATCAGAACGTGGTGGGACAAGACGACTTGACGCGCTTCGACAAGAAACGCAACAACCGCCCCCGCAACAACGACCGTGGCGACCGCAATGACCGCCGCAACGGCAATCGCAACGGCGGCGGCAATAACGCTCCACGTAACAACAGAAACAACGGACGCAACAATGAAAAGAAGAATACAGATAGTGCTGCTCAGTAGTCTGCTCGCTGTAGTGTTGGCGGGATGTCGGACGGATATCGTCTATTCGGCGTTTGAGGATATCAGCACCATCGGCTGGCATAAGGACTCGGTATGCCGATTCAGTTATCCGATAGAGGACACCGCGGCGACCTACCGGATTCTGCTCTACGTGCGGCAGACGGAGATGTATCCGTATCAGAACATGTGGCTTTTTGTGGGGCATGACGGACGGCAGGATACTATTGAGTTCTACTTGGCGAACGACCGCGGTGAGTGGCTCGGCAACGGCAAGAACGGACTGATAGAGATGCCCGTGCTCTACGAGGAGGCGTGGCATTACCCCGCCGCAGGCGAGCACACCATCACCCTGCAACAAGGCATGCGCGAAGAGGCGCTGCGAGGCGTGGTCAGCGTAGGGGTGGAGGTAATTAAGAATTAAGAATTATGAATTAAGAGGGCATTGCATGCCTGCACAACAACCATATATATTGTGGGAAAGAATAAGTTAAAGAAATTTGCGGAGATGGAGACCTTCCCCAATGTGTTCCAATGCACGGCGGGGCAGATGGAGTTGGAAGGGAGCGTCGCGGCGATGGCGGGGCATTGGCGCGAGACCTATTTCCATAATAGCAATCCTATCGTGCTGGAGTTGGGCTGCGGCCGCGGGGAATATACGGTGGGGCTGGCGGCGCGTTGCCCCGAGAAGAACTTCATCGGTATCGATATCAAAGGGGCGCGGATGTGGGCGGGCGCCAAAGAGGCGATTGCACTAGGATTGCCGAATGTGGCGTTTTTGCGGACGAACATTGAGATGTTAGCTCGTTTCTTTGCGCCCGATGAGGTGGACGAGATATGGATTACTTTCTGCGACCCGCAGATGAAGAAAGCCACCAAGCGACTGACCTCCACCTATTTCATGCAACGCTACCAAGAGGTGCTGCGCGAGGGCGGGCTCATCCACCTGAAAACGGACAGTCCGTTCCTCTACACCTACACGCGCGAGATGCTGCGGCTGAACGGATATCCTATGGCAGCGGACACGGATGACCTCTACAACACTGCCGCTGCGCTCCCCACGAAGGAAGGCGAAGAGGCGCGGATGTTGCAGACGCATTACGAGAAGCAGTGGCTCGACAGAGGCATGACCATCAAGTACTTGGCATGGAATCTGCTACACAAGACGGATTTTCAAGAGCCTGAGATAGAAATAGAAAAAGACACCTATCGTTCATACGGAAGAAACTACAATAGTAGTAAATAGTCAAATAGTAAATAGTCAAATAATGTACCCACAACAAATCATTGATGCCTTGCGGCATGTGCGCTACCCGGGGACGGGGAAAGACCTGATAGAGGGCGGCATGCTGGAAGATGATATCCGCATCAGCGGCTTGGAGGTGAGTTTCTCGCTCATCTTCGAGAAAGACAACGACCCCTTTATGAAGTCGGTGGTGAAAGCCGCGGAGGTGGCGGTGCAGACCTATGTGGACGCCAACGCCGCCGTGCATATCCACACGAAGTTCAAGAAGCAGAACCTGCAACCCGCGGCGGCTGCGCCGGTGTTGCAAGCCAAGCATGTCATTGCCATCCACAGCGGCAAGGGCGGCGTGGGTAAGTCCACCGTAGCCGCGAACCTTGCTATTGCGTTGGCGCAGCGGGGCATGCGCGTGGGGCTGCTCGATGCCGACATCCACGGTCCGAGCATGCCCAAGATGTTCCACACCGAGGACTGCCGCCCCGTCTCCGCGGAGGTGGACGGCAGAACACTGATAGACCCTATTGAGCAGTACGGCGTGAAGATGCTGTCTATAGGGTTCTTCGTGGACCCCGCGCAGGCGGTGGTGTGGCGCGGCGGCATGGCGAGCAACGCCATCAAGCAACTGATACAAGACGCCAACTGGGGCGAGTTGGACTATTTTCTGATAGACCTGCCGCCCGGCACCAGCGACATACACCTCACCCTGGTCTCCACGCTGCAACTGACCGGCGCTATCGTGGTTACCACGCCGCAGCCCGTGGCGCTGGTGGATGCACGCAAGGGCGTGGACATGTTCCGCAACGAGAAGATAAACGTGCCCGTGCTGGGAATCATCGAGAACATGGCATGGTTCACGCCCGCCGAACTGCCTGAGAACAAGTACTATATCTTCGGGCGCGACGGCGGCAAACACCTCGCCGAGGACTTGGGCGTGCCTCTGCTCGGACAGATTCCGCTGGTGCAGAGCATTCGCGAGGCGGGCGATGACGGTGCCCCCATCGCTATGCAAATAGGCCACCCCGCCGCAGCGATATTTGCGGCGATTGCGGAAAAGATTTAATTCAATTTGTAAATTTGTCAAATCGTCAAATTGTCAAATCGTTTGTCCTCCTATTCTCCCACGGAATTAGGTACTGCACCAATTGGTAAACTGCTGATACAGTACTCTTTACCCGCCATCATCGCGATGACGGCGAGTTCGTTGTACAACATCGTGGACACCATCTATATCGGGCACGGCTGCGGCGCCTTGGGGCTTTCGGCACTCACCATCGCCAAGCCGTTCATGGATATCTGCGCGGCGTTCGGCAGCCTGGTGGGCGTGGGTGCGAGCACGGTACTGGCTATCTCGCTGGGCAAGAAAGACTACGAGGCGGCGAACAAAGTACTGGGGAATGTGTTGGTGATGAACGCCCTATTAGGTGCGCTGGTGATGGTGGTGGGCTTGCTATGGCTCGACCCTATCTTGCTCGCTTTCGGCGCGAGCGCAGACACCCTCCCCCACGCGCGCGATTATATGGAGATAATCCTCTACGGCAACATCCTGACGCATATCTACTACGGGCTGAACAACATCCTGCGCTCGATGGGACATCCCAAGCGCTCCATGGCGGCGACCATCGTAGCGGTAGGCGTGAATATCATCCTCGACCCTATCTTCATCTTCGGCTTGGATATGGGAGTGCGCGGCGCGGCGTGGGCGACCGTCGTCTCGCAGGCTGTTGCAGTGGTTTGGCAGTTCACAATCTTCTTGAATCCCAAGCACTTAATCCATATCCACCGCGGTATCTGGCGGCTGGATAAGTATATCACGGGGCAGACTTTGTCGATAGGAATGTCACCGTTTCTGACCAATCTGGCACATTGCTTCGTGGTCATCATCATCAACAACCAACTCAAACGCTACGGCGGCGATATAGCCATCGCCTCGTATGGCGTTATCAACCGATTGGTGTTCGTCTTTGCGATGATTGTCATGGGCTTCAACCAAGGCATGCAGCCTATTGTTGGCTACAACTACGGCGCGAAGCAGTACCACCGCATGCTACGCACCTTCACGCTCACGGCGCTGCTGGGCACTATCACCACGGCTGTCGTCTTCCTGTTGGGCGAGTGCTGCCCCTCGCTGATGGTGAGGATGTTCACCCACGATACGCTGCTGGTGGAGCAGACGATACAACCTATGCGTATCATCTGTTCCAGCATGCTATGGGTGGGTTTTCAGATGGTTACCATCAATCTCTTCACCAGTATCGGCAGGGCAAAGCACGCTATCTTCCTAAGCCTGACGCGGCAGGTGCTGTACCTTATTCCGCTGACGCTCTTGCTGCCGCTCTTGTTCACCGCCGACCCCTTGCAGGGCGTCTGGTGGAGTCTCCCTGTGAGCGACACGCTCTCTGCCATCACCGCTGCCATCATGCTCTTTATCCAAATCCGCCGGTTCAAGCAACTCATTGCCGAGCAGGAGCAGTATATGCAGACGCCCCCGCCGGAGCCGGACTAAGCGAGAGCAGAAAGATAACAGAGTAAGGCGCTTTACAAATACATATTTTTAGGTTTCGGAAATAAGTTGTACATTTGCAGCCGATTTTCGGAACCTAATTTTGTATTATAAACTTAGCAACATTTTGAGGTGCTTAGCTACGAATTTTTGCTCCGGAGTAGCAGATGAATACTAAATGTCAATGTTACAAATGTTGCAAGTGTTACAAGTGTTATGGTGCAGAAGCGGTAGGGGGGGGGATTTTGCCCCCTCTATAGGGGGATTTTTGGGGATGGTGGGCGAGGATAATATCCCCGCGGGTATTAACGCTATGTTTTACAGGGGGCGGGGCCTTTTTTTGGGGGGGCAGAATTTTTGGGATGGGGGCTTACATAACAGAAAGATAGCAAAGAGGCTGCCTGACGCATTGTCGGGCAGCCTCTTGCGTTGTTTTCGGCGCGTTAGTCGCTGAGTTTGGCGCAGATGAACTCGCGGTTGAGGCGAGCGATGTTGGCGAGCGAAACTTGCTTGGGGCACTCGGCGGCGCAGGCACCTGTGTTGGTGCAGTTGCCAAAGCCGAGCTCGTCCATCTTCGCCAGCATGTTCTTTGCACGCTGCTTAGCCTCTACCTTGCCTTGCGGGAGGAGTGCGAGTTGCGATACTTTCGCTGCTACGAAGAGCATAGCGGAGCCGTTCTTGCAAGCTGCAGCGCAGGCACCGCAGCCGATACAGGAGGCAGCGTCCATCGCCTCGTCAGCCGCAGGCTTGGGGATAGGAATAGCATTCGCATCGGGTACACCGCCGGTGTTCACGCTCACAAAACCGCCTGCCTGCATGATTTTGTCGTACGCCTGACGGTCCACCATCAAGTCTTTGATGACAGGGAACGCGCGGCTACGCCACGGCTCCACGGTAATGGTCTCGCCGTCGTGGAACTTGCGCATGTGGAGCTGGCAAGTGGTGATAGCGGAGTCGGGTCCGTGGGGGTGCCCATTGACATACATGGAGCACATACCGCAGATACCCTCGCGGCAGTCGTGGTCGAACGCGATGGGGTCTTTGTGCTCGCTGATGAGTTGCTCGTTGAGGATGTCAATCATCTCCAAGAACGAAGCCCCTTGGAAGATGTGTTTCAGTTCGTAGGTCTCGAAATGACCTTGCGCCTTAGGGCCGGCTTGACGCCAAACACGAACCTTGATGTTAATGTAACTGTCCATTGTAATTAAATGAATTAAGTTATTTGTATGTTAGTTTATGTGTTTGTTTAGTATTGAACCTGCCAATATCCGTTTTTGTTGGCTCCAATACGGACAATTCGTCCTTGCTGCTGTAACCGACGGAGTATTTTTCTCACCCCACTGTCTGAAAGAGAAAGCATCTGCATCAGTTGAGGAATGGTGATTGCGGGCGTTGCCCGGATGATGTTCAACAACTTGTCCTCCGATTTATCCGTTACTTTATCCGTTACTTTATCCGTTACTTTTTGCTGCTCTTTGATGGTTTGAAGGATGCATCTCAACATAAAAGTGATGAAGATAGTACTATTTCCCTGCGAATCGGATTGTGCAATGGCATCGTAGTAGTCTTGTTGGTGTTGCTTTACAATGGTTTCTACCGGTAGCCATGCAAATATACCTTTCCAACGACTAAGCAGCATTGTCTGCCAATAGCGTCCCATACGTCCGTTGCCATCCATGAAAGGGTGGATAAACTCGAACTCATAGTGGAACACGCAACTGCTGACAAGCGGATGAGTATCTGTTGTGCTAATCCACTCAAATAAATCCGCCATCAAGAATGGTACTCTATCCGCCGGCGGAGCCATGTGGATACACTGCTCACCCGCAAAAACACCTACACCACCCTTTCTATATTGCCCTGCATTCTCCACCAAATCCGCCATCATCAGTCCATGTGCACGCAGCAAGTCTTTCTCTTGAAAGGCATCTAAATCGTGCATCAGTTGGTAGGCTTGCAGTGCGTTCTTGACCTCTTGTATCTCGTTTGGCGCTCCCAGTACATGCTTACCGTTGATGACATCCGTTACCTGTTGCAGCGAGAGGCTGTTGTGCTCTATCGCTAACGACGAGTGGATGGTCTTGATCTGATTTTCTTTTCGCAACATTGGAGAAGGCATGCGTTCACCCAGCATGACATTCAATTCTCCAACTCGCTCTGAAATCTCAGATACAAGCCGCAAAATCTCATCAGTTATTGTAAACGGTGGCGTGTACATTGTGGTTGGTTATATGTTATTTACTTTATCCGTTATATTGTTATCTTGCTTTGCTTGTAATATATTTTTTACAGGTGTGTTTACATAGGTGGCAATATCACCAAGAGTTCTTCCTCTCTTAAGTAATTTCTTTCCCGCCCATTGCAACGCTTCATCACTCTTTTGTTCTTCTGGTAGTATTTTCTGTAACCTACGATAGTGAGTAGTTAATACTGCATATAAACTTAAATCCTGAGATTTTGTTTTTTCTACTAATTGCTTAAATTGTTCAAACTGGACAAAGTCTTCCGTAGCTAGAATGGAACATATTAGGAACAATTTATATTCCAATTTGGTTTGTTCCTCAGAAGTTTTATCTTTATCGATAAGCGCAATCAATTCTTCAAATTGACGCTTTAATGGCTCAACTAAAGTTACTGACCAATAACTCATTGTAAACCATGCACCAATTATTTGCATAAGCCCATAGTGCGAAAAATTCCGCCAAACAGTAAGATTTTGCTCTTTATTTTCTACAACAGTTTGAATTGCGTTTACAATATTATCAAGTCCTCTAATTATCCCTTCTTGGCGTTTGGCTATAGGTGTATTATACAATGCTTGTAGAATTTTTCCGATGCCAGAAGTATTTGCTATATAATCATTAAATTTCTGAGGAGTACTTTCATCTATGATTTCATCCAATAAATCAGGAGCATCCTTTGTCATTCCCGCATAGAATATAGCAACATTTTGCCACCAAAGGTTGTTGAATTGTTTTACGAACAACTCACGTTCTGCTTGATTATGGTGGAATATTTCGTAAGCAGTAAAATACTCTTGAAAAGATAAATGCTTGAATTGAATTTCACCAGTTTCATTTTTAAATAGCAATCCTGTATTCATTATAATATCTTCGGATATTTTTTCGGCATCAATAGATTGCCCTCTTTCTACGGAATAGTCAATAATCAGTTTCTGAAAATCATGAGTAGAAATGCTTTGTTTTCGCTGGGTATGGAGTTTTTTTGCCAAATAACACAACAATCGATGTTTTGCTCCTACTTCAATAATATCAAGAGTATTTTCTGGGGTGTATTTTCCAACCAATAGATCCACAAATTGGCGATATAAATCTGTAATTGTTGCGGGGATTTCCACCTCTTTTTCATCGAAAATTACTGTAATCAATGCTATGGTTAACGGTGTTTGTGGCAACTTGTTTAATATACCAGTATCTTTGAGTGACTTTAGGAGTCTTTGAGATTTTAGGAGATTATCAGCAAAATATGAGTTTACAAAATTTTGAACCTGTCCTCCATCCAAACTAGAAATCTCATGATATTTAAAACCTAAATCTGTACAATTGTAGAATAAGTATTCTGAAGGACGTGAAGAACAAACAATTTTTATATCTTTAAATTGATTGTGGAATTCATTAATGGCTTTAAGCGCCTTCTCTTTATCTGATATTTTGGGTAGTTCATCTAGAGCATCGATAAATATGACACAATTACCTTGATCAACTATTTTTTGCGCATCAATCAGTAAATCTCTATTCCAATCTGAGTTGAAATATTCTTTAACAGCAGCCAATAAATCATATTGAGCAGCTTTTAATGAGTTGAAATTAATGATTATCGGATAAAATTCCACCTCATTTCTCAAAGTATTCTGCTCTATTATTTCCTTACACAACGTTTTGAATAAGGTAGATTTTCCTGCGCCTGGTTCACCTATAATAATGGTGTTATCCTCTAATTTTATTATAGAATTTATTTTTTTAGGTTTCCATTGAAAATAGCCATCTTCCTGTTCTACTCTCTCAACAATTTTAGGTTCTATTGCACAATCTAATAAACGCTTCATTTTTTTATCACTAACACCTAATGACTTGGAAAAGCTATCGGTTTCTATCAACTTTCCAAAAGCGTCCACATATTTTTTGTATATCTTGCTACCTTTTAGCCAGTATTGAGGGTATTTATTTTCTATAAAATCAACAATTCTCTCGGCATCCCAAAATTCAACATTAGCTTTAGGAAGATTTTGTGCTGTACGTATTTTACGTTCTGCTTCATTTGAGAAGTGATCATTAGTGACAACCACAACCTTATTAATATTTACTTTCAGATTTCTTATTGCATTTTCATAAGTGTATGAAAAACACTCATACACTTGTCCGATAATATCTTGAAGTGTAGCCGAATTACTTTGTACAGCGCCCTTTTTAACAACAAAAGCCCACCATTCTTTATTACCTACGATCGGATTTGTGTATGAACATATTAAATCTTTACCATCTTCACTTTTTCCTCCTTTTTCATGAGTAATATGAACATTAGAGAAACCCATTTCAACCAATAATTCTTCTAACAGAACATATATCTCTGTCTCTTTCGAAAGATTTTTAATTTGTTGTATTTTTTCAGCTTTATTTTTCATAACTGAAGTATAAACTTAATATTATCTAATCTTGTAAAGTCTTATATTTAAGTGCTTATTATATTACATTGTCATATATGTCATTCCCTACTAAAATTGATATATATTCTCTCTGAATGTTTGTATATTATCAACCCCTATATGATGTTTGTGTATTACTCTATGACAGTTTGGGCATACAGGGATAAGATTTTGTAAAGCGTTTTCAATAGTTCTATTCATATCTTCATCCTCGTATTGATAGAGAGGTTTCAAATGGTGTATCTCTATACAGGATGAGAACAACTCTGGATTGTAGAAATGTCCAAATTCAAAGTTGCAACAATTACAATATAGCAAACCATCTTCTTTGTTTGCATAATATTTTCTTGCTGCATCTCTTAACAAAGTAGAACGTTCACGTATCGTAGTTTCTCTTCTGGAAGTAATACCCTCCTGTATAATTTCAGTCAAAGGTATAACTTTTCTTCTAGTATCTGATTGTAGCAAGTCATTACAACTACTCAATATCTCTGCGGAACCAAATATCGGAGTTCCAAACATATATCTTAATACATCCTGTTTTGCCTCAACAAGTCTCATACCTGTCGGAGTAATACGGAAACCTCTATCGATATTTTCAGCATATCCGTATTTCTCAAAAGTACTATGACTTTTAAGGTTACGCACTATTTGTGAAAAACGAGTATCTTGACGACCAGCAAGGATTTGCATATCAATTCCTGTTGGTTTCATTAACATCTCTAGTTCACGAATCAGTTTTGAGGTTGAGATTCTACCGTCAGACTGCGTTGACATTAGAAACAATGCCGGCAATATCAAGTCTTGCTCTGTTATTCTATTCATAATCAATCAAATTTATCTTTGTAATTTGTAATAATCAAGTGTTCAACGTCCTTGTCGTTGCGGTTCATAAAAGAAACCAAATACTTCTTGTCGAATTTCTGTATAATTATTCCTTCACGGTCGTAAAGACTATAAATAAACGGAGTATATTTGATTACAAGTTGCCATTTTGCCTTACATTCTTCGCAAAGATAATCAGCAAGTCGTTTTTGATCCTCTCGTGTAAATTCATTTTGTGCATAGGTTGAAAATTCTGTATCATATGGTGGATCAAGGAACACAAAATCTTTCTCCGTTGGATTATGCATGCGAAAGAAATCTAAGAAATCCAAGTTCTCAATAGTGGTTTTTGCGAGGTGTTCTAATAGCGGGACGGAATGATAATAATCTATTTTTGCTTGCATTAGTTTGTGATTGTAACTAATTCCTCCATATGGCACATTAAACTCTCCCTTATCATTATAACGAAACATACCACTATATGCATAATTTCGCAGGAACACGAACAATGCAGTAGCAAGTTGTGGATTATCTTTACATAATTGTTTATCGTTATAAAGCGCACGCAAGTAGGTATAGAGCGCGCTTGTAAATGCAGTTTCGATATTGTCAAATATATCTTGTTCTGGCATCTCTTTACGCTCTTTCTCGATTTTTTTCATGCGAACAATCTTATGGGCAAGACATTTATCAATTTCTTTATATAAAGTATCTCTTTGCCAATCAAAAGTATTCGGTAATAACGCATCAATAGTATGAGACTCCGCCTTTATAAATAGATGCAACTTTCCCCTTATACCCAATTCGTCGACTTCATTTTTCTTGAATTGCTTATACCAATCACATAACTCATGGTGTTGTGCTACATATTTCAGCATATTGTCCCATGCTTGCATGATATCATCCATCCACAAAAAGAAATCTTTATCTTGAGTGGAGATGTATTTATATAAATCAATAAGTTCGCTTGATTTATCGTTAATATACAAATGTTTGGCATCAAAGGCCGTAAAAACAGAACCTCCTCCAACAAAAGGCTCGTAATAATTCTCAAACCTTTGTGGAGCATGCAATTTAATATGGGGTAATTCTTTTTCTTTGCCCCCCGGCCATTTGATTATTGGTTTCAGCCCTATATTTTTTGTAGATGGTTGCTCTATTTTCTTTCGTTCTTCAAAAAGCGTTAATTGCATACTCGTATTTTGTAACCTATTCTCCGCGGCTTTGAAATACTGAGGGCTAATTTCAAAACCTATAAACTTGCGATTTAATTCAATGGCTGCAACACCCGTAGATCCAACTCCCATAAAAGGGTCAAATATCACAGCATCTTCATTACTTGCTATTGTAATTAGTTTTTTTAGTATTGCTACCGGTTTTTGTGTTGGATGTTTTGGGTCTCTTAATCTTTCCGGATACATACAAATGCTACTTTCTAAGAAATTATGCATCTCAGCTTGATTTATAAAATTCCAAACATGTCCTTTATTCCAGCAGGTATAAATCATTTCACAACTATTCAAAAATCCGGCCTTAAATACTTTAGGTGCAGGATTTGTTTTGTGCCAAACCATAAAGTTGGTAGCATCAAATTTATGATCCAATAAATTATACCACTTCCCAATTTGATTATATGAAGTAAAAATGAACAAATTGCCGTTAGGTTTCAGTATGCGTATAAAATCGTCTATCCACTCTTCCGGTCTAAACTCTACCAAATCCCATGGGGCAAGGTCATTATTCATTGCAGAACGCCCTGCTAAAGGGATATTACCTGTTGAATGTTTTGCCAAATTGTAGGGTGGATCTGTCAGAATAAAATCTACACTATTATCTGGGATTGATTTAATCAGGTAGTGGCTATCTCCCTGTAAAATATGATATGACTTTTGCGCCTCGTACATTTAATCTACATTTGGAAGATACGCATCCTTAATATCATTTAGAGCGTCAGTAATCATAGGCGCGCATTTTCTGTATTCATCAAGTACTATTTCGTAACCTTTATCGGATTTGCATACTAAATTCCAAAAATCGGCACTGATAAGCAGTTCATCCTTTGCGAAGAATTGTAGCACTCGTCCTTGTGTCCATGGTCTTCCCTCACCATAACGATTGTATGCTGTGGCGAAATATATTTTCACATGATCTTCTGAACCAATTGTATTCGCCAAGATGCAATATTGCTCAAGCAAAGCTTCCTTTTCAGAGCGTGCTTTTTTATTGTCTAAATCACCACCAATTTTCAATTCAATAAGATAGTGCATTCCACTCTCTTCATCGTACAAATAGTAATCACTTACATGGCGTTTGTTCTTTTTGGATCCAATATTGTATTTTTGCGTAATACCAATATAGTCTGTTAATTTGGGTTTTCTTTCATTGCTTTTGTAACTCTCTAACAATTCAGCGATATAATCAGTTTGTTCCTCATAAAGATTGCCCTCTACTTGTTGAGTTACTTGGTAGTGCATCTCAGCAATACTGATTGCCATCGCCTCCAGCATATTACCTAAACTACTATCTAAAGAACGGCAGAGCGCAGAGTAATATTGTATTTCACTACCTAATGCAGCAATAAACACATTGTGTATCTTGCTATTTATAATACCATCTTCATTATTTAATTGCGATAGATGTTTTTCTGCAAAAGTACCCGCAAAGGTCTTGACAGAAGATTTTACAATAGCTCTAATTGCTTTTTCGTTATCTACATTCATAAATCTTTATATTCTTGTTGTTTGGTTAGTTGGGCGAGGGTGAAGCCGCGGAGGGTTTTGTAGGTGGGTTGGGAGGGGTCGGTATTTGCTTTGTTGGCTGTTGATTGTTTGTGCCGGTCGAAAAGGTTCAGCCAGTAGGCGCGGCGGATTGGGTCGGAAAGTTCGGCTTTGGCTTGGGCTACTGCTTGGGCAAAACGGGCGTTGAGTTCGCGCTGGTGGGGCGTAATCTTCTTCGGATCACGATGCTTGGGGTAATTACTAATCACTGTTTCTCCGTAACGAGTAGTTACATATGTCTCGTTGTCGCCAGAAAGTCTGCCACTAACACTGCTAAAAGGTATTTCCAATTTCGCTTTTGCCATCGCTTATTCCTTCATTATATATAGTAGGGCATGTGCCCGATAATTCTCTTGTCAATATCACGGCTATCCTCCAGTCAACTCACCTGTCGTTGCCGTGTCGTTGCCGTGTTTATATCGTAGTTAGTAGGTAACGAACAGGTAAAATACAACTATAGTTAAGGTAAAAGAAAGTAAGATAGCGGAGGCGGATGACCTCCGCTATCTTGATAATTACGTATTAGTTCTTGTAGTTACGGGTTTTACGTTCAGTGAATTCATAGTCGAGGGGCTCTTTGATGAGTTCGGGCTCGGAGTCTTCGCCGGTGTATTTCCAGCAAGCGACATAGGAGAACTTATCATCCTGACGGAGTGCCTCGCCTTCGGGGGTCTGGTATTCCTCGCGGAAGTGTCCGCCGCAGGACTCCTCACGGTTGAGGGCATCGACAGCCATCAGGCGACCAATCTCAATGAAGTCTGCCAAACGGAGTGCCTTCTCCAACTCGTTGTTGAGCGCACCTGCCTCGCCCGGGATATAGACATTGCTCCAGAACTCCTTCTTGATGGCATCGATTTTCTCGATAGCCGTCTTGAGGCTCTCTGCGGTGCGTCCCATGCCGACGAAGTCCCACATGACGAGACCCAACTCCTTGTGGATGGAGTCCACAGAGCGTTTGCCTTGGATAGCCATGAGGCGGTCGATTTTGTCTTGCACGTTCTTCTCCGCCGCAGCAAACTCAGGCAGGTCGGTGGACATACGGGGTACGCCGATTTGGTCGGAGAGGTAGTTTTGGATGGTGTAAGGCAATACGAAGTAGCCGTCAGCAAGACCCTGCATGAGTGCGGAAGCACCGAGACGGTTGGCACCGTGGTCGGAGAAGTTCGCCTCGCCGATGCAGAAGAGACCTTTGACGGAGGTCTGGAGTTCGTAGTCCACCCAGATACCACCCATGGTATAGTGGATAGCGGGGAAGATCATCATCGGGTTCTCGTAGGGGTTCTCGTCCACGATTTTCTCGTACATCTGGAAGAGGTTGCCGTATTTCTGCGCTACGACATCCTTGCCGAGGCGTTGGATAGCGTCGGAGAAGTCAAGGAAGACAGCGAGACCTGTGTTGTTCACGCCGAAGCCTTTGTCGCAACGCTCTTTGGCAGCACGCGAAGCCACGTCGCGGGGCACGAGGTTACCGAAGGCGGGATAGCGGCGCTCCAAGTAGTAGTCGCGGTCTTCTTCGGGTATGTCGCGTCCTTTGATTTCACCACGCTGCAAGCGCTGTGCGTCTTCAAGTTTCTTGGGCACCCAGATACGTCCGTCGTTACGCAGGGACTCTGACATAAGGGTGAGTTTGGACTGGAAGTCGCCGTGCTTAGGGATACAGGTAGGGTGAATCTGTGCGTAGCAGGGGTTAGCGAAATAAGCGCCGTGGCGGTACATCTGCATAGCGGCAGAGCCATTGGATGCCATGGCGTTGGTGGATAAGAAGAAGGTGTTGCCATAGCCGCCGGAAGCGATGACTACGGCGTGTCCGAAGAAGCGCTCGATGCGACCAGTAACGAGGTTGCGAGCGATGATACCGCGTGCGCGCTCTTCGCCGTTCTCGTCCTTAATCATGACGATGTCGAGCATCTCGTGGCGGTTGTACATCTTCACTTTTCCCTTACCGATTTGGCGGCTGAGTGCGGAGTACGCGCCGAGGAGGAGTTGCTGACCGGTCTGCCCTTTGGCATAGAAAGTACGGCTCACCTGTGCGCCACCGAAGGAGCGGTTGTCGAGGAGACCTCCGTATTCGCGCGCGAAAGGTACGCCCTGCGCTACGCACTGGTCGATGATGTTGTTGCTGACCTCAGCGAGACGATAGACGTTCGCCTCACGAGCGCGGTAGTCGCCACCCTTGATGGTGTCGTAGTAGAGGCGATAGACGGAGTCGCCGTCGTTCTGATAGTTCTTGGCTGCGTTGATACCGCCCTGTGCGGCGATGGAGTGCGCGCGGCGGGGCGAGTCTTGGATGCAGAAGTTGAGTACGTTGAAGCCCATCTCTGCGAGGGAAGCCGCAGCGGAAGCGCCGGCGAGACCGGTACCTACGACGATGATGTCGAGGCGGCGCTTGTTAGCAGGGTTGACCAGTTTCTGGTGGTCTTTGTAGTTGGTCCATTTCTTCTCGAGCGGACCTGCAGGAATCTTCGCCATCTCGGGCGTGATAATCTGCGTTTCTTTTGCTTTTGTTGCCATATCTTTATTGGACAATTTGACTATTTACAATTTACGATTATTATGCGCAGAGTCCGCCGATGCCTACGCCGAGGAAGTAGAGGACTACAACTGCGAAGAGACCTACCACGAGGGTGGCTACTACAGAGCCAATGACTTTGATGCGCTTCATCCAGATGAGGTTGTTCCAGCCGAGGGTGTGGAGAGCCGACCAAACGCCATGGTTGAGGTGGAACCACAGAGCAACAAGCCAAACGAGGTAAAGACCGCAGTAGATTTGTCCGTAGATAGGGGTGGTGAAGAGTGCCTTCACGAGTGCAGCGCCGTTAGCGGGAGTTACCGTTTCGCCGCCGAGGGTCGTTACCTCGTGCATGCCGGCGAGTTCAGCGAACTGCATCTTGAACCAGAAGTTGTAGAGGTGAAGCACGATGAAACCGATAACAATCACACCCAGCACGAGCATGTTCTCCGATTCCCAATCTACCCCTTCGCGCTTCGCGCTGACGGCATAACGGTCATTGCCGCGGGCATGGCGGTTCTGGATGGTGAGCCAAATGGCATACGCAAAGTGAATGACCACGAGTGCCGCAAGCCCCATGGAAGCCACAAGGGCATACCAATTGGCACCCAGCATCTCGCAAATCCAGTTGTAAGCGTCTTCCGAGAAGACGAGCGCAAGGTTCATACTTCCATGGAAGAGCAGGAAGAGAATCAGTGCGAGGCCGGTAATACTCATTACGAACTTACGGCCGATGGACGAGTTAGTTAACCACATAATGTTTTTGTTTTAGTTGTTTATTTAATGATTTTTTAGTTTTCAGGATGGTTGTTTGGGGATTGGTTAGGTCGGCCTTAGGTCGGCTCTTACACTCGGGGGACTCTGCTTGATTTTTCGGTTTGGTAGTTTATGATTTTTTTAACATGCAGATATACCCTCCCCAATTAGGGCACAAAGGTACGAATTATTTTTTGGATATACAAGTTTTTGGGGCGTTAAGTGGGGGAAATTGTGTTATTCCGTGAAAATTTTGTCAAAAAAGGGAGCAAAATTTGCATATATTGGAAAAAGTTTGTACTTTTGTGGCTTAAATTTGGTTTAGTATGGTTTTGCAAGTGAAAAGAGTACGTAACATATTGATTTTAGCAGGTTTCTTGTGCGCAGGCAGCGTATGGGGGCAGTATGTGGGTAGCGGTAGCAGCGTGTTCACGTTCATGGATTTGCCGGTATCATCGCGTTTGAACGCGTTGGGCGGCAGCAATGTGAGTATCCGCGATGGGGATGTGAGCATGGCAATGTGTAATCCCGCGTTATTAGGGGATATGACAGATAAAGTGTTGCAACTGAACTATTCGTATTACCTGCCCGGGACGATGTTTGGGAGTGTGCTGTATGGGCATAACTTCGGCAGGTCGAAGATAGAACGGGGATATGGCGATATGCCGGACAAACCGAATTATTTTGCGGTGGGTATCCATTACTTGGACTATGGAAGGATGCAATATGCTGATAATGAGGGCAATCTAACCGGCGGTACATTTACGGCAAAGGATATTCTAGTGGATGTGATGTATGCGCGGCAGTTGGGGCAACAGTTCAGCGTGGGCGTTACATTGAAACCGATTTATTCGATATACGAGTCGTATCATTCGTTTGCGTTGGGCGCGGATGTGGGAGCGCATTTCCAGACGAAGGACTCGACCTTTCAGATGGGCTTGGTGTTGGCGAACATCGGTTGGCAGTTGAAAGGGTTTTATTCTGACGAGGGCGGCTCCAATCATGAGATGTTGCCGCTGAATTTACAATTAGGCTTGAACTACCGCTTCTCGCACGCGCCGATACGGCTTTCGATGACTATCCACAACCTGCAACGATGGAATTTGGGCTACGAGTTCACCAACCCCGGGTATAACTCCATGACGGGCGAGTTGGAAAGCGGGGAGGTCAAGTGGTATGATATGCTGTTTAGGCATACGATATTCGCGATAGATATTGTGCCGAAGAGCGAGCGATTCTATCTGACGCTGAGTTACAACCACCGCCGTCGGGCGGAGATGAACCTGAGCGACCAGCGGTCGATGGCGGGATTCGCCGTGGGCGCGGGGGTGAGGATATACAAGTTCCGATTGGGCTTTGCGATGTCGCAGATGACGCGGAATAACTTCTCGTATCAGGTGGGGTTGAGTTTGGATATAAATAGTATGCTGAAATGAAGTGTTTAATGGACTGAGATGAAAGATAAATTGGAATATATCATTGCACTCATTACGGAGTTTGCTATGGCCCACCATATCTCAACTCAACAGGCATATCTCTATTTGCGGAGATACGGCGGTTTGGATTTTGTAGATAAGTTTTATGATGTGGAGCATACCTATTCTTTCGAGAATACCGTAGAGGACTTAACGGCTTATTGCAAGCGGATGGGAGGCGCAATCGCATGATATTGTACCACGGTACCAATGTGGCTTTCAGCAAGATAGATGTCCACCAAAGCAGATTAGGGAAGGACTTTGGAATAGGCTTCTACCTGACACCTGATAAGAATGTAGCCACTCGACAAGGCGAGCGAAAATATAGCCAAACGGGCGAAGGGACAGTAGTCGTTAAGGCATATCGGATAGACGATGATTGTATGCAACATCTGCGTGTGCTTCGGTTTGATTCGTACACAAAAGAATGGGCGCGGTTTATTTTTACCAATCGGCAGAATAGGACTCCTCTTCAAATACATGATTATGATGTGGTAATTGGCCCCATTGCAGATGATACGGTCGGGTTTCAGATACGTCGGTTGGAGGACGGGATTATCACAGAGGAGCAGTTCTTGGAGGAGATACGCTATCATCGGATTACCATTCAATACCTTTTTGCCACTCAGGCAGCCATTGATTGTTTGCGAGAGATATGAGTAAGTTCACATATATGGTGGAATCGTTAACGCGGGATTTGGTACTGCGTGTGATGGAGGACGAGCATCTCTCTATGCGCGAGGCTATGGATAAGGTATATCGGTCGAAGACATATCGTGCATTAACCAAAGAGGAAACGGGGTTGTATTTTCAGAGTGCGGTGTACCTATACGATGAGTTAGAAAAAGAAAACAAGATGAAAAAGATAATTGTGGCTATAGACGGGTATTCGTCCTGCGGGAAGTCAACTATTGCTAAGGCGTTGGCTAAACATGCGGGGTATATGTATGTGGATACGGGGGCGATGTATCGGGCGGTGGCGTTGTATATGCTGCGGCATGGGATAACAGAGGAGGCGGCTATCGTTGCGGCATTGAAGGATGTGCAGGTGGGATTTACCTTGCAAGCGGATGGTACGCAACATACTACTCTCAACGGCGAGGATGTAGAGGGGCTGATTCGGACATTGGAGGTAGGCAACAGGGCATCGCAAGTGTCTCAGATAAAGGAGGTTCGGGCGTTTCTTGTTCTTCAGCAGCAGGCGATGGGTGAGGCGAAAGGGATTGTGATGGACGGGCGCGACATAGGGACGGTGGTCTTTCCGAATGCAGAGTTAAAACTCTTCCTCACGGCTCGCCCTGAGGTGCGTGCGCAGAGGAGATTTGATGAGTTAGTCGGGAAGGGAGAGCACCCTGATTACGAGGAGGTGTTGCGCGATGTGAACGACCGTGATTACAGGGATACGCACCGTGCGGAGAGCCCGCTTCGGCAGGCAGAGGATGCCGTGGTAGTGGACAACAATGAGATGACGCGCGAGGAGCAGATGGCGCATATCTACGGGTTGTTTGACAAATTGACCATTTAGTGAATCCGAAATAAGGTTTAAATACGCAAAGACGACCACGATTTTTTATTTCAACAAAAATTTCCAAAAATTGTCCAAATATTTTTCTATTTGACGTTATTAGGTAATTAGCCATTTATTCAGGCTATGATATACATGTTGACCCGGCGATTCGAAATTAAGTTATGTCGCCCCTTCGGGGCTTGCATTGCGGATGATTCCATTTTACGTAGGGTTTCACCTTACGCTAATCTATTTCGCCCCTTCGGGGCTTGCGTTTGATAAACGACTTGGGTAACTCGAATATCATTACTTTAATTCATTACCAAAAACCAAATTAGCCTATGGATGCTGAAAACAACTGCTTATATTGAACTCACGTTATTCAGCCATTTGACTATTGAGTATGCAAGTAACGATAGATAGTGGTAGCGGGTTTTGCTTTGGGGTTACGAGTGCTATCCGCAAGGCAGAAGAGGAGTTGCAGAAGGGAGTGCTGTACTGTCTCGGCGACATTGTGCACAACGGGCAGGAGGTAGAGCGGTTGGCGGCTCTGGGATTAGAGACGATAGACTACGATGACCTACGAACCTTGCATAACGCGCGGGTGTTGCTGCGGGCACACGGGGAGCCGCCGAGCACCTATCATATCGCGCAACAGAATGATATTCAGATTATTGACGCGAGTTGCCCCGTAGTGTTGCGCTTGCAGAAGAAGATACGCGATACCTATCGGTATATCCGCGAGACGGGGAGCCAAGCGCAGATTGTGATTTTCGGGCAGCGAGGGCATGCGGAGGTGATTGGTTTGGAAGGGCAGACAAACAACACAGCGATAGTGATTGAGCGACCGGAAGAGGCAGAGAAGATTGACTTTCAACGAGATATATACCTTTTCTCGCAGACGACCAAGTCGGTAGAGGGCTTCCATGCGTTGGTAGAGTATATCCAAAAGCGATGTGGCGAGGGCGTGGTGTTTGAGTGGTATGACACGATATGCCGCAATGTTGCTAACCGCGTGGAGAAACTGAAAGCTTTTGCTCGTGAGCAGGATATGGTGATTTTTGTGGGCGGGAAAAAGTCCTCAAACGCCAAAGTGCTATTCCAACATTGCCAAGAAGCCAATCCTCGCACGGTTTTTGTAAGTAGTGATGAGGAACTGACAGAAGACGTTTTGGCAGCCTGTCGCGGGGTAGAGAAAGTAGGGATTTGCGGCGCGACTTCTACGCCACTGTGGCTGATGGAGAAATGCAAAGAGAAACTATTAGATGTAACACGCACACTTTGATAGAAGTTTCCAAAAACAAAAACGCTTCTTTATCTCAACAAATATTTCCAAGTAATACTGATGCGTTTACTTTTCGGACTTTTATTCATGTATATTTTAATAACATGAACTCGAAATAAAGTTCCGATACATTTAACTACCACGTTTTTTGTTTCAACAAAAATTGCCAAAAATTATTCAAATATTTTTTACTTTAACATATAATTTTTCGTATAATTATTCAACAATTCATTACCAAAAACTAAATTACTATTTGACTTCTGAAAATAACTTTACTTATTTCGAACTCACGTTAAATAACAATACTTCGTTATTTTTTAACTAA
>JAXDTJ010000042.1:0-37176 GCA_034090015.1 Paludibacteraceae bacterium | reverse complement strand
TTCAACAAAAATTTCCAAAAATTATTCAAATATCTTTTTCTCTTTAACATATAATTTTCGTATAATTAATCATTAATTCGTTCATTACCGAAAACGAAATTAGTCTTTGACTGCTAAAATAGTTCGCTTATATCTTTAATTATGTAGTCGGGAGCAATATGAAACAGATAGCCATACTTGGTAGCACGGGGTCAATCGGTACGCAGACACTGGATGTGGTGCGTGCGAATAGAGAGCGCTTCGAGGTGTATGCGCTCTGCGCCCATCGTAGCGTGGATATGCTGGTGGCGCAGGCGCGGGAGTTCCATCCGGAAGTCGTGTGCATAGGCGACGAGAGCAAGTACGAAACGCTGAAAGAGGCGCTGCAAGATATGCCCATCAAGGTGTGGGCAGGCGCAGACGCCATCGCGCAGATGGTTACCATGCCAAGTATCGACATCGTGGTCGCTTCGATGGTGGGCTACGCAGGTTTGCGCCCAACGATAGAGGCGATAAAAGCCGGCAAGACCATTGCGCTGGCGAATAAAGAGACGCTGGTGGTAGCAGGCGAAATCATCTGCCGTCTGGCGCAGGAGCACCGCGTACCCATCCTGCCGGTGGACAGCGAGCACTCCGCGATTTTTCAATCGTTAGCGGGCGAGAGCCGCAGCGAGATAGAGAAGATACTGCTGACGGCAAGTGGAGGTCCGTTCCGCCGCTTCACCCTTGAGCAGATGGCGCATGTAACGGCTGCCGACGCGCTGAAACACCCTAACTGGGACATGGGTGCGAAGATAACGATTGACTCAGCAAGCATGATGAACAAAGGCTTCGAGGTGATAGAGGCGAAGTGGCTGTTCGGCGTGCCCGCGGATAAGATACAAGTGTTGGTACACCCGCAGTCCATTGTACACTCTGCGGTGCAGTTCTCGGACGGCGCGGTGAAAGCGCAGTTAGGCGCGCCCGATATGCGACTGCCGATACAGTATGCCCTCACCTACCCCGAGCGCTTGCATAGCGATTTCCCCCGCATGGACCTGTTCGCCGTGCGCGATTTAACCTTCGAAGAGCCTGACTTACAGCGATTCCCGAACCTCGGGCTGGCATACGAGGCAATGAAGCGCGGGGGGAATGTGCCCTGCGTGCTGAACGCTGCCAACGAGGTAGCAAACCTTGCTTTCCGCGAGGGACGCTGCGGGTTCTTGCAGATGTCGGAGGTGATTGCCCACACCATGGACAAAGCACCATTCATCGCGCAACCTACCTACGAAGACTATGTCGCTACCGACCAAGAGGCGAGGACGATAGCCGAGGAGATGATTCATAATAATTAAGAATTATGAATTAAGAATTAAGAGAGCGTATGCGCTTTCTTCATACTTAACAAATTGAATATGAAGTGGATACAATTGATAGTTGCCCTGAGCATTCTGGTGATGATTCACGAGTTGGGGCATTTCCTTTTTGCAAAGTTATTTAAGGTACGCGTGGAGAAGTTCTACATGTTCTTCAACCCGCAGATTTCGCTGTTTCGCGCCAAGAAGATTGGTGGGAAATGGCGTTTTAAGTTCTTCTCGAAGAATGTGGAGCCCGCTGCGGTGGAGGTGATTGACCCGATGACGAAGGAGCCGAAGAAGGACAAGAAAGGCAATCCTATCCTCCGTCCGATGAGCGATGAGGAGCGTATGGCATTGCCCGAAGGCGATTGGCGTCGCGAGCCGGAGAACACCGAATGGGGTATCGGCTGGCTTCCGTTTGGCGGCTACTGCGCTATCGCGGGCATGGTGGACGAGACCCACTCGATAGACGACCTACCCTCCGAGCCACAGTCGTGGGAGTTCCGCTCCAAACCTGCATGGCAGCGCCTGCTTATCATCATGGGCGGAATCCTGATGAACTTCATCGGCGCGCTGGTGATTTACATCGGTGTGGTGGCGCACTGGGGCACCGACACGCTGCCGCTGCAGAAGATAGAATCGGGCTTGTACTACTCTGAGGTGCTACTGCAAGAAGGTTTCCAACAGCAGGATAAGATACTATCTATCAACGGAGAGGAGCCGCAAGACCTCGGTGATGTCGTCAACGGGCTAATCATTGAAGGCAAGCGCGAGGTGGTGGTAGTGCGCGGCAAGGACACCCTCTTATTGACCATGTCAGAGGACTTAGGCGAGCGCTATATGGCGATTGTCAACGAGCACGACAAGCAGGAAAGGCAGAAGGCGCATGCAGATAAGTTGTATCAGAAGCGCGGCTACGTGCTGATTTCGGAGTTCATCCCCTTCGTAGTGGATTCGGTGATGCCCGACAACGCCGCTTACTTCGCGGGGATAGAGGCGGGCGATAGGATAGTGAATGTGAACGGCGTAGCGACACCTTGTGTAGTGCAGGTGCGCAACGAGTTGCAGAAGTATCCCTGCGACAGCGTTACGGTGGGCTACTACCGCACCGTGGCGGGCGACAGCGCAGTGTATCAGGAGACGCGGATGTTCCTCGGCGACCAAGCCACGATGGGTGTGTATATGAAAGGTCTGTACTCTTTCTACCCCTTGGAGCACACCGACTACACTTTCTGGCAGGCTATCCCAGCGGGTATCAAGAGCGGATGGGATATGCTGGTGCTCTACGTGAAGCAGTTCCGACTGGTCTTCACCAAGGAAGGTGCGCAGTCGGTCGGCGGCTTCGGTGCCATCGGCAATATGTTCCCCAATGTGTGGGATTGGCATTCGTTCTGGGCAATGACGGCGTTTATCAGTCTGGCGCTGGCGTTCATGAACTTCCTGCCCATTCCTGTATTAGACGGCGGGTATATCCTCTTTCTGCTATGGGAGATTATCACGCGCAAGAAGCCGAGCGACAAGTTCCTCGAGGTGGCGAACAACATCGGTTTCTGGCTGCTTTTGGCGTTGCTCATCTTCGCCAACGGCAACGACATCTTCAAAGCGTTCTTTTGATAATTAAGAATTATGAATTAAGAATTATGAGCGCATCGGAATTGAGTTTCAGAGTATGGGCACTCATAATTCATAATTCATAATTCATAATTCATAATTACCATGGATTATTTCGTTCACGAATCATCGTATATAGATGAGGGGTGTCGCATAGGCAAGGGCACCAAGATTTGGCATTTCAGCCATGTGATGTCGGGTTGTACCATTGGCGAGGGGTGCAACATTGGTCAGAATGTGGTTATCTCTCCCGATGTGGTGCTGGGTAGGAACTGCAAGATACAGAACAACGTGTCTGTCTATACGGGTGTTCGCTGTGAGGACGATGTATTCCTTGGTCCGAGCATGGTGTTCACCAATGTGCTCAACCCTCGCGCAGCAGTCAGTCGTAAGTCAGAGTACCGCGAGACAATCATAGAGCGCGGTGCGTCTGTTGGAGCGAATGCCACCATTGTCTGCGGTCATCGTTTAGGCGCGTACTGCCTCATCGGCGCAGGCTCCGTCGTAACGAAGGACGTGCCCGCCTACGCGCTGATGGTGGGCAACCCCGCACGGCAAATCGGCTGGGTGAGCCGCCACGGCGAGAAACTCCACTTCGACGAGTCAGGCACTGCCACCTGCCCCGCCACCGGCGAACACTACCGCCTGCAAGATGGAGAAGTGAGTCTTGTGAAAGAGTAGTGTTCAGAATACGAAACCAAAAGAGGCTGTCTAACAAGTTGAGTTCCCGACACATTCCCGACAAGTCGGGATAAATAGGGACAAGTTAGGCAGCCTCTTTTGTGGAAATACGTATCTACTTGTTTGACTTTCTGACAATCAGGATGGAGGATTCATAAAGCAGATAGAATGGAATTACCACCAATATCATGGTGAAGATATCTGTTGTAGGCGTAATTAAGGCGGCGATTATACAAATTAGGACTATTGCATGTTTTCGATATCGGATGAGCAACGCTCTATCCACCAGCCCCATTTTGGATAAGATATACAATACAATAGGTATCTCAAAACATAACCCCATCAGAAGGGTCAAGGTAAGGAGCATTGACAAATAGGAATCTAAGGAGATTTGATTAAAGACGACTTCTTCTATCTGATACAGGGCTAAAAAATGGAACGCGAAAGGGAAAACAATAAAATAGGCGACTGCGACTCCCGTATAGAAAAGGAGGACAGATCCGAAAAGTACAGCGCTGCTATACAATCGTTTTTCTTTTTGTATAGCAGGTGCAATAAATCGGAAACACTGTACAACGATGAATGGTGCAGTTAGCAATAGTGCAATCGCCATCGCCACCTGAATATGCGCGATGAACGGTCTTGTTAGGTTGAAATTGATGAATTGCACATTGAAATCTTGCATTGCAATAGCCCCCAATCCGCATTTATCTGCGAGATATTGCAGCAACTGATAGGTGCAGAAATTGCTTTTCGCAGGAGCAAAAACTATTGAGAACAATAAACTTCTCAAGCAGAATAAGCCTACGGCAACTATCACCCAAACAACCAAGCAGCGAAGTACGAATTTACGCAATTCCTCACAATGCTCTCCAAAAGACAAGTTCTTATCTTCAATGGGAGTTTTGGTCGGAGGAGTCATGTTTTTCGTCCGTTTTTTCAATTTCTTGTTGGATGTCGTTGATGCCCTCTTTGAACGAGCGTACTCCCTTTCCTAAGCCCCGCATCAGTTCGGGAATTTTCTTGCCTCCGAAGAGCAAGAGTACGATAGCGGCGATAAGGATAATCTCAGGTGTTCCAATCATAGTGTAATACAATTAAAGGTTAGACGATAATATCATTTGCTCCATCAGACGATATCCGTCTGCATTTAGGTGTACTCCGTCCGTTGTGAGATGGGGCAACAATCCTCCTGAGGGGCTTACCATTTGTGTATAGTAATCCACAAAAAGGATGTCGTGTTGCACAGCGTATTTTTTCAGCATGTCATTGAGCAAGCCGACTTTCTCAGCCGGTTTTATTTCCGGTCGCCATGGAATCGTATCCGCCGGTGTAAGGGAACAGATGACAGGTTGTATGCCGTTGGTTTGTGCCAACTCGCACATAGACACGATGTTTGACAATATATTCTCCAAAGCAATATATCCGTTGTTTTGGGCTATATCGTTTATTCCTGCCATGATAACGACTTTTTGTGGCGCAAGGTCAATCACATCTTGTCTGAACCGTACGAGCATCTGTGCGGAAGTTTGTCCGGAAATGCCTCTTCCCAAGTAGTTATGCGCTTGGAAGAAGTCAGGATGCTGCTGCGCCCAATGCTGTGTAATGGAGTTCCCCATAAATACGACCTTTGGCGGGATGGAGATTTGGAGGTTTTGCTCTTTGTATCGGTTAAATCCCGCCCAATCTCTGTTATCCTGCGCATAAGCGGGCATCAACCATACCATCCCTGCGGCTGCAAGAGCGATTGTGCGCAAGAGCCTGATAGCATGTTTTCTCATAGTTTGACCACTTTATTGGTTAATCTGCTTTTTTCCGCCTTAAATCCCATAATATGGCTCTCCACGGAGACGTCAATAGTGGAAGTAAGTTTCTTTTCATCTTGATGAGCGACCGCCAAGACGAAGTCGTGTACGATACCCCAATCGCCTCCGGCGTGTCCTTCGTATCCGGGCAGTTTGGAAATATCTTCATCCCATAGATATCGTTTGCCGGTGAGGAAATCGGTCATTGTGAATGTCTGCATATCCCCCACAATATCTCCTTTTGTCCCCATGATTCTTGTTTTTCTGCCTCCGTAGGAAGTCAATGCTTCCATTTGTAAGGAAGCCGTTGTTTGTCCCTCAAACTGCAAGTTACATACATAGTGGTCGCATTGGTCGTTATCACATTGGAAGACACAACGTCCGTAATCGGTGGAGCGGAGATAATCAACGATCTTCGCATCTTTGAGGGTGCGTTGCGTGGGCAGGTTGTCGAAGACATAGAGGTACCGATGCTCACGCACATAAATCTTAAGAGCGGAGAAGGGGCATTGTTTCTCTACGGGACAGTCTAAGCATCTTTTGGCAGCTCCTTTGGGCATATTCTCTTTGTTAAAAAACGTGAGCGCGCCAAATGCAGAGACTTGTTTACAGGGTTTATTGAGCAACCATCGGATGATATCAAGGTCGTGGCATGCTTTGGCAAGGATGATGGGCGTAGTTTCTTTGGATGAATGCCAATTCCCGCGCACATAAGAGTGTGCCATGTGGTGGAAACGGATGGGTTCCAGATGTTGTATAGAAACGACATTACCTATTCGCTCCTCGTCAATCACTCGTTTGAGCGCTCTGAAATAGGGTGCATATCGAAGGACATGGCATACTCCTACGATACGTCCGTATTTCTTAGCCTGATTGCGAATGTCGATACACTCTTTCTCCGTTTGTGCGATAGGTTTCTCCAAGAGCACATCATATCCCATCTCGAGGGCTTTCATGCAAGGGTGATAATGGAGGTTATCGGGGGTAGATATAATGACTGCATCGGCGAATTTGGGGATAGAGAACACTTCTTTCCAATCTCCGAACGTGTGTGCATCTTCAATCGCATAGTCGTTTTTCATTTGTTGCTGCCTATCTTTGTTGATATCCGAGACGCCCACTATCCTCAAGGCGTACGGATACTGCTTAGCATAGGAGGCATATACCGACCCTCGTGATCCGGCTCCTATGACAATGGCAGTTACGGGTTTGGAGACCACAGCCTCTTGTGAAGGTAATCCGAAACTTAACCTCTCGGTATTGGGTGGCAGATTTTTCTTTGCAGGTTCGGACACGGTATTGCTTCGATTCTCGGCATGTAATAGCGAAGCCCCGGGTATGGTATCTGTTGCCAACAAGGCAGCCCCCACCCCCATTGTTTTCAAAAACTCGGCTCTTGTCATAGTATAAGAAATTAATGTGGTTAGTTATTATCTATTTTCAGTTCTTTACCATCGCGCGTAATAGTGAGTGATTTCCACTGTTTCGGCAGGTTGGGTTTATAGGCTTGTTTAAGTCCTGCATCCGTCCAGTCGAGTCCAGCAAACCCAAAAAGGAGTGATTGCAGGGTGCCGGCAGTGCCGGTCAGGAAATAGGGATTCGTTCCTCCGTTAAACTCCGCCATCACTCGGAATGGTGGGTTCAGGTTAGGTAGATAGGAATCGAAGAAATAGGTCGTTGCCGTATCGGTGCATCCCAATCGTGCATAGATAACGGAATAGATAGATTTGGTCATGGCAGGTGTACGTTTGAGCGGAACTTTGTCGGCATAGTATGAGATATTTCTCAGGATGTCATCTCTGCGCGTCAGCAAGTTCAGAGGATATGCGAGCAACGCCACATCCGCCTGCTTGGTAATCTCTCCGTTGTATGTATCATGCTCTCGTATGACTCCATTCTCCATGTATTTCCACTTCAATCCGTTGGCAATTTGTAGCCATTCGTCCGGGCAATTTACGCCGAGCACCTTGGCAGCTTTGATAGCACATTGCAAGTTCTTTTTCGCCACTCCAATGGTATATGCATTATTATCCACCTGCTTTCCGCCCTGCGGGTTTTGGCTCCACTCATCTGCCCCGATAAGGTTACGTAGGGCGTATGTGTTATTCGCGTGTTTCTCCACGCGTGAGCACCAGAAACGTGCGGTCTGCTCAATGATGGGATATCCTACTTGCTGCAACCATTGTTTGTCCTGCGTCAGTAGGTAATACTGCCATGCGGCGATAGCAATATCTGCTGTTACGTGATGTTCTGTGGCAGGATACATATTGTGGGGTGCGGTTTCTTCTTGCCCTGTATGGGCAGACTCCCAGGGGTACAATGCTCCCTCAAAGCCGTGTATGTAGGCATTTTTTCGAGCGGCGTTGAGATGTTGGTAACGGTAGTTGATCATCTCCACCGCCAAGTCGGGATGCATAATCGCCAATGGAGGGAAGACCCAAGTCTCGGAGTCCCAGAAGGAATGCCCGCAGTAGCCTAACCCGCTCAGTCCCATGGGCGATGTATTCAATCCATTGTCCTTCCGATGGAAGGCATACAAATGGTATAGCATATTGTGTATGTCTTGGCATGCCTGCTCATCGCCATCTACGTCAATTCGGCTTTCCCAGAGCGCTTCCCATGCTGCATTATGCCGTTTGATGATGCGCTCATAGCCCTCTAACATCAGATAGACGGTCAGCCTCTCCACTTCGTTGCGCACATCGGGGAAGAAGTTGCTTGCCATGCTGTTTCCGACCAACGCGAAGTGGACCTTCTCGCCGGCTACGATTCGTTGAGTCCATTCCATGCGGTGGCTTTTCGCGCCCTCGTCTGCACGATGAATAATCTCGGTTTCCACCCCGCCGGAAGTATTCTCAGGGAACAAGAAAGCAGTTGATGCCGCTATTTGATAACGCCCTGTGGGACTAAGCGCAGTAGTAGTCATCAATACATAATGCGGATAATTCGTGATGGTGTAGTTGGCTTTATTGTCAATCCGGCGAAAACTTTGTGCCGCATCCTGCAAGCATTCCGGCACACGATGCCTATTGCTCACCACAATCTCGCAATCTGACAAGGCTTCTATGTGCACATCCGTCATGTAGGCAAACGGCAGATGGCGCAGGGCACAAATCGTGTATTCCACCGCCACCTTGTCCTCAAACACAAAACGACCGCCTATCTGTGCTGTGCGCATATCAAAATACTGAGCGTAATCGGAAACGGTCTGTACGGAGCAAGTAGTACCGTCCACCTTGATATCCACGTCCAGCGGATTGATATTCGGGAAGAAGCTATTGCCCCCCGAGCTACCGTAGATATCGTAAAGCCCTCCGATAATCAGGTTGTCCACTTTGAGCGGTTTGCGCGAACTGACTATTCCTATTTGCCCGTTGGCGGACGTGATACCATAGTAATCTCCTTTCAACGGGTTATCCACCACTATCCTCCACGGGTCTATCGCCCCTATACGTTCATTGGCACAACTCAGCGATGGGAGGGTCAGTATACATGCCATACAGAAAATAGTTCCCCAAACGCGAGTGCGATATTTATCAAAAAGCACCGTTCTACACATGGTATTCTATTTAATTGATTAACTGAGAATAAAATATTCGGACAATTGTCCATTGTGTAAGTTTGGAAATTTTTGTTGAGATAAGCGTTATTCTACCAATTTCCCGGATACGGAAAAACAACGATTGCCGCAATATAGATACAATTGTCCATTGTGTAAGTGCTTGCGTACGACCTGCAAAGATTCAGACGAACTTTGAGGAATATCCAATGCTTCTTCGTATTCCAATGCCCCTATACACGATACTATTCCTCGTTGGCGATTCAGTTGGTCTGTATTCACATATCCGCCTATACTTCCATCACCATTCAAATCGTACATGAATGCTGACTCACAGAGGCGTTGCGTAGTGGCGAGACATTTAAGGTCATAGTTTCCCAATTTGTCGGACAATAGGTTTACAACATGTGAATCGGAAACCGTTGGCGTAAATACACCCTTCTCAAACCTGCCGTCAAAAGTCTCGGTAATATGCGCTTGCCAATCGTTTACCTCCGTTGAGTTGGAATAGAGATTATAGGTATTTCTCCATATAGAGGTATTGTCATCGGCATACACATCAGCATATTGTATGGCTTCATTTGCTATTTGGCAATCGTTTGCCAAGATGATGTTGTCCATCAAACATGTTTTGGCGTTGATAATGTGGACAGCAGCGCCATTAAAGTTCTCTTTCGCCCCTGAGAAAAAAATGTGATTACCGATAAATGTAGAAAGACCGATATTCAACACCTGCTCCGAATTATACATACGCGCATATATCCCCGCACCGCCATACATTTTCGTTGCGGAAGCGAGTCCTTTTTTAGCCTCCAAAGTGTTATCAAAAAACGAGCAGTTGAGCACAGAAACCATCCTCATCATATTGTATGGCGCGATATACAATGCGCCCTGCTGCGTAGCATAACAGGAATGAAAACTACTATACTGACAATCCACTACTTTGGCAGCAGCCACCGCTACCGCCGCCCCCGAAACGGCAGTATCGCTCTCAAAAACGCAATGTCGGATAAGCAAATTTGAGTACACTTTTGCATATACCGCCCCGCCTATCTGAGCCTTAGTATTACGAAAGATACAATGCTCAAGCGTCAAGTCAGAGCAGGAGGCAGCAATAGCACCCCCATTGGCAGCGGAATAAAAATCCTCAAAAACACACTGCTTAAATGCAAGGGAAGACCCATCACTATACACAGCCCCGCCGTTCTGCGAAGACTCACCCCCCCCTATAAACTTAACTCCTTCGGCGGCAAACGAATAATACAAAGGTATATCCACAATAGGTCCGTTGTATCCTTTTGAGCGCAATACAGTTTCTCCGACTACCTCGGTAAAATCCTCATTATAGCCGCCTTTCAAAATGATGGAGCATTCCGGTTGAATCGGATTGGTCAACTCCCATTCGCCTTTGGTTAGGCAAACAGTATCGCCCATCGTACATTCCTTCAATGCCCTCTGCAAGGACACCTCATCCGTAGCATTAAAAGAGGTTGGATGATCCACTTTTTCCAATCGGAAGCGTACCAACAAAGGATAATGATCACTCGGATTTACAGAACGACCATAGTTCTCGGTAATGATATGCCTTGAGAGGGGAGTCATGTGGTCGTAGAAGATATAGTCAAACTCCGATCCGGCGGCTCCGGATTGCCCTGCGGGTATCCAATTGTTCGCAGTATAAGTAACAGACGGATTGGTCGTGGGCAAACAATAGTTTTGCTCCGCTGAAACGGTCAATGCTGCATCGTAAAATACCGAAGCATATCCTCGATATGCCTCTTTGTGCGTAGAACGCTGTAAGTTGAAGTCCCCCACCAAAACGATGGGCATCTGCCCCGCTTTCTCATGCAGAATACGGCTAACCAGTTTCGCGCCTTCTATACCGCATTCCGTAGGACCGTAATTAGTATGCGCCTGACAAAAATAAAACTCCTCACCGGTGGAGCGTACCCGCATGTGTGCCCATATACACCTGCGATAGATATTCTCTTCCGCAGTCCAACCTTTGGAAACCACATCGGGTGTTTCTGAGATCCAAAAGGCATTATGCGCTATACACTCGTACTTATTCGTTTTATACATGATAGCTCCATACGAGTATTGCTTATCCTCGCGCTCGTAGGCTATCATTGTATAGTCCGGCAACAAGTCTTGCAGGTCTTGCAGTTGCGACTTGCCGGTAACCGCATCTTTGTTATTACCGGTAACTTCCTCTAAGCCCACGATATCAAAATCGTAGTCCGTGAATATCTGCGTAACATATTGTCTTCGGTTTGCCCATAGTTTATCGCCCGTATCACCATTGTTGGCATTCACATAACGGATATTATAGTTGGCAAAACGGTGTACTCCCGGTGCCTCACCATACAAAGTAATGCTACCCACACAAACCATCAGGCACAAGAACAATCTACGAGACATTGTATTCATATTTTTATAGATTTCACAAGACTATTCTTCGGGCAGGTGAATGACCTGCCCGAAGAAATAACAGCATATTATTGCAGGCAGAAGGTAGCCCCATTTTGGATAACGATACCGCGATAGGTCTTTGTATCCACTTGTTGACCAAGCACATTATAGACCGGTGCATTGGCATCAAGCGTTGCGATAACCTCGTCAATTCCCTCCTCCGGATTCTCGGGTTCATCCGGATTTTCAGGCTCATCGGGGTTCTCCGGTTCCTCCGGCTCTGTCGGAGCAGTACCGTTTGCATCATAAGCGCCCGACATGGTGGTGGCAGCACGCTTATAACCACGTTGGTCCACCGTCAAGTCCATTCCCTTTGCACACTCATCCATCGGCCATGCCGATACTGCAGTCTGCATATCAGCAACTATCATTCCGCCAACTTCCATCTCCGGCACTATGGTACGACTCCATCCGCCGTTGTCCGACAACGCATTCGTACCAAACACTTTTTCAATGGTATATACCGTTTCTGCGCTGGTCGGATATTTATCGCTGTTGGGCCAACTTGCTACGGTACCGCTATTGTCTGTGATTGTACCCATCACATTGTAGCCTGCACTATAAGTTTTGGCATTTGCGTTTTGGATAAAAATCTCTGCATCGGTTGATGTAAAGTCATCGTTGGCTGCATACTCAACCATGATGTTGTTGGCAAAGTAGCATACCGAATTGTCGCCGGCGGAAATGGCAGCACCATTGTTCGAACCGCGGCTGGAACGACTGCGACAAGGGTTGTCATAGAACGTATTGTTGATGAAATACGCTTTTGCATTGGTACTAACACGGATACCGACTCCTCTGTACCATGCCTTGTTTCCTGCCACGGTGCAGTTGATCATATAAACCGTACCGCCATTATCCGAAACCGAACCATTGCCGCCGTATGTACCCCATTTCTCTGCGCCCGGAGCACTCGTAAGGGTGCTATATGCAATGTTGTTGTTGAATTCGCAACGCTCAAAATAGGCTATCGCGTAATCTTTCGGGTCAGTAGTCGAAGAGTTGGACTTGCGCGCCCTCACTTGGAAGGCAGCACCGGAACCTTTGGCTGTGATATTATCGCGGAAGATACAATCGTAACAACGCACCTGCGATCCCCATATCTGAAGCGCACCATTCGAGCCATTGCTGTCATCATTGGTCTGCGAGTCGTTGTTGAGGAATTGGCAATAGTGGAAATCGGCTTTCGCGGCTTGCACAAAGACCATATTGCCCCAATACTTGCTATTCAAACGCATTCCATCGCGGAACGTGATACCCCATACCTCGGTAAGTGCCCAACTGTCGTAATAAGCCTCTGACTTAGCGGTAGGCTCACCCTCGCCTATGTAAACAAAAGCATAGTCCGTGTTGTCTCCTTTGCCATCACCGTCCAAATCGGCAGAAAATATGGATTGCCCTCCGTTAGCATAGTTATACGAAGTATTCGTTCCTGTCATCGTGGTAGGGTAGCCTCCCTTCAGCACCACGCCTTGAGGAATAAACCATCTGTTCGTAGTACGAGAAGGAGCATACGCACCTTCCATCAGGTAGAGCGTATCGCCTGCCTCCGCTTCTGATAACGCATCACCTAAATACTCGGCGGGAGCCGCATTCTCCCAATCACTGCCATCGTTGTCGCCTGCTCCGGAAGGAGAGAAGAAATACACCGATGCATTGGCACACACAGCAAAACTAATTGCCGCAAAAACAAAGAATGTTTTTTTCATAATTGTAAAAAATGAAAGGTTAATTATTAATGGTACATTATTGATTGTTCACTCCACATCATCCACCCATCCGGGGTTCTGCCATAATGCCCCTCCTGTCAGCATACGCTCTTGCAGAGGGATGGGATAAAGATAATCCTTGTCTTCGTTCCAAATGAAAATCTGATTCGGATAGACCAACATATTTCCGGAAGTGCCGTTCGACAAGACCATATCTTCACCTATAATCAGTTTGGTTACTCCGATACCGGCTTTCTCATTGGGGTCTGAGGTGATAAGAACATTTTTTTTGCCATCTCCCGTTAAGTCGTATTTTCCTTCTCGTGGGAAGTAAGCGCCATAGCGTGGCAGGGTGAAGATATGTCCTTCTTTCCATCGCATGATATCCCAATAGTGAATGCCTTCGAGGGGCATCTCTACCATTCTCTCTCGTCGTACCTCCAACAATACGTTTTTATTAGGGTGTGTATTAAGCACAGGATTGCTGAAGCCATAGTCTCTGCTGAGGTATGTATCTTCTGCGACAGTAAGTGTGAGGGGTGCCACCCCTGCTCTTGCCCTCAACCGATTGATGGTTATGTCTAAGTCGTTTTGCGTCAGCTGTTGCAACTCGCAACGCGCCTCGGCATAGTTGAGATATACTTCTGCCAATCGGAATAGTGGCATGGCAGTGATGCTGGCATCCCAGTTATTGTATGCAGATTCCATGATATACTTGATATACTTATATCCCGTATAGGTCTGTGCCAAGTTAACGGGATAGGTCTTGCTGTCACCCATCTGGATATATCCCGGGGCATGTATGGTCTGGGGCATGCGTGCATCTCGGTTCTCAAACTCCTCAACATATGTGAGTGTGTCGTAGCCGTCAATATCAGTAAAGCGCGTGCCATCCTGCATCAGATATAGGTTGGTGAAGCGTTTGGTAAATCCTGTCTGTCGAGCCACGGACCATCCTTGTGCATTATGCTTGATATTTAGTTCTTTGCTGTAGATGCGTGCCCAGATAACCTCATCCGCATTGGCTTCGGCAGAAGCAAAAAGCATACGATAAGGCTCGCTGCCTTTTGTATAGAGAGCGTATCCTCCTTCCTGCATTAATTGTTGCGAAGCGGATATACACTCTTCTAACAAATACGCATAAGGCAAGACCTCCGAATAGAGAGTACTACCGCCATTGAAGGTAGTGCCGGCATGGTATTTTCGGAAAGTCCCTTCAAACAGACATGCTCTTGATTTGAGAGCCAATGCCGTCCATTTGTTCACCTCATACGGCGTATGTATATCGGGCAGTTCAAGAACCGCTGAGTCTAAATCGGTAATGATATGTCGAATGATCACCTCTCTGCTGTCTTGCTTTTTGCTTAGGGCATCCACATCATCGGCATTGATGGCATGTTCATACCACGGCACTGCCCCGAATCGCTGCAACATAGAGAAATAGAAATACGCGCGGAAGAAATGAGCGACCCCCACATAATGCCGACGCGCATCCTCATCCTTGCATCTATACGCATTGTCCAAGCAATAGTTGATCTTGCGCAACACGCGCCATGTGCTACTATTCCAATAACCGTCGGCGGAATGTATATTGCGAATGCCCTGCATGATATCATTCGCCACGGGTGCCGTAAAATGTTCACCCTCTTCTGCATACATGGTTTCCGGATCAGGCATCAGGCAATAGAAATAATTGGTATATTGTCGCATTTCTACCTCTGAGGTAAAGAACGTCTCAGTGGACAATTGGTCTTCCGGATACAAGTCCATATTGCAGGCAGTCAGCAAAGGCATAAAAACCAATAGGGCATACACCAATCTCCGTTTTATAGAAACATGTTGATTCATAATACAAATTTATTAGAAAGTGGCACTTATTCCGAATGTGAACGATTTGGAGAAACCGTATGTGATACCTTGCGAAATAGCAGCAGCTGACTCGGGGTCAATGGTCTTGCAGTACTTCAGCAACGGACTCCAATACCACGGATTCTCAGCGGCAAAATAGATACGCATTTGACTGAACACTTTTTTCCAACAAGGCAAGGTATAGCCGACAGAAAGGCTCTTTAATCGGATATATCCTATGTTCTGCAGATAGCGGTCATTGGCAGGACCCAAGCTGTTGGCGGAGCCTAATGCTTCGTATGCTCGATATAGCGGGAAATAAGCATCGGGATTGGTTTCGCTCCAAACATTATCCATAAATCCTACCGGCATGAATCCTTGGTATGGACGTGAGTAGGGTCCCCAAAAGGTGGTTGCCTCGTTACTCGGATACCAATCGCGATGACCTACGCCTTGGAAGAAGACATTCGCATCAAAACCATAAAACTCAATCCCTGCCCTCAGACTATAACTGAATCGTGGTAAGGAATTGCCGATGATTACCCTATCTCCGCTGTCGTCCACCGTACCGCCACCGCTTGTGATTTTTCCATCACCATTCAGATCCACATAGCGAACATCGCCGGGATGCAAACCGGGAGCCGAACTATTCTGTACGCCTACGATATCCGTGTACACTTCTGAGTTAACGGGGTCAACACGCGATAAATAGTCGTCCACCTCTTCTTGGTTCGCAAACAATCCGTCTATGCGATATCCCCATATCTCACCCAACACTTGCCCTTCATAATAGGTAGAGAGTGTCTTATTAGGGTTGTTATACTTGGTTATCACCGTCTTATAGTCTCCTAATCCGCCTCCAATCTCATAGCGCAGTGTATGTCCGGCTATATCGTGTTGGTCGCGCCAGATAATCGACAATTCCCATCCGTTGGTCCGCATGGTGGCAGAGTTCATCAGCGGGTCATTTGCACCATAGACTGCCGGCAGAGCATTGCCCTTATTCAGCATATCCGTTGTATAGCGCACATAATAGTCTGCTACCAAAGAAAGACGATTGTTGAAGAACCCTAAATCCCAACCCACATCATACGTTGTCATTTTTTCCCAAGTCAACGTTCCGGCATTAGGATCGCTTTCGGTGGCATAACCTAAAACGGAAGTGCCGTCTAAGGTAATCCTCTGGTCAAAAGTAGGGTCTGTAGAGACCGATTGGATATAATCGTAATATCCTGTCATCTGGTTAGCCAACTGACCTGCCGAAAAACGCAACTTGCTATTGCTCCACCATGTTTCTATCGGTTGCCAAAATGGTTCTTCCGACATGCGCCATCCCAAACTGCCACCGGGAGCCATCGCCCAGCGGTGGGCAGGTGCAAAACGAGAAGTGGCATCCGCGCGCATACTCAACTCAAACAAGTAGCGACCGGCATAATCATAGTTTACACGCGCAAAAAAGCCATTCGTTGCGTATGTCTTGATGCTCTCGCTGAGTTCGGTTACCTCACCCTTTGCGAAATTGAAAGAACTCAAGTCTTCGGTCATTAAATCCATACGCGTGGCTTCCAAAGAATGGTAGCGATACATCTCGCCGTTATACCCTGCTGTTATCCCCAGTTTATGCTCTCCCCATGAAGGGTCCCATTTAAGATAAACATTATAGGTATGTGTGAGGTATCGTGCCAACTGCTGATGGTAGGAATCCACGGAGCGGAAATTGTCTATGAGCGATATCTGCCCCTCTGTAGCGGAATACGGCACCTTTACAGACCTATTGCTAATCTCTTTGTTGCGCCAAGTGAGGGAATAGTCGCCGGACAAGGTGAGATTTTTATAGAGGTCGATATCCAAGGTATGTTTCATCACCATCTCTCTGTTGCGGTTGGTGTTGGTATGTTTTCCGTAGTTCAGAAGCGCGTTCATACCATCGCCCACGGTACCTTGCCCGCTATACACCCATGGATTGAGATAGACGCTCGTGCCATCGGGGTTGGTGCTCGGAACAAAAGACATGGCGTGCAAGGAGCCTACGCGAAAGACCTCGCGAGACGACTCCGTACCGGGGTAGTTGTACAGACTGGAAAAGAACGAGAAATTGATGCCATAGCGCAACCAAGGTTTGATCTTCACGTTCAGTTTTCCTCGTGTACTTACCTGCTGCCATCGGTCGGTGTTTTGTCGAAACATACCGTCTTCCATGTAGTAGCGCCCGCTAACAAAATAGTTCACCCTATCATTCCCGCCTCGCAGACTCACATTATAGTCCTGCATCGGTCGCGTACGTTTGAAGTAGGTGTCATACCAGTTGTGGTTCGCATAGTACTTATACGACCCGTTCGGTTGCACCACGGTCCACGGACGCTCCGGGTTTTCCTCCACGTCATCCAATCGCATCCATAGTTCGGCATAATCCGCCTCGGTATAGGTCGTCATAGCATAGTTGACATGATACTTCATAAAAATGTCGCTGATATATGCCGACCAGAACCCTTGCGTGATATAGTCGCTCTCGGTAGTAGCCGATTTCCAACCGGCTTTGGCATCTATCGTTACTTGAGGTGCCAGTCCTTCTTTGCCGGATTTTGTGGTGATGAGGATAACGCCGGCAGATGCCTTAGAGCCATAGATGGCAGCGGCAGAAGCATCTTTCAAAATAGAAACAGATTCTATATCATTACTATTCACACGACTCATATCCATCTCCACACCATCTACCAACACAAGCGGATTCGTTGTGCCGGAGTTGTTGATACTTGCCACGCCACGAATATTAAACTTATAGGAGGCACCCGGACCACCGCTCCCCATCGTGATGTTCAGCGAGGGGTCTGCTCCCTGCAAGGCGGTAACCATATTCGAGGTAGGTCGTCCCACCACGTCTTTGGCGTTCACCACGCTTACCGCGCCGGTCAAGTTCGCTTTCTTCTGCGACCCATAGCCTACTACCACCACCTCCTCTAGACCCGTGGTGGACTCGCGCAAGATGATACGATAGTTCTCAGTCCGATCGCTCACACGCTGCTCGTAAGTCTCATAGCCTAAATAGGATGCTACCAGATACTGCCCGCTCTTCACGCCGTCTAAGACGAAAGCACCATCCATATCCGTTATCGTCCCTCGGTTGGTATGTTTAACGACAATGCTTGCTCCGATAATGGGTATTCCGCTCTCATCTACCACCACGCCCTGCACCACGCCAACAGTAGGTCGCACACTATTGGTAAGCGCAATCACGTTGTTTTCTGCCAATTGAAAGGTGATTTCCGTGTTCTTGAAGAGGATTTGCAAGGTGTGCTCTATGGTGGCATCTTTAACAGCGATGCTCACCGACCGGTCTAACCCTCGCAGACTGCTGTTGTAGAAGAAATGGTAGGGCGAGTTCTGCTCTATGAGGCTCAACACCTCGCGAATAGGGCGATTCTCCACAGACAATGTAATGCGCTGCGCATAGCTACCCATCGTCAGCAACAAACATATCCACACAATAATTGCTCGTTTCATGGCTTATTCTATTTGAAGGGTTATCGGTATCTCCACCTTTCGAAAGTCCCATCCGGGATACTCCAATCGCGCAAAGAAATACAACTTCTGCGTACCGGTTACCGTCAGTTCAATCGGAGAAGACAGGCATATCCCCTCTTCGTTGAACGACTGAAAATCAGCAGTCATCGTTGCATCCGCAAACCACCAGCCGGCGTACCACCAATAGGTGGCGTTCTGCAGGTTGTCGCTTCCCGGGTCTTGCATGCTTATTTGGCAAACCACAGTATCCCCCACGTGATAGACCTCTTTCTGAGGGCTGATGGAGATAGCCGAAAAGGTCGGAAGCGTTACCTGCGGCTGTTGCTCTTCGCAAGAGAGCAACAGCACAGGGCACAACCAAATCAACAATCTATTAAAACGTTTCATATCAAAAAATTATAGTGATTATTGCAACACAACCTTCTTTGCACCGCTCATCGTGCGCACGATATAGATACCTGCCTGCGTGGGCATATCCACACGCTTTCCCGTCATGTCATAGATGGCGATGATGGTCTCGGCATCGTTTTGCTGGGCGTTGAGAGCGGATCCGATATTGGATTTCGTGGTAATAGCCAACGTGCAATCCTCATCTACAATCAATGTATAGACTTCGCTTGTTCCTTCCTTGGCTGTCAAAAGTGTCTCTCCTAACATCACCTTTTCGATGCTATAGTCTTCGTCTGCTTTAATAGTTACATCTGTGGTGAATCCCTCGGGCAACGGATAGCTTCCAGCCGTCCAAGCCTTCTCGCCTACCTGCAAGGTGCTATGGCTCAACTCCGCTACCGTCAATGTTACATACGGATGCTCGTAGCAACCATAATCCACAGCATCACCGGCAGGACGAGCCACGCCCAACAAATCGGCAGCAACGCCATACTTGGTAGCCAAGGTATCGCTGCCGCGATTCAGCAAGGGCGAGTCCCAACGCAGACGATAGTCGCCATTCGCAGGGTCCACAAAACGAGGACCAGCGTCGGCATTGTTATCGGGGTTCAACTTGAAGCAGGTGCCGTTATTATTCGTAGTCTGCTTGTTTACTGCGTTATATATCCTATGCGCTGCACTATAATGAGACACGTAGTAGATTTGTGCAGCAGGCACACTATCCGCATTCATATTCCCCCATACGATATTATTCGCCAAATAGGTACCATTATCCGTTGTCGCCGAACATGCGATACCACATTTACTATACGAATCATCTGTCTGCTTGTTACCAACTATAGTACAGCCGATTACATCGGAATTTGCACTTTCTATACTGATGCCTCCCACATTGCTTGCAGATGTATTGTTTGCCACCAAACAGCCAATAAGTTTGCACTTGCCATACAAACGCACGCCACCCGTAGCATTTCCTTTATTGTTACGGATAACACAATTGATTCCGATACCCGCTTGCAGATGCAAACCTCCGGCGGCATTCGCTTCCGTAAGGTTGTTCTCGATAATCGAGTTTTGAATGGTACCACGGATGCGAACACCACCACCATGCGTAGCCTTGTTATTACGAATCACACAATGATCCACCAACACATCAGTCTGAGCATTCACAGCGTCATTCCCTACGCCGCCGCCTATACAGTTCCCCGATGTGTATGAATAAGTATTGTTTTGTATCAAGCAATACTCCACTCTACCGTTCTTATTCAGCGCAACGCCGGAACCCAACGCATCAGATGCTGCAGTTTTTAGATTACCGTTTTGTATCGTCAAGTTCGACCATATAGTCAGCGTCGTGAATGCAGAGGGCTGATGCACCACACGTCCGTTGGCATTGGCATCGAGGATGGTGCCATACTCGGTTTGGGTGGTAAATGTAGCATCCCATCCGCCACTCACGTTCACGCCGTCCTTCATCGTGAAGTTTCCATTGAAAGTTCCCGCCTGCACATAAAGCGTAGTGCCGGACTTGGCTGTATCAATCGCAGTCTGCAAGTTATCGCCTACCTTCACCTGCGTTTGAGCAGTCGCACACATTGACGCTACCAATATGGTAGCCAAAAGAGTTGTTTTTCGCATAATAGTAATAGATTTAATGGGTTAATAAAATATGGTTTTAGTTTATTTCCGCGCGTAGATATACACCGTAGTGTCTTGCTCAAACGAATAAGTTACATTGCTCGTGATGCTTATCAAGTCCAAGATATTCTTCAGACTGCATCTGCCCAAATAGCCTGTATATTGCTCTTGCTTTAAGGCATCCGAGGTGATAATCACATTCACATGAAAATTTCGCTTCAGTTCTGCTGCAATCTGCTCCAGCGTCTCACCATTGTAGCGAATCTCGTTTTTGAGCCAGCAAGTATAGTCTTCCGACCGCACTTTCTGCTTGTGGAGCGACATTGTATGCTTGTCAAATACCACCCTGCTATCCGGCTCCATATACAGTGTTGACCGATTCGCATGCACAGCCACCTTACCCTCCGATAGCACTACCGAAACACTCGCCTCATCCGCATAACTACGCATATTAAAAGCCGTCCCCAGACACTCTACCTCCATGCCCTCACATTCCACTACGAATGGGTGCTCACCATCTTTCGCTACACGAAAGAAACCTTCCCCTTCCAACTTCACCAAACACTTACCGGAAGACATTGAGCAGTCGTAGGTCAAGCGACTCTGCGCATTCAACGTTACTTCCGTACCATCCGGCAACTGCAACTCACTACGCTCACCCACGCCCGTCTGAACTACCATCGGAGTGGCATATAGAGGTATCATACACCTGCCCATCACGATGCCACCACCTATCGATGCTCCAATCACCAAAACCAAAAGCAAAACTGCCACAACATATCGCCACGGCGCACTTCTCAATGACTCTGTAGCAACAGAAGATTCCGAACCCATGATTTGATGACGGACCTTTTCGCCTACATGCGCCGGCAACACCGTATCCGCATGGGCTATACCATCTTTGAAAATACAATCCATCGTCTCATCGTTTTCCAACCAATGCAACAATGCCGCGCGCTCTTCCGCACTCGCCAAGCCTTTCTGATACCTTTCTATGACTAACTTCTTATCTATCATCTCTTTTGTAAATACCTTTATTCTTTTTTGGGCTTATTCATTTATTTTTGGGGGGCAATTAGGCATTCCAATGGACATCCAATTGCTCACGAAGTTGTTTCAATGCCAATGTGATATGTACCTCTACCGTCTTCTCACTGATACCCAATGCCTCCGCTATCTCCTTATTGCGCTTATGACGCAAACGACTCATGATAAACACACGCTGTCTTACAGGTGGCATATTCACTATCAACTGCTTCAAAAATGCCTCTAAAAAAGCCACATCACTTTCCGACTCTATACACTCACTTTCGGACAAACACTGCTGCTCTACATAGCGCTTGTACATATATTCCACCGCTTCTCGTTCGCAATAATTCAAGAAAGTATGCTTCGCCGTGGCAAACATATAAGGTTGCATCTTTTCTATATCACGAATAGTATGGCGATGTTCCCACAGTTTCATGAAAGTGGTCTGCAAAATCTCCTCGCTCAAGTATGTATCGCCATGCGACAACTGCATCGCAAAGTTGTATATACGACCACCATACTCCCGATAAAGCAAATCAAATTGCTTGCGCAACTCTTCCTCTTCGTGGTTACTATTCAAACGAACAACCCGCATTTTCTTTCTCGCTTCTATAATATATGACAATTCCGGAAAGGTTTTCCCCTAATCAAGAGGCAGAAAATTATCTATGCCGCTGTATAAAGTTTAATAACGCATGCTCGAAAACTTCCTTATCGGCAAACGAACGGCTGAACCCCCAACCATGACCACCATGAGGCAATATCAATAATTCACCTTCCACACCCATGCGAGTCAAGGCACTATAGAACAACAAACTATTCTCCACCTTCACCGTCTTATCATCCTGACAGGCTACTAAGAAGCATGGCGGGGTGTGCGCATCCACACACTCATTTGTAGACCATTCCTTTTCTACTATCTCTGTCGCTTGTTCACCTAACAACAAGTCGTGCGAACGTTTGTGAGTCCATTCCGGCTCCATACTAATAACAGGATATACTAAAACGCCAAAATCCGGACGACTCTTATTCGTTTTGTATTTCGTTAGAAGCGACGAGCAGAGATGTCCACCCGCAGAGAAACCCATCGCACCAATAGCATGCGCATCTATCTGCCATGACTCCGCACTATCGCGCAACTGCTCCATCGCTTGGATAGCATCCGTCAATGGTACAAGCGTATGACCGTTAGGCATCCTGTACTTCAATACGGCTACGGCTACGCCGCGCGACAGCATGTACTCTGCCACCCGCTCTCCCTCATTCACCACAGAAGCGTAGTGATACGACCCGCCGGGGATGGTTAGTAGCATCGGGGCATCCTTCACTCCCTCGGGCAGATATACATCCATTCGGGGAGATACGGTATAATACAAGCCGCCTTTCTTCATCTCTTCCGGCTGAGTGTAACCATTGGTCAATGGGACTTCACCTCCGTACAATGGCACCACCATAGTAGGCGAGATCCCCATACAACGCAGGCTTATTAGCACAACTACCAAAAATAAACAAAACCGTTTCATATCGCTATCGTTTGTTATGTTTGTCCAACCAATCTATCAAAAATGCGGGTCTGTCCGTTTGGATAATCCGAACCCCTAAACTATCCACCAGATACCCGTAGTGAGCATCAGGATTCTTATACGCCTTGTCATCTTCATGTCCGCCACACAAAGTATCCCATAGCGTATTCACCCATAGCAACGTACTATCGCCAGCCATCGTACGCATCTCCTTCACATATTGGTCATCATCACGATAGCACACCTCCACCGCATAAGGATGAGAACGCAAGTGGTCTGCAAACAGCATTACATCGCTACTATCATTGGCATCCACTATAGGCATATATATCACCTTATTTATATAGTCGCCATACAATTTTCTCACGTCATCGGCATTTCGACGACCTTTCATAATTATTTGGCTCGTGGTGCCCGTTTCTTCCAACAAGGGCATGATCAAATCAAAATACCTATCCGCCTTGTCTAAATTAAGTAGCACCCTACCCTTGCACAACAACAATACTTCACGCAGCGTAGGAATAGTATAGGGAGTGCGGATGGCGCACGCATTCTTCAAACGAAAAGTGCGAATACTATCCAAAGACATCTCCGAGATTTTTCCTTTTCCTGTGGTAGTACGGTCTATTCGACTGTCATGCATGACTATCAATTGACTGTCTTTCGTACATTGCAGGTCTATCTCTACAATATCAACCCCCAATTGTATCGCTGATTCTATCGCCTCTAACGAATTCTCCGGATAATCACGCCAATGAGCACGATGGCTGGCTACCAACACACGACTGTCCGCATTCCCGATCAGGCAGTTACGAATTTGCTCCGAACGACAAAAAGTCTCACGAGAATCTTCATTCCCGCGCGTACAACTCATTGATACAAATAAAATAGGTAATAAAATAAGGTAAAACCTCAAAGAAGATTGTTTTTTCATGGCTATATTTTTTTCTCTTCATTTAATAGATGACAATCAAAACTCCCTTTTCCCCTAATGAGCCTGCTATTTTTTTTACTTGCTCCGAAAAGTTTGAAAAAAGTTGCAATATTACATAAAATGTCTGATTTAGACAAGTTTTCCTCTCCCTCAAAGACCCTATAGGAAGAAAAAACACAAAAAATACTATTTTTTTTGCAAATTATTTGGTCATATCAAAAAGGAAGAGGGCGTTGCCACCTGCCCCGCCACCGGCGAACGCTACCACCTGCAAGACGGCGCAGTAACCCTCATAGAAGATAACGCGAACTTGAAATAAGACTTTTATACAAAAAAAAACAATCCGTGGTGTCCTACGACACCACGGATTGTTTTCTTTGTTGACACTATCTTCTCTATTTGCTGATAGCGCGTCCCATCATATCATAGCGAACACCCTCGCGGATAATCACAATTTGCCCGTTCTCAATGGTCTTGGTAATCGAAATAGTTTGTCCTATCTCATCTATAGCAGTCGGTTTTTCGGATTCTGTACATAACTTCTCTGCCGTTACGCCTTTCACATCCAATACCCAACTGCCGTCCCATGCAGGGTGCGACCACTTCAAGGTGAAGTTCATCGTCGCAGGCAGTGCCTCATACTCTACCTCCACCGACAGACTTGCCACGCCATCGCCTTCCGTGATGTCAGCGCCTGCGGTGTAGGTCCCTTGTTTCGCGCCGGAAGGAACCACATAGAGGTAATCCAGCATTCTGGTAGCCCCGTTCTCGGTGTTGGGTTTTACAATTACCTGTACCTTGTTGGCAGTCATCTTCTTAAGCGTCAGCAAAATACGCCCGTTGGCGTCGCCGAAGTTAGCGTCTCCTAGGTGCCCCGTTGCAAAATCGCAGAATATAACCATCTCCGTTTTGAAAGAAACTACCATCGGTGTGGTAGATACATTGTTCATTTCATCCACTGCATAGATACTCAGATTGTAATCTGTGTTATCGTTCAAACCATCAATGGTTATTTTGCCGCCGACAGCGGTAAAATTCTTATTGAAAGCATTTGCCTCATCCACCACATTGTAGGACACTACGCCCTTGTTATCAGTAGCCTCTACTGCAATGACCGCCGAATTGTAGGTGTTGCTTACAAGCGTCGCACTTACCATCACTGGTGCCTCTGTATCCTCCTCTATTACCATCTCGCAATCACCCACTTTGTAGTAAATGATATTGGGATCAGACAAAGAAATCTCCTTTGCTGTTAGTTCATTCAGGCCTATCTCATCCGTGGAATAGTGGAAGCGGATAGCCAGTTCTTCGCCTACCTTTACACCACTCTGCGTGAATGTGCAAGTAGTGGAACCTTCTGTTGGAATAGTTACTCCGAAACTTCCTTTGTTATTTTGCACCTCCATAAAATCTAAATTCTTCTCGTTCAATGCAGATATGGTGTACACCACAGTTTCTTTCGTAGGATTATACGCAATGGTATAAGCAATACGTTTCACGGTAGGATTGCCAAAGTGCCCGCATTCACCGGAGCATTGGCTCACACGACTTTCCGTAGTGGCTGATACGCTCGCAGAATTTTCCGACACATTGCCTGCTGCATCCACGGCATAGATGCTGAAAGAATACGTTGTGCCGGCAGTAAGACCGGTTATAGTAATCTGCTCATTACTTGCCGTATAAGTCTTGGTCGTCTCGCCATAAACCACTTTGAAGCGAGTAACATCAACATCCTTACCGTTTTCCTCCTCTTTATCCGTTCCGGCTACATTGACAACTGCACTATTATAGGTAACCGACGCCAACGAAGCCGCACCCATCACAGGCTTGATGGTTTCGCTACCAGACGATGTTCCATCTGCATAATATACATATAAAGTCCACCGAACCGCACTATTATCCATGTTCATCACTTGTACCTCGGTCTCTTTTGCTGTGAAGTTAGATACATACAAGCATACACCGGCACCGTCAACGGCATAGTCCATCGCCACACCATCTACACGAAACTCACCGAGAGCAGCATCAGGGAATGTGATATATAAACCAGCCTTCTTGGCCCAGCTCGGTTGTTGAATATTCACCAAACTAACACCTTCAGGAGTAGCCACTTTGTATTTATTTGCTAATTTACTTCCTGGAGTAACATCACTTGCCCAAGTAATAGGACTCCAATCCACTGCGCTTGCGCTTGCAGTAAGCCCGCATAGTAGCATCGCTACCAATGCAAACGATTTTAGAAATAGTTTTTTCATAATGATAATAAATTTAATTAGTTAGTAAAATTGAGTTGATTTATATTTACAATGCTGTTCCGAGGACGGAATAGGCTTTGCCATCGCGGTAGATGATGAGCATGCCGTTCTCGATGCGTTTCTGCACGTTCTGCGCGGGCGTTGCTACGGTGTGTACAGTAGATGTTTCGCCGGAGCAGAACATATCGGCAGTTACGCCGTTCACATCCATTGCCCATCTGCCGTCCCATGCGGGGTGCGACCACTCCAAGTGGAAGTCCATCGTAGCGGGCAGCGCCTCATACTCTACCTCCACCGACAGGCTTGCCGAACCGGCGCCTTCCGCAATATCTGCACCTGCCGTATAGGTCGCTTCTTTCGCGCCAGAGGGCGCTACATACAGGTAATCCAGCAGTTGGGTAGCGCCGTTCGCCGTGTTGGGTTTCACGGTGATTTGCACCTTGTTCGCTGCCGTCAGTTGGAGCGTCAGCAGGATACGTCCGTTGGCATCGCCGAAGTTAGCGTCCCCTTGGTGCCCCGTAGCAAAGTCGCAGTAGGTCATGCTCTCGGTGGTCGCCTCTACCGTAGCATAGTTGTCCGATACATTGTTCGCTGCATCCATCGCATAGATAGCAAAACTATATGCCGTGCCGGACGCAAGATTGTCTATCGTAATCTGTCCGTCCGTCGCCGTAAGGATACGCTTGGTCTCCCCATATACTGCTTGGAACTTGCTAACAGCAACCGTCGCGCCGTCCGCGGTCTCTTTGTCCGTACCCGCTACATTCAGCACTGCTGTGTTGTGGGTAACCGACGCCAAAGAAGCCTCGCCCATAACGGGTTTGATGGTCTCTTTCTCGCCGCCGCAAGAGCCCCACTCTATGTTATCCAATGTCGGGAACACTACTTCCCCGGGCATGAGCACATACAAGGGAGTGTAGAAAGTAGGGTCAGAGGCAGCATCAATGTTGCAGATAATCTTCGTGGAGGTAGAGGAAGTAATCTTCGTCCGAACATCAACGGCTCCGGGATTGTAGAAGGTACCGCCTAAGCCTTGCAGGTTCTTCCCCTCGATAGTCATCTCATAGTTGCCGTCAGAGATTTTCTCGCAGGTGAGCGTGATGGTTGAATTACCATCATTAGAAACAAGTTGGTCGTGGCAATACACGGTTGCCCCAACCATGTGGGTGGTCAGCAGCGCAAAGGCTACTACACACCCTTTTAAGAATAAGTGCTTCATAATTGTTGTTGATTTTAAGTTGATCATGATTAAACAGGCTTGTTTTGCAGTTTTGTGGATAAGTGCGTATCTGCCTTTCTTTTCCATCTCTTGACGATGACCATCAGCAGCAACAGCAGACAGAGGAACAGGTTCGCATCGTCTATCGTAAGGTCAAGCTTGGGATTCGTGGGATTTTCTCCATTGGTCGTAGGAGGTTTCCGAAAAATCGCTTGCCCATCCGTAGCAGTTTCCGACGAAGAAGAACGGAGAATCAGCGACATACTTCCTCCGTCAAAGGTCAACTCTTCCACCCTATCCACCGGACGACTCAACTCCGTGAAGAGGATAGAACGCGATGTGTTGGAGATACCGCTGCCGTTTGATGTGCCTTGGGGTGCATAGATTCCGCTATTATTGGCACCTCCGGCAACCGCTGAGATGGAATAGAACTCCATCGTCTGCGCACACAACGTATCTGCCAACAGACAGAAAGCGCAAGAAAGAACGATTATCTGATATTTCAACATAGCTTATTAAGGATTATTTGCTGATATGAATCTTGCTTATTGCTTGGCGGCGCTGCACGATATAGATTCCTTCGGGCAGGTGCATAACGCAGTTCTCTTCTTCATCCAACGTCTCGAAAGTACCTACCAATACGCCCATCGTGGTATATATCCGTCCCCCTTCATACTCGGTGGAGGGCAGACCATCTGCTGTTGTAATCTGCGGCGATGAAATCATCAAACGCGGGTAGAGAAGACGGGTGGCTTGCGTTGCATTCACCGCGCACTCAAAGGGACGCAAAGTGACAGTACCTGACGAGCCGGCTGCCTCAAACGCCTCACCCGCCGCATCAAGAACATAGGCACTTTGCAGATTCCACGGCTTCATCGTGTTGTTGCCCGAATAGGAGAAATAACCGTCTGCGGGCAATGCCGGAGCCACATAGGTCTCGTCTATCGTTTGGTATCCCGCCCCATGGAAAACTATATATTTGTCGTTGTAATAGTCCCCTTCCGGCACACGAATGATATAGGGCACCCCCTTCTGCGGCAATGCTTTTTCTTGGCTTTCCGCCTCTATGTCTTGCCAGTTGGACTGAAACTCCGCCTCCGTAACCTCTGCCTTTACGAACTGTCTCAACCAAAACTCGCCCTCCGTTACGGTAGCGCCATTCCGGTACCGCGCATAGAGTTTGTAGTTTTGACCGTCATCGGGGTCATAGACCGTGATGCTATCCACCGTAAAAGGTAAGCACAGCGTCTCCCATGTGGCAGGACGAAGTTTGCGTTTGTAGCATATCGGCTGGAGAATGCGCCCGCCGCTATACTGCGTTACTGCCCCATCCTCTGCATCAGCAGGTAAATCGCCATGGTAGATGGTGAATACCCTTTCCGCGCAACCCGAACCATCCAAGTAGAAGTATTCCGGTGTTGTAACACACAAGCCGCCATCGAAAGCAAACTTCACGCCAAACCGTATCATACCGTCTGCACTATTCGTGAAAGAGGTAAAGGGAATCTCTTTGGTAAAGACTTGTGTATCACCCTGCCTATCCAATTGTATTTCGTCGATAGCTGTAAGTTCATTATACTGAGGATAGTTTTGCATATAGGCAACGGTTGCCGTCTTGTCGGTATCCAAAAACTCAGCCGTGAGTACAACCGCATCCTTTGTAGCATTCAGCCACAGGTTCAGTTTATATCCCGTAGTAAACACCGAACCGCCGGAGGCAGTCTGCCCTGCGCCCGCGCCGCCATGATAGGTGCATTGCCCGTCGTGCACATCACGCCACGACCACGACAAAGTCGGCAAATCGAATGTGAAAATGGCTTGCGTGGTGGTAATAACACCGCTGAGAGGCTGGTTTTCTACCCACAAATCATCCCAATAAGCGTAAGGAGTTGAGCCTGTGAAATAGGCTATCTTGATGATTTTATACTCTCCCGCGAGATTCACCTCGCCGGACCATATAGCCTGCGTACCATTCCATGCACAATACTGCGCATCGCCGGGAACAATCCAGCCTTGATCCCCTGTGGGGGTACCGATAAAGAACGCGGTTCCGATAAGGAAAATACTATCAGCCGATGATGCAAAGTTGCTGACACTGCGCGCATAAAACGTAACATCTTGCGCTTCAGAAAGCACCAAATGATGATCGTCTGCCGTCCAACTAGCATTTTCAGAACTACCTGTCGTCAGTTTGTAAACCCATGCGCCTGCTTCCAAGTGGGTAGTCAGTGCATAAACATCGCTAACGGTCGTATTGCGAAAACGGTAGTCTTTATTGGCAGCATCCCATCCATTCATACTGCCGGCAAGATAGAGATCAACTACCTCTCCTAAAGTAGTGAAAGAAACCGTTACTGAATTTTCCGATTTATTGCTCCCGTTCGTTGCACGGATTTGCACAATATATTCGGTCAGTTCGGTCAATTCCGTCAATTCTATATAGCCATCCGTTGCGGCTACATTCTCTTTGGTGGTAACATCGCTGCCATGGGTTATCACCATTTCGTAAGCCTGCGCATTCTCTGCGCTCACCTGTATCCGCGCAGAAGACGAAGTAACACTGCCCTCCACCACTACTGCTGTTCCCATAACCGGCACCTCCGCTGCAGCACAAGTACCCCACTCTATGTTATCTAATTGCGGGAACACTACTTCCCCGGGCATAAGCACATACAAAGGCGTGTAGAATTTAGGGTCAGAGGCTGCGTCGATGTTGATGACAATCTTCGTGGAGGTAGAGGAGGTAATTTTCGAGCGCACATCCACGTCTCCGGGCTTGTAGAAAGTACCGCCTAATCCATTTAGATTTTCACCCTCAATAGTCATTCTATAGTTACCATCCGAAACTTTCTCGCAAGTAAGCGTAATGGTTGAATTACCATCATTAGAACTGAGGGGATAGTGGCAATAGGTCGTAGCACGCACAGTCATAACCGTACAAAGGATGAGCAAACCCAATATATAAAGCCGTTTCATAATGGTTGTTGATAGTAATTTGGTTAGTACTTATAGTCAGATTACTCCGATTATTCCGATTATTCAGAATGGTCTGTTATCTCAATACAAACTCGGCGGGTGTGCCATCGGCGGCGTCGGGGGCTATCCACACTTGGAAGCGTCCGGGCTCGGCAGAGCGTTCGTAGCCGCCGTCAGCGCCGAGGGTGATGTTGTCGGCATAGTGCCAGTACGCCAAGTCATCGCGCGTAAGGGTGAAAACAACGGTTGTGCTATCCCCTGCGGGTATGCTGACACGTTGGAAGCCTTTGAGTTCGCGCACGGGGCGGGTAATGCTGCCCACGAGGTCGCGCACATACAGCTGCGGCACCGCCACGCCTTCCCGCTCGCCCGTGTTGCGGATAACGCACGACACGGTCATTTCGTCGGTCATTAGCGTATCGGAGAGGACGGGCGCGCCATACGCAAAGGTGGTGTAGGTCAGTCCGTAGCCGAAGGGCAGGAGCGGCTTGTCGCCGTATTCCAGCCAGTAGGACGACTCGCCGAGCGAGAACTGCGGTGCACCCACGGGTATTTGGTCTATGAGCACAGGGTGGTCGGTGGGGCGACCTGTGTTCTTCTTGTTGTAGTAGATAGGTATCTGCCCTTCCGCCTGCGGGAAAGTAACCGGCAGTCGTCCCGATGGAGTCGCCTCGCCCATGAGGAGTCGTGCCAACGCAGGACCTGCCATAGTGCCGCCGTGGAAACTATACAGCACGGCGTCGGCTATCTCCAACTCCTGCCCGATGCAGAGCGGGCGTCCCGCCATGATCACCAGCACCACGGGCTTACCCGTCGCCTTGAGCGCACGCAGTTGCTCGGTCTGGTTGCCCGGCAGATCGAGGTGTGCACGACAGCGCGCCTCGCCCGACAGGATACTCTCCTCACCGCCGAAATAAAGAATCACATCGGCTTGCTTGGCTTGGCGGCAGAGGCGGTTCATCTCCGCCGTAGTCATCTCTTGGCGCGACCACGGCTTGCCGTCTTGCTCCAGCAGGTGTATCTTGCCACTGGGGGCGTGGGCGTCTCGCCCGCGGTTTTCTTCTTGCGCCATGCTGCGGAACGCCATCAGCGGCGTGACGGTCATGGAGTCCACCTTGTCGAAGCACCATGTGCCGTTCTGGTCGTGTTGGCTATCTGCCAAAGGACCGCAGACGAATATACCAGGGACGTCCCGACCGTGTCGCGGACGGCAAGCAGACGAAGACACTGGGGACGCGGGCGTCTCGCCCGCGGTTTTCTGACCACTGACCACTGACCACTGACCACTACCAATTGGCAGCACGCCGTTGTTTTTGAGCAAAACGGCAGATTCTTCGGCGGCTTGTTGCGCAGCCGCCAAGGCTTCAGGTGCGTAGTACTGCGGGGTATCCACCGCGCAGTAGGGGTTATCAAACAAGCCCAAGCGGAACTTCAGGCGCAGGATATCGCGCACGCAAGCGTCTATCTGCTTCATGCTCACCCTACCCTCTTCCACAAGGCTCTTCAGGTGCCACGGATAGCCGTGCCCCTCCATGTCCATCTCCATCTGTGCGTTCATGCTGAGCACAGTCGCCTCGCGCAGGTTCTCGCAGTTGCCGTGGGCAATCATGTTCGCCGACGATGCCCAATCGCTGACGAGCATGCCGTTGTAGCCCCATTCGTCGCGCAGGATGTCCACATTGAGATGTCTGTTCGCCGACGCAGGCACACCGTTCAGGTCGTTGAAGGCGCACATGATAGTCGCGCTGCCGGCATCAACCGCCGCTTTGAAGGGCGGCAGATAGACCTCGCGGAGCAGTACCTCGGGAATCCATGTGGTGTTGTAGTCGCGTCCGCTCTCGCTGGCGGAGTAGCCGGCGAAGTGCTTCACGCAGGCAGCAAGGTCTATCTGCCCCTCGCCTGTCGCGGGGTCGTAGTCCGTGCCTTGGTAACCACGCACGGTGGCGGCACCCATAACAGCGGTGAGGTAGGTATCCTCGCCATAGCCCTCCGCCACGCGTCCCCAGCGCGGGTCGCGCGCCACGTCCACCATCGGCGAGAAGGTCCATCGCAGCCCTGCCTGCTTCGCCTCCTGCGCCGTCAGGTGCGCTGCCTGCTCCACCAACGCGGGGTCGAACGTAGCAGCCTGCCCCAGCGGGATGGGATAGATAGTGCGGAAGCCGTGGATGATGTCGCGGGCGAAAATCATAGGGATACCCAGTCGGGTCTCCTCCACAGCAATACGCTGGTAGTAGTTCGCCTCCGCGCCCAAACTGTTGAGCATAGAGCCGGCACCCTGCCGCACTTGGTTAGCGAGGTCGTCGGAGTACCAGCCGCCGCTTACCTGCGTCATCTGTCCGATTTTCTCCTCGAGCGTCATCTGACGGAGCAAGGCGTCAATCTTCGCCTCCGTGGGGTCTTGGGGCGCGCAGGCGGCAAAGAAAGCCAGCAGTGCAACGGTTATGTATAAGATAGCATTCTTCATAAGGCAATTAACAGTAAATAGGTATTTTCCAAAAGATTTTTCTTTTTGATTTTCTATAGATTTCTGAGCGAAGCGAAATAAATTAAAGATTCGTTCCGTTATTATCAGTCAAGATTTTAGAAGTTATTTTTGCAATGATTTTTGAGAAGTAACATTAGAAAATCCAATCCATAATCTCACTAAAAATCTTTTCTAAAATAGGATGAGCGATTGTTTTTCTTGTTTCGCTACGCTCAGAAATCAAAAGAAAATCAAGACTAAAATCTTATTTCGGACTCGCTCCATTAGTATTTAGTACGGCAGAATTGCGGGTAATTGCATTCTGCGTCATTGCATTAGAGGGTTAAGCGCCGCCACTGCCAAAAGAACGATAAATGAACGAAGTTTCATAATTTATTGGGCTATTGGACTATTTACTATTTGACAATTATTCGGAGCACGCAGAGTTTTCAGAGCACGTGCCCTCTTAATTCTTAATTCATAATTCATAATTCATAATTACAATTCCACCACCACTTCTGCTACCACGCCATCGCGGGCAAAGAGGTGGGCTGCCCACTCGGCAGGGATACAATTATCGGGCAAAGCAACGGTTTCGCCGTTGCTCAAACGGAGAGCAATCTGACCACATTGTATTTGACAATTTGACAATTTACTATTTGACCATTCACTATTTGACCATTTACTATTTGACAATTTCTTGTAAGTGAACGGCACCGCGCAGTAGGTGAAGCAAAGTTCCCCATCTTGGAACTCGTCCTCTCGGAGCAGCACAGGCTCGATATGCAGTGCGCCGTCTGCCACCCGCAAGCCCAACTCGCGGAAGCGGCTGATGATATCCTCTTTCACCTGTCCCGTCATGCCCGGCTGCTGACAGCCTGCATGCACCGGCGTGTGCGAATAGGGATCGAAGGGGAAGGAGCCGTACTCCGCAGGCGACTTGTGCGCACCAATACCCTCTTGGATGGCACGATAATGGGCGACGAGACGGTCGCAAGACGGTCTGTCAGCGTCAGCGGTCGGACAGTCGCAAGACGGTCTATCTGTCTCTATGATCTCACCCACGGCAAGGAGCAGTTTGCTCACCATGTGCCAGTAGATACAACCCAGTCCTTCGTACTTATAGAAAGTGCCGGAGCGACCGGTGAAAGCATGATGATGGAAAGTCGCCTCGTAGAGGTCAAGCAGTTGGCGCTCTTCGTCCGCAGTGAGCGACAAGCCTTGCAACGCTTGCTCCAAAAAAGAAGCATTGCGGAAGTCGGCATTGAAATGCACCTCGCCTTCGCAGTCTCGGGTGAAGATAGAGGTATTGAGCAGGCGCTGCACAAGGGGCAACGCGGCTTGCTCCGCAGTGAGGGTATTCTTTTGGAAGAACGAGGGCAACGTGCGGTTGGGATACAGCATGTAACTGCGCTGGTCCTCGCGATAGAGCGCCGACGCGCGCATGGCATCCAGCAGGTCTGCCGCCTCAGCGGGCGAGAGATAGCCCGACGAGAGGATAGCCACCTGTCCCTCCAACATCTCGTAGAGATGAGTGATGGTGAGGGCTTGCGTGCCCTCGAAGCGGATGAGGTTGTATGCGTGGTAGAGCCCGTCGGGGCGGCGGTTGGACGCGATGGAGCGGTCGAGGAGCGCAAGAGTGCGCGCCAGGAAGAGACGTATATGCTCTGCTTCCAGTTCCACCTTCTCGCCCGAGAAGCCCGCATAGGCGGCGGTGCGGTATGCCTCGCCCGCCATGCCTGCCGCGTCGGTGTATTGACGGCGGGCTTGCTCGTTCAGCGTAGCGGTCGCTTGCATATACTGCTCACTGGCTTGCAGGATGGCATAGAGGAACCGCACTACCTCGCGGGAGACGGCGTAGGTGGTGTCCATGCTGTCAAAAAGGCGTTGCAGGAAGACCACGAAGCGGCGCATGTAGCAGAGCGTTACCATGGACGCACCGTTGCCGACGAGCGCATTGTTCGCGTCGTTCCACTCGGGACGGAGCGTGTTCATCCATACGCCCGCGTCGGGCACGAGGTTGCTCAGTTTGGTCAAGAGAGTGATAAGCAGTTTCTCGGTCATGGTAACCAGCAGGGGCTGCTCGGCTTGCCCCGACCCGTCGGAGTTCGCACTCATCACAAGACGCGCATCTTGTCCGTACTCGGGCAAGAGGGCGAAGATATGCTTGTGCAGGTCATCGTCGAAGCGGATGGCGTTCTTGGGGTCTGCCACTATCTCGGCATACGACTTGAAGCGGTAAGGCACATTGGCAAAGGCGAACTCGCGCATGCCCGTCATGTCGCGCAACGCCTGCGGATGGTGGGCGAAACTGAGTTCAAGCAGGCGGCAGAGGTAGATAATCTGGTGGTCGCCCCAGTAGCCGATGTTCGACCACGGGTTCTCCGGCTCTATCACTTCCCAGTCTATGCCCTCAGAGGTAACCTTATAGGGGTTGTAGCCGTCAATGGTGGTGGCGTTGAGGAACTTGGCGATGATACCGTTCGTGTAGAGCGGATAAGAGAGCGAGAGCGCCTCCCAGTTCTGGAAGATGTCGCGCCAGTTGCCTTGGTAGGCGATGATACGCTTGCCGTCCTTGTCGTTGACGCGTATGTCGAATAGGTTCCACGGGCGCGAAGGGTCGCCGTGGCGGCGTGAGAAAGTGAGCGGCAGGTACTCCAAGAAGAGGCGATGGAGTTGGAAATCCTGACAGTCCAGCACACGCTGCTCCAGCGCGGTGTAGTCCATCTGCTCGGGCAGTTGCTCCAAGAAAGCACGGTAGCGCTCCGCCAGCGCATGGTTGAAGTTAGCGATATGGCGGGCGAAAGCGCGGGTGTCGATACGGTAGTTGTCGCAATAGAAGCCGCCGCGCATGGTGTTGAAGAGGGTGTTGGCGAAGTGGCGTGCCATACCCGCCTCGTCGGCGGTCTGCTGTATGCCGTCGTTCTGCCCGACGATAGCCCGCAGGTTGTCGGTGGTCTGCTGCACGGCTTTCTCTATCTCCTCCACGGCGTCGGGTTGCGCGAGGCGCTGCATACGCGCTCGGACCTCGGTGGCGTCGAGCGCCACGTCGCATACCTCGTACCATGTCCTTTGGCTGTCGGCATCGAGGGTGAGCGCCGCGTGTGCCAACGCCGCCCCGCGCACGCCCTTGCTCTCGGGCTCGTCGGCAATAGGTTGCTGCATGCGGAAAGCGTCGAGTTGGCGGGAAGAAGCCAGCAGACGCGCCTCGGGCAGCCCGAGCGTGAAGACGGCGTTGCAACGCAGCGATTCACTGGGCTCCGCACGGTCCACAAGGATAGCCTCCATACGGAAGAGCGTAGCGAAGATACTGGGGGCGCAGGCGTCTCGCCTGCGGGTATCGCTCGTACTAATGCTCTCGGTCTTCTTGTACGCGTCCACCAGCGTGGAGAAGACGTTTTGTGTCTTCTGCTCCACGCCCGACGGCAGGACGTTCTGCAAGCCGTCTATCATCTCCACGGACACAGGCTCCGTGCCGTCGTTGCGCAACGTAGCACGGCGCACCCATCCCCACTGCCCCGCAGGCATCCACTCGTAGCAGAAAGTCAGCCCGAGGTCGAGGTTCTGCTCCATGAAGAGCAGACGGTTGCCGACAACCGACTTGGCGATGGAACGCTTGGTACGATACACACCCATGTATCGGTCAGAGAACGGCTCCCAAGGGAGACCGCTACGCTGTCCGACCGCTGCGCTGTTCGATGTCTGACCGCTACGCTGTCCGACTGATTCACTATCTGTCTGACAGCACGAAGCGCGGTCGGACAGCGTCAGCGGTCTGTCAGCGTCAGCGGTCAGACAGTCGCAAGACGGTCTGATTATCGTCTTGGCGCCCGTGTGGTCGGCGTTCTCGGTAATCTTGTCGTCGGTGTAGTAGGGGAACAGCGCCTGCTCGGGATTGCGCCTGCCGCAGGAGAGCCCGCCCGTGGAGGAGATATACATCCATAGGTCGGTGTCCGAAGCCAGACTGATGAAGAACGGCGACATACGGTCGAAATGTTCGATGAGATAGTATTTCTCACCATGTAGCGTCATATAGTGTCCTGTAGAAGTCATACGTGGGCAGTGGTTAGTGGTTAGTGGTTAGTTGCCATGTATCAAGACATCGTTGACACTTTTGTATCAGGACATCGTTGACACTATGGGTTGATTTATAAATAAATTTTTACAATAATCATTGTTCTTTGACATAGTATTTGCATATCCTTAGCCATAACTCAAATCAAAG
>JAXDTJ010000041.1:0-16991 GCA_034090015.1 Paludibacteraceae bacterium | reverse complement strand
TTTGATTTGAGTTATGGCTAAGGATATGCAAATACTATGTCAAAGAACAATGATTATTGTAAAAATTTATTTATAAATCAACCCATAGTGTCAACGATGTCCTGATACAAAAGTGTCAACGATGTCTTGATACATGGCAATTAACAATTAACAATTAACATGCAGCGTTGGCTGCTATCAAACTACTACTATTATGAAGACGAGACGAATTGTGAACATGGTGATTTGGGCGTTGGTTGCCCTTGTACTGATTGCGCTGGTGTGCGTGGAGTGGCACAAGCAGGGCTGCGCTTGGCAGTCGCTGGCGATGGGCGCGGCGTGGTACGGCGCATTGAGCATCGGCGGATGCGTGTTGGTGGATGATATTTTGAAAGAAAGGAGGTAATCGTGAAAAGTATCTATATCAGTTTGCCCATCACGGGGCAGGAAGAGACCTACGAGGCGCGGCTGAACGCGGCGGTGGCGTATGTACAGGCGAAGTACCCCGAGTATATGAATATAGTTACCCCGAAAGATATTGCTCAGGACGTGGAGAATGACCGCAAAAACACTAAACTCCCTCCACCAGTCTATAAGGATTACCTAATGTACGACATAATTGCTATATCCTACTGCGATGCGATACTGTTGTGCGAGGGATGGGTACTCAGCAAAGGCTGCAAAGCAGAAAACGCTTTTGCACTGGCGATAGGGATTGATATATTGTTTTAAACAATGTAACCACTAACCACTATGCCGAACATTATTGACCGTACATTGAGCGTGGGGCTGCTCCACGCGGCGGCGAGCGAGTTGCTGATACGCACCGCGATGAATATGCTTGATAAGAACAACTTTCGCTTAAGCTACCAAAGCAAGCAGGTGTTTAACCGTTTCTTTGAGGACTACCGCCGTCTGATGCGCAGTTACGAGCGGGTGCAGGAGATAGCCACCGACAAGCGTATCAACGAAGACACCGAGCAACTGTTTGACACGTTTCTCAACGACAGCGGCACGCTGGCGATGATTTCCATGCTCTACTTCAACGCCACCAACGAGACCAACCCGAATTGGGAGCGGAACGCAAAAGACATCATGAACGTGCTGAAGAACCTCACGCTGGCAACCACTGCCCCCGTGTTCTCTATGCGATACATCGAGTACTTTGCGCCGGAGGTGGAGGAGGAAGCAATTAAGAATTAAGAAGGCGGGGGAGTGGCAAAGCGAACGACAACGCAAACGACAACCACAACGACAACGCAAACGACCAAAGCAGGCGGGGACGCCTGCGCACCCGGACACTACCCACTAAACACTGACCACTAAACACTGACCACTACCCACTGACCACTTACCACTTACCACTAACCACTAAAAATTATGACAGACGAACAGATGAGACATTGCGCGGAGGCGTGGGAACGGAGCCGCGCGTTATTCGGCGAGTGCGTGCCATACGTGTACATGGTGGATAACCATGTGTACTTCCTCAGGAACATGGCGCGGCGGGCGGCGTATATCGCCGGCAAACAGATAGAGCGCATGAGCGCGAACGAGTGCTACGGCTTGCTCCACAAAGGGCGAATCATTAGGAAAGAACTGCAGATAGGCATCGAAGAGGGCTACGAGGGCGCACTATACCCAGACGGGCGGCTCTTCTCCGATAACATATTTATCACGTATAACCATAAAAAAATACGAATCTATGAAAGTACTATCAACGATTAAGCGGGTGGAGTTGACCCGCAAGTACCAACGCCAAGACGGCACGTATGCGAACATCTTCGGCGTAACGCTGGAAGCGGGGGACGACACCCTGTTTGCAGAGACCTTTATGAGCAAAGAGAGTCAGGAAAGGCGCGGGGTGGTGCAGGGTGCCATCGGCGTGGCAAACCTGCACTTCGATGTGCGCTACTGGAACGACCGCAACGGGGAGCAGCACACGCAGCAGAACATCCGTCTGAACGACTTTGAGTTAGCAAACCGCAATATCTCGCCACAGAGCGCACAAAAATCCGAGGGTGGCATGATTACACACCAAGAGCAAGAAAGCGCGGCAGAAGGCGAAAAAACGGGCTCTGCGGAGGTTTTAGAGGACAATGCGCCGTTTTGATTTACGATTTACGGATTTACGATTTACGATTTCGCCGCCTGCGCCGCCGGACAGGCAACGTAAACTACGAAAACAACGCAAACTAACCGTCCCGACGAGTCGGGGCGTCCCCAGTAGCAATGGAAACGAATTATTATAACCCATTGGCGGAATGCGAGAGCGTTCCGGAGGATGACTTTCTCTTGGAAGACCGGTGGACGGATGCCGACATCGGCGGCAACTGGCTGGACCCCGCGGAGCGGTATATCGCGCCGCGATACACGCTGTCGTACAACGGCGTGAAGTTCGCGCCGTTGGGCGGCATCCACGGCTTGACGGGGCAACCCGGGCACGGCAAGACCTTCACCTTCACGCAAATCATGATTGCCATCCTGCGCGGCGAGTACTACGGCTTGCGCTATGAGTTGGGCGACGAGGTGCCGCATCCGAAGGTGCTGTATATAGACACCGAGATGGAGAAAGGCAACACGCAACTGGTGATGCTGCGTGTGTACGAGATGATGGGCTGGCAGGTGGGGTCGGAGCACGAGGAGTTTCGCGTACTGTGGCTGCGCGAGGAGGTGCGCGCGGAAGACCGCTGGCGCAAGACGCTGAAAGCCATCAGCGTGATGCAGCCCACGGTGGTCTTTCTGGACGGACTGATAGACGTGGTCAGCGACTTCAACGACAACAAAGAGTGTCAGCAGATGATTTACAAGTGTATGGCAACGGCGAGCCACTACGGCATCTCCATGTGGTGCCTATTGCACGAGAACCCCGGGAGCGAGAAGATGGTCGGGCACGCCGGTTCGTTCCTTGAGCGCAAGGCAACGGACGTGCTGAAGACCAAGAAAGAGAAAGGCATGGAAGTCATCTTCAAGGTAACGCAGAAGAAAGCCCGCGCAAGGGACTTGGAAGACTGGCAGTTCCGCATCGAAGACGGCGAACACAAGTACGGGCAACCCGTGATTATGGGAGGGACTTCGGAAGACGATTTTAACACCCTGAACGAGGAGGAAGACGAGGATGATAAGATGCTTCAAGCAATCAGCGTAATCGGCACAGATACAATCACTTTCACAGCACTCCGTGAACGAATAAAAAACCGCTTCGACATAGGCAGCCGCAAAGCCACTGAGTACATCAACAGTGCCGTGCTGAACCACTTCCTGACCGTGAAAGACCGAAAGTACACCGCCAACCCCATAGACCTGTTTGAAAACGATGAAAACAAACTACCATTTTAGCAGTCGCCCGCCCACCCCATCAGCCCCGCCCCCGCCCCCCTATAAGGGGGCTGGGGGCTGGGGCGATGAGGACCGGCTTGGGCAGCCTGCTAACCCCCGCCGCAAGCAAAGCCCAAGCCAAAGCTCCCATCCAATCCCCGTTAGCCTATAAGCGAATAGAGATGGCAGGGTATGGAGACGGGGCGGGGCGAGGGAGCGACAACGCAAACGACAACGACAACGAAAACAACAACAACCACAACGGCAACGACAACGACAATGCAAACTACAACGACAACGCAAACGACAACGCAAACGGCAACTACGAACCAACTTCCTTTCAGAGGCGAAAGTAATTTCAGCTCCCCCGCCTCTCCTGCAAGGAGGGGGGGGTACGGGGGCGGGAAGGTGCGCTCGGCTTCAAGCCGCAAGGGGATGAAGGGATGATAGGATAATGGATAAATGACTTATTACTTTCGGCTTACGAATGCCATCGTGCGGCTGAATGCCGTGTCCTCCTCCCGCCCCCTAACCCCCTCCCCCCCTCTTTGAGGGAGGCGGGGGAGCTGCAAAGCATACCCAAGCAGTTTGTTCCAAACTGTCCGCTGGCGACATGTCGGGGGAGTGATGCGGGGGAGTGGCAACCGCAGTTCCTTGAAATCCTGCAACAGAGCGGGCGCACATGGTGGCAACAATAATTGATGAATAATTACACGACAATTATACGTTAATGAAATACTTTTGGGGCAATTTTTGTTGAACTCAAATAAGATATTTACTATTAACTATATAACTATTAACTTATGACAGCAGAAGAAGTAAAACTACAAATTCGGAACATTCCCGATTTTCCGGTGAAGGGTATTCAGTTCAAAGACATCACCACGGCGTTGCAGCAGCCGGAGTGCTTGCGCTGGATGCGTGATGAGATGGTGAACTTGTACAAGGACAAGGGTATTACCAAGATTGTGGGCATTGAGTCGCGCGGGTTTATCATTGCGCCGGCAGTAGCTATGGAGTTGGGGGTGGGCTTTGTACCTATCCGCAAGCCCGGCAAGTTGCCCGCAGAGACGGTAGAGATTAGTTACCAAAAAGAGTATGGTGTGGACACCATTCAGATTCACAAAGATGCTCTCTCGGCAGATGATGTAGTGCTACTGCACGATGACCTATTGGCGACTGGGGGCACGATGGCGGCAGCGATAGAGTTGGTAAAGAAATTTGGCGTGAAGAAAGTGTATGTTAACTTCCTTATCGAATTAGACTTCCTGAACGGTCGCGAACTGCTGGAAAAAGGGGCACAAGTGGATTCCCTTATTCACATGTAAGTATTGGATAAGCAGTCGCAGCATATTGCCTCGCTCCTCCAGCGTATCCCGCAAAATCCGGGTGTGTATCAGTACTTCAATAGCGAGGGGGAGATCATCTATGTGGGTAAAGCCAAGAACCTGCATAGACGGGTGAATAGTTATTTCCAGAAAGACCACCAAAGCAGCAAGACGCGCCAACTGGTGGCGCATATTGCGGATATACGCTATGTGGTGGTGGACTCGGAGCAAGACGCGTTCCTGCTGGAGAACAACCTTATCAAGAAGTATCAGCCGCACTACAACATCCTGCTCAAGGACGGTAAGTCGTATCCCAGTATTTGTATCACGCGAGAACCCTATCCTCGCATCTTCAAGACGCGCACCATCAACAAGAAATGGGGCGACTACTATGGTCCGTACAGTTTCGGCAATACGGTGGACTTGATGATTGAACTTATCCACAAGTTGTTCCCCATCCGCAGTTGCAACATGCCGATGACAGCGGAGCAAATTGAGCGGGGAAAGTTCAAAGTATGCTTGAAGTACCACCTCAAGACCTGCTGCGGCATATGCGAGCAGAAAGTCAGTAGGGAGCAGTATGCTCTGTGGGTTACGCAGGCGCGCAAGATTATCCGAGGCGATGGGCACGAGATAAGTCGGCAGATAGAGGAGGAGATGTATCGCCTGTCGGCAGAGATGAAGTTTGAGGAAGCACAGCGCGAGAAAGAGAAGTTGGAACTGCTGCGACAGTTCTGCAGCAAGACTATCATTACCAATAGTTCCGCCGGCGATGTGGATGTGTTCGGCTACGATGAAGAGGGGGATAATGTGTATATCTCCATGCTCCATGTACACAACGGCAGCATCGTGCAAGGACAGACTATTGAGTACAAGAAACGCTTGGACGAGGCGCGTGAGGAGATTTTGGCGATGGGAATGATGGAGCTGCGCGAGCAGTTAGGGAGCCAAACGCGCGAGGTGATAGTGCCTTTTATCCCCGATGGATTCGACGAAACCTTGCATGTCTATATTGCTGTGAACGGGGACAAGAAGAAACTGCTGGACCTCGCCATGCAGAACGTGCGGCAGTACAAACAAGACCGTATCAAACAGGCGGACAAACTCAACCCCGAGCAGCGCGCGGTGCGTATCTTGAGAGAACTGCAGCGCATGCTCAACCTCCCTACTCTTCCCGCTCTCATCGATAGTTTCGACAACTCTAACATCAACGGCACCAACGCTGTGGCGGGGTGTGTAGTCTTTCGGATGGCGAAGCCGAGCAAGCAAGACTACAAGCGGTTTGAGATAAAGACGGTGGAAGGCGCCGATGACTACGCGAGTATGCGGGAGGTGGTGCGCCGTAGATACAGCCGCGTGGTGGAAGAAGGCGGTAAGTTGCCCGACCTGATTATTGCTGACGGTGGCATCGGACAGATGCATGCTATCCGCGAGGCGGTGGAGGACCAGTTGGGCTTGCGTATCCCTATCGCCGGACTGAAGAAGAACGACAAGCACCGTACCCAGACGCTGCTCTACGGCTTCCCGCCGGTGGAGGTACAGATGCCTGTAACGAGCGAGGTGTTTCGCCTGCTCACACAGATACAGGATGAAGTGCACCGATTTGCCATCTCCTACCACAAACAGAAGCGCAGCAAGGCACAAATAAAGAGCCAATTGGATGATATTCAAGGAGTTGGACCTGCTACCAAGCAGAAGATACTGCAACATTTCGGCTCTGTGAAGCGTGCTGGTTCAGCCAACTTGGATGAGTGGGTGGAATTGCTCGGAACAAAAAGAGGTTCAATGCTTTACGAGTATTTTCAGGCAAAAATAACCCTCTGAGAATCGCATATTTTTCACGACTATGAACACTTATACGGTAAAAATGACCCCCGAAAAGGGGCTTTTCTTGGTCAATGCGCAGGGAGAGGAGGTGAAGACCACCGATGTGCTGTTGCAGACTGCGCCGCGTCGTGTCTTTGCCTTCCACGGCAATATGGGGGCAGGCAAGACCACCTTCATCAAACAACTCTGCGAGGACATGGGCACACAAGATGTAGTGAACAGCCCGACGTTTGCCATCGTCAACGTGTATGATGTGCAAAATCCCTACTCCGGCGAGGTGTACCATTTCGACTGCTACCGCTTGAAGGACTTGCGTGAGGCGCAGGACTTCGGGGCGGAGGAGTATCTTTATTCCGGCAACTACTGCTTCATTGAGTGGCCCGAGATGATAGCACCCTTGCTCCCTGAGGACACCGTGCAGATACGGATAGAGGTGCAAGACAACGGCGACCGCACACTAACTATTCAACAATAGACCATTATGGAAAAGTCAACTCCCGAAGTGCAACAACTGCGGTTAGATGTGGAGCGTCAGTTAGGAAGGCGCGTATGTAGCCCTGCCGATTTTGACAGGCTTTCTTTGGAGGTGTGGGACATGACCCATGCCACGCTCTCTTCCTCCACGCTGAAGCGTCTATGGGGCTATGTAGATGCCGGCGAGGCGGTGCATCGCACTACGCTCACCCTGCTGTCTCAGTATGTAGGCTATGCCGACTGGGAACACTATCTGTCGCACCTTGCATCCGCGGGCGGCACGGAGTCGGACACCTTCACGGGCGAAGGCATACGCACGGGCGAGTTGCAGGCGGGCGACCGCGTGCTGTTGGCATGGTTGCCCAACCGCCGTTGCATGGTGCGCTACGAGGGCGGGCTGCGCTACGTGGTGGAGGAGCAGGAGAACAGCAAACTGCGTGTGGGCGACCGCTTCGAGGCGGCTTGCTTCTTGCTCGGGCAACCGATGTATTTGGATAACTTGATTCGTGAGAACCAGCCCCCCACCTCGTATGTGGCAGGCAGTAAGCACGGACTTCATCGCGCGGAGAAACTATGACTACCGACACCACCTCGGGTTTCCTGAATCCCGAAGACCTTACCTCGCAGTGGACGGAGATTACCCTCCTCCAAGCGCGCAAGCGCAATGTACTGTATCGTGCCAAGCGGTATGGCAGGTGGTTTATCCTGAAAACGCTCAGCAATGACTGCCAAGACCTGACGGACTACCGCTTGCTCCAAGAGCGGGAGTTTCAAATCGGCTTCTCACTCCACCATCCGAACATTGTAGAGACCTACTCTATTGAGGAAGTGCCCGCTGTGGGTCGCTGTATCGTGATTGAGTATGTGGACGGCACTACGCTTGCGCAATGGCTTGCTACGCGCCCCTCGTATGCCGCAAGGGTGCGGATATGGAACCAACTGACGGATGTGCGGGAGTACTTAGAGAGCCGCCAGATGGAGCACCACGACCTGAAAGCGGACAATATCCTCATCACCCGCGATGGGAAGTACCTCAAGCTGATTGACTTTGGTCTGAGCGGCACAGAGTCAGGGCGCTCGGATGAGCAGGACCTCTCGCGGCTGTATCGAATGCTGTTCCCGAACAGCCTCCAGCGTGTGTGGATGCGCGGGGCGAAATGGATAGGCGGGATTGCGGTGGGGATCTCGCTTTTGATAATAGCGACTTGCGTTGCTTTTATGCTGGTGCAAAGAGAACAAATAACGGCATATATGCGGCAGGAGCGCACCCTTGAGGAGGTGAGTCGCCGCTTAGACACCGAGTTTGCACTATGGGATAAAGCGATAGAAGAGGCAGCGCCGGAGACGCTGATGGAGATGTTTGAGGTGCTTAATCCCTTGATACAAGCCTCGTGGCAGACACGCGATTCGTTCATTAACTGCTATCCCGAGAACGACCCTCTGCACTATACCATCTTCGACCTGTGGACGCAGCGGAGTATGGAAAAGCAGAATGCTATCCAGCAGCGTTTCGTGCCTTAATAGCCTGAGAAATACTTGTAATAATGGGGCAGACCATGAATAGGTCTGCTCTTTTTTTGTCCCTACCCTCTTGCCTTCAGAAAAGGGCAAACGAAAATGAACCAAAATGAACTTTGCGCATATCAACGAAAAGCAGTACCTTTGCCGCCGAAAATCAGCGGAGCATGCCGAAAATCCCGAACAGAGTAGGCAGAATAGATACACGATTTAGTATTATGAAAAAGTTTTTGTTAATGTGCGTATGCGTATCTTTTTTGTGCGCATGTGGTGGTGGCGGTCAATCGCAGTCCAAACAGCAATCCAACCAGCAACCACAAGAAGAGTCTAAAACCCTTCCTGCCACTTCGGTAGTGCTGAAAGGTAAACATGCCAATTTGTTTAAGGTAAGTGGCGATTCGTACAAAGTAAGTCTCGTACAAGTGAACGAAGACTGGCAAGTACGCGTGAAAATGAGCATTGCCAATAAGAAATCGTACAACCAGTTGTCGGATAAATCAAAGTATGAGCGTGAATTTTCCTCTATTGGTGGTATGCTGCTCAATGAAAGCGATGTAGAAGTGGCGTCGTTGGATATTTCTACGGAAGACTGGGACATGTTGGTGGCTGAAGAAGTGGATGCTCAGCAGAAGATGACTATGAAGACCTATAGGTATAATCATTATACGTACGAAAAAGCCAAAGAGATATACGACAAGGTGGCGGGTGTTGAACTGAATGGCATTGAACTGAAGGAAGCCGATAGGAAATCCAATTCTTCGGAATCGCTCATCGATGATGAAACGAAGCAGGCGGTCAAAGAAGTACAGCAGATATTGGAGGCAGAAGGCGAGATGCTAAACGCATTGCAAGATTTGTGGTAATGCGGATTTATTAATATTAATTTCAAAAAACACAACAAAACAATGAAAATTTCAAAGTATTTTTGGGGAGCTATGCTCGCTGTAGCATTGGTTTCCTGCACCAGCAACGAGTCTTTACTCAAAGATTATGAAAAAGCCTGCAGCAAAGGCGACGCCATTAAGGCAGCGCAAATTATCCAGAAGATGGAGGAAAAGTATCCGAATGATTCTGATTGGACAGAAGCGCAATTAAATCGTTTTGAGGTCGCAACAGAAGTTCTAGCAACAAAAAAATTAGAATCGTTGGGCAATATGTTAGATTAAGGATGAAGGATTAAGGACACAAGATAAAAGACAAAATAGTTTTGACTCTGAAACTCACAGACGAAGGTAACAAGTCTTTTATCCTTCATCCTTTATCTTTCATCTTAACATAGGTCATTTATTAAACTGTTATTATATTATGTCAACTATTTTATGGTGGGTGCTTATTGCCCTATTTCTAAGTTTTGGCTTTCTGGGGTGTTTCATCAGCAAAGTCCCCGGTCCTATTGCCGTTGTATTGGCTACTCTTGTGGCGAAGTTAGGATTGGATATTAACTTCGAGTGGTATGTGGTGGGGATTGTAGCCGCGCTGGCTATTGCCAGTATGGTTGCGTCCAAGGTACTTGTGAAGTTGGTGAAGAAACTACACGAGTATAGCAAACGGGCTACTTGGGGAACAATCATTGGCTCCATTATTGGTTTATGTATCTTGGTGGGTGTCAAGGGTATTGACTCTACGGCGCTGGTTATCTTGATTGCAGTAGTGGCATTGGTATTGGTGCCCTTTGTGTTGGCGTTCTTGCTTGAACTCACCAACAAACAGGGTGCGGTATGTGCGCTCAAGAGTGCTGGCTCTGCTACTGCGGCATATTTAGCGGATACTTGTTTGAAATTGGCGGTATTCATCTATGCCGTTTACGCTATCTTTCAGTTTTGATGTATGCGTATGATATAGTATTTTTCCCATCGTATTCCATTAGTACCAAATCCAATTCGGGGCAGGCAATCGACATGCAGGTTGCCTGCCTTTTTTTCATCATAAAATGATACCCAATTTCGGAAACCTGCGGATGCAAAAAATGTTTCTCCCTTGCAAATTCCAAAAAAAAGTAGTACTTTTGCAGCGAAAAAGATATTTAATGCGAGATTTTATAACGTGTAATTATCGTCTAATTATTCATCAATTATTTTTATTCTGATTAGAATTATACGATTAATTATACGATCATTATAGGTTAAAAAAAGAAGCGACTATTATATGTGAATAGTCCATATACGATTATTATATGTTCACCTCCCCTTTCGGGAATTTTCGTTAAAAAGTCAAGGTTATGTGGTTAGCATTAGGATTGTTGTTGCCTTTGTCGGGCACGGTGTTGGGTGCAGCGATGGTGTTTCTGCTGCGCGGGGAATGGAGTGTGCGTTGGAATAAGTTGCTGCTGGGTTTTGCGTCGGGAGTGATGGTGGCGGCGAGTGTGTGGTCGCTGCTGATACCGAGCATGCAGATGAGCGAGACTATGGGTAAGTGGGCATGGGTGCCGGCGGCGGTGGGGTTTGTATTGGGCGTGCTGTTCTTGCTTTTGCTCGATACGCTGATACCGCACTTGCATATCGGCGCTTCGTCGCCCGAGGGTATGCAGCCGCGTGCGCCATGGAAGCGCACGACGATGCTGGCGCTGGCGGTAACGCTCCACAACATCCCCGAGGGCATGGCGGTGGGGGTTATCCTTGCGGGTATGCTGGAGGCGGGTAGCGGCATTGGGTTGTCTGCCGCGTTGGCACTCTCGATAGGCATGGCTATTCAGAATGTGCCTGAGGGGGCTATCCTCTCGATGCCTTTGCGGGCGGAGGGTATGAGACGATCGAAGGCGTTTGGGATAGGGGCACTGTCGGGCGTGGTGGAGCCCGTGGCAGGCTTGCTAACGATTGCGCTCTTTGCGCATATCGCCCCTGCCCTACCCTATCTGCTGGCGTTTGCTGCCGGCGCGATGATGTACGTGGTGGTGGAGGAACTCATCCCCGAGAGCCAAGCCGAGCCGCACAGCAACATCCCCACCCTCGGCTTCACCGCCGGCTTCGTGCTGATGATGATTCTGGACGTAGCGTTGGGATGATGAAGATAGTAAGAAAAACACTAATAAGTGCTATCTGAGGCATTTTTTATAGGTAAAATATCCCTTTTGCCCCCCCCAATATCGATTGAGGGGGGGATTCTTTTTATAGATTGTCTCCAAAGGCATTGCCTTTCTGTTAAGTTTTTATGAAGATATTATATTTTTATGAAGAATTTGAATTTGATTGCTCATATTCAAAATAAGCAGTACTTTTGCACTTGAATTTGATACAATTTGCTCTTAGGCTAATGCATATTCAAGAAGAAAGAGGATGAGAAATTGGTTACTAACAGTTTTGTTGAGCAGTGTAGCGTTGTTCCTATATGGTGCGTCTGTTGATATTGAGATTAAGGGTGTCGTGTTGGATTCTCTGACTAATGAAAGCCTTGTGGGTGCAACGCTACGTATCAAGGGTGATCCATCGAATGGTACAACAACAGGTTTAGATGGTACATTTGTTTTGCGGACAGCGCACACTGATGCGGTGGTATGCTGTTCGTATATGGGCTACGAGTCGGTGGAGATAGCATACGAAGGAAAGGATGTGGTTATTCGACTACAAGAGCAGACAACAGCCATTAGCGAAGTAACAATTGTATCAAACTACAATGGTAGTACCGGTGCCAAAGCCATAGAGATAGAGCGTAGTTCCTCTAATGTAGTGAATGTGTTAAGTTCGAAAGCGATGGAGTTGGCGCCGGATATCACGGTCGGCAATATCATACAGCGTATGTCGGGCGTAACGGTGGAGCGCAACTCGTCGGGCGAAGGGCAGTATGCCATCCTGCGCGGCATGGACAAGCGCTATAACTACACTTTGGTGAACGGTATTAAGATTCCGAGTCCGGACAACAAGAATCGTTTTGTACCGCTCGACCTCTTCCCTTCGGAGATACTCTCTCGCATAGAGGTGCATAAATCGCTGACCGCCGACCTCGAGGGCGACGGCATAGGCGGGGCGGTGAACCTCGTGATGAAAGATGCACCGGCGCGCCGACTGCTCACGGCGAATCTATCTACCGGCTACAACGCCACCTATTTCCAACGACCTTTTCTTACTTCCAACTACCGCGCCATTGACCCCATGTCGCCGGACGAGCGTATGGGGAATATCGGCAGCAATAAAGTGACGGCGTCAGACTTCGGCATGCAGAGCCTCGCCGTCCGTTCGCATATCCCGCTGCCCGATTTGATTGCTTCGTTGGCGTACGGCGACCGCGTGTTCAACGATAAGTTCGGCTTCCTGCTCTCGGCGAGTTATCAGAATCTCCACCGAGGGAAGAACATGAACTACTACAACTACACCAAGGCGAGCGACGCGGAGGAAGCCCGCACCTATTCCGATTTGAAACAGCGGTTGGCGGTGCACGCGAAATTAGACTATACCATCACCCCCGCACATAAGTTGATGTGGTACAACGGCTACCTATGGATGGGCGATAACGAGGTTCGTGCCACCGAGGCAGAACAGACGGCGAGCATCCGCATGAAGCATAACCGTCAGCAGGTGTTCAACAGCACGCTTTCCGGCGAGCATACGATGGCGCACAAGACGGTTGTGTTAGATTGGAAAGGCGTGTTCTCCTTCGCGGGCAACAGTACCCCCGACAACGCGCAGATATACCTGCAAGGGAGCCATCTGCAGACCAACAAAGCCGCTACACGCCGCTGGGAGCACAACAACGACAGAGACTGGGCAGGCTATCTCAACCTCAGTTGGCAACCCCGCGAGGAGTGGACGCTGAAGGTGGGCGGTATGTATCGCGACAAAGCACGCACCTCGTTCTTCAACGAATATACTTTCGATAGCGCCACCGGCATGGAGGCATATCAGGTGTATGGCACCGATTGGACAAATTTCAACGAACTGCTGATGACGCCGCGGGCGTATGGGAATGTGGGCGACCCGCTCAACTACGATGCCACGGAGCGGATAGGGGCAGCGTATATCATGTTGTCCTACCGAAAGAAGCAGTTTGAGGCAGAGGTGGGCTTCCGCGCAGAGCATACCGACCAAGGTTATGTCTTGCATTACCCCCGTTCCACGGATGGGGAAGGCAAGCAGACCTATTGGGACTACCTCCCGTCGGCGCACCTGAAATACCATATCACGGAGAAGATGAACCTGCACCTGAGTTACTACCGCGCCATCAACCGCCCGAGTTTCTTCGAGATAGTGCCTTATAGCATTATCAACGAAGAGTACAAAGAGAAAGGCAATCCCGAACTGAAGCATACGATAGCCGACAACTTGGATTTGCGATGGGAGTTCTTCCCGCAGGCGTACGAACAGTTCATGGTAGGCGTATTCTATAAACATCTGCAAAACCCCATTGAGTACGGGCTAATTACAGAGGGGCAGGACACCTATTACACGCCGCTGAACTTAGGCAATGCCAACAATGCCGGTGTGGAGGTGGATGTGCTGAAATACTTCCGGCATTTCGGTATCAAGTGCAACTATACCTACACCTTCTCGCGTATCACCACGGAGAAGCGACACATGGAAGGGAATGACATCGTGATGATGATGCAGTCGCGCCCTCTTGCCGGGCAGGCAGCGCATGTGGCAAACCTGTCGCTGATATACAAAGATACAGAGCATGGTATCAACGCACAACTCACGGGCAGTTTCATCGGGAAGCGACTGGCAGAGGTGTCCAACTGGTATGAGAACGATATCTGGGAGAATGAGTATTTCCGCATGGAACTCTCGGCAGAGAAAGGATGGAAATGTGGGGTGGAGATTTACCTCAAAGCAACCAACCTCATCAACCTACCTATGATTCGGTATATCCAAAAAGGTCCCCACACCGATGGCGTAACCGATTTCCCGCGATACCGAGACAATATCTTGGAGCGCGAGGAGTGGTATGGGCAGACCATCATGATTGGCGTCCGATACAAACTGCAATAGATAGTGAATATTGCCTTGCGCCTACGGCGAATAAAGGCAAACAACGAAAACAACAAATTTTTATGCACATGAAAAAGATTTTTTTCTGCTCTGCCGTGGCAATGATTAGCGGCTTGCTTCTTCTCTCTTGTGAACCCGTCAACAACGAAGACGGAAACCAAGAAAACAACACAAACACCACAGAGACCGAAACAGAAATCATCGTTTCCGGTGTGTGGAAAACAGGTGAGACCATTCTTCTGAATCGCCACTTGGTGGTACCCGAAGGAGAGTCTCTGACGATAGAGCCGGGCGTAACCGTTATTGTAAGCGAGGCAGGCGTGGGGGTTAACCACGTGCCCGTAGAAATCATGGTGAAGGGTAATCTTTATGCCTTAGGCACCGAGAGCCAACCTATCACCTTCAGCGTGGCACCCGAGCTGCGTACCAAAGAGAACACCTTCAAGGGACTGTGGGGCGGCATCGTAGCCTACGAATCGTGCGACGAGATGGCGCTCGAACATGTAGTGATTGAATACACCGGAGCACAGGTCATTGAGGGCTCACCTGCCGCTATCGAAGGCGTATATACCGCAGGAGATGATATGTACCCGCAAATCACCACGAACAACATCGACGGTCGCTATGTAGTTACCAACTCTGTGATTCGCAACGGTGCTTCGGATGGTATCTACTTCATGGGCGGCAACGCTATCGTTACCCACAACACCTTCATTGCCAACGGCTATACAGGCGCAGAGGCAGTGAATATGAAAGCCGGTGTGGTAGCCGATATCGCAGGCAATGTGATGTTCTCGCCGAACACCAACGGACTGAAACTCTCCTCTTCAGGACAGAGCGAGACACGCGGACAGATGAAGACTACTGCCTACAACAACACCATCCTCAATGCCGGTTGGCGTCGGGATGGCGAGAAAGGCGGATGTATCTACGTGGAGAAAAACGGATTGGTTACCATCGTCAACAACCTGCTGGTGAACTGCAAATTCCGCGCTATGACCCCGAAATATACCGACCCCAACAAGTCCGACGCTGGATACGATGATAAGTCGGTGATTGACTACAACTTCTATGCGTCCGGTTCGCAGACCACCCCTATCGTAGGCGAAGCAACAGTCGGCAACCCTGCGGAGGGCTACGCACAGGACAACAAGAACTACAACCCCGCAGTAGATACCCACAGCCAGATTTCTACTCCCGACCACTTGTTAGACCCGCAGTTCGTATCGTTTGATATCAACCAAGTCAGCCTGACGGAGTATGTATATGACCCGACATGGGACTTGCACCTTGCAGCCGGCTCGCCAGCACTCAAAGGGGCTGACGGACAAGTAGCACCTTACTTTGCCGGAGGAATGACGATCGGGTCGAAGACCTATGTTTCACCCGCTATAGAGCCGCAATACGGCGCACTTGGAACGAAATGAGAAAGCACATCCTTTTGATACTGCTGCTCGCTTGGGCAGCAGTATCTTCCGCACAGATGCGGTTGCTGGTAGCAAATGACTTGGGTCGCAACGGCTACTACGAGCAGAAGCCCATCGCCGAAAGGATGGGAAAGATGGCGGGAGAATTAGATGTTGAGGCAGTGTTGGCTTTGGGAGATATTCACCATTTCATGGGGGTTGAGAGCGTGAACGACCCGCTATGGATGACCAACTACGAACTCATATACAGCCATCCCGAACTGCAGATTCCGTGGTATCCCATCCTCGGCAACCACGAGTACAGAGGGAATACGCAGGCGGTGTTGGATTATTCCAATGTGAGCCGCAGATGGCAGATGCCGGCGCGCTATTACAGCAAGGTCTTTGAAGAAGACGGCGCTACCCTGCGCGTCGTCTTCATCGACACCACCCCGCTGATAGGTAAGTACCACAAAGACTCGCTCGACTACCCCTCCGTGCCTCAGCAGGATGCGAAAAAGCAACTGGCGTGGCTGGAAGAGGAGTTGAACGGTGCGAAAGAGGATTGGGTGGTTGTGGTAGGACATCATCCTATCTATGCGCACACCACAAAGAGTGAAAGTGAGCGCAAGGATATGCAAAAGCGCGTTGACCCTATCCTCCGCCGGCATAACGTAGATATGTATATCTGTGGGCATATCCATAACTTCCAGCACCTCAAGCCAAAAGATACAACCATTGATTATGTAGTCAATTCGGCAGGCTCGCTTGCTCGAAACAAAGTGGAAAAGATAGCGGGGACAGTTTTTGCAAGTGGGGAAGCAGGATTCTCTATTTTGAGTTTTACCAAAGACGAACTCTGTCTGGACTTGGTCAACGCCAAGGGTGAGACCATCCATTCTGTGAAACGCACTAAAAACACGCAGCAATAGTGATTCATCCAAGTCAGCTTATTCTGACAAAAGAGGATCTTTCCTCATGGTCCCTCTATCACTTGGTTCGCCCCAAAGAGGCTACCTAACAAGTCAAGTTAGGCAGTCTCTTCTTGCGAAGAATGACGCGTAAAGGTACTACAATTTCAACAAATACGCAAGTTTTTCGAACAAAAATTTGGTGGTATGGGAAAAATGTTGTAATTTTGCAACATAAACCGATGAACTTTGCGAAGTGATGCAGCAAACATTGTCACTACTGTCCACTAAAAAATAGTTGATAAGATATTA
>JAXDTJ010000088.1:0-5581 GCA_034090015.1 Paludibacteraceae bacterium | reverse complement strand
TTAAGTCAAATTTTTAACGAACTATTGATCAATAGGTCAACATGTATATCATTGCCTTATTTACAGTTCAAGAAATACATCATCTTCCGCGAAATCGCTCCACTCCTACGAGGCATAAACCACCTCTATAGCATCGGAAGTAAAACTTGATGAAGGACGAACAACGCCTATGCTCAAAGTGAAAACCAATGCCACAGACACCGCCGTGGCTGTAATCCAATAACTTATCTTGCGCTTTGCCAGACTGTAATTCATCTTCGCTGCCCCGATGGTAGAACCCGTGATGGCGGCTATCTCGTCATAAGACATATCCTCATGGTAGCGCAGGTTGAACACCGCCCGCTGAGTAGGCGGCAGGCGCAAAACGGTCTGCTCCAACCGCGCCAGCAGTTCCTGCCCCATCTCCACTTGCGGCTCGGCTTTCAATGTTTGCAGCGTCTGCGCATCCACATCGTCTATCGACTCACACACCTTCTCATCACGCAGCCACATAAAGGCGCAATTGGTTGCCACGCGATAGACATACGCCCGCTCGGAGGGCTGCTCGCGCAACTCTCCGAGGTGGGTAAATAGTTGTATCCACGTGTTTTGCAGCACATCCTTGGCGTCCTCACTATTGCGGAGCATACGCCCATAGATTAGCGTAGTGTGGCTCACCCATACATAAAGGATAACCTCTTAAACGCAAGCCCCTACGGGGCGACATAAAACAGCGTAGGGGCGTGCCCCTACGTATGCGAGGCGACTTCTTACAACTCCCCCTCCCCGCTCGCGGGGAGGGGGGCAGGGGGCTGGGCAATATTGAGACACAATATCAGCAATCCACATACACCTCCAGCAACTCGGACGGCGTTTTCGGAAGCAGCACAATATCATTCAAACACGCAGGAATCAGCACCGCCTCACCTTTTCGCAAGGTAACCTCAGCAGGCACGTCCCCCTCGCAATCCAATGCTTTGACGGACAACATGCCCTCGGTGCAGATGTAGATGACAAACGAGTCCAACGCCGCATAATCGCGCTGCACAGGTGCAGCAACGGACAGACGATTGGTAGTGAAATAGGGGGTCCGCGCAAGCGAAACAACCTCCGTCTGCTTATCCTTTTCGCAGACCGGATGGTGCTCTACCCTACACGCTTTGTGGGCAGAAAAGTCCAATACCTCCAATGCAGACTCCAAGTGCAGCGGACGCTGTTTGCCATCGTTGCCCACGCGGTTGTAGTCGTACAAGCGGTAGGTGATATCGCTGTTCTCCTGAATCTCCGCCACCACAGTGCCTTTCTTGATGGCATGCACCGTCTTCGCCTCAATCAGCGCCACATCGCCGCGCTTCACAGGGAAGAGTTGCAGATGGTCTTGCAGGTCGCCTTCGTGTATCGCCTCGCGGATATGCGCCTCGTCCACATCGTGCTTCCAGCCGAGCAAAAGCCCTGCCTCCGGCTCCGAGTCCATCACGTACCACATCTCCGTCTTCCCCATCGTACCCACATGCTCCCAGGCATAGTCATCATCGGGGTGCACCTGAATGCTCAGGTCGTCTGCCGCATCGATAAACTTCACCAGCAACGGAAACGTATTGCCAAAGGTCTCATACACACTATCGCCCGCCAACTCGCTCATATACACTTCCAGCAAGTCTTGCAGGCTATCCCCCGCATGCGGACCGTTCGACACCTCGGTAGGATACTTCTCCACCGCCGAAATAAGCCAACTCTCGCCCACGTTCTCAAAACTATCCGAGGCGGGACGATACCACTCTTTGATATGCTCCCCGCCCCAGATTTTATGAAACAAACGCGGTGTAAACTTCAATAAATAAAGCACCTTTTTGCTAATTAAGAATTTAGAATTAAGAATCAAGGAGGTGCGGTCAGAAGTGTTATCCCGACTTGTCGGGAGCCGCACCATTTGTCGGACAGTCCAAAGCGGTCTCCTCAAGGAGGTGCGGTCTCCAGGTCGCACCATTTGTCGGACAGCATAGCGGTCAGACAGCCAAAGGCGGTCTTTCAGCAAAGCGGTCGGACAGCAAAGCGGTCTCACTGGATATTCCGCAGCCGCTTCTCCCAGTTCCATGCTGAAACCAGCACATCCTTCACAGGAGTATCGGCTTTCCACCCCAGCACCTCATTGGCTTTCTTCGGGTTAGCCCACACCTTCTCGATATCGCCCTCGCGACGACCGACAATCTGATAAGGTACATTCACGCCCGTAGCCTCCATGAAGTCGCGCACAATCTCCAGCACCGACAAACCGCGACCGGTACCGAGGTTGAACACCTCTACCTGCTCGGTCGGAGTGCCTGCCAGCATGCGCTCTACCGCCTTCACGTGTGCCTTAGCCAAGTCCACCACGTAGATGTAGTCGCGAATGCAAGAGCCGTCCGGCGTGTCGTAGTCGTCGCCAAACACCCTCAGTTCCGACCGCAAGCCTGCTGCCGTCTGCGTAACAAAAGGAAGCAGGTTGTTAGGCACACCGTTGGGCAACTCACCTATCAACGCAGACGGGTGTGCACCTATCGGGTTGAAATAGCGCAAGATAGTCGCGTGCAGCGAACTGTCGGCATGCGCCTCATCGCAGATAATATCTTCGTTTATCTGCTTCGTATTGCCATAGGGCGACAGGGCTTTCTGTATCGGAGCCGTCTCATCCACGGGCAAATGGTCTTTGTCCGGTTGCCCATAGACAGTGCAAGACGAAGAGAACACGATATTGCAAACCTGATACTTACGCATCACCTCCAGCAGTGTGATAAGCGAGCCAATGTTATTGCGATAATACATCAGCGGTTTCTCTACCGACTCGCCTACTGCTTTGCTGGCTGCAAAATGTATAACGCCCACAATATCGTTATACTGCTTAAACACCGCCTCCAGATTCACGTAGTCGTTGCAATCGATATTGGCGAACTCCGGTCGCTTGCCCACAATAGCGGATATTCCGTCTAATACATCTACGCTGGAATTACTTAGGTTATCTACAATAGTTACATCATACCCCTGCTGCATCAACTCCACCACGGTATGCGAGCCGATATAGCCCGTACCTCCTGTTACTAAAATGCGTGCCATCTTTTGAATAAGGATTTATGAATTAACATGCGTTAGCATTACCGCTAACTAAAACAACTTCTCAGGATAAACACCCTCCTTCACAAGGTTATTAATCTTCATTACTACCTGCGGACGGTCTTCGGCGTAGGTAACGCCAAACCATTTGGAGGTAGTGTCCAGCACCTTACAAGTCGCTTTGCCACTCCGAATCATGTCGTTCACCAGCGTCGGTATATAGAACTCCGACTTCAACTCCTGACCGCGTGCTTGAAGGAACTCCACAAAGGCTTTCTCTACATACTCAAAGTACTCCGGAGTGAAGCCCCACATATTCATCGAAACCGGCGAGTTGGGAGCAATCTCCGTATCTACACCGTCTTCGGTATAGATAATCTTATCGCCCACTTTCTCAATCTTCGTGCGCTCTACAACATCGGTCAAGTAGCCGTTCTCGTCCGTGGCGCACACGCCACGGCTCACACTACCATTCTCGCTCAGTGTGTTTGCCACGCGATATCCAACCATGCAGTACTTGCCTGTCGTGCCTTCCACAGATTTCAAATAGTCTGCCAACACTTGGAACGATTCGCGACCATAAAAATCATCTGCATTGATTACCGCAAAAGGCTCGTTAATCAGACCTTTCGCCATCAGCACAGCATGATTCGTACCCCATGGTTTGGTGCGCTCAGGATTGAAGGTGCAACCTTCCGGCACTTTATCCACCGACTGGAAGCACACCTCGCAAGGCACTTTGTCGGCGTACTTCGAGATAACCACCTCGCGGAACGCCTCCTCAAAATCCTTGCGAATCACAAACACTACTTTGCCGAAACCGGCACGAAGCGCGTCATACACACTATAATCCATGATTGTTTCACCACTCGGACCAAGGCCGTCAATCTGCTTCAGTCCGCCATAGCGGCTGCCCATTCCCGCAGCCAAGACAAAAAGAGTCGGTTTCATATCTTTTAAGTATTAGAAAATTAAATCAAAGCAATTAAAGAAAAGTCTATCTAAAAAATATTTGGACAATTTTTGAGAATTTTTTTTGTAGTGATACATGAATTGCCCCGAGCAGTTTATCATATGCAAGCCGAGATTTATCCCGACTTGTCGGGAAGGGGCGATATAAACCAGCGTTGTATATTTCAATTTTTAGTTGTATCTTTGCAAACGATTTAACATCAAAGTGTGGAATAAGGCCGAGTCAGCGTTAGGTTTGTAACCTCTCCCCTATGTTTTGCCCCCACACTTTTACATCCAAAACTGGATAGTTCGTTGGGCTATAAGAGACCCCGTATTTACAATGATAGTTTACAGATGTATTGATGTTAAACCGTACACAATTAAAATTTATTTATTATGCGCTACATTGGAATAGACGTTAGCAAGGCTACTTTTTGGGCGGCTTATCCGCAGCAGAACGGGCATTACAAGACCCGTGAGTTTATGAACACAGCCAATGGCATTCATGAGTTTATCCACACATTGAAAGCCGATGACCACTGCGTGATGGAGGCTACAGGCAACTACAGTTATTTGCTGTTGTATCTGCTTGATAAGGCTCACATTACCGCCAGCATGGAGAATGCGCTTAAAGTCAAGAACTTTGCCCGCGCCATGCTCACAGTTACGAAGACCGATAAGGCGGACGCACAGTTGTTATCCCTCTATGGCGAACGCATGAAGCCGGCTCCGTTCAAGATGCCTTCAGATGCCATCCTTCTGCTCAAGCAGAAACGCGCTGCCATCAGGCAATTCAAAAAGCAACTACAGGCTACTAATAATCTTAAACAGTCATTAGAAGCACTGCCTCAAAAGGATGCCGCTACCTTCAAATCCATCGCTAAAATTACCGAAACGCTCGAAAAGCAAATCAGTAAGATGGAAGAGGAAATGGTTGCTCTTACCCATACTGAGTTCCAGCAACAGATGGATAAACTCACATCTATTAAAGGTATCGGCGTGTCTTTGGCGGCTGCCCTGATTATTACTACAGGAGGTTTCACCTACTTTGATAATGCGAAACAAGTATCCCGCTATCTCGGTATATGCCCCACCTATCAGCAGTCGGGAACGTCCATCAATGTCAAAGGTCACATTAACCGCAATGGAGATTCTGTCTTGCGCTCACAACTATATGTTGCTTCATGGTCTGTGAGCCAGCATAACAAAGAATGTAATAAACTCTATACGCGGTTGAAAGAGAAAGGTAAACCCGGGAAACTTATCATGATTGCCGTCGCGAACAAAGTCCTTAGACAATGCTTTGCGGTCGTCAAACACAACACCGATTATAAGGATGGATTTGTTTCCGAGAAACCGCAACTCCCTCTGAACTCCAATTTATCATAGATTTATCATAAATTTATCACAAAAATAGCACTTTTTTATTATAGTTCGTAGGGTCAATAGTTCGTGAATATTTTTTTAATAAGTTTATTTTGTGATAGTTAAGTACTATCGGACTATATGTTATCAGTTCGTTGGCTCAGAGCAAAAAGTCATCAAAAAAAAGTGTTCTTTA
>JAXDTJ010000087.1:0-24883 GCA_034090015.1 Paludibacteraceae bacterium | reverse complement strand
TAAACTAACCACTAACCACTAACCACTAACCACTAACCACTAACCACTATTTATGTTCGTAACAGTCGCAACCGCTATTTTAATGCTTTTGGCAGGTATAGGTATCTTCCTTGTTGCCTGCCAGATGATGTCCAGTAACCTTGAGTCTGCCAGCAGTGAACACCTGAAAGCCTTGTTCTCGAAGATAGGCAAGAGCAAGTTGCTCGGTGTGGGTATCGGTGCGTTGAGCACCGCGCTGATACAGTCGTCCGGTGCCACCACCGTGATGGTGATTGGTTTCGTGAATGTAGGTATCATGTCGCTGGCGCAAGCCGCCACGATTATCTATGGTGCCAACATCGGTACTACCATCACGGCTCAGATTGTCGCCCTCGGTCTGTCGTCCGGCAGCGGGCTGAGCACCACTACTATCTTCGCTGCGCTGGCGGGTGTAGGTGCGTTCATCTGCCTGTTTGCCAAGCACGATATGTGGAAGAAAGTGGGCGGTATCATCACAGGTTTCGGTATGCTGTTTGTCGGCTTGAGCATGATGTCCGGTTCGATGGAAGACTTCGCCCAACTGGACGCTGTGAAGCAGTTCCTTGCCACGATAGGCAATCCTATTCTGCTGGTGGTGATAGGTGCGCTCTTCACCGCCATCATCCAATCGTCGTCGGTGATGACTTCGGTAGCCATCACGATGGTAGTGGCGGGACTTATCTCGCTCAACCAAGGTATCTATATCACGCTGGGTTCGAACATCGGTTCGTGCGTAGTGGCGATTATTGCGGGTATGACGAGCGGCAAGAACGCCAAGCGGACGGCGCTGATGCACTTGATATTCAACTGCTTTGGTGTGGTGGTATTCCTGATTGTGGCGTTTATCCTATATCTTGCTACGAAAGGCGAGTTGGATTTCGGCATTATCTTTGAGCGTATGTTCCCGAACGCGCCGCAAGTACAGATGGCTATGTTCCACACGATATTCAACTGCGCGACGGTGGTAGTGATGTTGCCGCTGACGAACCTGCTGGTGAGCATCGTGTGCCGTATCATCCCCGACAACTTCGCCGTGGAGAAAGGCGAGTCGGCAAAGCCGCATTTCTTCTTTGTGGATGAGAAGATGCTCCGCACGCCGATTATTGCTGTGCGTCAAGTGAAGTTAGAGATAGAGCACATGGCGGCTGTGGCAATGCACAATTACGACTTGGCGATTTCCATGATTTGCAATCAAGACTTCAGTCGGAAAGAGGAGTTCGACCACAACGAGGCGCAACTGAACTACCTGAACAACTACCTCGTGCAGTATGTCGTTCGGCTGAACTCCAAGCCGCTCAACGAGATAGACCACCGCTACCTCTCGACCACCATCCGTAGCATTGGCGACCTCGAGCGAATTGGCGACTACGCGACCAATATCATTGAGTATGCGGAGGTGCTGCGCGACCATAAGGTGGCGTTCTCCGATAAGTTGAAAGATGAGATAGAGCAGGTGCGCGAAGGGGTGTTCAGCGTTTATCAGAGCGTGATGAAAGCGTATATGGAGGTGAGCCTCGAGGCGCTGGAGGATGCCAATAAGCAGGAAGACCAGGTGGATAAACTGACCGACCAGATGGCAGACCGCAACGTGGAGCGCCTGTCCGCTGACGAATACATACCCGTTGTGGGTGCCGAGTACCTCGAGTTGGCAAGCGACTCCGAGCGTATCGCAGACCACCTTATCAACGTGGGCAAGACCATCCGTACCCTCCTCCGACCCGAGAGCATCGAGAAGTTCTGAAGTGGTGCTCATCGGAATGGCAATTAACCACAATATGGAACTGCAAACCCCTGTATATATACCGCCTTCGGCGCGGAAGATAACTTACCAAGACCATATCCTGCTCTTAGGGTCATGTTTCTCAGACGGCATGGCAGAGAAGATGCAAGCGTGCTACTTGCCACATACGGCGAATCCCTATGGTACGCTTTACAATCCGTTGTCTATCGCGCAGGCGATGGATACTCGCGCAGATGAGGATTGGATAGTCTTTGATAAGGGGCTGTACCACAATCTGTTGCGGCATGGTTCTTTTTCAGGAACGGATGAGAGCGAGGTTCGCAGGGCGGTTGCGGAGAGCCGCGAACAGATGAGGCAGGCATTGGAGCAGGCAACGGTGGTCATCATCACGTTCGGGACGGCATGGGTGTATGAATACGAAGGGCGCGTGGTAGCCAATTGTCATAAGTTGCCCGCCTCGGCATTTACCCGCAGACGGCTGACGGTCAATGAGATAGTGGCGGCATGGGAGCCGATTTTGGAGCGACACAAGGACAAACAATTCATCTTCACCGTGTCTCCCATACGGCATGTGAAGGACGGCTTGCACGAGAACCAAGTATCGAAGGGAATTTTGCTGGCGGCGGTGGAGGCACTGACAAGACAAGACCCACCCCAACCCTCCCTACAAAGGGAGGGAGAGGATCCTCCCCGTCCCTCCCTACGAAGGGAGGGGGAGAGAAAAGTATCTACAGACGAAGGTAATTCACCAACCCTCCCCCTTGTAGGGGGAGCCGGAGGGGGTCTTTGGCGGGGAGGGTCTTATTTCCCTTCCTACGAGATAGTGCTGGACGAGTTGCGCGATTACCGTTTCTATGCGGAGGACATGGTGCACCCGTCGGCGCAGGCGGTGCAGTATGTGTGGGAGCGGTTTGTAAGCACCTACATGAGCCCGCAGACGCAGCAGGAGATGCAGACGCTACACCGTTTCTATCAGAAGAAACACCACCGTCTCCTACATCCCGACAGCGAAGAGAGCAAACGCTTCTTGCAGCAATTGGCAGAAGAGGAAAAGCGGCTGAAAACAATGTTTAATTTGTAATTATTCCGCCGCAGGACAATTGTCAAATAGTAAATTGTCAAATTGTCAAATAGTAAATTGTCAAATTGTCAAATTCCCTCATGTCTCCTTACGAATTAGCATACGATTATGTTCTGCGCACCAACCGCTGTATCTTCCTCACGGGGAAGGCTGGCACGGGCAAGACCACGCTGCTCAGGCGCTTGCAGGCGGAGTGCCCGAAGCAGACGGTGGTGGTGGCACCGACGGGAGTCGCCGCCATCAACGCCGAGGGCGTAACCATCCATTCGCTCTTCCAACTGCCGCCGCAACTCTTCCTCCCCACGCCCGCCGCGCGCAAGCAACTCTTCGCCGAGATGCAACTAAGGCAAGCCAAACTACGCCTGCTGCGCAACATGGAGTTGCTGGTGATAGACGAGGTGAGCATGGTGCGCGCCGACCTGCTGGACACCATCGACGCCGTCTTGCGTCATGTGCGCCACCGCCGTAGCCTACCCTTCGGCGGCGTGCAGGTGCTCTTCATCGGCGACCTCTACCAACTCTCGCCCGTCGCACGCGAGCAGGAATGGCAAATGCTGCGCGAATACTACAAAGGACCCTATTTCTTCCAAGCCCGCGTCTTCCAAGAGATACAGCCCGTCTATATCGAACTCGACCATGTATATCGTCAGCACGACATGCAGTTCATCGACCTGCTGAACGAGGTGCGCAACAACCGTCTCTGCCCGCAGTCGCTGAGCATGCTCAACAGCCGCTACCAGCCCGATTGGCAGCCGCGCGAGGGCGAACCGTTCCATATCACACTCTCCACGCACAACCACAAGGTGGAGGCTCTCAACGCCGTGGAGTTTGACAAACTCACCGCGCCCGTGGAGGAGTATCACGCTACCATCAAGGGCACTTTCCCCGAGTCGATGTACCCGCTTGAGCCGGTCTTGCGGCTGAAAGTTGGCGCGCGGGTGATGTTCACGCGCAACGACTCCTCGCCCGAGAAGCAGTACTACAACGGCAAGTTGGGGATTGTGGCGGAATGTGATGAGGAGCATATCCTCGTGCAGAGCGATGAGGGCGAGGAGATAGAGGTGCATACAGAGATTTGGGAGAACATCCGCTACACCGCGGTGCCCAACTCCGATGAGGTGAAGTCCGAAATAGCGGGCACGTTCACGCATATCCCTTTGCGCCTTGCGTGGGCGGTTACCATCCACAAGGCGCAGGGGCTGACCTTCGAGCATGTGGTGATAGACGCGGCGGACGCTTTCGCCGCAGGGCAAGTGTACGTGGCGCTGTCGCGTTGCCGCTCGCTGGAGGGGATTGTCTTACTGAGTCGAATCCCCGAGAGCGCGCTCTCCAACGCCCGCGAGGTCTTGCAGTTCACCGCCGCGCAGCCGACAATAGAAGCCGTCGCCAACGGGCTGCAGCACTCGCAGCAGGAATACCTCTTGCACCTGCTGTCTGACCTCTACGACTTCGGCGACCTGCTCTTCGCGCTGGAGGTGGTACAGCGCGGCGTAGAGGGGACAGGCTCGTTTAACCTCGAGGAGACGCGCGCCTACCTCACGCGATTGCGCCAAGCCTTGCAGGCTGAGCAGCAGGTAGCGGAGACGTTCCAGAAGCAGATACGCGCCCTCATTGTCCGCGGGGATTGGGAACGGCTGCAACAACGCATGGCAGCGGCGCACGGCTATTTCGCGCCGCGTATTCAGCAACTCTGCGACATCATCAAGGCGTCGCCCGCCTACACCGACAACAAGCAGGACGGCAAGGAGTACGAAGAGCGCATGACCGAACTACACACCGACCTTGCCCGCAAGCGGCGGCTCATGCAGCAGATAGCGGAGACGGAAGGGAAGTCTGCCTGTATGGAGCATTGGATAAACACACTTTTCGAAGCCCGTGATCGCTTCGTGCCGCCGAAAATCAAACTGACTACCAAGGCGGAGAAGGAACTGCCGAAAGTGGAGACCGACCATCCCCAACTGCTCAAACAACTGCAAGCGCTGCGACGCAGAGTGGCAGAGGAGCAGGGTGTGGCAGACCAAGTGTTTCGTGTGGCGGCTACTAAGACGCTGGTGGAAATCGCCAACCGCCTGCCCCGAACGAAGAAAGAGATGCTTGCCGTGAAAGGCATGGGTGCGAAGAAATATGCACTCTACGGCGAACAGGCATTAGAGATTGTGAAGAAGTACGTAAGATAGTTAATAGTTAACTGTTAATTGTTAACTCCTATGACCGATTTGGTTTTTCAACGCAGGAAGTTCCCTCATCTCACAGATGAGGAGTTTCGCTTTATGGTGCAGCAGGAAGAAAGCAGAGAACGCCTGCGCGACAAACTGCCCACCATCGTGCAGCAGCCCGATTGGTGGTTCCCACCCCGCCTTGCCTGCGAGCAATGTAGTAGCGAGCGAACCGCCACCTACAAAGCCGAACTGATTAAACCGCTGTGCTGTCCGACCGCAAATGCTGATAGACCGCTAATGCTGTCCGACCACTGCGCTGTCCGACCACTCGCAACCCTCAACTCTCAACTCTCAACTTTCATTGACCTCACGGGCGGCTACGGTATTGACACTTTCTACCTCTCTGCGTTCGCTAACAAGGCACACTATGTGGAGCAAGACCCCGAACTATGCCGTATCGCGGCGCATAACTTCGCCCTAACCCGCCCGCACCTGCAAGTGCACAACACCACTGCCGAAGAGTTTCTGCGCGCCCTCCCTGACGTCAACAGCGGAAGCAACGTTCTCATCTACCTCGACCCTGCCCGTCGCGACACCCACGGCGGCAAGGTCTTCCGTATAGAAGACTGCACCCCCAACGTCATAGACCTCTTGCCGCTGCTGCAACAAAAAAGCACCGTCCTGATGATAAAACTCAGTCCGATGCTTGACATCACCGCCGCCCTGCGCTCCTTAGGCGAAGGCTGTCAGGTGCATGTGGTTGCCGTCCGCAACGAGGTGAAAGAACTGCTGTTTGTGCACTACTCTCAACCCTCAACCCTCAACGAACTCCCCCGCACCGTTTACGGGGAGGGGGACAGGGGGCGGGGCACTCAACCCTCCACCCTTACCGCCGCCAACTATACCCACGGCCATTGGCAGACGCTAACGTTTACGCTCCAACAAGAGCAAAGTGCGCAAGTCAGTTATTGGAATCCGCAAGACACTCCGTGCTACCTCTACGAACCCAACGCCGCCATCCTCAAAGCCGCTGCCTTTCGTTTCGTAAGCGAGCACTTCCGCCTTGCCAAACTGGCTCCGAACACCCATCTCTATGCCGCTGACCACCTGCTATACGACTTCCCCGGGCGCGTATGGGAAGTCATTTCACCACTCACCAGCAGCATACTCAAGCACCTGCCCGAAGACATCCGAGAGCAGGGTGCCTCAATACTAACCCGCAACTATCCCCTCTCTGCCGACCAACTGCGCAAGAAACTCAAACTCAAAGACAGCGCCATCCACACTATCATCGCCGCCCGAGCAATAGACAAGCCCATGCTCTTTCTTGCAAAGAAAGTTGGGATTGGGGATAATAGTGCGCCAATATCTGTTGGTAAGTAAAGCCCTCCATCGCCATCTCGGCGGCACCTATCTGACACAGCCCCACACCATGCCCCCATCCATGCCCACGAAGAATAAAGAGACTTTTCGATGAAAGACCGCCTTCGTCTATCCGACCGCTTCGCTGTCCGACCACTTCGTTGTTCGACCTATTTAGCGGAGATAGTATATTAGTCTGACAACGCTCTGCGTGGTCTTTCAGCGTCAGCGGTCTTTCAGCGCGCAGCGCGGTCTGACAGCAGTCAGACGCTCTCATCTCTTTCACATCAAACCAAGAACTATATAGGCAGGTGCGAGATAGTGCCTGCCTTATTTTTAGTTCCTTGCTGATAACGGCGCGGTGCTTGGTACCGATGATTTCCAATTCGTATATCCTGCCGCTGGCGCCGCGCTTGAGAGGGCGTAGCGAAACTATCTCGCCGAAGTCTATGCCCGTCTTCTCGCGGATGATGTCTGCCAACTCCTCGGCGGTGTAGCGCACTTCCCAATCGTGGAAGTCGCGCGTCTCTTGGTCGTAGTTGTTCAGCACCAGCCGCTGCAACCGCGTATTGCCTACAGCCTTGCCGCAGTATGGGCAGTCCACGGGCTGCAGATAGGGCATGTCTATATCCTCCCAGCAGGTGCTGAAACGCTCGGTCTTGCCTCCGCAACACTTATAGTAGCGGCAGTCGCACACCTCACCATCGTACAGCAGCACTTGCCCTTCGGTTTCTCGCACGGCTTGCACTGCCCGCTCATTGCGGCGCAGCAACCCTTCGTAGCGCTGGCAGTGGTCGTCGGCGCACACATCAAAACCCACATGCTCCGTATGTCCTATCGCGCGAAGCGCCCATGAGCGGGAGATCACCGCATGGGCTTTGAGCAACTCCAACGGACTATCCGCCGACATCTCAGACGAGATGACGGAGGTGAGATAATCTTCAAGGGGGAGGGTGTTGATGGCAGTCTCCGTGCCATCGGCGTTTTTGCGGATAGTGAGGTTGCCTTCAAAGAGTTGGTCTTCGTGCCTATCCCAGTGAAAACCAATGCCAATCCGCACGTTTTTCAGCAAGAAGCCATGCTCCCGCTGTTCAAACTCGATATGCGGAGCAGTCAGTATGCCGACGGAAATGTTCATTTGGATAAAGGATAAAGGATGAAGGATGAAAGACTTATTAGTTTCGATTCTGAAATTCAAAGAAGAAAGTTATTCGTCTTTTATCCTTTATCTTTGAGCGAAGCGGTCCTTAATCTCATTCACGATTGCTTTTGCCACCTCAACTTTGGGCAGTAGCGGCAGGGGGGAGCAGTTGCCATCAGCGTGGAAGATGGTTACCTTGTTGGTGTCGGTGCCGAAGCCTGCGCCTGCGTCTTGCAGGGAATTGAGCATAATCATATCCAAGCCCTTCTGCTGCATCTTACGGAGCGCGTTCTGCTCCTCGTTTTGCGTCTCAAGGGCGAAGCCTACGAGCATTTGGTCGGCTCTCTTGTTCGCGCCAAGGGCGGCGGCGATGTCGCGAGTCGTTGTCAGTTGGAGCGTCATCTCGGTCTGCCCGGGGGCTTTCTTGATTTTCTGCGGGGCTTTCTCCGCAGGCGTGAAGTCGGCTACGGCGGCGCAAAGGATGCCGATGTCGGCATGCTCGAAATGCGTCTTGCAGGCGTTGTACATCTCCTCTGCCGAGCGGACGGGCACCATGCTGAGCCTTCCCTGCCCTGCGGACAGGTAGGCGGGAGCGAGCGGCGCGGGCACCGTGGTGGGACCGCTTACGAGCGTAACCTCCGCCCCGCGGCGCAGGCACTCTGTCACCAGCGCATAGCCCATCTTGCCTGTGGAGTAGTTGCTCAGGAAGCGCACGGGGTCCAGCGCCTCCTGCGTCGGTCCGGCGGTGATAAGCACCCGCTTGCCTAAAAGGTCTTTCGGCGTGAGCTCATTATAGATAGCCTCGGCTATGTAGCCAATCTCCTGCATTCGTCCTTTGCCCGTAGTGCCGCATGCCAACTCGCCTTCTGCGCAGTCGAGCATGGTGATGTTGTCCCATGCCGCGAGGGTCTGTATCGCCCGTTGTGTAGCAGGGTTGGCGTACATCTTATCATTCATTGCAGGGGCTATCACCACGGGCTTGCGCATGGCGCAGAAGGTGGTGGTCAGCGCGTCGTCCGCAATGCCGTTTGCCATCTTCCCCAGCACGTTGGCAGTAGCCGGAGCCACCACCATTAGGTCTGCCCAGTCGGGTAGGGAGATATGTTCCGTGGAGTGGACGTTCGCGGGTGCAAACACATCCGAATAGACGGGATATCCTGACAGCGTCTGCAGCGTCAGCGGCGTAACAAACTGCAAGGCATTGACTGTGGTCGTAATACGCACATCGGCTCCTGCTTTACGCAGAAGCCGAATCAACTCAGGTATCTTGTAAGCGGCAATACCCCCGCTAATACCTATTAGGATGTGCTTTGCCATGTTTAGTCACTTTCTGTTAATCACTTCGTGTTGGTCAGTTCCTGTTTGTGCTTCGCGTTTGACATGCAATGCCAACATGAAATGTCTAACATGAAAATGCAAACGTGCAACGACTAACATGAAATGGCTAACATAATTCCTTATTTTACTTCAACGCCTCGTCTTTGTTGCTGCCTTTGTAGATGAGCTCGCCCTCGATGAACTCTTGGGTTGCCATCAGGGTCGGCTTCGGCAGTTTCTCGTAAGAGCGAGAGATTTCGATTTGTTCCTTGTTCTCGAAAGTCTCTTCGAGTGAGTCTTGGGGCACGGAGAAATCTTGCAGTTTGGCATCCAACTCTTTCTTCAATCCGTTGCTGATTTGGTTCGCACGCTTGGCGATGATAGCCACGGTCTCATACACGTTGCCCACGGGCTCCACCAAACGGTTCATGTCGCGGGTAATCGTGTTCTTCGGTGCATTGGTGTTCTTGTAATCCATATCTTGTTTTAATTTGAAAATTTGTAAATTTGAAAATTTGAAAATCTGTAAATGATTCGAATTGAAAAAGTCATGTTATAAATCTGAAAATCATTTCCGCCGCATGGCAATTTTCAAATTTTCAAATTTACAAATTTTCAAATTGATACTTATTCTTTCGTAATCTTCTTCACATCGCGCAGTATCTTGTCGGCTGCGGCGCGGTGCTTCGATTCGGGATACTCGGTGATGAAGTTGTAGTACTCATCTTGCGTGTCGCGGGCGCGATCCAACTTCTTTGCTTCGTAGGACATCAGCGTCTGCTGGTATTTCGCTTGCAGTATCAGCCAGTTAAACTCCTCCTGATACTTATTGCTCGGGTAGGTCTTCAGCGCATTCTTCGCCACTATCTCACAACTGAGGTAGTTATTGCCTAAGTACGACCCGAGGTTGTAGTATAACTTCGCATTATAGTACTCTTTCTCCGCCAACTTGTCGTACATCTCCCCCATCTCTTGGTAGGCTTGCTCGGCGTAGGGGCTCTCGGGATAAAACTCCACAAACTCTGTGAATGCCTGAATGGCTTTCTTCGTGATGTCTTGGTCTAACCGCGCATCCGGCGCATCAAGATAGTAGCAATGCCCTAATTGAAAACGTGCCTCAATGATATATTTGCCTTTGGGGTAGTTGCGGATATATGCCGAATAGTAGTCAGATGCGGATGCGTAGTCTTTCTGCCCCATGTAGCAACGCGCCAAATAGGCAAGCACATCCTCGCTCCGCTCCGTGCCCTTATAGTAAGGGGTGATGTCGTCTAAAAGTGTCTGCGCCTTCACATACTGCTTGTCGTTGAAATACCGCAACGCCTGCTCGTATTTGTAGTCAGGGTCGGTGGATTTCAACACCTTCTGATACTCTCCGCAAGAAACGAAGAGCACTGCCAGCAACGATATGAGAAAAAAACGAGACTTCAAGAGGTAATTAAGAATTATGAATTAAGAATTATGAATTAAGAATTATGAATTAAGAATTATAAATTAAGAATTATAAGGGCACTTGACCACTAACAACTAATCACTGACCACTAACTACTACATCACAGCAAAAAGCGTGCAAAGTTACGAAAAAAAAAAGAAATACACAAAAAAATCAACGTTTTTTTGTGTATTTCTCTGCTTTTTGATAGTTTTCCTTCGCTTTTACCCCTTCAGCACGCCGAGGGCTTTGCCCACTTTGACGAACGCTGCCACGCCCTTGTCCAGTTGCTCGCGGGTATGCGCAGCGGAGAGTTGCACGCGGATACGCGCTTGTCCCTGCGGCACTACGGGGTAGTAGAAGCCCGTAACATAGATTCCCTCTTCCTGCAAGGCAGCAGCGAACTCTTGGCTCAAACGAGCGTCGTAGAGCATGACGGCGCAGATTGCCGACTGCGTGGGCTTGATATCGAAGCCCGCCTCTTTCATGCGCGCCACGAAATAGTCGGTGTTAGCATGCAGGCGGTCTTGCAACTCGTTGCTGCGAGTCAGTATCTCGAAGGTCTTAATCCCCGCGGCAGCAATCATCGGAGGGATGGAGTTGCTGAACAAGTACGGACGGCTGCGCTGACGCAGCAGGTCGATAATCTCCTTCCTACCCGTGGTGAAGCCGCCCACAGAGCCACCGAACGCCTTGCCGAGCGTGCCCGTGATAATCTCTATCTTCCCGCGCAGGTCGTACTGTTCGGTTACGCCGTGTCCCGTCTTGCCGACCACACCCGCGGAGTGGCTCTCATCCACCATCACGAGGGCGTTGTATTTCTGCGCAAGTTCGTAAATCTTATCCAGCGGGCACACATTGCCGTCCATGGAGAACACACCGTCGGTGGCGATGATACGGAAGCGCTGTGCCTGCGCCTTCTTCAGTTGCTCCTCGAGGTCTGCCATATCGCCGTTGGCATAGCGGTAGCGCACAGCCTTGCACAGGCGCACGCCGTCGATGATAGACGCGTGGTTGAGGGCGTCTGAGATGATGGCGTCTTGGTCGGTCAAGAGCGGCTCAAACAAACCGCCATTGGCATCGAAGCAAGCCGCATAGAGGATGGTGTCCTCGGTGCCGAAGAACTCGGAGATGGCTTGCTCCAACTGCTTGTGAGTGTCTTGCGTGCCGCAGATGAAGCGCACAGAAGCCATGCCGTAGCCGCGAGCGTCCATGCGGTCTTTGGCTGCCTGAATCAGTTCGGCATTGTCCGCAAGCCCGAGGTAGTTGTTTGCACAGAAGTTGATAACATCCTTGTTGCCTTCCACCTTGATTGCAGACGACTGAGGGGTGATGATGACGCGCTCGTTCTTGTACAGACCGGCGTCTTTGATGTCTTGCAAAGTAGCCTGCAAGTGGGCTTGAAACTCAGAATACATGGTATGTTAATTATGAATTAAGAATTATGAATTATGAGCGTTTCACTGTCCGACCACTTCGTTGTAAGACTGATTTACCATCCGAAACTATATCTGTCTGCCAGCGCGAAGCGCGGTCGTTCAGCGAACGAGGTGAGCGGTCTGACAGTTGTTAGGCGGTCTGTCAGCGCAAAGCGCGGTCTGCCAGCAGCACCCCGATAGCAGCAGTGGAGAGCATGAGCAGCACATCGCGCAGGTCTATCACGCCGCGGGCAAGGCTCCTGTAGTGGTCTTGCAACAGCACCCAATAGAGCACGAAGCAACCCAGCGCACCGAGGATGAAGCACACTATCTGACTGTGGCTGAGCGTGGCAGCCAATAAGCCGATACCGAGAAAGGCGGCGCTCAGCAGTATCAGCCCGATAAACGCCCCGGCAAACGCCCCCGCGTCGAGGTTTCCCGTCGGCTCTGCCATATACGCTACGGCGAAGTAGTGCACCACACAAGGCAGCAAAGCAATCAGCATGAGCACCCACGCGGCGAAGAACTTCCCGCATACCAGCCGCCAAATGGGCACCCGCTTGCTGCGAAGCAAGTCCCACATACCCGAGTTGCGCTCCTCGGCAAACAGCCGCATGGTCAGCGCGGGGCAGAGCAACATCAGTAGCCATGGCGACAACTGAAACAGTCCGTCCACCTGCGCATAGCCTGATTCTACGATGTTCCACTCCCCGGGAATGACCCATAGAAACAAACTAATCGCCAGCAGATACAGCCCGATAACGATATACGCTATCGGCGTAGAGAAATAATATGCTAATTCTTTGCGAAACACGATGGAATAGTAATTTTGGGGTGAAGGAGGTGCGGTCTCCAAGCCGCACCATCATACCGAGAATCGGTGGTGCAGCAATAAAAAAATTAGGTAATGATATACGAGTTGACCCAAATTATTTATCAAATGCAAGCCCCGAAGGGGCGACATAATACAGCGTAGGGGCTCGCCCCTACGTATGTGGGACGACAACCTCTAACTCCCCCGCCCCGCTTGCGGGGAGGGGGTAGGGGGCGGGGTTATATTGAGATTCTGGGTCAACATGTATATCATTGCCAAAAATTAATGAATAATTATATGAGAATTAGACGTTAAAGGTTCTGCGTCAGCGGTCGGATTCCTTTCCTGTCTTCGGGAAGATAGCCCAGAAAGCAAGAGCAATGACGAGGGCAAATCCTGCGAAGATATACCAACTCATCTGCCAGCCGGACCAAGTGGCAATAGCACCTGCATTCACCACTTCCTCTGCATAGACAAAATGGTTCACAACGGCTTGCGCTGCCAACGTGCCGATAGTAGCACCAAAACCGTTGGTCATCATCACGAACAGTCCTTGCGCCGACGAACGCAACTCCTTCCGTGCCTCTTTGTCCACGAACAGCGAGCCGGAGATATTGAAGAAGTCAAATGCAAAGCCATAGACAATACAACTCAGCACGAACAGCAGCACATTCGGGAACGAAGGATTGCCCGCGCCAAAGAGCCCAAAACGCAACACCCACGCGAACATAGAGAGGAGCATAACCGTCTTGATACCAAACCGCTTGAGGAAGAAAGGAATGAACAAGATACATACCGCTTCGCATATCTGCGAGATAGAAATCAGCAGGTTAGGGTGCTGCACAGCAAAGGTCTCCGTGAAATCGGGAATGTTCTTAAAACTATCCAGGAACGGGTTGGCATAGCCGTTGGTTACCTGCAAGCACATACCCAGCAACATACTGAACACAAAGAAGATAGCCATCTTCTTCTCTTTGAAGAGCGCAAAGGCTTCCAACCCCATGGCTTCCACCCAACTCTGTTTCTGCTCGGGCTTGCCTTTCACAGGGCATGCCGGCAGCGAAAGCGCGTAGAATGCCAGCAGGATACTCAGTCCGCCACTGACGGCAAACTGCAAACTCGTGGCTTGCAGTCCGCACAAGTCCACTACCCACATTGTGACGATGAAGCCAACCGTACCCAATACGCGGATAGGCGGGAAATCCTTCACCGTGTCCAGCCCTGCCACATCCAAGGCGTTGTATGCCACCGAGTTGCTCAGCGCAAGCGTCGGCATGAAGAACGCCACCGACAGGGTATAGAGTGTGAAGAGCGGAGCGAACAATACCGCCTCGCCGGCTATCAGTCCGTAGATGCTCGCGCTAATCATGAACGCACCGGCTAAGAAATGGCAGAGACTGAGCGCTTTCTGTGCGGGTATCCAGCGGTCGGCAATGATACCGAACAGCGCCGGCATAAACAGGCTGACGATACCCTGCACCGAGTAGAACCAACCGATATTCGTTCCCATACCATGGTTAGCTAAATAGTTACCCATGCTGGTCAGATACGCTCCCCAAACGGCAAACTCGAGGAAGTTCATTAGCATTAGCCGTAGTTTCATGTGTTTCATAGTGTATGTATTTTTCGTTATTTTCGTTCTTTACGTAGTTTTCGTTACATATCCTCGTTCCGAAATGGCGGTTACGGAAATGACGGTTGCGGAACTATTGAAGTGCTGCGATGATGGTAATTGCGTTTCCGGTAATAATTAACGAATAATTACACGATAATTAATGTTAAAAGTTTCTTTCGCAATAATTATATGTTTTCATTATATGAGCGTCAGAACTCGCTGGTGAAGTGGAACTTGATATGCTTGTAGTCGTTCTGCGCCATTTGAAGCACATAGGCGCTATCTGCCATGAAGACATCGCGACCGTCTTTGTCGAACGCCATATACTGCGCTTTGCGCTTCTTGAACATTTCCAACTCTGCTTCGTCATCGCTCTCTATCCAGCAGGCTTTGTACATCTGCAACGGCTCCCAGCGGCACTTGGCGTTGTACTCATGCTCCAAGCGGTACTGTATCACCTCAAACTGCAACTGCCCCACGGTACCGATTATCTTGCGTCCGTTCATCTGACTGACAAACAATTGCGCCACGCCCTCGTCCATCAGTTGGTTCACGCCCTTGTCGAGTTGTTTCTGCTTCATGGGGTCGGCGTTCTCTATGTACTTGAACATCTCCGGCGAGAAGGAGGGAAGTCCCTTGAAATGCAGTTCTTCTCCTGCCGTCAGGGTGTCGCCTATCTTGAAGTTGCCGGTATCGGGCAGACCGATGATATCGCCTGCGAATGCCTCATCCACCGTCTCTTTGCGCTGCGCCATAAAGCAGGTAGGCGAGGAGAAGCGCATCTGCTGGTTCTTGCGCACATGTTTGTAATATGTGTTGCGCTCAAACTTCCCGCTACATATCTTAAAGAACGCGATGCAGGAACGGTGGTTGGGGTCCATGTTCGCGTGAATCTTAAAGCAGAAGCCCGTGAACTTATCTTCCATCGGCTCCACTTTCCGCTCCATGGCTTCCACGGGGAGCGGCGAGGGGGCAATGCGCACGAAGCACTCTAATAACTCCTTCACGCCGAAGGTGTTAAGTGCCGAGCCGAAGAAGACGGGCGCCAACTCACCTGCGAGGTAGTCCGCATGAGAGAAAGGATTATAGACGCCTTCTATCATCTCCAAGTCTTCTTGCAATTTCTCTGCATCCTGCTCGCCGATGAGTTCGGCTATCTGCGGGTCGTTCACATCGTCAAAGCGCAACGATTCCGTAACATGCGTCTTGTCGGGTTGGTAGAGGTCGAGGGTCGATTGGAAGATGTTGTACACCCCTTTGAAGCGTTGTCCGCTATTGATAGGCCAACTCAGCGGGCGCACATGAATACCCAACTCCTGCTCTACCTCGTCTAATAAGTCGAACGGGTCTTTTCCCTCGCGGTCCATCTTGTTGATAAAGACCATCACAGGGGTCTTGCGCATACGGCATACCTGCATCAATCGGCGCGTCTGTGTCTCCACACCCTTCGCAGCGTCTATCACAATAATCACGGAATCCACGGCAGTCAGCGTGCGGAAAGTGTCCTCTGCAAAGTCTTGGTGTCCGGGGGTATCAAGGATATTGATATGATAGACTGTTTCGCCATCCGACCGCTGCGCTGAAAGACCGCTTTGCTGTCCGATTATTTCGCTGTCTGACTGATTTAGGGAGGATGTTGTAGCGTTCTGACACTTGTAGTCAAATCCCATAACGGAGGTAGCCACGGATATACCGCGCTGTTTCTCTATCTCCATCCAGTCGGAGGTAGCGGTCTTGCGTATCTTGTTCGACTTGACGGCACCTGCTACATGAATAGCCCCTCCGTAGAGAAGCAGTTTTTCCGTGAGTGTCGTCTTTCCCGCATCGGGGTGAGAGATAATGGCGAATGTCCGTCGCCTAAGTATTTCCTGTTGTTCGCTGGTTGAAAGCATAAATGTCAATATGACAAAATATTATAAATAACGCTCTACTATTGATAATAAACGATCGGAGTAGTTATAAATTTCATCAATGGAATCAATGTGGATGCGCTCGGAATTGCCGTCTGCATCAACAAATTCAATACGAAGGTTATTTTCATTGTTGAAATATAGGCGGCATATATTCTTTCGATTATTATCATCCAAAATTATTGCACAATAACTCATCGCATCCCGCATGAAAACCCTTTCGCCTGCTACTTTTGCTCTTAAAATTGCTTTTATAGTGTAGTATGCCTCTTGTTCCTCTTGGGTAGTAACTATTTCCTGCTTTTTAGAACCCGGAATTTCCACTTTTTGAGTGTCTGTTTGCTTTTGATCCTCTTCTGCTGTTTTTACGGCTATATTTAGCCTTTCTGCAATACGGTCATTGATATAACTAGCTGCAGCTTTCCTAACTAGTTCTGAAAATTGCGTCAAAACATTCTCTGTGAATTTTCCCGAATAAATGTTTTTAGCCAAAGATTTTACGAAATCTGGTGTTGGGTTTTCAATAATGTCTTTAATCAGTTTCTTCAACTCTGTCATATATTTGAGTTCATTAGCAGAACCCATAATCTTTTCGATGTCAAAATCTTCTTTTGAGAACTTTTTGATAGATTCAATTTGACTATCGCGTAGATGTTCTATATCAAATACTAAGAATGGAATTTCATCCATCAAATTAGGATTCACTAAATCAGTAAATACACGATACTCAATGCCATTGGTTAAGATTCCAAATTTTGCTTTTGTAGCAACAAAATATCGAGATAATTGTGCTTTGTGAATATCTAAATCTTGTTGCCAATGTTTACATTCTATAACAATGATAGGTTCTCCGTCTTTGATAATCGCGTAGTCTATTTTTTCGCCTTTCTTTTTGTTGATATCGCAATCCATCTCAGGGACCACTTCTAATGGATTAAATACATCATACCCTAAAGCTTGCAAGAATGGCATAATTAAAGCATTCTTGGTTGCTTCTTCTGTCATGAGTTTGTCTTTCAATTGGCTAGCTCTACTTGCTAATTGAGAAAGAGAATTTTTGAGTTCCATATTTACTATTTTTGAGAGTTATTATTTATCATTTTTGACAAGTTATCAATCTTTGTTGTTAATTCCTTAACTTGCTTTTCCAATGCATTATTATTATCACTAACCATCGCGTCTACGAAAATAGAATTAACCAAAGATAAACCGATAATGCTACATATGATTAGTAATATACAAAAGTACAATCTAACTAATCGCGCTGTGAATATTGTGGACTGAGCTGCAATAGCATCTGGTATCTCATTCCATCCCTCTCCTGTACATATGCGGAATATTGAATATATGCTATCAAGAGGAGTTCCAAAGTATTCTTGGGAAGTATTCTTAAAAATAGCACAGGATATTAACGCAATAATAATAATTAAAACAAAAAAACCTGCAAAAACACCCACGCAATCTTTTATGGCTTTCCCAAAATTCTTCATAATTACTCCAAAATTTGGGAAATAATGCACAATGCGAAAGAAACGAATAATGCGTAGCAACCTAAGTATCAATAAAGTGGATAAACTTGTTGCGTATGAGATAGGGATAACAATAGCAATGACGGATGGAATAGATAGAATAACCAAAGTGCCATCTAATCTATTCCAACCTTGCGTCCAATATCCCTTGAAGCCATAAACAATATGCTTAACAATCATCTCAACTAAGAAAATAAGAGTGCATAATATGTCAAGAGTGTTGATAAACACATTACTTATATTGCATTCTTGCAAAAAAATGATAACAGAATTGAGCAAAATTATAGCCAAGATAATATGCTCGTTTAAAAATATCTTTTTCAGTATTTTCATTAGTTCAATTTGTTGTGTGAAGCATATTGCACCATTGTCGCACTATTTTTTGATTTGATGCCGACCTACTAATGCTACGCACCTTATAGGATTTTCATCAAAATCTTACAATACCGCGATTATTTCTATCTCCACCAAGCCGCCTTTGGGGAGTTGGGCGACGGCTACGGCAGAGCGGGCGGGGAAGGGGGCTTTGAAGAGGGTGGAGTACACCTCATTCAAGGTAGCAAAGTTCGCCATGTCGGTGAGGAAGACCGTTGTCTTCACTACATGGGCTGCGTCCGTACCTGCTGCCTCCAAGATGGTGGCTACATTCTTTACCGACTGCTCTGCTTGGCTGCGGAAGTCCGCACCTGCGAACTCGCCTGTCGTGGGGTCAATACCGAGTTGTCCGCTCGCAAAGAGCATGCCGTTTGCCACTACGGCTTGGCTGTATGCGCCTATCGCTGCCGGCGCATTGGGAGTGTTGATAATCATGTCAAGTATGAGTTATTAAAAAGATTAGTAATAAGAAAGATTAGAAATGTGGTTACTATTTACTCTCTTTCCCTCTGCACTTCCGTCAAAATCCTTCTGAATCTCTGCGCGGCGTAGCCGTGCAAGGTGTTTTATTATTTGCCTGCTCGCTATCGCTCGCGAGATTATCAAGGATTGTTACGGAGCCTATCAAAGTAACCTCATGAGAGTCTATGTCAAGGGCGGGGTGGGTCCCCTATTTTATTCCAAGGCGCTTCCGTATGTCCTTCGGCAGGGCATCTTTGTGGAGGAGCACATCGTTGGTCTTGTACTGCATGAATGCCTCTGACACATACCAGATACCTTTGTAGTCGCTTTTCTGCGTGCCCCAAGAGTTCTTCACCATGTAATAGCGCTTGCCGTTTTGGTCTTTCGCCACGCCGAATATCTGCATGCCGTGGTCATCGGTGTTCTCCCACGAGTCGAATGCCTGTTGCCGCATCTCTTGCGTGATAACCATTTCCGGCAGCGGTTTCTTGGTCAACTCCTCGCGCTTATCCGATTCCGACAGCCCGAGCCAGTGCGCCATATCCGAGCCCGTGAGGTCGGCTCCCTTGTCGGCATCGGGCATCACGCCGATACCCTTTCGAGTGAAGCCTACCTCCGACACATCCGCGCCCCAAGCCAGCGTGTAGCCCTGCGCCAACGCATAGTCAATGATACGCATCATGTCCTCCATCGGCACGTTGTACATCTGGTCCATGCGCCAGTTGTCCGGCACCTCGAGCGCAAACTGCGTGTAGAAAGGATGGTGGGTGTATGAGGTAATGCTCACATAATCATAGGCATTCAGCCCGAGCGACGCGGCAAAACTCTGCGGCGTGTATTCCTTGCCCTGGTAGGTAAATGTCTCGGGGCACTCGCCCAAATAGGTGTCGTAGATGGCTTGCAGTCCTTTCTTCCACACGGGCGTCAGTTTCTTCAACCGCCCGTTGGTGAGCGCACTCACATACCCTTTTGCCAGCGCGTCCAACTCGTTGTGCACAGGCAGCGTGTCGCCCGCCGTAGCGCCGTATTGTATGCCCGGCATCGCCTCCTGCGGCACCAACCCGTAGTTCTTCAAGCAGTAAATAACATCGTATGCCGACCCGCCCGGGGCAAACTCCGTGGAGCCGTACATGCGCACCACGTACTCGGCGCGGTCCATCATCGTGTGGTGCACCACGAACATCTCGCTCAGGTCGTACTCGCCTTTGCCCATGCGCAGCAACTCGCTCTCGAGGAATCCGATGGTCGAGAAACTCCAGCAAGTGCTGCTGCGGTGTTGGTTCTTCACGGGCGTAATGCCAATGCTGTCCACGGTAGTGAATACAAAGCCTTCCGGCACCGAGTCTGTCGCCACAACGGCACTATCCTGCTGCGCGTGCAGCGGCAACGAAAGCGCAAAAGCGCATAGAAAAGAGAGAATAGTCTGTTTTTTCATAATAATTAGTATTATCGTAGAAGAATATTTGGACAATTTTAGCAATATTTGTAGAAGAAAGAGAATTGGTATTGTTCTGAAAATATTTGGACACTTTTGGGGAATATTTGTTGAAGAAATGAACTTAGGGGATTGCCCATCAGTTGTAATTTTCTTCAATAGCAAAATCCGCTGCAAAGATACATAAAAAAATCGACATACGCAAATAAAGGCAAAAAATCTGACATTTTGTAGGAATAAACGCGCATGCGAGCCGATAAACCCATATCTTCTTAACAAAATCTTAACAATTTCCTAACATATACTTCACATCTTTCCCCTACTTTTGCACCAAACTCATAACTCTTAATTCATAATTCTTAATTCTTAATTAAGCACTATGTCAGTCTTCTATCTCTTGATGATTATCTTCCTCTTCTCGCTGGCGATTGTGGACCTGTGGGTGGGGGTATCCAACGACGCGGTCAACTTCCTCAACTCCGCCGTGGGCAGCCGTGTAACCTCGCTTCGGCGTATCATCCTCGTGGCGGCTATCGGCGTCTTCGTCGGCGCTGCCGTCAGCAACGGCATGATGGACATTGCCCGCCACGGCATCTTCCGCCCCGAGCAGTTCTCCTTCGAGGAAATCATGTGTATCTTCATGGCAGTCATGCTCACCGATGTCATCCTCCTCGATGTGTTCAACTCGCTGGGTATGCCCACCAGCACCACCGTCTCGCTCGTCTTCGAGTTGCTCGGCGGCACCTTCTGCCTCGCGTGTATCAAGGTCTCCAACGACCCCGCGCTGGCGTTCTCCGACCTGCTCAACACCGAGAAAGCCTTGCAGGTCATCCTCGGCATCTTCCTCTCCGTGGGTATCGCCTTCGTCGTCGGCACTGTCGTCCAGTGGCTCACGCGTCTCCTCTTCACCTTCAGCTACCGACCTCGCCTCAAGTGGTTCATCGGGCTCTTCGGCGGACTCAGTATCACCGCCATCCTCTATTTCGTGCTCGTCAAGACCATGGCGAAGAGCCCCTATATGCCCGCCGAGGCGAACCAATGGATAGCAGACAACACCACGCTGCTCATGCTCGGTATCTTCGCCGGCTGCACGCTGCTCATGCAGTTGCTCTATTGGCTCCGAGTCAATGTGTTCAAAATCATCATCCTCTTCGGCACCTTCGCCCTGGCGCTGGCGTTTGCGAGCAACGACTTGGTCAACTTCGTGGGTGTCCCCTTGGCTGCCCTCTCGTCCTACCAAGACTTCGTGGCGAGCGGCGCGGAAGCGTCTGAGCATATGATGGGTGCGCTCAATGCCCCCGCGAGCACCTCGCCGCTCTTCCTCATCGGCGCGGGTGCTATCATGGTAACGGCGCTCCTCTGCTCCAAGAAGGCGCAGAACGTGGTGCAGACCTCCGTCAACCTCTCGCGGCAGGCGGAGGGCGAGGAGATGTTCGGCGGCAGCCGCGTGGCGAAGAGCCTCGTCCGTGGCGCGAACCGCATCAACGCCGCCTTGCAGGTCATCCTCCCGCAGAAGGTGCGCCGATGGATAGACAGCCGCTTCAACAAAGACGAAGCCATCATGGCAGACGGCGCGGCGTTCGACCTCATCCGCGCATCGGTCAACCTCGTCCTCGCCGGATTGCTTATCATCATGGGCACTTCGCTCAAACTGCCGCTGTCCACCACCTACGTTACGTTCATCGTCGCCATGGGTACCTCCCTCGCCGACCGCGCGTGGACGCGCGAATCTGCCGTCTATCGTATCACGGGCGTGCTCTCCGTCATCGGTGGCTGGTTCCTCACCGCCGCGGTCGCCTTCCTCGCCGCCATGCTCGTCTGCCTGCTCTGCCATAGCGGCGGTATCGCCCTCATGCTCATACTCATCCTCGTGGTCTCCACCGTGCTCATCGTTACCAACGTCAAAGCCCGCCGCAAGGCGAAAGCCGAGGCGCTGGCGGACAAGTCCATGCCGCTGGACAACCTCGACAAACTCGCGCCTGCCGAGGTCTGGGAGGCGTTGCAAGCGCACCATGCGAAGGCATCCACACAACTATTGCAGCAGACGCGCACCCGCTATTGGGACACCTGCTGCGCCATGGAGACCGAAGACCTCCGAGCCCTTCGACACGTCTGCAAAGACTTGGAGGACATGCAGCAGTGGAAGCGCCGTAACCGCTCCCGCGAACTCATGGCGATGCGCCGACTCCCCGTCAGCCTCTCGCTGGAGAAGAACACGTGGTTCCACCTCGGCTCCAACGCGGGTGAGCAGATGCTCTACGGCATGAAGCGTATCGCCGTGCCCTGCTGCGAGCACCTCGACAGTGGCTTCAACCCCCTCCCCGAAGACCTCCGGCAGGAACTCCATCTCATCGCCCAAGAGACCACAGGCTACTACGACCAAGCCGTGGAGTATGTTAGTGGGCAGGGGGCAGGCATTACTGGGGACGCAGGCGTCTCGCCTGCGGATAGTTCGGAACGAACTATATATGTATGCAATGTTGTATCCTCCAAGGCTTGCGCCTTGTCCGCGGGCGAGACGCCCGCGTCCCCAGTAATCCCCTCTTATGAGGTGCTCTTACAAGACATCGAAGCCTTCAAACTCCGCCTCTCCGCCCTCCGCAAGAAGCACCTCGACCGACTGACGACCGGCAGTGGCGCACTGCCCCAGCAGACCGCCTTGCTCTACCTCAACGTCCTGCAAGAGACCCAGCAACTCCTCTCCGAATTGCGCCACTTCCTCCGCGCCTACCACCACTTTGCAGAATAAAACTGCATAACGCGAACGCCCAATTCCGACAACTCGGATGAGGATGGGCTGCGTGTCGGCGAAATAGGCGCGCACAGCACCCAAGGCGGGTGCTACGGCAGCACCCGCCATCACGGTCAAGAGAGAAATACTGAGGATAGTCAGCGTAAGCCACCTGTGAGAAGGTTGGCACTGGGAAGAGTGTGTCATGACAATAAGTCCTTTTTAGTTAAACAATATCTGCTAAACCTTCGGACACTTATTGTTCACACGTCTGCACGACTGGTAGCCTATGGCTTGAGAGGAGTCCCCCCCGTCCCTCCCTATGTAGGGAGGGCGATGGGTCATTAGATTATTATTATCGGAGTATTCGGAGTTATCGGAGTATTCGGAGTTATCGGAGGACTCGGAGTTATCGGAGGACTCTGATAACTCAGAGCCCCCTCCCTTTGTAGGGAGGGTTGGGGAGGGTCCCCTTACGCTTCCGGTTTCATGGTAGGGAAGAGGAGCACCTCTTGGATGGTCGGTTGACCGGTGAGGAAGATAGCCAGGCGGTCAATGCCGATGCCGATACCCGAGGTGGGCGGCATGCCGTACTCCAAGGCACGGACGAAATCGTGGTCAATGACCATCGCCTCGTCGTCGCCCTTGTCTGCGAGTTTCATCTGCTCGACGAAGCGCTCGTACTGGTCGATGGGGTCGTTGAGTTCGGAGTAAGCGTTGGCAACCTCCTTGCCGTTGACCATCAACTCGAAGCGCTCGGTGAGTCCGGGCTTGGAGCGGTGCATTTTCGTGAGCGGCGACATCTCCACGGGGTAGTCGGTGATGAAGGTGGGCTGTATGAACGTGCCCTCGCAGGTCTCGCCGAAGATCTCGTCAATGAGTTTGCCCTTGCCCATCTTGTCGGTATCCTCCACGCCGTATTTCTTCGCCACCTCGCGCACCTCGTCTTCGCTCATCACGCTCAGGTCGTAGCCCGTCTTCTCCTTAATGGCGTCGAGGATGGGCAGACGGCGGTAGGGCGCCTTGAAGTCCACCTCGTGGTCGCCTATCTGCACCTTCGTGGTGCCGTTCACGGCGATGGCGATACGCTCGAGCAGTTGCTCGGTGAAGGTCATCATCCAGTTGTAGTCCTTATAGGACACATAGAGTTCCATGCAGGTGAACTCGGGGTTGTGGCTGCGGTCCATACCCTCGTTGCGGAAGTTGCGTCCTATCTCATACACGCCCTCGAAGCCTCCGACGATGAGGCGCTTGAGGTACAACTCGGTGGCGATACGCAGATACATATCCACGTCCAGCGCGTTGTGGTGGGTGATGAATGGACGCGCCGATGCGCCGCCGGCAATCTGTTGCAGGATAGGGGTCTCCACCTCCGTGTAGCCCGCCTCATCGAACACCTGTCGCATGGTGCGGATGATGGTGGCGCGCTTCAGGAAAACGTCCTTCACGCCCTCGTTGACCACCAGGTCCACATACCGTTGGCGGTAACGCTGCTCGGGGTCGTTGAAGCCGTCGTATGCCACGCCGTCTTTGTACTTCACGATAGGCAGCGGGCGGAGGCTCTTGGCGAGGACGGTCAGTTGCTTGGCATGGACGGAGATTTCGCCCATCTGGGTGCGGAAGACAAAGCCTTCGATACCGATGAAGTCGCCGATGTCGAGCAGTTTCTTGAAGACCACGTTGTACATCTGTTGCTCTACGGTGGTCGCCTGCTCACCCTCGGGTACGGGCATTTGTATATCATCGCGGCTGACATATACCTGTATGCGTCCCTTCGAGTCTTGCAACTCGATGAACGACGCCTTGCCCATGATACGGCGCGACATCAGTCGCCCCGCGATACGGACGGGCGTGCCGGTGTGCCACTGCGCCGTCTCGTCATCGTCTTGGAAGGCGGCTTTTATATCCGTAGAATAGCCTGTTACTACATATTCTTCCGCAGGATAGGGGTTGATACCCATCTCCTTCATCGTCTGCAGGCTCTGCCTGCGCACTTGTTCTTGCTCGCTTAATGCCATATAGTTGATTTAATTAAATACAATGTAATGCTCCGAGAATTTCTAGAATATCTAGAATAACTAGAATAAATAGAACAACTAAAATATCTAGTATTTCTATAATGATTCTCCCCGAAAAACCGCGCAAAATTACAACTTTTTTCCGATATATGCAAATTTATTTTGCGTATCTGCTTAATTTTGAGTACTTTTGCAATCGTAAATCGTCCGGCTGTGCGCTGTCCGGGTGCGCCCCGACCGGTCGGGGCTAAATAGTAAATGGTCAAATAGTAAATGGTCAAATAGTAAATGGTCAAATAGTAAATGGTCAAATAGTAAATGGTCA
>JAXDTJ010000086.1:0-3979 GCA_034090015.1 Paludibacteraceae bacterium | reverse complement strand
GATTTGAGTTATGGCTAAGGATATGCAAATACTATGTCAAAGAACAATGATTATTGTAAAAATTTATTTATAAATCAACCCATAGTGTCAACGATGTCCTGATACAAAAGTGTCAACGATGTCTTGATACATGGCAATTAGTGCTTAGGGGTAGTACCTTCATAATTTCAAATTGCCTGCAAAGGTACACTTTTTTTTTCAATTATGCAATAGGGTATAATTTTTCTTTGTAAACGCTGGAACCATAACAGAAATGTGAAATAGTACTTATATATGCTATTTGCAAATAATCCGCAATACGACTTGGTACAATTTCACAGATAATAGCGTCGGCAGAGTGGAGTAGGGCGTTCATCTGTGAATACTGATATACTCTGCTAATTCACTTATGAATGCCTGTTCCCGCAATTTGTTCTAATTGTTTATACAATATGTTTCTTAAAATATAATGCATTGTAATTCAGTAATTATAAGGTTTACTTTATGTAAACATGTGCTATAATTGGAAAAAGACGGTGTTATGGGCACTTACTTTCTTTCGTTTATCAAAAACGAAAACTATAAATAACTGAAAATCTATATATTATATTTTTTACATGATATATTAAGTAGTCTTATTTTGAACAGTCGAGGTGTAGATAAGCATTCATGTATACTTTTGTGTATTTCACAAAAGCAAATATACTCATGTGTTTATTTGTGAATTTTTATTTTAAAAATACATTTGCAAATATCAGAAAGTTTTCGTATCTTTGCACCCGAAATTCACATAAATACGAGCGTAATACTATGAATGAGCGTGAAAGATTACTGAAATTGATAGCAGATAATAATATGTCTGCTAAGCAGTTTGCCGCAGAAGTGGGTATACAGGCAGGAACTATCAGCAATATCGTGAACGGGCGGAATAATCCCAGTTTAGACGTGATGCAACGTGTGCTGAATCGTTTTCGGACGCTGAGTAGCGATTGGTTGATTTTAGGTGTGGGCAATATGTACCGCACCGAGGGCGGCAAGGAAAATAAAGAAAACGGTGAGGCAAAAGACAAACAGCAGGAGATACCCGGTTTCAGCGATGCCATCGCCTCGTCACAACAACCCATAGAGGAACAACCCTGCTCGCCCTCATCAAGACCAATGACAGGCTCTGCCTCTGCTATCTCCCGTGAAGCGCTGCAGTCGGCAACCACAAAAAAACAGCAGACTGCCCCCATGGAGCAGCCTGCTGCAAAACAGATTGAACGTATTATCGTATTTTATTCAGACGGCACATTTGATGAAATCTCATCAAAGTGATTTACTATTTACGAATTACGATTGATTTACAAGGGCGAAGTTGATAACCTCTTGGATATCTTGCACGTAGTGGAACGTTAAGCCTTTGAGGTACATCTCGGGAATCTCGGATACATCTTTACGATTGTCTGCGCAAAGTATGAGGTCGGTTATGCCTGCGCGTTTCGCGGCTAAAATCTTCTCTTTTACTCCACCTATTGGCAGCACCTTTCCTCGCAGCGTCATCTCTCCGGTCATGGCGATGCGGGGACGCACTTTGCGTTGGGTGAAGGCACTCACCAAGGCGGTAGTCATCGTGATGCCCGCGCTGGGACCGTCTTTGGGGATTGCTCCTTCCGGCACGTGGATATGCACCGACTTGGTTTCCAAGTCTTTCTGCTTGATTCCAAACTCCTGCGCGTGGGCTTTGATATAGCCGAGTGCCAATGTAGCGGACTCCTTCATCACATCGCCGAGGTTGCCGGTGAGTGTGAGCGTAGGGGTCTTGCTCGGCGAGAGAGAGGCTTCAATGAACAGTATCTCGCCGCCGACCTGCGTCCACGCCAAGCCCGTTACCACGCCTATGTACTTATTCGTTTCCCATGAGTCGCGGCTGTAGCGCGGTTGCCCAAGGTATTCTATCAAATCCTCGCGGGTGATGGTGGTGTTGTATTCCTGTTCTAATGCTAACTTCGTGTCCACTTTGCGGCAGATTGCGGCAATCTTTCTGTCCAGCGACCGCACGCCGGATTCGCGTGTGTAGTCGTCAATGATATGCCCGATAATCTCCTTGCGGAACTTCAGTTGCGCGGGTTTGATACCGTGCTTTGCCAACTCGTTGGGAATAAGGTGTCGCTTGGCAATCTCTTCCTTTTCTTCCTGCAAGTAGCCTGTCATCTCAATGAGTTCCATTCGGTCGAGTAGGGGACGCGGGATGGAGTCGAGGCTGTTTGCCGTAGCGATAAAGAGCACGTGGCTGAGGTCGTAGTTGATGTCAAGGAAGTTGTCGTGGAAAGTGCTGTTTTGCTCGGGGTCCAGCACTTCCAGCAGCGCGGCAGTGGGGTCTCCGGCATGGGTATTGGCACCGATCTTGTCTATCTCATCCAATACGAAAACGGGGTTCGAAGTGCCTACTTTGCGCAGGGATTGGATGATTCTGCCGGGCATGGCTCCGATATAGGTACGCCTATGTCCGCGAATCTCCGCCTCGTCGTGCAAACCGCCCAAGGAAATACGCGCATACTTCCTGCCGAGTGCCGTAGCGATGGACTTTCCGAGACTGGTTTTTCCGACTCCCGGAGGTCCGTATAGGCAGAGAATGGGGGTATTTTGCACTGCTTCGCCATTCTTCGCGGGTTGCATTTGTTGCAATTGTCGTTGCACGGCAAGATATTCTACCACGCGCTCTTTTACTTTCTCCATACCGTAATGGTCGTGGTCAAGCACGGCTTGCGCGTTCTTTAGGTCGAAGTTATCAGCCGTATATTCTCCCCACGGAAGGTCTAACAGTGTGTCGAGATAGTTCTCTTGGGTGGTGTATTCGGGCGAGTGGGTAGGGATACGCTCCAGTTTGCGCAATTCCTTGTCGAAGACCTCTTGCACGGCAGCCGACCACTTCTTCTGCGCGGCACGCTCGCGCATCTCTTTGGCACGCTCCGCGCCGGTCTCTCCCAACTCCTTCTGGATGGTCTCCATCTGCTGGTGGAGATAGAACTCGCGTTGCTGCTTGGTCATTTCCTCCTCGGTCTTCGACTGTATGTCTGCCTTCATTTGGAGCACCTGCACCTCTTTGTTCAGCAGTTCAAGCAAACGGAAGGAGCGCTCGCTAATAGATTGATATTGAAGAAGTTTCTGCTTGTCCTCAATCTTAAATTCAAAGTTCGTGCAGATGTAATTGACGAGAGTAGGCGGGTTGTCGATGCTCTTGAGCGTGAGGCTTGCCTCTGGTGGGATGTTATTGGCTTTCTGCAGCAACTGAATCGCTTGGTCTTTGATGTTGCTGACAATTGCCAAGAACTCCTTGTCGCCTTTGCGGGGGAACTCCTCGGGAATGCGGTGTATGCGCGCTTTCAAGCCGTTGCGCGAGGGCGTGAACTCATCCACTTGGATGCGTTCTATGCCTTCCAAGATGACCATCTTCGTGCCGCTCTGTATTTCAATGATTTGCATTACGCGCGCGGCAGTCCCCAGTGTGTAGAGGTCGTTTTCCTTGGGCTCCTGTGTATCTTTTTCTTTTTGGCAGCAGACGGCGACGAGTTGCTCTTTGTTGTAAGCGTTCGTTACCAGTTTCAGCGACTTGGGGCGTCCGACCGCGACAGGCATCATCACGCCCGGGAAGAGGACGCGGTTACGCAAGGGGAGTACATCTAAGATATCGCCATCGTTGAGTGCAATAGTGTCGCTGTCGTTTCCTTGGATGATGGAAACGACTCGCTTGGTGTTTGGTGTAGTTTGTTCGTTGTCTAAATAGTCAATGAGCATAAGATGGAAAAAAAATAGAGAATAAAATTAGGTAATGATATACGAGTTGACCCAAATTATTTATCAAATAAAAGCCGAGATTTATCCCGACTTTTCGGGAAGGGGCAATATAAAATTGCCTAAAATTATTTATAGTTAAGTTTTTATTTCTTTATTATTTTACATAATTCGGATTAAGATAGATGAAATAGAAAATCTTTGCAAAGATAATAATTATTTTTGA
>JAXDTJ010000085.1:0-7047 GCA_034090015.1 Paludibacteraceae bacterium | reverse complement strand
AAATAGTAAATTGTCAAATTGTCAAATAGAAACATGTTTAGTGGAATTGTAGAAACCATGGCTCAGGTCGTGAAGATAGAGACCGAGCAGACCAACAAGCACTTCACGCTCCGCAATCCGTATTCGGAGCCGCTCAGTATTGACCAGTCGATTGCGCACAACGGCGTGTGCCTCACGGTGGTGAAGATAGAGGGCGACCTCTACACCGTTACAGCGATGCAGGAGACACTCAACCGTTCCAACCTCGGGGGACTGAAAGAGGGCGATTGGGTGAACGTGGAGCGCTCGATGTTGCTCAATGAGCGGCTGGACGGGCATATCGTGCAGGGGCATGTGGACCAGCCGGCACGCTGCATTGAGGTCAAGGAGACGGAGGGCAGTTGGTACTACCGCTTCGAGTATGACTCCCGCAAGGAGATGATTCAGCGCGGGTATTTCTGCGTGGATAAGGGTTCTGTGTGTATCAACGGCGTGAGCCTGACCGTTTGCGAGCCCGATGTGCAGGGCGACAAAGGCTACGTGTCGGTGTGCATCATCCCTTACACCCACGAGTACACCAACTTCAAGTACATCGAAGTGGGGACGATTGTCAACCTCGAGTTCGACATCCTTGGCAAGTACATCGCCCGCATGCAGCAACTGCTATAGGACGCTTCCAACTCCCTTATGAGGGCACCCCAAAAATCAAGGCAATTATACATGATGACCCATCGTTTCAAAAATGAGTTATGTCGCCCCGTTGGGGCTTGCAAGGAGGGGCACCACGATTCGTAGGGGCGAGCCCCTACGCTATTCTATATCGCCCCGTTGGGGCTTGCATTGGCTAAACTATTTGGAAATATCGCCCCGTTGGGGCTTGCATTGGCTAAACTATTTGGAACAACTCATATATCATCACCAAAATCTATGATTTTTCGGATACCCTGTCAGAGGTAGAGATTTATCTAAAATAATAGTAATTATTTAGACCTTGATTGCAAGCCCCGAAGGGGCAACATAAATTAGCATAGGGGCTTGCCCCTATGTGAGATTTGCTACCTCAATGTTAGCCCTGTAAGGGCGACATAACAAAATAATGTATTTAGGAAGTCATTTGCAATATACTTCCCAAAATGAACGGCTAATTATATGATAATTAATGTTATAAGGTAGTACTCCAATGGAAAAGTTATCTTGTCCTTTTGTACCTAATTTCCTCCTCGGGATGGCAGGGGGAATCCAGTATCTGAAACTCAAATCCGTCTCCCGCAACCCGCGCAAGGCGAGCGAGCAGACGCTACGTGCCATCCTGACCTATGCCAAAGACACTGAGTACGGGCGCGAACATGGTTTCGCCGACATCCTCCAAGCCAAGACCGACACCGAACTCTATGCCCGCTATCAGCAGGCTGTGAAGCCCAACGACTACGAGGACCTGCGCCCCTACGTGGAGAAGCACAAACACGGCGGGGAGAGCATCCTCTTCCCGGGCAAGCCCGTGATGTACGCCACTACCTCGGGCACGACCTCCGAACCCAAGTGGATTCCTATCACAAAAGAGTACCTGAACAGCGTGTATGGCAAGATGACCAAGGTCTGGCTCTTCAACTTCATCAAGAACCGCCCGAAGGTCTATGCCGGCAAGATTGTGTCCATCGTGGGCAAAGTGAAGGAAGGCGAAGCGCCCGACGGCACGTTCTACGGCTCTGTGTCGGGCGTTACGCAGCGCGACTGCCCGAAGTTCGTCAAGAAACTCTATGCCTCGCCCGCGTCAGTCTTCTCGATTGAGGACTATACGGCGCGTTACTACACCCTTATGCGTATGGGGATTGAGCGCAATGTAACCCTTATCGTTACGGCTAACCCGTCCACCATCGTGGAGATGCAGAACAACGTCAACGAGTTCTACGACGACTATTGCAATGATATTGAGCACGGTACGCTCAATGCGTCGCTCAACATCCCGCAGTGGATTCGCGACGACATCCAGCCCTACCTCAAGCCCAACCCCGCGCGGGCTGCTGAACTGCGTGCGCTCAAAGCCAAGTACGGCACCGTGCTGCCGAAGCACTACTGGCGCGACTTGCAGATACTGAACACATGGAAATGCGGCAATACGAAGGTCTATCTCGACAAGTTTGCTGACTCCTTCCCCGAGGGGATGTTGCACCAAGAGTTCGGGTATTTCTCGTCGGAGTGCCGCTTCGGTCTGGTGCTGGACGACACGAACAACACCGTTCTCTTCCCCCATTTCCACTACTACGAGTTCATCGCTGAGGAAGATTTGGACAATCCTAATCCCCGTTTTCTCCAACTGCACGAGTTGCAGAAAGGCAAACGCTACTGCCCCTTCGTAACGACCATGGCGGGGCTCTATCGCTACAACATGAACGACCTTGTGGAGGTGGGCGATTTCTTCGAGCAGACGCCGACGGTGCACATGATTCAGAAAGTGAATGGTATCGTTACCATCACGGGGGAGAAACTCCATGAGCGTCAGTTCATTGCGGCTGTCCGCGAGGCAGAACAGCGCACGGGACTGAAGACGCAGTTCTTCATCGGCTTCGCCAATCTCGAGAAGTCCAACTACGATTTTATGTACGAGTTCGCCGAGCCGACCACCACGCAGGAGCAGGCGGAGGCGTTCACCCGCGTGGTGGATGAGGTGCTGAAGGAGATGAACATCGAGTATAAGGCAAAGCGCGACTCATTCCGCTTGAAAGAGCCCGACACCAAGCGCATGGTGTCGCAGTCGTTTGAGCAGTTCAAGGCGCGTTGTATCGCCGAGGGTGCTCGCGACGGGCAGTTCAAACTGCAACTCCTCATGCAGGACGACACCCGCCACAACAAGTTCCTCGACCTCGTGGTGAAATAAAAGATGTGATTTTAACATAGCCCCCTTCCATCTACGAAAGACGGAAGGGGGCTATGATATGCTATGAGTCTCGCTTAGTGTCTGCGGTCGAGGCGTGCGCCGTCGGCATCACCGTTGCGGAAGGGACGTTCGCCACGGTCAGCGCGTTCGGGACGGGGACCTCTGCGCTCGGGGCGGGGTCCGCGGTCGCCTCCGCGGGCAGGGCGGTCCTGCTCTACATAGCCTTCGGGTTTGGGCTTCAGGGCTTTGGCGCTGAGGCGGAACTTACCGGTCTTCTCATCCACTTCGAGCAACTTGATACGCACCTTGTCGCCCTCGTGGAGCCCGGTCTCCTCCATGGTCTCGTAGCGTTTCCAGTCAATTTCGGAGATATGGAGCAGTCCTTCCTTACCCGGCATGAACTCTACGAAGCAGCCGTAGGGCATGATGGACTTCACCGTAGCCTCGTACTCTTCGCCCACCTCGGGCAGGGCTACGATGGCTTTGATTTTCGCCACAGCGGCTTCCATAGCGGCACCATTGTTGCTGGCCACTTCCACGCGGCCGCCTTCCTCTACCTCGTCGATAGAAACGACAGCGCCGGTCTCTGCTTGGATACCTTGGATAATCTTACCGCCGGGACCTATCACTGCACCAATCATATCCTTCGGAATCATGAAGGTTACGATGCGCGGTGCTTGCGGTTTGAGGTCTGGACGCGGAGCAGGCATGGTCTCGAGAATACGGTCGAGGATGTACATACGTGCCTCGTGTGCCTGTGCGAGCGCGTTCTCTAATATCTCGTAGCTCAGTCCGTCCACCTTGATATCCATCTGGCAAGCGGTCAGACCGTCGCGGGTACCCGTTGTCTTGAAGTCCATGTCGCCGAGGTGGTCCTCATCGCCGAGGATGTCGCTCAGGATGGCGTATTTCGTACCTTTGCACTCGGAGATAAGTCCCATAGCGATACCGCTAACGGGTTTCTTGATGGGTACACCTGCGTCCATGAGTGCGAGCGTGCCGGCACATACCGTAGCCATCGACGAAGAGCCGTTAGACTCGAGGATGTCGCTCACTACGCGGATGCTATAGGGGAAATCGGCAGGAATCATGTTCTTCAGCGCGCGGCACGCCAAGTTGCCGTGCCCTATCTCGCGACGACCTACACCGCGTTGGGGTTTCGCCTCGCCCGTAGCGAAGGGCGGGAAGTTATAATGGAGCAGGAAGCGGTCGGTGCCTTGTATGAGCGCCTCGTCAATCATCTTCTCGTCGCGGCTGGTGCCGAGCGTTACGGTAGAGAGCGATTGTGTCTCACCGCGGGTGAAGATGCTGCTTCCGTGCGGTCCGGGCAGGGGGCTCACCTCGCACCAGATGGGGCGGATGTCGGTGGTCTTACGGCCATCGAGACGCTTGCCTTCGTCCAATACGGCACGGCGCATAGCCTCTTTCTCTACGTCGTGGTAGTAGCGGTCAACCATAGCGGCAACCTCGTCCACCTCTATGCCCAGCGCCTCGGCGCGGGATGCCATATAATCGGCTTTCTCGGTCTTGAAGTCCTCGCATATCTGTGCGAACATCTCCTCACGGTGGTGCTTGTTGGTATCTGCTGCGGTCGCCTGAGCATACGCACGAGCATACGAGAAGTCGTGCACGGCTTGACGCAACTCATCGTCGTTCACCTCGTGGCAGTACTCGCGTTTCACAGTCTTGCCATAGGCTGCCATCATCTCGTTCAGCGCCAAGCACTGCGGCTTAATCGCCTCGTGTGCAGCACGGATAGCCTCCAGCATGACGGACTCGGGTACCTCTTTCATCTCGCCCTCCACCATCATGATGTTGTCGTAGGTGGCAGCGACCATGAGTTCGAGGTCAGCCTGCTCGCACTGCTCGAAGGTCGGGTTGATAACCATCTCGCCGTTCACGCGCGCTACGCGCACCTCCGACACAGGACCCTCGAATGGGATGTCTGAGCATGCGAGTGCTGCGCCGGCAGCCAAGCCTGCGATAGACTCCGGCATGTCGATGCCGTCAGCCGAATAGAGCGTAACATTTACGAAAGTGTCCGCGTGATAGTTCGCGGGGAAGAGGGGGCGCAGGGCGCGGTCGATGAGGCGGGCAATCAGGATTTCATAATCCGACGCTTTGCCTTCGCGGCGCGTGAACCCGCCGGGGAAGCGACCTGCCGAAGCAAATTTCTCTTTGTACTCCACGGTCAACGGCATGAAATCCGTACCGGGCATTGCATCCTTTGCGGAGCATACTGTGGCAAGCACCATCGTGTTGCCGAGCGTCGCCATCACTGCACCGTCGGCTTGTTTAGCCAGTTTGCCGGTCTCGAGTGTGATGACTCGCCCATCAGGGAGAGCAATCTCCTTTCTTACTATATTCATTTGAGCTAAAAATGTTTTGTAGGTGCCGGTTTTATCCCGATTTATCGTGGGCTGCACCTGAGTTTGTTATAGACCACAAAAGTCGCCGCAAAGGTACTGCTTTTTTATGAGATATGCAAATAATTATGCGATTTTTTTCTCTCTCCCCCAATTATCCTCGCTTGTCTGTTTCGGCATAACGTCTTCTCACCCTCACAGGTGCGTTATGTCGCCCCTTTGGGGCTATCGTCTTTTCTTTCTTGACCCCGACTTGTTCCCGGCAAGTCGGGACAGGCAGGGGTAAACAAAGTCGGGATAAATCTCTGAAAAGTGAATACAATAGTACCAAGTAATTCAAATTTTCGCCTTTTGAGTGAAAAAAAATAAAAAAAATCACGCAAAAATTTGCATATGTTGCAAAAAAGCGGTACTTTTGCACCGATTTTTTCATAAAGATAGTCCATAAAATCGAAAAGAACGTGTCTCGAATCTCCTTGCATATTGCTCTTTCCTGTGTGTGCATCGGGCTTCTTTGCCGGTTGCCCCTTTGTGCGGACACGCATGCCTTTTGGGTGGATTTCTCCATTGAAGACAGTAGGATAGACTCCTCTTTTCGAAACAATGAGACGTATCTTTCCGACTTGTGCTATTTCTTAGACAGTGTTTCTTTCGACCCCCGTCTTAGTTTGCAAGAGGTTACTTTCGGCGGCTATGTATCGCCGGAAGGTCCGGAGGCGTTCAATACGCAGTTGGGGGCTGAGCGTATGCATGCTTTGGCGCAGTGGGTGCGTAGTCGGTATGATTTGCCCGATAGCATTATTTCGTATTACCTTGCTCCCGTGCCCTGTCTCACGTCGGAAGAGCGTGATATGTTGGGGCAAGGGCTCTATCCCGCATCGTTTCTTGCCATGCGTAAGGCGACAGCCGAGTTTATTGTGGCTCGTGCAGAACCTCAACACATGACAGAAATTTTAGTGGGGGGGGTACTAATTCATTAAAAATCAATCAGTTGCAATGTTTTTCGGATGGCGATGACGGATCGTCATCCTTGCGTGGTAGTGTGGCTGCCTATGCCGCACCGCCGGCATGGAACCCCCATGCCGCTTTGTCGCGTGAGTTGATCGACTCCACGTGGGTTCATCATATTTATTTGAAAACCAACGTAGCGATGTGGGCTATGTTGATAGCCAATGTGGCGATAGATTTCGACCTGTCGCCCCATTGGTCGTTGTCTATCCCTGTCTATTACTCGGGCATCAACTATTTTGTGGAGACGCTCAAGTTCCGCACGTTTGCTCTCCAGCCTGCTGTTCGCTACCATTTCCGCAGAGGGCAAGACGGTTTCTTTGTGGATGCCCATTTCGGTATGGCATACTATAATGTAGCGGTGCCGGGTGCGTATCGCTACCAAGACCACAGCATGACAAGCCCTATGTGGGGAGGCGGCATAGGTTTTGGTTACCGTATGCCGCTTACCCCCGACCGACGGTGGAAGTTTGAGGTGGCAGTCGGAGCAGGTGTCTATTCGCTTCACTACGACCGTTTCCGCAATGAGCATAACGGAAAACTCGTGGACACCCGCAAGGAGGTTTATTACGGATTAGACCACGTGTCTGTTTCGTTTGGCTATATGTTTAATGTCGGCAAAACTCACAAAAAATAATAATCAACCCTATTAAAAAACTTCAATTGTATGAAAAAGAGTTTCCTATTCAGCATGGCGGCGATAGCGGGTATGCTGTTTGCGAGCGGATGTTCGCAAGACATGGACAGTCTCTACACGGGAAACGGTGAAGAGACGGAGGTATCTTTCATGCTGAATGCTCCTGCGGAGTTAGGTTCTCG